>NZ_JBIRGP010000012.1:0-357227 GCF_044328075.1 Streptomyces sp. NPDC017991 | reverse complement strand
CGCGTGCCGGTCGAGGCCGAGTCGTGGCATGTCCAACGAGACCGTGGCTTCCTGGGTGTGGTGGGGGTCGAGGTTCACGACCACCAGAACCGTGTCCGTGCCGTCGCGCTTGCTGTACGCGATCACGGCGTCGTTGTCGGCGTGGTGGAAGTGGACGTTCCGGAGCCGGCGCAGTGCGGGATGTTCCCGCCGGATCCTGTTCAGCGAACCGATGAGCGGTGCGAGGGACGTGCCCGCCCGCTCGGCGGATTCCCAGTCCCGCGGCCGCAACTGGTATTTCTCCGAGTCGAGATAGTCCTCGGTACCGGCTCTCGCCGCGGTGTTCTCGCACAGCTCGTATCCCGCGTACATCCCCCAGGTGGGCGAGAGTGTCGCCGCCAGCACGGCCCGGATCTCGAAAGCGGGCCGGCCGCCGTGCTGAAGGAACTCCGGGAGGATGTCGGGGGTGTTGACGAAGAAGTTGGGGCGCATATGGGCCGCCGCCTCACCGGAGAGTTCGGTGAGGTATTCGGTCAGTTCTTCTTTGGTGTTGCGCCAGGTGAAATACGTGTAGGACTGCTGGAAACCGACCGCGCCGAGGGTGTTCATCATCGCCGGGCGGGTGAACGCCTCGGCCAGGAAGATCACATCGGGATCGGTGCGATTGATCTCCCCGATCACCTCTTCCCAGAACATGACCGGTTTCGTATGCGGATTGTCCACACGGAAGATCCGCACGCCGTGACTCATCCAGAACCGCAGAATGCCGAGGGTTTCCTCGACCAGGCCCGGCATGTCTTCGTCGAAGGCGATCGGATAGATGTCCTGGTACTTCTTCGGCGGGTTCTCCGCGTACGCGATCGTGCCGTCCGCCCGGTGCCGGAACCATTCCGGATGCTTCTCCACCCACGGGTGGTCGGGTGAGCACTGGAGCGCGAAGTCCAGGGCGACTTCGAGCCGCAGAGCGGTCGCGGCGCGCACGAAGTCGTCGAAGTCGTCGATCGTGCCGAGGTCGGGGTGGACGGCGTCGTGCCCGCCCTCAGGCGAACCGATCGCCCAGGGGACTCCGACATCCTCACGATTCGCCGAGAGATTGTTGTTGGGTCCCTTGCGGAAGGTCGTACCGATGGGGTGGATCGGCGGCAGATAGACGACGTCGAAACCCATGTCCGCGATCGCGGGCAGCCGCCGGGCCGCCGTCCGGAAAGTGCCGCTGACCGGTGGTTTCCCGGGCTCCACCACCGCGCCCTCCGAGCGCGGGAAGAACTCGTACCAGGAGCCGAACAGCGCCCGCTCCCGTTCCACCAGCAGGGGAAGCGGGGCCGACCGCGTGATCCGCTCCCGCAGGGGGTGCCCGGCGAGTGCCGTGTCCACGTCCGGGGTCAGGGCGGCGGCGAGCCGGGCGGACGGGGGCCGGGCATCGTCGCGAAGGGCGTCCGCGGCGGTCAGGACCGCCGCTCGGCCGGCGTCGCGCGGCACACCGGAGGCGGCCCGCTCGTACAACTCGGCGCCCTCCTCCAGGACCAGGCCCACGTCGATGCCGGCCGGGATCTTTATGCGGGCCGACCGGCGCCAGGCGGACACGGGGTCCGACCACGCCTCCACCCAGTAGGTCCACTCGCCCATCGCGGTGGGCGTGACGTCGGCGCCCCAGCGGTCCGTACCGGGGGCCAGTTCCCGCAGGGGAGTCCAGGGGCCGGTGCGCCCGTCGGGGCCGCACAGCACGACGTTCGCGGCGACCACGTCGTGGCCCTCGCCGAACAGTGTGGCGCTGACCTGGAAGGTCTCACCCACCACCGCCTTCGCGGGGCGGTTGCCGCGGTCGACGGCCGGACGGACGTCGACGACGGGGACGCGGCCGATCTGAACGACGGTCGTGCGGCCAACAGGGGGGACGTGGCCGCCGGCCGGGTTCTCGGTCATGTGATTCATCTCCGTCGTCGATGTCCTGGTCCAGGTCCGCGGTCGCCCACGGCTCGGAGGGGTCTTCCTAGGTCGCGGGGCTCACCGCGAGTGGGTCGGAATGTCCCGGAAGCGCGCCGATCGGCGGGCCGTGACCGGCCCGTTCGCGGCGCCGGGCCGAACTGGCCGACAGATAGCGCTCGGCGGCGTGTACGGCCTCACGTGCGCAGCGTTTGCCCATGAGGACGCAGAGCGTGTAGCCCGTGTCCTCGAAATTGCCTCGTGCGCCGTGGTCGGCGGGGGCCGCGAGCATCATGCGTTCCCAGGCCCGGTACAGCTCCAGCAGCCTGGCGACCTCGTCTTTGGCAGGCAGCAGCATCTCACTGGTCACCTTCCATTCCCTCGGATGCGCACGGTTCGCCCGGTTGTGCGTGATGACCGTGCACGCGGAGGTATCGACCGACTACGGCGGCCGACACCTTCACTCATGGTGCACGTGCAGCCACTCAACGTCCTGTTGTCGTTTCAACGACATTGGGCCATCGCTCGGGTTGCACGAATGGAGTACCGCTCGCACTCTGGGAATGACTCAGAAGCGATCACTGCTCACGCTCTGCATTCAGAGCCAGGTCCACCGGGACGATGAGGAGCGAGAGCTTCGCCGGTTGCCGGTGAGGAGCCAACGACGATGAAGACCGTAGTCCCCTGCTACTACCACCTCGACGTGGAGGTCAGTCCGGAGCGGGTCGAGCAGGTCAGGCGCATTCTGGCCGCCCATCTCCGGTACTGGGACCTGGAGAACCTCGTCGAGCCCGTCTGCCACTGCGCGGAGCTGCTGCTGCGGACGATCGACGCGCACGCGACGGACAAGAACACCACGCTGGAGATGTGGTGGAACGGCCAGCACCTCATCACCGCGATCGCGGACATCGACGGGAAGTCCCACCCGGAGTCCGCGACGCGGGGCTGGCTGGCGCACGTCGCCGCGCTGAGCGACGGCTGGGGGTGCTGTGCCACGGGCGGTGGCGGACGGATCGTCTGGTTCTCCCGCCGGGCCCGTGCGAGGGAACGCGCCCCGCTGGTCCCGACCGCGCCCGCGCCCAGCCTGCGCGAATCCCGGCACACACCCCGCGAGCTGCCGGTACCGGCCCTGGCCGCGCCGGTGCCCGAAGGCCCACTGGTGGGTGCGGCGACCGAGTGACGACGACCGGGTGACGGCGACCGTTCGGCCCGCGACCGCCTCGGCGATCGCGGGCCGACGACGTGCCGCCCGGAACAGGCCGGTCGACCGGACGCCGCAGGCACGGCGGCCGGTCGGCCATGGGTCCGATCAGGCGATCCGGGCCTCCCCGTACGGGACCAGCCGGACCGGCCCCAGCAGCCCGTACGCCGCCCGGGTCAGACCGCCGTACACAGCGGGGTCGCTGATGCGCAGGCGGTTGGCGAGTGGGGTGGCCACCTCGACCTCGATGGTGTTCGTGCCGCGTTCGAGCAGGTCGCCCAGGTCCACCACGGGATGGATCTGGTCGACCGGGTCGAGCCGGTGGCCGTTGACCGTGACCCGGCAGGTGTCGGTCGCCGAGCCCAGCTCCAGACGTGCGCCGTGCCCGCCGGTCCAGCCGCCGCCGAGCGTGACGGTGGTGCGGTAGCGGCCGATGCCCGAGACATCCGCGAGCTCGGGGATCTGCGACCAGGGCACCAGCGAGTCCAGCGTCACCTCGTGTTCGACGACGGTGGTCTTCGTCGCCGAGGCGCCCGGCCGCCAGTCCTGGACACGCAGACGCCACGACGTCAGTTCCATCGGCTCCGGGATGTCCTTCAGCGTGGCGCTGACGGCGCGTCCCTTGGAAAGCGTGGTCCGGTACGTGCCCGCGGTCGTGGCCCGCACGGTGAGACCGGCGTCGGTGAAGCGCACCTCCTCGGCCTCGCTGCCGACGGCGTACGGGCGGGAGCCGTTGCGGTCACCGAAGAGCCCCGGCCTGCCGATCGCCACGATGAGGGTCTCCGCGGGCTGCAGGGTCACCCGCACGGTCACCGAGTCGCCGTCCTCCGTGTAGCGGGCGACGCGCTCCGCCTTCCCGGTCCACGGATCCAGCAGGTACGGCACACCCTTGGCCGTGGTGCGGTGCAGGGTGACCTCGTGGTCGATCGCGGCGACGGCCGGCTTGACCGTCTCGGCGTGCTTGCCGTTGCACAGGTAGTAGTAGTCGACACCGTCGGCCACCCGGTGGGCGTTGAGGAGGGTCGACGCGGTCGCGTACCCGACGTCGGGCCGCACTCCGAGCGCGGTGAGCGCGTCACCGACCAAGGTCTTGTCGGTGACCGTGCGGACCAGCGGCCGGGCCAGCAACTCCTTGACCACGGACCGCAGTTCGTCGCCCTCGCCGGTGTCCGGGACGCCGGGCGGCACCACCGTGTCCCAGGCGCCGAGCAGCACGATCGGCAGTCCGGCGCGGCTGAACCGCAGCAGGGCGCGCGCGTCCCGCAGGGCGAGCGTCACCGTGGACCCGTAGAAGAAGTCGCCCTCGACGAACAGGGCCTTGTACGCGGGGCCGTCCGGGGCGAGCCGTCCCTTGCGCACGACGGCGGACGGCAGGTCGAGGAGCGGGCCGCTGAGGAACTGGTGGCTCCAGCCGAGCGTGATGCCCGTCGCGGTGAACCAGGACGCGCCGATGCCGGTGGCCGTGTAGCCGGTCTGCCGGAACACCGCCACGTCCGCCTTGGCCCTGCCGGTCTGCAGCACCTGGTGGACCCGGCCCAGGTAGCCGGAGACGTCCGAGACGTGCTTCCAGGTCGGATGCCGGGGACCCCAGGACTCGCCGTAACCGGCCACACCCTTGTACGGGGTGAAGGCCGCGTATCCCGGCCAGTTGACGCCCGGGAACTCGGCGTAGGAGAAGCCGTGGACGACCGTCTGGTTGACCCCGGCGGCGTAGGCGCCGCCCATGGTCCGCAGGAACTTCTGCCACGTGGTGCTGTACGCGCCGCCCGTGTACGCGCCCGCCTCGCAGGAGAGCACGGTGTGCCCCGCCATGTCACGGCCGCCGGCCAGGCACCGGTAGTCGTCGAGGTTCTTGAAGCCCAGGGACTCGCCCTCCGGGATGTCCAGGATCGCGGCCGTGGCGATGGCGTCGGTCTGCAACCCGTAGGGCTGCGAGCGCAGTTCCAGGCCCAGCGAGTGGGCCCAGGTGCGCAGCGCCGTGAAGTGGTGCTCGTTGACGAGGGTGGAGACCGTCTCCCAGAAGTCGTGCCGGATCTGGCGGGTGACGGCGGCCTCGAAGGCGTACACCTGGTTGCTGTTGTCCAGGACCAGGGCGGGCAGCAGCGGCAGCAGGGACCGGCCGGTGTGCTCGCGGAACGCGTCGGGCAGGCCCGGCGTCCACTGCAGTCCGTCGGTCTCCAGCTCGATGGAGTCCTCGAAGAGCGCCCCGCCGGACACCTTCAGCAGGCGGCGCACGGACTTCGTGAGGATGTGCTTCTCCCAGAAGTCGGTCACCGCGCGGGTGCCGGCCGCGCTGAAGTGGTCGACGACGTAGGCCGGCGGGTCGGTGTGCGGTCCGGCCTCCGGGGTCTGGCCGGAGCCGCGCACCCAGTACGCGATCACCACCCAGGTGCCGTCGTCGGGCGCGGTCCAGTCGAGGGCGCCGCCGGTGACCGTGGAGGTGAGATCGCGGACCGAGTCCAGGTCGAGGCCGGTCTCCTTGCGGGTGGAGTTCGCGGTGTTCACCCGGGCCGCCTGCACCAGGAGCAGCCGCTGCGCGGTCACACCGGCCGCAGCCTCGTGGACGGGCTTCGGAACGGGCCCGGAGAACGTGGCGCCCGGGGCCAGGGTGGCCGCTCCGTGGGCCAGTTCCTTGACGGCCGCGTCGCTGTCGGGGGTGATGCCGGGTACGGCGGCGGGCCAGCTGGGCCCGACGGTGAGGTCGATGGTGAGACCGCGCCGGGCGGCCTGGCTCAGCGCGGCCTCGACTCCCGCGACCCAGGCGGCGGTTCCCCAGCCGTGGCGGGCCGTGTCCAGGGAGGAGGTGTCGGTGACGCTGTGGTGGACGGCGGCTATCTCGGCGCCGCCGAAGCCCGCGTCGGCGATCTGGTCGATCTCCCGTCTGATCTCGTCCGGCTGCACCAGGCCGTCGGGCCACCACCAGCGGAACTTCGGGCGCACCGCGCGGCCCGGCTCGGCGAAACGCAGGGAGGAGGAGCCGGCGGCTCCCGCGGTGGCGGCCGGGGTCGCGGCCGAGGCGCTGCCGGGCGCCGCCCAGTCGATGACGCCGGCGGCGGCAGCCGTGGCCGCCGCCGCGGCGAGGACGGTACGGCGCGGGAGACCCGTCCGGGGCACTGCGGTGTGGTCGTTCATGGTTCTTGTCCACTCTTGGAGCTTGAGGCTTGGAGCCGGCTTGTGGCGTGGAGCCTGGAGGGCAGCACAAAGAGGACCCCCTGAAGGGCCCGGGGAGTTGAATCGTTTTAATCGCTGCGAAAGTAAGTCGCTCGATCGAGAGCCGTCAAGAAGCGTGCACGACACAAATTTTTTGGCCGCTCGGCCGTACGGCGTCGTCAGGGCCGTCTAACGGCGGATGTTCTCCACGTCGCCGAAGCCGCCCGTCGGGCTCCAGCGCAGCCGGGTGAGCCACTCGGTGGACGATCTCGTGAACAGCAGGTCCTCGGTGCCGGCCACGGTCGCGGCCTTCTCCCAGCCGTCGAAGTCCTCGGTCGCCCTGGTGTCCCAGGTCGCCAGGTTCCGGGTGCCGACGGCCGCGACCGATTCCGTCGGCGGTTCGCCGTCCGCGCAGTACACACCCCAGTTGGCGATCGCCGTGACCGTGTCGCGGAAGGCCTTGAGCGTGATGCTCCGGCACGCGTCGCCCTCGGTCGCGTACACCGGCCGGGGCTTACTCCACGGTCCGCCCGCGGTGTCCTGGTGCTGCTCCATGAGGCCGCGCCCGGCCGCGTAGTACATGCCCACACGGCCGCCGTCGGACCACTCGATGTCCTGGACGAAACGGGCGTGCGACGGGGTGGGGGAGCCGCTGTGGGTGTCCCCGGCGCCCGCGCCCCCCGCTCCGGTGTCCGTGCCCCCACAGGCAGCGGTGGACGCCAGCAGTGCGACCGCTGCCGCTGCCGCCGTCGCCACCCGGGCCGGCCAGCGGTCGCCCCGTACTCGTCGCATGTGTTTCCCCCCGGCTCCCGGCTCCCGTCGCGTGGCCCTCGGCGCCGTCACGACGGTGGGCCCGCACCGAACTGTGCGGGCACGGTCCATGGGATCACGGCCCGTGGGCGCCGGCTCACCCGAAGACGTTGTCCGTCTCGTCCCAGCCGAAGGGATCGCCGGTGGGCACGGGGGGCAGGGCACGCGGAGTGCGCGACGACGACTGGTACATCGCCTCGATCTCGGCCGCGTACCGGTCCGCGATGGCGTCCCTGCGCAGCTTCATCGACGGCGTGAGCAGCCCGTTGGCCAGGTCGAACGCCTCCGGCAGCACCCGGTACACCCGGATGGACTCCGAGCGCGACACGGTGGAGTTGGCCGCGCCGACAGCTCGGTTGATCTCCTCCCGCAGGGCGTGCTCCTCGCGCAGTTCGCGGTCGTGGGCGTCGCCCGGTACGGCGTGCACCGAGCGCCAGTGGGCGAGGTACTCGGGATCGAGGGTGATCAGGGCCCCCACGCAGGGCCGGTTGTCACCCACGACGACCGCCTGGTGGACGAGCGGATGGACCCGCAGGCGCTCCTCCAGAGCCGCGGGAGCGACACTCTTGCCGCCGCTCGTGATGACGATGTCCTTCTTGCGGCCGGTGATGCTCAGATAGCCCTCGTTGTCGAGCCTGCCGATGTCACCGGTGGCCAGCCAGCCGTTGTGGAGCGCGGCCCGGTTGCCCTCCTCGTCGTTGACATAGCCCTGGAACACCGAGGGCCCCCGGACGAGGATCTCCCCGTCGTCGGCCACATGGATCTCCGTGTCGGGCAGCGGCTGTCCCACGGTGCCGAACTTCTCCCGGCCGACGGGCTGGGCCGTGATGCCGCCGCTCGTCTCCGTGAGCCCGTACCCGTCGTGGACGAAGATCCCGATCCCCGAGTAGAACAGCGCCAGTTCACGGTTGAGCGGGGAGCCGCCCGACACGGCGCCGCACACCCTTCCGCCCAGGGCCGCGCGGAGCTTGCGGTACACCGTCTTGTCGTAGACGGCGTGCTGCAGCCGCAGTTCGAGGCCCGGGCCCGCACCCGTGCCCAGCCGCTGTCGCTCGGCCGCCGCCGCGAAGTCCTGCGCGGTACGCACGGCACGCTCGAACAGGGCGCCCTTGCCCGCCTCCTCGGCCTTGCGGAGGAAATTCTTGTACAGCTTCTCGAAGACGTACGGGACGGCGTAGAGATAGGTGGGCCGGAACGACAGCAGGGCGTCGGCCAGTGCCTCCGCGCGCAGGTCGGGTTCGTGGCCCATGAGGATCCCGCCCCGCATGCACAGCCCCTGGATCATGAGGCCGTACACGTGGGAGAAGGGCAGGAAGGCCAGGACGGCGGGCTGCTGCCCGGGCGGCGCGGCGGTGTGTCCCCACCCGGCCAGCAGGGTGTCGCAGGGGCTCGCCAGGCTGCTGTGGCTCAGCGCGCAGCCCTTGGGATGTCCCGTCGTGCCCGAGGTGTAGGCGATGACGGCCGTCGAGTCCGGCAGCACGATCCGGCGCATCGACTCGACGGTGGTGACCGGCACCGAAAGGCCCGACTCCGTCAGGTCCGCGAGCGCCCCGGCGTCGAGCTGCCAGACGTGCCGCAGGGTCGGCAGCGTGGCGCACACCGAGCCGACCGTCATGATGCCCTGCTCGTCCTCCACCACCACGGCGACGCAGCTCGCGTCCTGGAGGATCCACGCGACCTGCTCGTGCGAGGAGGTCGGATAGATCGGGACGATCTCGGCGCCCACCGTCCACAGCGCGTAGCTGAGCACGGTCCATTCGTAGCGGGTGCGTGCCATGACGGCCACGCGGTGGCCCGGGAAGATCCCGGCCGCGATGAAGCCCCGTGCCACGTCCACCACCTGGTCCCGCAGCTCGGTCGCGGTGACCTGCGACCAGGCCGCGGGAGAGGTGTCGGAGCGGCGTGCCAGTTGCGGCAGGTAGGGATCGCGTTCGGCTGTCTCGAAGAGACTGTCCGCGAGCCCGCCCTGCATCAGGGGCGAGGCCTGTCTGGATACTTCCAAGGGGTGCATGTGCCGCTCCAGAATCTCCTCAGAGCGCCCCTCCGATGGAGTCCGGAACCGAGGGCGTTCGAAATCTAGCCCACGACGGCGGGAGTTGGGTCACGAACGGACGATCGACCTGTCCTGATCTCGTTGCGCTGCGCCACCGAGCCGCTTCGGTCCGTCGAGCGGGAAACGGTTCCGGAAGGCACTGGCGAAGGTGGACGACAGCGGGGTGTCGGACGCGTGGTCCCTCGCGTTGTGATTGGCGTTCGCGCAGAGCATCCGGTACTTCGTGTTGGTCCACGGAACCGGGTGGCAGCCGCTGTACCAGGTGTGGTTCGGATCAGTGCCCACCGGGAAGCTGCTCGGGTCGATGGAAGCCAGGATCCTGATGTCCGGATTGCGCCGTAGGTCGTTCGACCAGCTGTACCACTCGTTGACCGGCGACGCGAAGGTGGCGGGCAGGTTCCCGGTCGGGACGTGCGTGCGGTCCTCCAGCCGCGGAGTGGCCGACGTCGGACCCCAGGTGTTCGACTTGAAAGTGCCGCTGCCGAGGAACTGCCGGTGACAGCAGGGCCATTGCTGATGTGCGCGGCGTCCCACGTACCGCTCCGCGATCACGGGTAGCTGCCGAGATTGGCCACGTTGGTGGTGGAGTTGGACGGGCCGCCGCGGTCGTTGACGACGTGGCGGATCGTGCCGGTGCCGCCGAGCGAGACCGTCACCATGCTGCGGAAGCGCACGTTCGCCGTGTTCGGCGCCTCGATGGCGTGTTCCGCGGTGACGGCCGGGTTCACGTTGAAGTAGCAGTAGCTGCCGAAGCCGTACACCTGGTGACTGGTCACGGAGTTCGCGACCTTGTAGGCGGCGTAGCCCTGCGTCGAACCGTTCATCCAGGCCGCCTGGTCGGGCGGGTCGTACGGCATCTCGTTCTGGTAGAAGTACGTGCGCCCGCCGTTGCCGTTCCAGATCGTCTGGTGCTTCTGGTAGTGCTCGACGAACAGGCCGTACATGGTGACGTCGTCGCCGTTGACCACGAGCCCGGTGTCGGCGGTGTTGGTGTTCCAGCCGACGCCGTTGCCGTGGTCGGCGCGCCAGATCCACAGATGGTCGCCGATCACGTCGTCGCTGTTGACCGTGAGACTGGTGGTGGCCTTGCCGACGGCCGCGCCGCCGATCCGGAAGAACACGTCGTGCAGGGAGCTGGGGTTCGCGCCGTGATCGGCGGAGGAGCCGCTCGGGCCCATCTCCAGGAGCTGCGCCGAGTTGGTGGTCCCCGCGTCGAAGAGGATCCCGGCGAGCTTGACGCCGTCGACGTCCGCGACCGTCATCGCCGTGACGCCGTTGTCCGGGATGAGCGTCGCGAGGCCGAGGCCGAGCACGACGGTGTCGGGGCGGGTCACCTTCAGGGTCTGGTTCAGGTGGTAGACACCAGGGGTGACCAGCAGGTTCTTGCCCTGTGCGAGGGCGTCGTTCAGCTGTCCGGCCGTCGCGCCGGGCTTGACGACGAAGAAGTCCGACAGGGGCAGCGAGGAACCCGCCGGAGTGCCGGCCGCCCAGGTGGTGCCGCGCGAGTCCGTGCGTACGGCGGGGACGAACACCTTGTAGGCGCCCGCCGCGTCGACGTACAGGAAGGGCTTCTCACGGGAGACGGGTGTGCGGTCGACCGTGGTGTACGGAGGGCTGGGGAAGCTGTTCGCGGGAGCGTTCTGCGACCCGACGAAGACCATGTTCCAGTTGGAGCCCGTCCAGCTCGACCACTCGGTGTTCCGCGACAGCCACTGCTGCTGCGAGCCCGACCTGACCTGCCCGTCGATCTTCGTGTCGGCCATGAAGCCGCCGCTCGACCAGCCGCCGTCGTCCAGCTGGAGGTTGCCGCGCAGATGCATCCGGCGGTACGGAGCCGCCTGCGAGACGGCCCAGCGGTCGGTACCGGAGGTCGGTGTGACGGACAGGTTCTCCGCCGAGCGCCAGAAGTTCTGGGTGGCGTTGCCCTGGAACCAGTCGGCCTCGGCGTGCACCGCGCCGCGGATGTCGACGTCGTCGGGGGAGAGGCCGAGACCCGCGACCTGGGTGTAGAAGCCGACATCGGCGTTCGCGGCGTAGGTGCCCGGCTTGAAGAGGAAGGCCTTGCGGGCCGTACCGAACTGGTTGGTCTCCTGTTGCGCGAAGGCCGCGTCGAGGCTGTTCTGGATGGTGGCGGCCGGGGTGGACGGGTCGAACACGGTGACGTTCGGGCCCAGATCCGGTGTGCCGGGCGGTTGTTGCACATCCACGGGGTCGACGCGGAAGGACTGGGCCGCGGAGCCGTTGCAGGTCCACTGCTGGAGCTGGACGCCGTCGGCGGTCGACGCGCTCGGCACGTCGAGGCACTTGCCGCTGTTGCGGTTCACGAAGCGATAGGTCGTCCCGGTCGCGTCCGCGACGGGCTGCCACTGCTGGTTCGTCCCGCCGCCGTACGTCCACAGCTGCACGGCCGCGCCGTCGGCGACCGAGACGTCGGCGACGTCCCAGGTCTTAGTGGCGTCGGCGCGGTTGTCGACCCGTACCCGCCCGTCGGTGGTGTCGCGCAGCTGCCACTGCTGGGCCTGGCTGCTGTTGCACGCGTACTGCTGGACGGCGGTGCCGTCGGCCGTCCCGGCGGCCCGGGCGTCGACACACTTGCCGCTGCCCGCGTTGACGACGGTGACCCAGCCGGTGGGCAGGGCCGCAGCGGCCCGCTCGGCACGCGGCGTGGGCGGGGCCGCCGCCACGGCACCCGCCGCCGACGCCACCAGGGCGAGGACGGAGAGCAGCGTGGGTATCCGGCGGCCTGGTGATCTTGACGATCCGGCTGGTGATCCTGTCGATCCGAACACGGATTCTCCTGTGCGTGGGGGGTGGGGGGAGAGAGAACGGCGTTCATGAATACGTTCACGGACATGAATGATGAGCGCATTCGTGGAATCTCGGCGATCGGTGAACCTAAAGGTCTGAACCAAGCGCGTCAAGATGTGAAGCAAAGACGGCCGGCAATCGCCCGGAGTCCGCAAGGAATTGAAGGCGGCACGGTCTCTGGAGGGGCGGTCCGCGATACCCGTCACTACGATGAAGGAGATCGTCGCGCCGCCCACCGGTCGGTGTGCGAGGGGGCCGACCGACGTCAGGAGGGCCGCCGTGAGCACCGTCGCGGTGAAGGCCGCCCAGCTGAGGAGCGGGCTCGTCCTCCCGTACGCGGAGGCGGGATACCCGGAGGGCGTCCCCGTCGTCTTCGTGCACGGCCTCGCGGACTCCTGGTGGGCGTTCGAACCGCTGCTCAGGCGGCTCCCCGCCGCGTTGCACGGGTACGCCCCCACCCAGCGGGGCCACGGCGACGCCGAACGGCCGCCGGACGGCTACGACCCGGAGGACTTCGCGGGTGACCTGGTGGAATTCCTCGATGCGGTCGGCATCCACCGGGCCGTCCTGGTCGGCGCGTCCAGCGGCGGTGTGGCCGCGCGGCTGGTCGCGGGCAGCCATCCCGACCGGGTGGCGGGGCTGGTCCTGGCGGGCGTCCCGGCCACCCTCGCCGACAAGCCGGCCGCCGTCGCCCTGGGGAAGAAGGTCAAGAACCTGGTCGACCCCGTGCCGCGCGCCTTCGTCGAGGAACTGCTCGCCGGCCTCACCGCCCGCCCGCCGGGACGCGGACTCCTCGCGACGATCGCCGAGGAGAACCTGAAAGTGCCCGCCCGGGTATGGCGGGAGACCCTGCGCGGCCTGCTGGAGACGGACCTGGTGGTCACCCTGAAGGGGATCCTCGTCCCCACGCTCGTGCTCTGGGGCGACGCCGACGGCATCCTGCCGCGCTCCGACCAGCAGCGCATCCTCGACACGCTCTTCGACGCGAGGCTCGTCGTGTACGAGGGCGCCGGTCACGCCCTGTACTGGGAGGAGCCCGAACGGCTCGTCCAGGACGTCGCCGCCTTCGCCGCCGAGGTGCTGCCCGACCGTCCGAACGGCCGCGCAGCACCTGGGACCTGACGTACGTTCAGGCGCCGATCAGGCGTTGGGGTCGAACGCGATCCCCGACGGCTTCGCCGACGCGAGGTGCGAGTTGAACGTGCTGTCCTTGATGCCGAGCGTCGCACTCCCGAAGTTGTACGAGGTCAGCGTGGAGCGCAGGCTGCCCGGGTAGCCGTTCCAGCCGACCAGCGGGGGCCGCTGCCAGGTCCCCTTGTGGTTCTCCGGCGGTTCGTCGCCCGCGGTCGCGGCACGGAAGCAGTGCGTGCTGATCCCGTCCTTGTGGTAGACGACCTTGGCGTGCGTGCCGTCCCAGCGGATCGCCGAGCGGTTGTGGACCGTGAACGAGCCGTGGTTGGACGTCGAGACGTACTGGGCCTCGTTGTTCTGCACCCAGACCACGACGTGCTCCCAGTCGTGCCGGTGCCCGCCGAGCCCGCTTCCCGCCACGGCCTGGTCCTTCTCGAAGTAGGAGCCGTAGACGATCGCGCACCAGCCGTTGTTGCACTTGGAGCGCGAGTAGGTGTTGACGCTGTCCAGGTCGGAGGCGTCGCGGCACTGGCCGTTCACGGCGCCGCTCGGGTTGAGTCCGCCGTTGACCGTTCCGTCGGGGCCGATGGCCGACGTGGCGTAGCAGCCGTCCGTGTCGTAGTCGTACGTGGGCTGGAACGTCGAGTCCAGCGCCTCCGCGTCGGCGGGCAGCGCGGCGGGCGGCGCCGCCAGGGCGGTGGCCGGGAATACGAGGACCAGAGCCGCGGCGCCCGCCAGTACGCCGAGCGACTTCCGGCCCAGACGCCGGGATCCGGGGAACTTCGATGCCGGTCTGCCGTTCACAGGTGTCCTCCTCATCGGCCCCGTACAGGCCAACGCCCTTTGTGACATGTGCAGCTCAGAGTCGCGGATTTTCACTCGCGTGCCAAGAGGCTTCAGCGGTCACAACGGTTACGGAGCGCCCAACACTTGTCGCTCGACCGGCGCAAGAACGTCACACACGAGGAGGGTTGGTGGAAAGCTGTGCCGCATGAGCGCGCCGCAGGTCACCCGGCCGACAGGTGACGGGCACACCGCCCCCCGCCCGCACGAACCGGCGACCGAAGACGAACGGCCGGGCCGCTTCGGCGGATTGCTGCGGTATGTCCGCTCGGCGCGGCGCCGCCGGTGGCTGTACGGGCTGGCCGTCGTCGGGCTCCTCGCCGAGATGGCGTTCGCGATGGTCACCACCGCCGTCGAGCAGACCCCCACCATCGACGAACCGGTGTACGTGGCCTCGGCCGAGGTGTACCTCAAGGAACGCAGCTTCCGTTACAACCCCGAACACCCGCCCCTGGGCAAGCTGATCATCGCGTCCGGCCTGGTGTTCACCGACGCGCACCTCGACCCCGACTTCGTCGGAAGCCAGACGGCACTCGGCCGGCACGTCCTGTACGAGTCGGGCAACGACCCCGGCCGGCTGATGCTGTACGCACGCCTGCCGGTCATCGTCCTGACGCTGCTGTTCGGGCTGGTCGTCCTCGCCTTCGCCCGCGATCTCACCGGCCCGCCCGGCGGCCTCGTGGCACTGGCCCTGTACGCGTTCTCGCCGGACGTCATCGCCAACGGCTCGCTGGCGACGCTCGACGTGCCCGCGACCGGGTTCCTGCTCACGGCCCTCTGGCTGCTGTGGCGGGCCCGACGGCGGCCGTACCTCTGCCTCCCGCTCGCCGGCGTGGCCCTGGGAGCGGCGGCGGCCACCAAGATGAGCGTGCTGCCCGTGATCCCGGTGCTGATGCTGCTGGGCGTCCTGTCGTTCCGGCACGCCCACCGGACCCCGGAACTCGACGCGCGGCCCCGGATCCCGGCGCCCGACACCCGCGCCCGGATCAGGCTCCTCGCGTACGGCGCGCTGGCCGCCGTAGGCATGGCGCTGGTCGCGGTCTCCGTCGTGTGGGCCACCTATCTCGTCGTCGACCCGTGGATGCGCTGGGCGGCCCCCGAGAACGTGCCGGACATCCGCGGGACGCGCGGCCGGGTCGCGGCCTGGCTGCCGTTCCCCGAGGCCTACCGCGACGGCTTGCGCATCCAGTTCGGCTTCGAGTACGACATCTGGGAGGGCTTCCTGTTCGGGCGGCTCTACGAGGGCTCGCTCTGGTACTACCTGCCCGCCGCGCTCCTGGTGAAGACCCCGCTCGGCATGCTCGCGCTGTGGACCGCGGGCTCCGTCGCGATCCTCGCCGTACGCGGACTGCGCCCGGCCGCTCCGTACGTGCTCGTCCCCGCCGCCGTACTCCTCGCCATCTCCATGCACGGCGCCCGGGATCTGGGCGTCCGCTACGCCGTGTTCATGCCGATGTTCCTGGCGGTCGCCGCCGCGGGAGTGACGCTCTCACGGCGGCGACCCGCCCACTGGGCGACGGCGGCACTGCTCTGCTTCGTGGCGGTCAGCTCGCTGCGCACCTACCCGTACTACCTGCCGTACTCCAACGAGGCGTTCGGCGGTCCGTCGAAGACGCATCTGCGGCTGCACGACTCGAACGTCGACTGGGGCCAGGACCTGGGCCGTCTCGCGGACCACCTCGACCGGCGCCACTTCGGTGAGCGGGTCTGGCTGGTCCACAAGGGCGCCGGTGTGCCCTCGTACTACGGCATCGACGCGTCCGACCCGCTCAAGGCCCCCCTCGGTGAGGTGCACGGTCTGCTGGTGGTGTCCGACTCCGCGGTGGCGAAGGCGGACGGGCGGCTGGCCGCACTGCTCGACACCAGCACGCCGATCGACGACGTCGGCCACTCGATCACGGTGTTCCGGCGTCGCTGACACCGACGCTCAACGGACTCGACCGTCACGCACCGTCACGCCGCGGGCCGCCACGGAAGGACGGTTCAGTCACAACTGCCGCTCGCGGCCCACTGGTTCGGCCGCGGGGAGGGTACCGTCCCGTCATGACGACGCGTCGCACAAGTCCTGTGAGGAGACGCGGCGCGGCCAGGGCGATCGTGACGGCCCTCCTGTGCGTACTGGTGGCAATCCCCGCGAGAAGCGGTGCCGCGCCGGAGGCGGCCGCCTCCGCACCGGACACCGCCCGGGACCTCTACGTCGGCACGTTCAACATCTACGGGAACATCGGCCACCGGGGCGACGCCGGCGACTGGATCAGGGACGAGGCCGAGGCCATCCGGGACCTCACCCTCGGTGACATCGGCCGGTGGTCGTTCATCGGCCTCCAGGAAGTCTGCAAGACCCAAGGGGAGCGCTTCGCCCGGGAGTTGGGCCTGCGCAGCGCGTTCGTCGACACCGGTACGAAATGCGCCGACGGCCAGCCGTACGGGAACACCCTCCTGTTCCACTCGGCCGCCAGGATCCTGCCACCGGCACTGCTGCCCAACCCGGACGGCAGAGGCGGCGAGCGGGGCATCATCTGTGCCGTCGTCCGTGCCGCGGGCCGGCCGGACCCGGCGGGGACACCGGTCACGGCGTGCAGCACGCACCTGACCGTCGGCGGCGCGAAGGACGCGGAACGGCAGGCGCAGACCCGGTTCATCCACGACGAATGGAAGCCGGACGGCATCCACCGGCTCGGCGCCACGGGCCCGGTCGTCCTGGCGGGCGACCTGAACGCACCGCCCGACGCGCCGGAACTCGACGTCCTGTACGGCGGCAACGGCAGCGAGGCGAGCGGCCTCCGTGAGACCGGACCGTCGTACGTCCGGCCGACCTACGACGACGGCCGCAAGATCGACTACCTGTTCACCTGGGGCGAGGGGGCGGCAGGGCGCTGGCACTGCACCGGCGCGCGCCGGACGGTCCACTCGGACCACAGCTTCTATTACAGCGTGCTGTCGACGGGCGCCGGATGAGCGGGCGGCCCCGGCACGGGTGAGCGGGCGGCCTCGGGGCGGTGGACGCCACGGGGCCGGTACCCCAGCCGGTCCGCCACTCCCACCAGATCGGCCAGCAGCCAGACGACGGCCAGCCACATCTCGGTGCCCTGGAGACCGGGCTCACGGCCGGGCCCCGTACCGTCCTCGCCCGGCGGGCCGAAGCCGAAGCCGGTTCCGTCCCGCCACTCTCCCAGCGCGTGCGCCAGCTGTTCCCCGGCCCACGCCCGCGCCTCGGCGGCCCGGTGGCCGCTCTGCCGGCCGGCCAGCCACAGCGGGTGGGCCACGTCCAGCACGTTGCACGCGTTCTGACGGCCCGCGGCGAACCAGCGCGGATCCGCGCCGTGGTCGAGCACCGTGTCCACCACCCGCTCCGCGTACGGCAGCGGGAGCCCGAACTGGGCGAACGAGCCGCGCGTGAGCCGGTAGTGGCCGTTGACGAGCTGCAGCCTGCCCCCGGCCGGCGAGGAAGCCCGGCCCCACATCCCGGTCCATGGGTCCACCCGGGTGCTCAGCCAGCCGAACAGCGCCTCCAGGGCGCCCGGTTCGCCCGCCCCGGCGCCGAGCCCGAGGTTGTGGTGCGCGCCGGTCGCCCAGCAGTCCACCCAGGCACCGGCCGACCAGGTCCGGGTCCGCCACGGCAGCGACTCCAGACGTGCGAGCAACTGCCCCGCCGTCATGCGCTCCACCGCACGGACCGGGTGGGCGAAGCGGGAGCCCAGCAGATCCAGCGCGTAGCCCGCGGACAGTACGTGGTACTCGGCAGCGCCGTCGTCGATCCAGCCGTCCGCCGCGGGGGCGGGCAGCACGCCGGGGCCGCCGTCGTCGGCGAGTTCGGGCACCATTCCCCCGGCCGGCTCCTGCAGCGCGCGCAGCCGCTCGGCGTGCTCGGCGCCGGACAACTGCGGCGGAGGTGAGCCGAGGAGCAGATCGGCGATCTCCACGGCGTCGCAGTGGGCCCGGACGGTCAGCGGCGCGCCGGGCCGGTCGCGGTAGCGGCCCGCGTCGGCGTCCCAGGCGCGCGCGAGAAGGTTTACGGCCTGCACCCGGGCCCGGTCGGCGAACCGGGCGACCGCGTCCCCGAGCCCGCCACCGCCCTCCGCCGTCCCGCGCCGGGCGGGGCCGGACTCCCGGCGGTCGCGCAGCCGACGGGCCGGATTGCCGGCGGCGACGGACCAGGGCGGCAGATCCCTGGTCACCACCGCTCCCGCGCCCACCACGCAGTGGTCGCCGATGGTCACCCCGTCCAGGACGACGACGTTCGAGCCGATCCACACGTCGTCGCCGACGGTGATGCCCTTGCTGGTGAGGGGCTGCCGGTGCACGGGGCGGTCGGGCGCGAACCCGTGGTTGAAGCCGAGCAGCGAACTGTGGGCGCCGATCCGCACCCCGTTGCCCAGCGCGATCCGGCCCCGCACGGTGGCGTACGGATTGACGGTGCAGTCGGAGCCGGTGGTGACCTCGCCGGTGACGTAGGCGTGACCGGCGATGTACGAGTTCCCGCCGAGCCGCAGCACGTCGGTGAAGACACCGGCGGCGGGCGAGACGAAACAGTGCGGGCCGATACCCGCGCCACTCTCTGTCAGCCGCTTCTGGTGGGCGGCCTGCGCGTCCCGTTGCGCGGCGGAGGCGCGACCGCCGAAGTCCCAGGGGCAGTGGTCGAAGTAGGAGTCGTCGAGGGCGCGTTCCGAATCCATCACCCCCGATCATAGAGAGCGCTTACTTCCCCGGCAACGTCTCCGGATGTCGGGCGGGGGTCCGTATGGGTGTATCGGGCACGGCTTCCGGCGGGCCCGGGCCGTAGCGTGACCACGGCAGACCTGGATGCCGTGACCTGAGCCTGACACGAACCGACTCGAACCCCTGGTGGCGCGATGTGTTTCAGTGCGACGGCCGATCTCGTGGCGGGCTGCGGCATCGCCGCCGTAGGGGTGGCCTGCGTGGCGCGGACCCGCAGGACGACCGATCTGCCGATGGCCGCGCTGCCCCTGATCCTGGGCGGCCATCAGATCGTCGAGTCGCTGGTCTGGCGCTCCGGCGGAGGTACGGGCCCCGCCACCGTCGCCTGGGCGGCGATCGCTCTGCCGCTGCTCGCGGTGTGGGTGCCGGCGGGCGTGCTGTGCGTGGCGCAGCCGGGCGCGCGGCGACGGCTGATGATCCCGCTCGTCGCGGGAATCGTCACCGCGGCCGTTCTCTCGTACTGTCTCGCCACGCACGGCGCGACGGCGGAGATCCGCGGCCACACCGTCGGCTACGCCATCTCCCTGCCCGTCTCGGAGCTGCTCGTGGCGGGCTACCTGCTGGCCACGATCGGGTCACTGCTGCTCTCCGGCGACCGGCACCTGCGCGCCCTGGGCGTCCTGGTGACCGTGGCGGCGGCGACCTGCTGGGCGCTGTGGGAGGCGGAGTTCGTCTCGACGTGGTGCGCCTTCGCGGCGGTGTGCTCACTGGTGATGTACGGCTGGGTGCGCGGGCGGTCCGTGTCACCGGGCGTGCCCAGGGTGTCCGCCGGACGGTGACGGTCACGGTGAGGATGAAGGTCACGGTGACGACGACGGTCACGGTGAAGGCGACCTGTGACCGGGGGTCGGTGGCGGGGCTGAGGCCGCAGTCCCGCCGGCCTGCCGACCGGGGCGCCGCCGCGCCCGGCAGGCTGCCGGACGCGGCGGTGACCAGTGCCAAGGGGGCTGTCCGTCTCCCGGTCGCTCAGAAGGTGAGGCTCCAGCCGTCGAGGTGGCCCGGGTCGACGGTGAAGATGCCCGGCGTGTTGTCCGTGACGCGCAGCTTCCACGTGCCGTTGGCCGGGAGCGCCGACGCGTCGACCGCGAAGGTCGCGTGCAGTTCGGAACCGGTGTCCCAGACGAAGTCCTTCACCAGCAGCGCCGTGCCGTCCTCGCCGACCAGGTGGACGACCTGGCCGCCGATGAAGTCGTGCACGAGGTCGACTGTGACCTTGAGGTCGCTGGAGGCGTTGCCCTCGCGGCCGGTGACGACGATCGGCGACTCGACGGTGCGCCAGTTGGGGATGTCGAAGCGGTCGGGGTTGACGAAGTGGTCGCCGCCGGAGGCCAGGACCGTCCAGGTGAAGGAGAGGGTGCGGGTCTCGGCGGCGGAGTTCCTGATCGTGACGGCGGCGGCGAAGGCGCCGGCCGCCGTCGGGGTGCCGGAGACGACCCCGGTGGCGGGGTCGATGGACAGGCCGTCGGGCAGGCCGGTGGCGGAGTAGGTCAGGGCGCCGGGGCGGGTGCTCGTCGCCTCGAACGCACGGCTGGCCGGCTGCCCCACCGCGGAGTCCCGGGTGGAGGGCGTCGCCGCAGCGATGTGGTTGACGTACCGCGGGCCGACGTTGACGGCCGCCCAGGCGTTGCCGACCGCCTCGTACGCGTCGCTCGACGTGCCGAACAGGTCGGCCGCCGCCCGGAGCGTGGCGGTGCGGGCCCCCGCGTAGTCGGTGTTGCTGGTCATGTAGCGGGTCAGGGCCCGGTACCAGACGTTGGTGGCGTTGTGCAGGCCCAGGCCCGCGACCGGCAGACCGTCGTAGGTGGGGCTGTCGTAGGCGACGCCCCTGACGGTCCTCTCGCCGCTGCCCTCGGCGAGCAGATAGAAGAAGTGGTTGCCCACGCCGGAGCTGAAGTGCGGGTCGAGCTTGCGGGTCTGTTCGGTCCAGTAGTCCTGCGAAGTGCCCTTCGCCGAGGCGTCCTTGGAGGGCTGGTCCATGTACCGCAGGGGTTTTCCGGTGCCGCGTACGTCGGCCAGTTCGCCGATCCGGTAGTCCGGCACGTCCTCGGCGCTGTCGGCGAAGAACTCCACGGCGGTGCCCATGACGTCGCTGGTGGCCTCGTTGAGGCCGCCCGACTCGCCGGAGTATGTGAGGTCCGCGGTCGCGGAGGTGACGCCGTGGGTCATCTCATGGGCGGCGATGTCGAGTTCGGTGAGCGGCCGGGCGTCGTCCAGGCCGTCGCCGTACGTCATGCAGAAGCAGAGGTCGTCCCAGAAGGCGTTGGCGTACCCCTTGCCGTAGTGCACCCGGGAGCGGGCGCCCACACCGTCGTCGGCTATGCCGTTGCGGCCGAACCGGTCGTGGTAGAAGTCCCAGGTCTTCTGCGCCCCGTAGGCGGCGTCCACGGCGGACGTCTGCCGGTCGGCGGGTGTCCCGTCGCCCCAGACATCGTTGTCATCCGTCAGTGGCGTACCGTTTCCGCCCGCGCTGATGTCGTACGTCGTGTGGCCGCCGCGCTGGGGATCGGTCAGCCGGTAGAGGTCGCCGTCGCGCACGGAGCCGACCTGCACGGTGCCGCTGTACTGGCTCGCCCCCTCACCGGAGTGGACCTGCTCGAAGCTGCCGAGCCGTGCACCGCTCCCGGCGTCGGTCACCACCCGCAGACTGCTCGGGGTCCCGTCCTCCTGAACGCCGTCGACGACGCTCTCCCAGGCGAGCACCGGTTCGGCGGCGCCTTCGCCCGCCCAGACGACGAGCCGCGGGGCCCCTTCGGCCGCCGCCTCGTCGGTCTTCTCCGACTCGGCGGCCTCCAGCGCCGACTTCTGGGCCTTCGCGGCCGGTACGGCGGCCTGGGTCGTCGGTACCGCGATCGTCGCCGGAGACGACCTGGAGACACTGCGGGCCCTGCCGCGCTCGTGGACCACCAGATCGCCCCCGAGGACGGGCAGCCCGGCGAACGTACGCTCGTAGCGGGTGTGCACGGTCCCGTCGGCGTCCTTGACGACGTCCTTCGGTATCAGCCTCTCCCGCTCGCCCAGCTTCAGCGAACGGGCCGTGGCCGTACGGGAGTCGGCCGCCGCCGCGAGCAGCCCCTCGCGCTGCGCGGGGGAGAGTTCGACCGTTCTGGCGCCGGGTCTGGGTTCCGCCTCGATCTGCCGGGGCGCCCTGTCCGCGCGGGCGGCCTCGGGTTCGGCGCTCCAGGCGGGGAGCGCCGAGCCGAGAAGCGCGCCCAGCGCGGTGACCGCGATCGCCGTCGTACGCGAGCGGGTGAGGGTGCGACGGCGGGATGGTGCGGGACCTGGGGACGAGGTTGCCGTCCCGGTCGTACGGAGGATGTCCGTCACTGCTGCAACTCCTGGTGTCCTGCCGTCTGGTGACGGCACGTCAGATCTGGCGCCGGGGACGGAGTGCCCCGGCGGAAGAGGGGGTGGGAGACGACCGCGCGGTCACTGGATCGTTTCAGTGAGAGGGGTGAGTGTCATCACTGCGGAGATCATTGTCCGGAATCCGGTCGGCGGCGGTCCGCTGTGAGTGTCGTCGCGCGCGGTGGATCACATGGGCCTTTACGCGGTGGCAACACAGCTTTCATCAGCCACTTTGGCCACTTCTCGCCCTACGGCCGGACCGGCGGACGTCCGTCACAGCCAGCCCCGGCGCGCGGCCTGCCAGGCCAGTTGCATCCGGGTCGCCGCGCCCGCCAGCTCCATCATGCGCTGGATGTGCCGCTGCACCGTGCGGCGGCTCAGGCCCAGTTGTGTGGCCACGGCCTTGTCCGTGACGCCGGCCACCAGCAGGGCGAGCAGCCGCCGGTCGACCGCGGACAGCGGATCGGGACCGCCGACCCCGTCCGTCCCGGCGACCGCGCCCGAGTCGTCGACGTCCAGCGGGACGGCGTCCTCCCAGTAGCGCTCGAACAGGGCGACCAGAGCGGCGAGCAGATTGCTGTCCCGTACGAGTGCGGCGGTGGGCTCGTCCGGGTTGCCCTGGGGGCCGCCGGGCACGAGCGGGCAGACCGCGATGGCACGGTCCGCCACCGCCAGCCGCAGCGGCAGATGCGGCACCGCACGGGCGGTCTCCCCGGCGCGCACCCCCGCAACAACGTTGTCAACGGCTCCCTCGTCGTCGAAGAACGCCTTCTCGTACAGCACCCGGTAACGCACGCCGCGCGCCAGCGCCTCGAACTCCGAACTGTTGCTGCCCGACGGCATCGCCACGTACTGGGCCTTGCAGAACCACAGCATCTCGTCCTGGGCGCTCGCCTGGATCTGCCGCAGGTGCTGGCGCAGCGCCTCGGCGCCCGTGATGACCTCGATCAGCTCGCCCGCGTCCCGCCGGCGCATCGTGTCGCGGTACACCTGCAGCAGGCTCGTGGCCTCGGCGCGGGCCAGGTCGAGCGCGTCGGCGTTCCGCTTCAGCCGGGGTATCAGCGCCACGTCCGGGGGAGTGGCCCGGAAGTGCCGGGGCAGCATGTCGGTGTGGCTCGCCATGCCCTTGACGGCCAGTGCGTCGAGCACCGCCTCGGCCTCCGCCGGGCTCAGCCCGGTGCGCGCGGCCACATCACCCGCCGACGCCTGGCCCGCCGTCACCAGATGCCGGTAGACGGACTCCTCGGCGTCCGTCACCCCTGCAGCCTCCAGCGTCATGGCGCCCTCCCCGAGACCGACCGGCTTCACTGATCGGACACCGTACTCCACGGGTGTTACAGGCGGTGAGGGTGAGCGGGACGGCTGGCGCCCCGCTCACCCCCGCTGTGGGCCCGAGTGCCTATCCGCGCTGCAGGTAGGCCCGTTGCACGGTCTGCCGCACGGAGTTGCCCGCCGCGTCGCGTGCCGTCACTCTCAGTGTCACGTAGGCGTCACCGCGTACCCGTGACGGCTTCTTGACGGCGGCCTCGAACTCGTTGTGCCCGCGGCTCCTCACCTCGGCCCGGCTCCAGTTCCGGCCGTCGTCGTACGAGGTCTCGACCCGGACGCTCACCCCTCGCGGCGCGGCCAGTCCGTCCTGGGCGCGGACCGACAGTCCGACCGAGTGCGTACGGCCGGAACGGACGGCGTTGTACGCGTCGACCGGGACGTCGTAGTCGAGCTGGAGCAGCGGCAGGACCGTCGTCGCGCCCGTGCTGCCCGAGCGGAACGACCAGGACGTCTCGGTGCCGGTCCCGTACGCCCACTCCGGCGACACCCGTGAGGTCGTGAGGTCCAGCCGGTAGACGGCCGCACCGGACGGGACCTCGAAGTCCGCGTACCCGCCGTCGGCCTCCGCGGCGTTGTGGCCGTCGCGGTACAGCACGGCGGCGGCCGAGTCGCCCTGCGCCGCCTTCGCCCCGCCCGAGGTGCCGATGCCGCCGCCCCCTGCGAGCAGCCGCGACCGATGCCCTGCCTGCGAATCGGTGAACTCCGGGATGCGCAGGCTCAGTACGTCACCCGAGCGCACGGACGGCGTCGTGGTGCCGCGCGGGATCGACGGCCGGACGACGGCCCCCTGCCAGGTGTCGCTCGTCCGCTCGCCCGCCCGGTAGGTGCGCGCGGCGTCCGCCATGCCGACGACCAGCGGGGTGTCCACGTCGAACGTGGTCTCGTGGTGCACGACGTGCTTCCACTCGGTGTCACCGGAACTCACGTACTCGGTCCGGTCGAAGCCGGTCGGCACATAACGCGTGTACTGCAGCCAGGCGGTGTCCTGGTACGGCCGCCGCGCGAAGCGCTGCTCAGCGGCCCACCGCGCGCCGCCGTTGTCGGCGTACCGGGCCTTCACCACCGCGCTGTTGCGCTCGGACACCGTGTGCACCACCTTGTCCGGGACGCGCTGCGAAGACACCTGCATGACGTCGTACAGATACGGGCTGCGGGCCGTGCCGGTGAAGTCCACCGTGGTCCGCCCCTTGCCGATCCGCTGCAGCAGAGCTGCTCCCGCCTTCGCGCCGATCCTGACGGTCGGCACACCCCAGCGGTCGCCCTGCGGATGCCAGCGGGTCCACGCGATGTCGCTGAAGTGGACCAGCACGATGCCGCGTACTCCGGCAGCCGCCGCCTGCTCGGCCAACTCCCTCTCATCGACGTTCTGTTCGTTGGTGAGGACCGCGAGTTTCCCGCGGGCCCCGACGAAGTCCGGCGCGGCGGCGTCCCCCGCGGCGACCGCGGTCAGCCGCGTCCCCTTCCCGCCGCTTCCCTTCCCGTCGGTTGCCTTCTCGTCGAAGAGCGGCGAGGCGGGCATGTAGTAGGCGTCCGGCGTCTCCTTGCCGCCCTTGCCGCCCGACACCGCCATGGCGAGCAGCGGTGCGACGAGCTGCCAGCGCGAGGCGAACTCGAAGGTGCCGTCGGTGACGGCGGAGGTCGGACTCACATACAGACGCCTGCCGAGGTCGAAGTACATCGTCCCCTGGATCAGGCTGTGCCCGTCGATCTTCCGGTACGTCTGGTAGCTGAGGATGCCGCGCTGTTCGGCCGGCCGGGGCGTACGGATGTCGACCAGGGTCGTCCTGCGCTCGTCGAGCGTGACGGACATGTCCTTGGTGACCTTCACCTCGGGCAGGACCACGTGCCGCAGTTCCTGTCCGTCGGCAACCGTCTCCAGGGACGAGTGGTCCAACTGGTAGGTGCCCTCCTCGACTTCGGCGACGGCCGGATCGGTGCCGCTGCCCGGGTCGGTGTAGCCCACGAAGCCGTCGGTGCCCCAGATCGTCGGCAGCGCCTCGATGCGCCTGCCCTTGAGATCGATGGTCCTGACGGTGAGCCGGTGGGTCGGCCCCTGCACGGCCAGGCTCACCGTGGTGTGCACGCTGACCTTGCCGTCCGCGGAGGCCGCGGTCACGTATCCGTAGTAGTCGCCCCGCTCGACCCGGGCCGGATCGACCGTCAGCGGAACCTCGGCGGTGGCACCCGCGGGCACCCGCACCGAACCGGAGCCGAGCCTCACCGCCCCTTCCGCCGGCGTACGGCCGCCCGCCGTGGCCAGCCGGACGCCCAGCGCCAGCGTGACATCGGCACCGGAGGTGTTGGTGTACCTCAGTTCCGTCGTACGGGTGTCTCCGCCGCCGGTCTCGAACGGGCCCAGGGCGACGGTGCCCGTGGCGGTGACCGGACCCAGCGCCGCCGCGGCCACGTCGACGAGACCGCCGCCCTGCTCGGTGACCTCCTGGCCGGCCGCCGTACGAGCGGTGCTGACGAGCGCGTCCTTCAACTGCCGGGCGCTCCAGCCGGGGTGCCGCTGGGCGAGCAGCGCGGCGGCGCCCGCCACATGCGGGGCCGCCATCGACGTACCGGAAGCCGCCACGTGCTGTGCGTCGACCGGGTCGCCCATGGTCGTGCCGGCCGCGCGGGCCGCCACGATGCCGACGCCGGGTGCCGTCACGTCGGGCTTGACCGCGTCGTCGCCGGAGCGCGGGCCGCGGCTGGAGAACGGGGCGAGGGCGCCATCGCGGTCGACCGCGCCGACGGTGAGGGCCGCGTCCGCGGCGCCGGGCGAGCCGATGGTGCTCATGCCCTGCTCACCGCTGTTGCCCGCCGCGACGACGAACAACGTGCCGGTGCGCTCGGTGAGTTCGTTCAGCGCGAGGCTCATCGGGTCGGTGCCGTCGCTCGGACTGTCCGAGCCCAGGCTCATGTTGACGACCTTGGCACCCGAGGCCGCCGCCCACTCCATGCCGGCGATCACCTGGGACTCGCTGCCGTAGCCGTCGTCGCCGAGTACCTTGCCGACGAGCAGGTCGGCGGCGGGCGCCACTCCCTTGCCCCCCTTGCCTCCGCCGTCGGACGCGGCTCCGCTGCCGCCGACGATGGACGCGACATGGGTGCCGTGCCCGAAGGCGTCCCCGGTACCGGAACTGCCGGAGAAGTCCCTGGCTTCGGAGACGCGTCCGACCAGATCCGGATGGGATCGGTCCGCGCCCGTGTCCAGGACGGCGACCTTCACGGACTCGCCCCGCTGACCGGCCTGCCACACGGTGGGCGCGCCGATCTGCGGGACACTGCGGTCCAGCGAGGCGTTCACCCGGCCGTCGAGCCACACCCGGGGGGCGTCGGCGGACCGAGCCGCACTCACCGTGCCTTCGGTCGCGGTCAGTTGCTTCCAGAACCGGCCGAGATCCCCCTCGGCGACGCGCACCGACCGCGCCCCGATGCTGTCCAGCCGGCGGACCGGCGACCCGTCCTCGGCGAGAGAGGTCAGCCGCCGCACGGCGGACTCCGCCGCGCCGGCCGCCCCCGCCACGATCAGCGGAAGCGCGTCGCTGTGCGCCTCGTCGTACCGCTGCGCGAGGAGCGCGCCCACGTCGAACAGCCCCCGGTCCAGGCGTCCCGCCGAGACCAGCTCTCCGGCGTCGGACGGCAGGATGGTCAGCCGCCCGTCCTGTTCGTAGGTCCTGAAGAGGATGTGCCGCCGCCCCGGCCCCGGCGTGACCGAGGCGGTCCGGCGCCCTTCCGAGTCCGCGCCCACGGTCACCCGGTCACCGGTGATCAGGCGCACGGTGCCGAGGCTCTTCGGCGCGGGGAGTTCGGCCGCCGCCGTCGCCGTGGGCCCCGTACCGCCGCGAGCGGCCACCGGCGCCACCGCGCCGGCAGCCAGGGCGAGTCCTGTCGATATCGCCGCCACCAGGCGAATCCGTCTCATCAGTGCCGTGCCTTCCGTCGTACGCACAGAGAAGTTCATGCGCTGGACAGAATCCGGTGGCGCGGAATGTCATGTCACTCGATTCGGGTGGCACAGGTGGGACATGTCGCAACCACGACACCCGGGCGACCGCCCCGAAAGACCCTCACCAGACCCCCGGTTCGCTCCCCACGACCGGGGCCGAGGGCCTGCCGTCCACCCCGACGGGGACCTCGCCCGCGAGCATCACCCGGTGCATGACCCGCGGATGGTCGACCTGCGTGGTGTCGCTCGGAGCCAGGTGGATGGTGGCCCGGTTGTCCCAGAAGGCCACGCTGCCCGGCTCCCAGCGGAACCGCACGGTGTACTCGGGCCGCGTCGCCTGGCCCAGCAGCATCTCCAGGAGGGGCGCGCTCTCCATCCGGGAGAGGCCGAGGATCTGCTCGACGTAGTAGCCGTTGACGAACAGCACGCGCTCGCCCGTCTCGGGATGCGCCCGCACCAGCGGATGCTCGGTGGCGATCTGCCGGTCCAGCAGATGGCGTGCGTACGCGTCCTCGCCGGGCCGTGTCTGGTAGCCGACCCCGAGGCGGTGCTCGGCGCGCAGCCCGTCGACGAAGTCCCGCAGCGGGGCCGACAGCCCGGCGTAGGCCGCCGCCAGGTTCGACCAGGTGGTGTCGCCGCCGTACGGGGGCACGGTCTCGGCGCGCAGGATCGTCGCCGCCGGCGGATCGACGCGGGCGCCGTGGTCGCAGTGCCAGCCGCGCAGCAGCGAGTGGCGGCGCCTGCGCAGCCACTCGTCGTGCTCCATGCCGTACCGCCCGCCGAGTTCCAGCCGGTCGGCCGTCGTCTCTATCTCCGGGACGTCGGCGGGTGACGCGCTGCCGCGTTTGCGCAGGCGGACCGGCTCGCCGAACCGGCGGGTGAACGCGACGTGCGAGGCGTGGTCCAGACGCTGCCCGCGGAAGAACACCACCTTCCAGCGCAGCACCGCCGCCCGGATCCCGGCGACCACCGTGTCGTCCAGGTCCCCCGCCAGATCGACGCCGACGACCTCGGCGCCGATGTGGCCCGCGACCGGCCTGACCTCGATCTGCGTACCCCTGTCCGTCGTCATACGTGCTCCGTTGATCGTGCGCGGCGACTGGTCGGGGCCAGCATGACCCCTTTCCTCCGGAGGGCGACAGTGCGCCTCGACCGACCGGTAGGCCGCCGTCCACGCCTGCTCGTCGGCCTCGCGCCGCTCCCGGGAGAGTGCCTGGCACGCGGCGTACAGGGCCGCGTGGCTGAGGGCCGTGTCGAGGAAGGCCAGGTGGAGACACACGGCATGGGCGGGCGGGAACCCGGCGGACACCAGCAGCCCCGACCCCCTCGTCGCGATCCATGTCGCCGTCAACCGGATCGCCCCCGACGCGCCCGAGGGCACCCAGTCCTTCCCCCCCCCGGCCGGCGACTCGACCGTCGAGGGCCGCCGGGTCTACGCGGCGGCCGACGCCTGACCGGGGCGTGCCGGTTAGCCGAACTGGCCGACGCGGTAGTCCCCGGCGGGCTGCTGGACGATGACGTTCGCCCGGTTGAAGGCGTTGATGAGGGAGATCAGGAACACCAGGCCGGCCAGTTGCTCCTCGTCGTAGTGCTTGGCGGCGTTCTCCCAGGCCTCGTCCGTGACCCCGCCGGCCGCGTCGGCGATACGGGTGCCCTGCTCCGCCAGTTCCAGCGCGGCCCGCTCCGCCTCGGTGAAGACCTTGGCCTCGCGCCAGGCCGCGACGAGGTTGAGCCGGGTCGGGGTCTCTCCCGCGGCGGTGGCTTCCTTGGTGTGCATGTCGGTGCAGAAGCCGCAGCCGTTGATCTGGCTCGCGCGGATCTTCACCAGCTCCTGCGTCGAGGCCGGCAGCCCTGAGTCGGAGACGACCTTGCCCGCCGAGGAGAGGTGCTTGATGAAGGTGGCCGCGGCCGGGCTGCCCATGAGGTTCAGACGGGCTTCCATGATGTGCTCCTCTGTCGTTGTAGGGAGTTGCACATTCATGACGCCCACCGTGCGCGCAGTGTGACATGGGGGAATGTGACGTGCGTCTCGGGTCCTAATCGGGGGCGGGGGCGGGGGCGGGGTGCCGGCGGTCCGAGGCGAGCAGGCCGAACAGCAGGTCGTCCGTCCATTCGCCCTTGAGCCGACTGGCCTGCCGGAGAAGGCCCTCCTGCACGAATCCGAGCCGTCGCAGCAGCCGGGCCGAAGGGGTGTTGCGCGCGTCGCACTCGGCGGACACCCGGTGCAGCCCCCGGCGCCCGAACAGGTCGTCGAGCACCGACGCCACGGCCTCCGTGGCATAGCCGTGCCCCTGCCGGTCGCCGGCCAGCGTGAACCCGATCTCGGCCTGCATCAGGTTCTCGTGCAGACAGACCCCCACGTCGCCCACCAGGCACCGGTCGGCCTTGAGCTCGATCGCGTACTGGAACCAGCCCGGACTCTCCGGGGACCCCTCGGCGAGCGACCGTACGACGTGGGCGGCCGTGTCGAGGGGCAGCGGCGCGGTCCAGCTCTGGTAGCGGGCCACCGCGGGGTCGGAGCGGTAGGCGGCCAGGGGGGCCGCGTCCTCGGCGCGGAAGCGGCGCAGGGTGAGCCTGGGGGTTTCCAGCAGCATGTCCCGATCGTCCCACGCCGGTGGGGGCGGTCGCGCAGTTCCCCGCGCCCCTTCCAGGCGGGGCTGCGCCCCGGCCTGCCCCTTTGTCCGCGGGCTCGGTGGGGGCTGATCGCGCAGTTCCCCGCGCCCCTGGCGGGCGGGGGTGCGCCTCTATCCGGTGCTGACGTTTGTGGTGAGTAGGCGGAGCAGGTGTTTGGCTGTGGCGTCCTGTTCGGGGGTCAGGGCCATCGCGTCGCCCATGGCGAGGGGGACCGCGTTCGCCCGGTCCTGGAGTCGTGTCCCGGCCTCGGTGAGGTGCAGGGCGACGGAACGCTCGTCCTCCGCCCTGCGTTCGCGCCGCAGCAGCCCGTTCGCCTCCAGGCGCTTGAGGAGGGGCGACAGGGTGCTGGACTCCAGTTGGAGAGCCGTGCCCAGGTCGCGTACGGAGAGCGAGTCCTGCTCCCACAGCGCGAGCATCACCAGGTACTGCGGATAGGTCAGACCCAGCTCGTCCAGCAGGGGGCGGTAGCGGGCGGTGACCGCCCGGGAGGCCGCGTAGAGGGCGAAGCAGAGCTGGTCCTCCAGCAGGAGGGAGCCCCCCTGCGGCGACACGGGTGCGTCCCCCTGTGCCGATTCGGCTCCGGCGGTGCTCACGGCGTACCTCCGTACTCGGTGATCTGCCTCGATCTGCCTCGGTGATCCCCACCCTAGCGCCGAGGCTGCCGTCGAGTCTCCCCGATCGTATCGCGCCCTAATTAGTTGTGCACGACTAAGTCGTGAGCTACTGTTCTGGAAGTGCCACCAGATCCGAGGAGATCGTCATGACCGACACAACCGGTGTCCGCCCCGTCCTGGAACCCGCCGCCGCGGCCTTCGCCGAGGCGACCGCCAACCCGCCCTACCTGTTCGACCTCGGCCCGGTCGAAGGCCGCAAGGCCGTCGACGAGGTCCAGTCGGGCGAGATCGCCGAGCCGGCCGTCGACGAGGAGTGGATCACCGTCCCCGGCGGCCCCACCGGAGAGGTCCGCACCCGGATCGTCCGCCCCGCGGGAGCGACCGGCACCCTCCCGGTCATCGTCTACATCCACGGCGCCGGCTGGGTCTTCGGCAACGCCCACACCCACGACCGCCTGGTGCGCGAACTCGCCGTCGGCGCCCATGCCGCGGTCGTCTTCCCCGAGTACGACCTCTCGCCCGAGGCGCGCTACCCCGTCGCCATCGAGCAGAACTACACCGTCGCCCAGTGGGTCGCCGGCAACGGCGCCGACCACGGGCTCGACGCGTCCCGCGTCGCCGTGGTGGGCGACTCCGTCGGCGGGAACATGGCCGCCGCCCTGACGCTCATGGCCAAGGAGCGCGGCGACGTCACGCTCGTCCAGCAGGTGCTGTTCTACCCGGTCACCGACGCTTCCTTCGACACCGGCTCGTACCACCAGTTCGCCGAGGGCTACTTCCTGCGCCGCGACGGCATGCAGTGGTTCTGGGACCAGTACACGACCGACGAGAAGCAGCGCGCCGAGATCACGGCCTCCCCGCTGCGGGCCACCACCGAGCAGCTCACGGGTCTGCCGCCGGCCCTCGTCGTCACCGGTGAGGCCGACGTCCTGCGCGACGAGGGCGAGGCCTACGCCAACAAGCTGCGCGAGGCCGGCGTGCCCGTCACCGCGGTCCGCTACCAGGGCATCATCCACGACTTCGTGATGCTCAACGCCCTGCGCGGGACCCACGCCGCCGAGGCCGCCATCAGCCAGGCGATCACCGTGCTCAAGGGGGCCCTGGCCACCGGCTGACCGTCGCGGCCACCGGAGACGGCCCGGTCCTGCTCCTCCCGTACCACGCACGCGGGAGGGGGAGGGCCGGGCTGTTCGCCGCCACGGGGGAGTGCGGGCCGTGTACGGTCCGTTTGTTCGGGTAGGGCCGACGTACACGACCCCTGTCCTGGCCGGAGCCGGCCGAGAGAACCGAAAGAGAAGTGCGTGTGACCACTCCCGTGCCGGATCGCCCGCAGCGCGCCGGCCACCCGCCGGACTCGCTCGCCGATCAGGTCCTCGACGCGGTGGAGAGTCTGGTGACGCTGTGGTTCGGGGCGGCCGCGGACGCCCCGCCCCGACTGCCCACCCGGCAACTGCTCGCGCTGCAGACCGTCCGAAGACTGCCCGAACTCAATCTCACCACCCTGGCCGAGCACCTGGGCATAGGGCTGCCCACCGCGAGCCGGCTGTGCGGCCGCCTCGAAGCCGCCGGGTTGCTGCGGCGGACGGTGCAGCCGCACAGCCGCCGTGAGGTGCAGCTCGTGGTCACCTCCCAGGGGCGGCGGCTCCTGGCCGAGGTCACCGAGCACCGCTCCCTGAGTCTCACCGGTGTGTTCGCGGTGATGACGCCGGGGGAGCGGGCCTCCCTGCAGCAGGGCCTGCGCGCCTTCCACCGGGCCCACACCCTCGTACGTCCGCAGCCGCCACAAGCCGGCTGAGACCGCTCAGAACGCCAGCTTGGTGGGGGTCCTCGCCGGCTGCGCCGCCCGGCTGTGCAGATGGCACAGCAGCAGACACACGTCGTCGTCCCGCTCGGAATCGGCCAGCAGCGGATGCAGCAGACTGTCGGCCGAGGCGTCCAGGTCGGCGTCGAGGTCCGCGGAACGGAAGGTGCCGAGCGCGGTGGCGAGCCGCTCGATGCCCGGGTCTATGCCCTGGGCGCGGCGTTCGACCAGACCGTCCGTGTAGAGCGCCAGCGTCGAACCGGGCGCGAGGGTGACGGTGTGGTCCCGGATCACCTGCTGCAGCGGGATGCCGAGCATCGCACCGGGCTTGGCGTCGAGCGTGTGCACCTGGCCGTCGGGGGTGCGCAGCACGGGCGGCGGGTGGCCCGCCGCGGCCCAGGTGAGCGTCGGGTCGTCGGGGTGGAAGCGCGCGATGACGGCGGTGGCGTACAGATCGGGCTGCAGGTGGTGCAGGAAGATGTGCAGCCGGGTGAGGAGCTGGCCCGGGGTGCCGCCGTCGACGGCGTACGCGCGCAGTGCGGTGCGCAACTGGCTCATCATGACGGCGGCGTGCAGGCCGTGCCCGGTCACGTCTCCGATGACGGTGATGAGGCTGCCGTCGGGCTGGCGGAAGGCGTCGTACCAGTCGCCGCCGATGTTCAGACCGTGGGTGGCCGGCAGATAGCGCGCGGCCAGACGCAGCCCCGGGGTGGTGGGCAGGTCCGTGAGCAGGGCCCGCTGCAGGGTCTCGGCGATGTCCCGGTTGTGCTCGAAGCGCCGGGCGTTGTCGATCGCCACGCCGGCCCGGCGGGTGAGTTCGATCAGCATGACGACGTCGTCGGCGTCCCAGCGCGCGGCCGGCGGCGAGAGGATCAGGACCCCCTGCGGTGTCCGCCGGGTCCCCAGCGGAATGCACAGCAGGGGCGCCGCGGGAAGCGGCGTCGAGGAGGGATGGTCGTCGACACCGGGCAGGTCGCCGGGATGGTCGGCCGCGTACTGCGGGCGCCCGGTGCGGGCCGCGACCACGGCGGCGGCCGGACGGGGCGCGTGCACGCGGTCCTCGTCGTCCCCGTCGAAGAGCCATACGTCGACACTGCCGGCGTACTCGGGGACCAGCAGGCCCTGCAGCCGGCGGACGACCTCGTCGTGGTTGAGCGAGGCCGTCAGCACCGCGCTGGCGTCGGCCAGGAACGTCAGTCTGCGGCGGGCGGTCTCCGCCTCACTGCGCGCCTTCCGTTCGGCGGCCAGGAGGTCGCGCTGGGCCCGGCCGGCCGCGTCCAGCTCGGCGTGCAGGGCCAGGACGCCCTGATTGGTCTGATCCAGTTCCTCCCGGTGGAAGGTGACCAGGTCCTCCCGCTCGCCGAGTCTCTCCAGCACCAGGGCTGTGTCCTCGTCGGCACCCAGCAGGGCCTCGGCCAGCGCCTCGTGGTCGTCGGCCACGCACCCGGCCTCCGTCGTGGGCGCGCCCTCGGCGCGGGCGACCGTCATGTGCCACGCCGGCCCGCCCTCGGCGTCCGCGCCGTCGCACGAGGTCACGACGGCCCGCAGCACACCGTCCTCGGACGGTTCCGTGGCCGCCTCCAGATCCAGTCGCCAGGTGCCGCCCCGCGCGAGGCACTGCCGCAACTGTGCGCCGAGTGAAGCCGTCAGACGGGTCCGCTCCATGTCGGAGACCCCGTGCGCGGCGGCCAGGCGTGCCGTGTCGACACGGGCCCGGGCGGCGTCGGGGACGGTGGAGATGTGCCAGGTACGAATCATGGTGTGCGGTCCGACGGAGTGGGGGCCGGTGCGGCGACGGCGATGGCGTCCCCTACGGGCCGGGCGGAGCTGCTCGCATCGCGTGTCGGCGGGGCGGCGATCACAGCCGGTTGGAAGGACGTGAGAGCCGTGTCCGAGGGCGAAGCCCGTCGGCTCGGCAGACCATGACCGGTCATGGCGACGCGCGACGCGCGGATGACGCCGGGACCGGACATCACGGCTCCTCGCGCGGAGACGGCGTACGCCCGGCCCGGCACTGCTCACATTCCTTGCCTTGGTCAAATGTTGTCAAACAACAACTGTTGTACGTGACTGTGCTCCGCCGTCCCCCGATGGCGGAGCGTGCGTGAGGCTCAGGCGGAGTCGCTGCGCTGCTGCTTGTCCACGAGCGCGAGCGAGTCCTCGACGCTGTCGGACACGGGCACGGTGATGCTCACACCGGTGAGGTCGAGGATCCGTCGCACAGGCGGCGTCGGCGAGATGATGTGCACGCTCCCATCGAGCTCCCGCGTCTGCTGGTACGCCCTGATGATGATGTTCATACCGGACGAGTCCATGAACGGAACGGCCGAGAGGTCCAGCAGGAAGTGACGACGACCGTGCTGGAACTGGTTCGCCAGATGGTGCTGGAGTCCCGTCGCGGTGTCGATGTCCAGATGTCCCTCGACCGTGAGCAGCACGACGTCCTCGCGAGGCAGGGAGACCTCTACGGACAACGGGTTCTGGGCTATGGACACAAGTACCTCCCACAAAGTCATAACGGTCTGGGGCAGCTACCCCCGTACGCGTATTCGATGCCGTCGCCGACGGCACGCGCGACGTGATCAAGCTCTCGTCGGCGTTTTCTCGCGGCACGCGCAGGCAGTGGCCTCACCAGCGGGTCTGTGTCTCTCGTCGCACATGCCCGCGCGTCTACCCCGGCTTCGCCGCCGCATGCGGACCTTCTCGTTCATGGTCGGTGCGGAGGCTACGACACGCGGATGCCCACGATGCAGGTGTCGTCGTCGGTGTCCGACCTGCTGTACGTGAGGAGCCGGTCCAGCTGCTGGTCGAGCGTGCACGGCGCCGTGCGCACCGTGGTGAGCAGTTGGGTCATGGACTCCTCCATCGTGCGGTCCCGCCGCTCGATCAGGCCGTCCGTGTACATCAACAGCGTGTCGTCGACCGCCAGTTGCACCTCGTCCTCGCCGTACACCACATCGGGCACGGCGCCCAGCAGCAGGCCCTTGAGGAGGGGCAGGGACACCGCCTCCGCGTCCCGCACCAGTACGGGCGGCAGATGACCCGCCCTGGCCCAGCGCAACGTACGGCTGTCCGGGTCGTAGATGCCGCAGACCGCGGTGGCGGTGATGGAACCCGTCAGATGGTGCGCCACGCTGTTGAGCCAGGTCAGCAGCTGGCCGGGGCCCGCCCCGGTCACCGCGAGCCCGCGCAGGGCGTTCCGCAGCACGACCATGCTCGTCGCGGCCTCTATGCCGTGCCCGGCCACGTCACCCACGCACAGGAGCACCAGACCGGACGGCAGCACGACCGCGTCGTACCAGTCGCCGCCCACGAGCTGTTCGGTCTCGGCGGGCCGGTAGCGGACGGCCACGTCGAGCCGGGGAGCCTGCAGCGGTGCCCGGGTCGGGGGCATGATGGCGTGCTGCAACTGCAGCGTCAGCCGGTTGCGTTCGGCCGCCTGCTGCTCGGAGTGCGCGAGCTGGTCCCGGGTGGCGGCCAGCGCGACCTCCGTCCAGTGCTGGGCCGAGATGTCCTGGTAGGCCCCGCGCAGGACGAACGGCCGGCCGTCGGCGTCGAGCACCGGTTCCGCCACCACGCGGATGTGGCGGGTCACCTCGTCGGGGCGCTGGAGCCGGAAGGCCGCGGCTGCCGGACGCCGGTGGTGGAGCAGGGTGCGCAGGAAGCGGCCGATGGCCACGGCGTCGTCCGGGTGGGCGTGCAGGGCCAGCTCCTCCAGCGGCACGGGACCGCTCGACGGCGATCTGCCGTACAGGCTGAAGAGCTGGCCGTTCCAGGTGATCTCACCCGTGAGCAGGTTCTCCTCGAAGCCGCCGATGCGGCCCAGGCGCTGCGCGTGCTGGAGCAGGCTCGCCAGCCGTGCCGTCTCGTCCTCGACGCGCCAGATCAGCAGCACGCTGTTGCCGTGGCGGCTGATGCTGATGTCGGCCACGGACGCCAGCGTCACCTGGTCGACGAGAGCCGTGAGGTTCATGCGCTGCGCGCGGAACGGCTCCCCGGTGGCGTAGACGCGCTCGACCCGCTGGAAGAGTTCGCTCTCCCCGGCGGCCATCGGATAGGCCTCAAGGAGCAGGGCGCCGTTGACGAGGCCGCGTGGCCGCCCCGCCGGATCCAGGAAACGGCTGTTGACGTGATGGATGTGGAAGTCGACGAGATGTCCGTCGTCGAGGTACGGGACGAGGACCAGCGCGGGATCGTGCAGTCCGTCGGCGAGGTCCACCAGTTCGGCGGCGTCCGGCAGGACACGGGGTTCGCTGACGGTGTCGCCGCCGTGCACGAACGCGTACGTCTCCAGTGTGTGGGCGCACAGTTCCGCCAGTGCCTCGACCTGGCGGATCACCTGGGGCGACTGCGGTTCCAGGGGAGCGGGCCAGACGACTTCGAGGACGCCGTGGACCCGCCCGCCGGTGCCGGCGGGCAGGGCGGCCCTTCCTCCGTCGGGGAAGTGGTGCTGGCCGATGGAGGGGAGGCCGGTCTCCGCGAGGGAGCCGATCCACTGCCCCGTGCGCTCGGTGAGACTCGTACGGGCCACCGTCACCACCCCGGGGGGCACATAGCGCCAGCGTCCGGCCTCCGCGGGGGAGAACCCGGCGCTGCCCGCGAGCGTCAGCGAACCGTCGGTCCCCGCGGTCCAGATGGCCACGGCCACCGCGCCGAGCGGGGTCAGCGCGTGATGGAAGAGGGAGTCGGCGACGGCCTGTGTGTCGGGAGCCGCCAGCGCGCCGCTCTCGGCCTCCCGCAGCCGTACCGCGGCGGAGCGCTCCCTCTCCCGGCGGTCCGCGGCTGTGCCCTCGTCGCCCTTCGCGCCGGCCAGGAAGGCGCCGGCCACGTCCGACAGGCGGTCGCGGGCGGACTGGTTGATGACGTCGACGGCGAGTTCGAGCGGTGTCACCTTCGCCTGTTCGGCCAGCTCGGCGAGCTGGCGGGCGGCCTGGGCCGGGCCGCATCCCAGCCGCTCGACGAGGATGCCCTTGGCGAGTTCGATCAGGGCGCGCCCGTCGGCCTCCGCCTGGGCGGCCCGCACCTCACGGCGCAGCCGCTCCACCGTCGCGGCGAGTTTGCCCACGGGGTAGCTGGTGGTGAGGGCGGTCCGCTCGCCCTCCGGCACGTCCACGTCCGCGTGTACGTGCACATCGCCATCTACATCTACATCTACGTCTGCGCCTGCGTCCGCGTTCGCGTCGGCGACGGCGTCGTGGCCGGTCTCGTCGGCCGGATCAGGGTGTTCTTCTGGAAGGCTCACGATGCCCTTGCTCCTCGGCGGGGATGCCCATGGGGGCGGGTCGCGGGGACCTGCGCCCGGCCGGTGCGCACACACGGCCGGGCGCGGTCGCTCACGCAGGCAGCCAACGGCGGACGCAGGCGATGAGGTCCTCGGTGTCGACCGGCTTGGTGACGTAGTCACTGGCTCCGGAAGCGAGTGACTTCTCCCGGTCACCGGGCATCGCCTTCGCCGTGACGGCGATGATGGGCAGCCCCGCGTACCGGGGCATCTTGCGGATCTCGGCCGTGGCGGCGTAGCCGTCCATCTCCGGCATCATCACGTCCATCAGGACGAGGGCGATGTCGGGGTGGTTGACCAGCGTCTCGATGCCCTTGCGGCCGTTGTCCGCGTGCAGGACGTGGAATCCCTGGAGTTCCAGGATCCCGCTCAGCGCGAAGAGGTTGCGCGCGTCGTCGTCGACCACCAGAACCGTACGGCCGACGAAGGCGTCCTCGACGGCCCGGGGCGAACTGGACTGCGGCTCCTCCACGCGGGCCAGGGACGGCACGTCCCCCAGTTCCTCGGCCGACAGGTGGAGGGCGATGCGTTCCCGCAGTTCGTCGAGACTGGACAGGAACTCCAGGGCACGGGTGCCGGAACGGGCCTGGAGTTCCTGCTCCTGCGCCAGGTCCGCGCGGTGGCCGCTGTGGACGAGCACCGGAACGTTCGCGAGCGCGGCGTCGCCCTGCATCGCGTCGAGGAAGCGGGGCGCCTCACCGCCGGGCATGCCGAGTTCGAGAACGACGCAGTGGCAGGGACCCGCGGCCAGTGCGCTCGCCGCCTCGTGCGCTCCGGAAGCGGTGATGACGTCGACCGTGCCGCGCGGGTCACCGGCGTCCTGGCCCCGGGTGACGTCCGAGACCGCGCTCTCCGCGACAAGGGTCAGCAGCCCGCGCTGCCGCTCCTCGACGACGAGCAGCCGGCGCCGCCGGCGTTTGGCGGGTCCGGCCGGACCCTGGGCCGGGGCGTTGGCCGCCGGTTCCTGCGAGGAGGACGCGTCCGGCGCGGGCTCCAGCATGCGGTCGCCGATCACCAGGTTCTCGAAGTCGGGGCGCGCCACGGGCAGGAACAGCGTAAAGGTGCTGCCCTGGCCCGGCGTGCTGTCGACCGTGACGGCACCGCCGAGCAGATGGGCGATCTCGCGGGTGATGGACAGGCCGAGACCGGTGCCACCGTATTTGCGGCTCGTGGTGCCGTCCGCCTGCTGGAAGGCGCCGAAGATCGTCTCCAGATGCTGCTCGGGGATCCCGATCCCCGTGTCCTGCACCCGGAAGGCGACGATGGTGCCGCCGCGGAACACTCCGCGGGGCACCTCGTGGTCGGCCGCCGGTTCGATCCGCAGCTCGACGCCGCCCTGCTCGGTGAACTTGACCGCGTTCGACAGCAGGTTGCGCAGGACCTGGCGCAGCCGGGAGTCGTCGGTGAGCAGGTCGGCGGGTGCGCCGGGCGCGGTGCGTACGGTGAAGTCGAGGCTCTTCTGGGTCGTCATCGGGCGGAAGGTCGCCTCGACGTACTCCAGGAGCTGGCGCAGCGGCACGACCTCGGGGCTGACGTCCATCTTCCCGGCCTCGACCTTCGACAGGTCGAGGATGTCGTTGATCAGCTGGAGCAGGTCGGAGCCCGCCGAGTGGATGATGCCCGCGTACTCGACCTGCTTCGGCGTGAGGTTGCGGGACGGGTTCTGTGCCAGCAGCTGGGCGAGGATCAGCAGGCTGTTCAGGGGGGTGCGCAGTTCGTGGCTCATGTTCGCCAGGAACTCCGACTTGTACTTGGAGGCCAGCGACAGCTGCTGGGCCCGGGTCTCCAGCTCCTGACGGGCCTGCTCGATCTGCAGGTTCTTCGCCTCGATGTCGCTGTTCTGCGCGGCCAGCAGCGAGGCCTTGTCCTCCAGCTCCTCGTTGGAGCGCTGCAGCTCGTCCTGCTGGACCTGCAACTCCTCGGAGCGGGCCTGCAGTTCGGCGGTCAGCCGCTGGGACTCGTCGAGCAGTTCATCGGTACGGGCGTTGGCCACGATGGTGTTGACGTTGACGCCGATGGTCTCCATCAGCTGTCCCAGGAAGTCCAGGTGGATCTGGGTGAAGCGGGTGACCGAGGCCAGCTCGATGACTCCGAGCACCTGGTCCTCGACCATGATGGGCAGCACCACCAGGGCGGTCGGCACCGTCCGGCCGAGCCCCGAGGAGATGGACACGTAGTTCGGCGGCAGCTCGTCGACGGTGATGGCGCGCCGGCTGCGCGCGGCCTGGCCGACCAGGGAGCGGCCGAAGGGGATGCGGTCGGGCCGGTCGTCCTCGTCGGGATATCCGTACGAGCCGACGAGCCGCAGCTCGCTGCCGTTCCCCGTCTCCTCCGCGAGGTAGAACGCGCCGTACTGGGCGGAGGCGAGGGGCGCGAGCTCGTCCATGATGAGCTCGGCCACCACGGACAGGTCCCGGTGGCCCTGCATGAGGCCGGAGGCCCGTGCGAGGTTGGTCTTGAGCCAGTCCTGCTCCTGGTTGGCCCGCGTGGTCTCGCGCAGGGACTCCACCATGGAGTTGATGTTGTCCTTGAGCTCGGCGACCTCGCCCGAGGCCTCGACGGTGATCGAGCGGGTCAGGTCGCCCTCGGCGACGGCGCTGGTGACCTCGGCGATCGCGCGCACCTGCCGCGTCAGGTTGCCCGCGAGTTCGTTGACGTTCTCCGTCAGGCGCTTCCAGGTGCCGGAGACGCCCTCCACCTCGGCCTGGCCGCCGAGCCGTCCCTCGCTGCCGACCTCGCGGGCGACGCGGGTGACCTCCGCGGCGAAGGCGGAGAGCTGGTCGACCATCGTGTTGATGGTGGTCTTGAGTTCGAGGATCTCTCCCCGGGCGTCGACGTCGATCTTCTTGGACAGGTCGCCCTTGGCCACCGCCGTCGTCACCAGGGCGATGTTGCGTACCTGGCCGGTGAGGTTGTTGGCCATCGAGTTGACGTTGTCGGTGAGGTCCTTCCAGGTGCCCGCCACGTTCGGCACCTGGGCCTGGCCGCCGAGGCGGCCCTCGGTGCCGACCTCGCGGGCGACGCGGGTGACCTCGTCGGCGAAGGCGGACAGCGTGTCGACCATCGTGTTGATGACGTCCGCGAGGGCGGCGACCTCGCCCTTGGCCTCGACGGTGATCTTCTGGCTGAGGTCGCCGCGGGCCACGGCCGTGGCGACCTGGGCGATCGAGCGGACCTGGCCCGTCAGGTTCGACGCCATCACGTTGACGTTGTCGGTGAGGTCCTTCCAGGTTCCCGAGACGCCGCGGACGGTGGCCTGACCGCCCAGGTTGCCCGCGGTGCCGACCTCGCGGGCCACCCGGGTCACCTCGTCGGCGAAGGCGGACAACTGGTCCACCATCGTGTTGAGGGTCTCCTTCAGGGCGAGGATCTCGCCGCGGGCGTCCACGGTGATCTTCTGGGACAGGTCGCCCCTGGCCACCGCGGTCGCCACCTGGGCGACGTTGCGGACCTGCGCGGTGAGGTTGCCCGCCATGAAGTTCACCGAGTCGGTGAGGTCGCGCCAGGTGCCCTTGACGCCCTTGACGTCCGCCTGGCCGCCGAGCCGTCCCTCGGTGCCGACCTCGCGGGCGACGCGGGTGACCTCGTCGGCGAAGGCGGACAGCTGGTCGACCATGATGTTGATGGTGTTCTTGAGTTCGAGGATCTCGCCGCGGGCGTCCACGGTGATCTTCTGGGACAGGTCGCCCCTGGCCACCGCGGTCGTCACCTGGGCGACGTTGCGGACCTGCGCGGTGAGGTTGCCCGCCATCAGGTTGACCGAGTCGGTGAGATCGCGCCAGACACCGCCGACGCCGGGCACCTGGGCCTGGCCGCCGAGCCGTCCCTCGCTGCCGACCTCGCGGGCGACGCGGGTCACCTCGTCGGCGAACGCGGAGAGCTGGTCGACCATCGTGTTGACGGTCTCCTTGAGCTGCAGGATCTCGCCACGCGCCGGCACGTCGATCTTCTGCGACAGATCGCCCTTGGCCACCGCGGTCGCCACCTGGGCGATGTCACGCACCTGGGTCGTGAGATTGCCCGACATGGCGTTGACCGAGTCGGTGAGATCGGCCCAGGTGCCGGAGACGCCCGGCACCTCCGCCTGGCCGCCGAGGGTGCCTTCGGTGCCGACCTCGCGCGCGACGCGGGTGACTTCGGACGTGAACACGGACAGCTGGTCGACCATGCCGTTGAACACGGTGGCGATGTCGCCCAGAAGGCCGTCTCCGTCGTCCGGCAGACGGGTACCGAAGTCGCCGTCCCGTACGGCCGTGAGGCCGGCCAGCAGCTGTCGCAGCTCCTGGTCGCCCGGCGTGCGGTCGACTGTGTCGGTCGTCTGGCTGGTCATGCGCACCCTCGTTCCATGCCTCTTGGGTCCCTGTGCAACCTGTGCGAAAGGGACTCGGAACTACAGGCCCACTGCCGGACCACATCCTCGTCGGACATCCTGTTGCACGGGGTCGCCGGACGAGGAAATACGCCGCAGGCTAACCCGTAAGTGAGGTTGTGAACAAAGTGTGGTGCCAAAATCGCCAAGCCGAGGACAAGGCGGGGCCAAGTCGGGGACAAGCCGAGGCCAGAGGGGTGTCCGGGTGATGTGAGGGTGCTGTGGCGAGGGTGACGCGGCGCCCGGATCCGACGGAACGACGGCCGAGACCGGCGGGTCCCCGGCCGGCGGATCGCACGACCGAGCCCGCCGTCGCGATCCGGTGAGCGGGGGCTCGTGGGGACCGCGACGGCGGGCTCGGTCACCGGCGGGGGGATGCCGGTCAGGAGGGGCTTGGGGGCGTCAGGCCACCGAGGGGTCGAGCAGGCCGACGCGGAGCCGCTTGATGATGCGGCTGATCAGGCGCGACACATGCATCTGGGAGATACCGAGCAGTTCGCCGATCTCGGCCTGGGTGCGCTCCTCGACGAACCGCAGGTGGATGATGCGGCGCTCACGCTCGTCGAGCTCGGCGACCAGGGGTGCCAGCGAGTGCAGGTCCTCCACGAGTTCGAGCGCCCGGTCGTCCTCGCCGATGAAGTCGGCCAGGACGGACTCGCCGTGCGAGCCGTTGTCGGAGGTCAGGGCCGCGTCGAGCGAGGAGGAGTTGTAGCAGTTCGCCGCCTTGCGGGCCTCGACGACCTCCGCCTCGGGCAGCGACATGAGATGGGACAGCTCGGCGGTGGTGGGGGCACGGCCCAGCCGGGTCCGCAGTTCCTCCGTGGCCTTCGCCAGTTCGACCCGGGCCTCCTGCAGACGCCGCGGCACATGGACGGCCCAGCTCGTGTCACGGAAGAAGCGCTTGATCTCGCCGACGATGTAGGGGACGGCAAAGGAGGTGAACTCCACCTCGCGCGACAGCTCGAAGCGGTCGATCGCCTTGATCAGTCCGATCGTGCCGACCTGGACGATGTCCTCCATGGAGTCGCCCCGGCTGCGGAAGCGGGAGGCCGCGTACCGGACGAGGGAGAGGTTCATCTCGATCAGGGTGTTGCGGGCGTACTGGTATTCGGGGGTGCCTTCCTCCAGCACGGCCAGACGGTCGAAGAACTGCCGCGACAGCTCGCGGGCGTCCTTCGGCCGGACGCGCGACGGGTCCTCGATGAGGGGGAGTTCCGTCTCGTCCGTAGTCCTGGTTCCCTGCGCCGTGGCCGTTGCCCCGCCTGCCGTCACGGCTGCCATGCCGTCCACCCCACTCACCGTCGCTGTTGATGACACACGCCGTGTGCCCTGCTTCTCGCGGCTCATGCCACCCCATTCCGAAAGAGATCGGGGCCACTGAGGATCTGGCCAAAAGTCGCCGCTCCGCATCGGGTCCGCCCTCGTCGGAGAACTCTCGCACGAGCCGGCCGCCGACGGTACGCACGGGTGGGCCGCGCGCCGTTTCCCACGCGGGGCGGCGCCGGTACGCCGCCGTGACGGGCCGTCGATTTCAAGACGGGGTGTTTCCTCTCCGGAGACAAGGGCAAGCGGAATTTCGTGCTTCGGACCGGAGGCACGCCCGCAGGAAACGGCTCAGCCGGCTGCGGTGGCCCTCCGGCATCCCCGGAAGTCATCGTCCCTGCGGCATCCCCTCGCACGCCACTTGTTCAGGAGCGAATCCGCATGAGCATCGACTTGTCGATAAACAGCCCGGAGGAGTCCGTACCTGCCGAGGCCCGGTCCATGTCCACCGTCACGACAGCCGCGCCGGGCCCTTCGGCCCGGACCGGTACAGCGAGGCACCCGCACGACGACGCTCCTGACTCGGCGACCGACTTCGCCCGGCTGGCCGCCCTGGAGGAGGGGCCCGAGCGGGACGCGGTCCGTGACGAGTTGACGAAGGCGTGGCTGCCCATGGCCCACCGCATCGCCGGCCGGTTCCGCGACCGGGGCGAGAACATAGAGGATCTGCGCCAGGTCGCGGCCGTCGGCCTGGTGAAGGCGATAGACCGGTTCGACCCCTCCCGCGGGGCCTTCGAGAGCTACGCGGTGCCCACCATCACCGGTGAGGTGAAGCGGCACTTCCGGGACCGCATGTGGGCGCTGCGGGTGCCCCGCCGGGTCCAGGAGCTGCGCAACAAGGTGCGCATCGCCCGGCGCGACCTCGCGATGAACCCCGGTGCCCCCGAGCCGACGACGGCCGAGATCGCGGCGCACGCCGGGCTGACGGAGGACGAGGTCAGCGCGGGGATGGAGGCGATGGAGAGCTTCAGCACCCTGTCCCTCGACGCCGAACTGTCGTCCGCCGACGACAACTACAGCCTCGCGGACACCCTGGGCGATCTCGACTCCTCCTACGACATGGTCGTCGACCGCGAAGCGGCGAAGGAAGGACTGCGCCGGCTGCCGGAACGCGAGCGGAACATCCTGTACATGCGCTTCTTCGAGGACATGACGCAGAACCGCATAGCCGACCAGCTCGGCATCTCCCAGATGCACGTCTCACGGCTCATCACCCGCAGCTGCGCACGGGTGCGGGACGAGGCGCTGGGCGCACAGGCCCGCCCTGGCCGCGGGGACGCCGACGGCGGGACGGGAGCCGCGTGATGCGCCACCGCGGTCCCGACGACGCACGCGGCGCCCTGCCCGGCCCTCCCGAACCGGCGGTGGACCCACGATCGGGTGGTCAAGGAGTGAACCGGATGCTGATGCCCCATCCCGCGACCCTGCGCAAGCTCGTGGGGGAGTACGAGGCGCTCGTCGCGCAGCAGGCCGGGAGCGGCGCGGTGAAGGCGGGCCAACGGGCGCAGGACCTCGCCTACACCCTCTGCGTGTCGACCGGCACCCGGGATGTGAACCTGGCGCTGAAGAAGGCGCGCGGCCACATCGCCGCCGCGCAGGGTCCCGCGGCACCGACACCCCTGCGGCCCACCGGGCCCGGGGCCGCCGAGTCCCATGACGCGGGTGAGGCCGTCGCGTAGCGCGTCCTCGGGCCGGCCGCACAGGGTGCGGCCGGCCCGCCGCGTGCGCGGGGAACACCCGAGTGACGAGGGAACGTCCGTGCGACGGCGTAGGGTGGGCCCCGGGGTGAGACCGGTGGACCTGAGGGACAGCACGGACAGCTCGTCGTCGATGCCGCCGTCGGACGACGGCGAACCGACGCGAACCACCCGGCCGCCGGCACGTCCGGCGCACGCCGCCCACGCCGTCCGGACCTCGCGGCAAAGCCGCCGGAAGGGCCGTGCCGTACTGCCCCCGACAGGAGTGCCGACGTGACGACGACGGCCATCGAGCCGACGACCGGCGCGCCTTTCGTGCACCCCGCGCTCTTCTACCGTGACGACCAGGAGTACCTGGCGGGCACGGTTCCCTTCATACGGGAAGGGCTGGCGACCTCGGAGCCCGTGGCGGTGGCCGCTCCCGCCGCGCGGCTCGAACTGATCACGGCGGCGCTGGGCCCGGCGGCGGAAGCCGTGCACCTCGTCGACATGACCCTGGCGGGCCGCAACCCCGGCCGCATCATCCCCTCGGTCCTGCGAGCCTTCGCGGACGCCCGGACGGGCGTCCGCGTCCGCATCATCGGTGAGCCGGTCTGGCCCGGCCGCACCGCCGTGGAGTATCCCGCCTGCGTCCAGCACGAGGCCCTCATCAACGAGGCGTTCAGCGGCCGGGAAGTGACCATCCTGTGCCCGTACGACGCCCGGTCCCTGTCGAAGGGCGTGCTCGCCGACGCCCACGCCACCCACCCGGTCCTCATCACCGGGGGACGCGAGTGGGCCAGCGAGACGTACGACCCCGAAGAGGTGCTCGCGCGCTGCAACGAACCGCTGTCCCATCTGCCCGGCGCCGCGACGTTCCGCTACGACGCGGAAGCGCTGCCCGCCGTCCGTGACTTCGCACTCGGGCAGGCGAGGGAGCGGGGGATGAGCGCGGTCCGTCTGCAGGATCTCGCCCTGGTCGTCGCCGAGCTGACCACGAACAGCGTGGTGCACGCGGGTGGCACGGGGACCCTGCGCCTGTGGGCGGAGGACGAGCAGATCGTCTGCCAGGTACAGGACTTCGGCAAGCTGGCCGACCCCCTCGCGGGCCGTCGCCCCGCGCATCCCGGCCAGATCGGCGGCCGTGGCCTGCTGCTCGTGCACTACCTCTCGGATCTGGTGCGCCTGCACACCGGCGACGTCGGCACGACGATCCGCAGTTACCTCTCACGCGTCTGAGGCACCCCAAACACCGAAAGCACCGAAAGCACAGAAAGCACAGAAAGCGCGCGCAGGGGCCCGGATCCGCGACGGATCCGGGCCCCTGCGCGCCGCCGGCCCCGCTATCGGGCCCCGTCCTCGTGCGCCGAGCGCGCGGCCTCATGCTCGGTGTGGGCGCCCGCCGTGGCGAGGTCGCCACCGGAGCTTTCGAGGTGGGCGCGCACGAACCACTGGAACTTTTCGAGGGAGCGCAGCTGCTCGATGAGGAGGTCCTCCGTCACCGGGTCGAACTTGCCGACCTCGGCCAGCACCGCACGATGGCTCTCGACGATGCCGGTGTAGACCAGGTCGAGGGCGCCGAGATGGGCGATCGCGTCCGCGCGCCCCACGTCGTAGTCGTCCCAGGTCCGCTCGGCGACGAGGGCGCCGGGAGTCCCCACGGGCACCCCGCCCAGCGCCGAGACCCGCTCGGCGGTGTCGTCGGCCATGGCCCGGACCCGGTCGACCTGCGGGTCGAGCATTTCGTGGATGGCGACGAAATGCGGGCCGACCACATTCCAGTGAATGTGCTTCAGCGTGAGCGAGAGGTCATTGAGTGCGTGCAGCCGCAGGCGGAGCAGTTCGATAACCTTCCCGCCGTCCTGGACACTGAGTCCGGGAACGGTGTACTTGGGCTCGGTTCGAGACGACGTCATTTCTCATTCCTCCCTGGGAATTCATGGTGCGAGGTGGCGGGCGCGATGGCCGGTGTCCGAGGGCTCGCGGCCCTCCTACCAGCGGTACCAGCGACCGCGGCGGCCACCGGAGGCGGTCGGCCGCACGACGAAGCCGAGCAGCCAGACGACCAGCACGACGACTGCGATCCACCACAGAGCCTTGAGCGCGAAACCCGCACCGAAAAGGAGAAGGGCGAGCAGAAGAACAAGAATGATGGGAACCATTGTTATCAACCTCCAGGACTGCTGGTTCCCTGCTTTCCCGGTGGTACGCCTGCACTTTTCGAAGGCGGCACGCTTTTCCCTTACGGACCTCCGCCATCTCGTACGGGCCTCCGTGTGGACCTGCACCGACCCGTGCGATGGCGGGCCCGATGGCCGCTGCGGGAAAACCGCCGGGAATGCGGTCCGGGCAACAGGGTATTGGCTGCCCCAGGAGGACGGCGGGCGGCGCACACCGCCCGCGGTGCTCCGTTCGCAACTCGACCACGGGAAGGAAGCAGCGACGTGACCACCGACAGAATCTGGTCGTACGCACCGGCCAGCGGATACGCGGAGGGACTGCTGCTCACGGGGTTCACGGTCGCCGCGGCCGACGGGACCATCGGGCACGTGGACCGGCAGGTGGACGAATCCGGGATGCGGCATCTGATCGTCGACACCGGTGTCTGGGTGTTCGGCAGGAGCGTCCTGATACCTGTGGGGCTGGTCACCTCCGTCGACCCGGAGGCCCAGGAGATCAAGGTGGCGTGCACCGAGGACGAGATCAAGGCCGCGCCCCGGTTCAGGACCGACCGCGAGACGCTGGACCCCGATTATCTCGCCGGAGTCGGCGACTACTACCGGAGCCTGCCCCCACGGCAGACGTCCACGACCTGAGCCGGTGCGACGCGTCCGCCGCAATGGATGGGGATTCAGCGGGAAGGCGGATCCCCAGAGGGCGCGGAGCAAGGAGACAGCGATGACGCCGATCACGACCGCGCAGCCACTCGTCCCCGTGACGAGGCGCAGGTGAAGGCGGTGCCGGGGACGGTGACCGGTCCGTGAAGCCGCTTGGCGGCTCCGGGCCGGCACCGGGCACCGAAGAACCAGACCGCAGGGACACGACGCATATGGACCGAACCGACACGACCACCGTCGCGTCCGCGACCAGTCCGCCCGAGGTGATGTCATGGGCGCCGGCCCCGGCCGCGAACGCGGCGGCGCCGGCCCCCATCACGACCGCGGCCATGGCCCGCGCGTACGCGCGGAGCGTGGTGCTCGAACAGTGGAACAGCGCCGACCGCACGGCGACGGAGGCGGCCCTCATCGATCTCTCGCTGGTCGTCTCGGAGCTGGCCGCGAACGCCGTCCGGCACGGGGGAGGGCTGGCCGGATTCGAGGTGACGCCCACGCTCCGGGGAGTGCGGCTGGCCGTGCACGACAACAGCGATGTCGTCCCCGCCGCCGCCTTCGGCCCGGGAAGCCTGCCGACGAAGCACCACGGCAACGGTTACGGCTGGCCGGTCATCCTCCGGCTGGCGTGCGACGTCGCCGTCGACCCGCGTCCGGGAGGCGGCAAGACCGTCAGCGTGCTGGTGCCGCTCCTCTGACGTACGGCTCCGGCGTACGGCTCCGATGTACGGCTCCGACGTATGGCGACCGGCACGCCGACGGCCTCGGGCGATCGCGTCCGAGGCCGTCCTGGAACGGTGTTCCCTGCCGGGCGGCGGTCCTCACCAGGGCAGGAACACATGGATGTCCTTGCCCTTGTCGGTCACCACCACGCTCACCTGATCACACAGCGTGTGGATCAGATGCCACCCGACACCCCCGTCACCCCGGCCGGGATGGAACGGGCGAGGTGCGGGCGGTGTGGTGCTGGTGTCGCGCATGGTCACGTGCACGCCGTCGAACGTACGCCGCAGACGCAGCTCGAACGGGCCCGGCGCGTACTGCACCACATTGGCCGCCAGCTCCGTCACGACCAGCAGGATGTCGTCCCAGTGTTCCGGTGCGGCCGGTGGCGAGGTGCGGGTGAGCGCGAGCAGGAACTCCTCCGCGGCGAGTCGTGCGCCCGTCACGTTGGGCAGCTCGCCCGGGAAGGTGGTCGTCCGGGTGTACATCTCCTCAGAAGGCAGTTTGTCGTCCCAACGCGGCTCGGTCGCCATTGCGCCTTCCCCAGCCCACTCCCCACAGGGCTGTGCTGATCCTTTGCTTCCACCGCTGCTGCTTCCCGACGGCGAGGGCCTTACTCGTCCGGGTCCGGTGGGGATGGTAGGTGAACCGGAACGCGGTGGTCTCTGGTGGTTCCCGTGTGATCGCCGAGTACCACGATCGGACCGACTCATGGGTGCTTGTCCGCCGCTGATTCCCACGTCTGTTTCGGCCGGGCCGGGGCACACGGAGGTCTGGGACGGGAGCCGCTCCCGTCCCGCAACCGGAAAGAGGAGAATCCGTGCTCGGCATAGCAGCTGCAGTCCTGTTCTTCATCGCGTTTCTGATCAACGCCGCGGACATCGCGACCAACGACACTTTCACATCGACGAACGTGATGCTCATCGGTTTGACAGTGCTGGCACTGCACGTCGCCGGGGTGGGCACCGGGTGGGGGAGCAGGAGCCGCAGGCGGTGAGGTGCGAGACACCGCCAAGGCTCGCACACAGCACGAGAACGGACCGCATGGCGACTTTCCTGTCGCCGTGCGGTCCTCGCGTCGTGGCCGGTACGAACGGTCATGTGCAGGTGTCGCACCACATCCTGGAGTGCCGGTCGGAGTACGGGATCGTCGCGCCCGAGTAGATCGGGAAGAAGCAGACGAAGTTATAGACGATCAGTAGCACCACGGCCCCCGCCCGCCAGTCGCGGCGCCAGGAGCGGGCCCAGCCGGCCCATCGCCCCGGCGAGCCGGTGGAGCGCCACCGCTCCGCCCGGGCGCCGGACTCCGTCTTCACGGTCTCTGTCTGCGCGTCGGCGTCGGAGCAGGCTGCGACGCCCGGCTCCGACACGGTGTCCCTGGTCACCCGATCATCGTAGGGAACGGAATCACACGCAACGCGGCGGCTAGGCCGCCGGGTTGGACACCTCCGTGACCTTCCAGCGCTGGTTGGTGCCGGAGTTGGGTGTCCACAGCGTCACGGCCGCGCCCTCGTTCGTCGCTTGGCCGCCGACTTCGAGGAGTCGTCCGGTCGCCGCGTTGACCAGGGTCCAGGTGCCGTCGCCGGTCGACGACATGATCCACTGGGTGGCCCTGTCGCGCGGGCCGGTGTCGGCCTCAAGGACCGGGGCGCCGTCACGGACGGCCAGCCGCCTGCCCTCCACGGGGTTGCTGAACACGTACCGCTGCCGGTTGCCGGTGTCGCCGGAGACCTGTCGCAGCTTCCACTGCTGTCCCGCGGCGTCGGCGGTCGCGCTTCTGATGACGAGGCCCGTGCCGTTGTCGGCGACGGTGAGGGCCTTCCCGCTCTGCACGCCGGTCAGCTCGTAGGAGTGGCCCTCGCGCAGCTCGGCGGCGTCCTTCGCGACGCCCGAGACGCCCCTGACCAGGAAGGAGGTCACGGACTGGGCGGGCACGGCGAAGGTGGCTCTGCGGTCACTGACCTTGACGGCCCGGTGACGCTCCAGCTTGCCGTCGGCACTGGTCACCACGGGGGTGACGGTGGCGTTGCGGCCGACCTTGCCGAACTTCGACAGGTCGACGGTGACCGCGCGGGACTCGGTGGTGCTGTTGACGTGGACGACCGTCGCTCCGTCGCCCTTCTTGGAGACGGCCGCCGCGCTGGACGTGTCGTCCGTCTTGATCAGCCGGTCACCGGGCTTGATGTAGTGCGTGAAGTTGCGGGCCGTGTCGAACTTCGTGTTCGTGTAAATCGGGCACGACTTGAGGGTGTCCTTCGAGGTGCAGTTGAACGAGAGCTGGATGCTGCCCCAGTTGCCGCCCTTGGCGGACTCACCGCCCGGCTTCATGTTGTCGTAGTCCTCGACGGGCTGCCAGAACACCCAGGCCTTGGGCTCCAGTTCACGCAGGTCGTCGACGATGCGCTGGGCGAGGCCGAGTCCCGGCCGCATGTCCGTGAAGCTCTGCCCGTCGCCCCAGTCGCCCTCGACCTCGCTCTGCCACAGCGGCTTGTCGGCCGCCTTGGCCAGGTCCCGTACGGTGGTGCGCTGGCCGGTGCCGTAGGTGTGGACGTTCAACTGGCCGACCAGGTCCCGCACTTCCTGCGGGTAGGTGTTCCAGTTCTGCGCGAAGATGGACGGGTTGGTCTCGTCCATCGCGGAGATGTCCGCCTTGGCCTTCGCCTTCTTCAGCGCCGGGGCCAGGGCGGCGATCACCTTCTGCTGGAGCTCGGGGCCGATGTGCGCCCCTTCCTGCCGGCCCCCGACGGGCTCGCCGTCGGCGCCCAGACGGGTGCTCCAGTAGTTCGTGTTGGGTTCGTTGAAGGGGTCGATCGTGTCGACCTTGATGCCCTCGGCCTTCTCCAGGCGCTTGGTCGCGCCCGCCAGATAGGCGGCGAAGTCGTCCACGGACTCCGTCTTGAGCTGGTCCTCGGTGGCGTTGAAGCCGCCCGACACATAGCCGCTCTTCGTCATGAACCACGGCGGGGAGTTGCTGAAGGTCTCCCAGTGGTCGATGTCGTCCTTGATCCGGTCGACCCACCAGCGCTGGGTGGCGTCGGCGTCCTTGTTCCAGTCGGCCGGATCGTCGGCGCTCCACCAGTCGGTGTCCTCGCGGGTGGTGCCGGCCGGCGCCTGCCACCAGCCCTCCACCGCACCACCGGGCCGCAGATAGTCCTTGACGTCCGGGGCGTTGCCACCGCCGATGTTGTACCGGGCGATGTTCAGCGCCAGCCCGTCGTCCCCGAAGAGGAGCTTCGCGAGCCTCTCGCGTATCTCCTTCGGATAGCCGCCGGTCACGTTGGCGAACCAGACCAGGCTGGTGCCCCACCCCTCGAACTTCTGCTGTTCGTACGAGGGGTCGGGCCGGACGGTGACCGACGGGGTGTCCGCCGCCGGGGCCTGCGCGGTGGACGGGGGCGCCAGGGTCAGGGCGGCCCCTGTGGCCAGTGCGGTGAGTCCGGCGGCTCCGAGGAGACGTCTGCTGCGGGTACGGCGTGCCATCGTGTGCTCCCAACTGAGGTGTGGTCGCTGCGCGGTGGAGTGCGGAGGTGCGGGGAGTGCGGGGGCGTTTGCGGTCAGGCGGTGGGCTGGTGCAGTACGGCGACGCCCCGGGGACCGAGGACGAGACCGCCCTCGGAGTCGGTGCCGGTGCCGGCTTCTGTGCCGCCGACGAGGACCTCTCCGGCGAGACCGGTAAGGGCCACGTCCTCGTCGGTCCGGTTGACGAGGAACAGGAAGCGGCCGTCGGGTCCGCGGCGCACGGTCTGCTCGACCGATCCCCGTGCCGCGGCGGGCAGTTCGCTCTCGACGCCCGCCGGGCCGAGCAGCGCGGGCAGCAGCCCGGCGAGCCCCTCGGCACCGAGCCGGGTGGAGACGTACGCGGCCGAGCCCTGGCCCACCGCGCGGCGGGTGACCGCGGGCCGCCCGGCGTACGCGCCGCTGCGGTAGTGGGCCAGCACGTCCACCGCGGGGTCGGTGACGTCGATCCGGTCGGTCCACAGGGTGCCCGTGGCGCCGCCGTCCAGCTCGACGGAGTCACCGTCGAGCAGCGGCCCGAACTCCTCGACGCGGATACCGAGCAGGTCGCGCAGGGCGCCCGGATGACCGCCGAGCCAGATGTGGTCGTTCTCGTCGACCACGCCCGAGAAGTACGTGGTGACGAGGTGGCCGCCGGCCTCCGCGTACCGCGTGAGCTCCTTGGCGAGCGGCGCCGGGACCACGTGCAGTACCGGGGTGATCAGGACGTCGTACCGGTCGAGGTCGGTCGTGGTGGTCACGACGTCGGCGCGGATGCCGAGCGTGTGCAGCGCCGCGTACCAGTCCAGGGCCTCCTGGCGGTAGTCGAGGAGGGCGGAGGGGTGCGAGTCCTGCTCGCTGGCCCACCACGACTCCCAGTCGTAGACGATGCCCACGCGGGCCGGTTCGCGCTCGGAGCCCGCGACCGGTGCCAGCGCCTTGAGGGTCCGCCCCAGCTCGACGACCGCGCGGAAGACCTCGCTGTCGGCACCGGCGTGCGGCACCATCGCGGAGTGGTACTTCTCGGCGCCCGCGGCCGACTGGCGCCACTGGAAGAAGCACACGGCGTCGGCGCCGTGCGCGACATGCAGCAGCGAGTCGCGGGCCAGGTCACCCGGCCGCTTGGCCACGTTGACGGGCTGCCAGTTGACCGCGCTGGTGGAGTGCTCCATCAGGAACCAGGGCTGCCCGCCCGCTATCCCGCTGGTGAGGTTGGCGGAGAAGGACAGCTCGTCGCGGTCCTGCGGGCCGGGGTGGACGTAGTGGTCGTTGGAGACGAAGTCGATCTCGCCCGCCCAGTCGGGGTAGTTCATGCCCTTGGTGCCGCCCATCACCATGAAGTTGGTGGTGACCGGCACGTCCGGCGTGATCTCCCGCAGCACGTCCCGCTCCGCGACCAGGTACTCCTTCAGCGCGTCGGAGGAGAAGCGCTTGAAGTCCAGCTGCTGTGTGGGATTGGGGTGGGACCCGGCCAGCCGGGGCGGCAGGATCTGGCCCCAGTCGCTGTAGCGCTGCGACCAGAAGGCCGTTCCCCAGGCGTGGTTGAGGGCGTCGAGGGTGGTGTAGCGGGCGCGCAGCCAGTTCCGGAAGGCGTGGGCCGCGTCGTCCGAGTAGTCGTAGATGTTGTGGCAGCCCAGCTCGTTGGAGACGTGCCAGGCCACCAGCGCCGGGTGGTTCGCGTACCGCTCGGCCATCTTCCGTACCAGGCGCAGCGCGTGGTCGCGGAAGACGGGCGAGGTGGGCCGCCAGTGCTGGCGCGCCCCCGGCCACACCGTCTCACCGGAGGCGGTCACCGGCAGGATCTCCGGGTGTGCCGTGGTGAGCCAGGGCGGCGGGGACGCGGTGGCGGTGGCCAGGTCGACGCCGACGCCGTTCGCGTGCAGCAGGTCCATGACCTCGTCGAGCCACTCGAAGTCCCACTGGTCCCGGTCCGGCTGGAGGCGGGCCCAGGAGAAGATCCCCACGGAGACCAGGTTGACGCCGGCCTCACGCATCAGCCGGACGTCCTCCTCCCACACCTCGCGAGGCCACTGCTCGGGGTTGTAGTCGGCGCCGTACGCGAGTCGCGGGGTGCGGTCACCGTCCGGCCCGTCCAGCTGGGACAGGAGGGTGGAGATCATCGTGGTCCTTCCGGGGTTTCACTGGGTCCTGCCGTCGCGTCCCCGGCGGGCGGGGAGGCGACGACAGGACCTGGGGGAGGCGTCGGGGCTGGGCTCGTCTACTCGACGGTGAAGCCCTGCTCCTCGCCGTACTTGACGGAGGCGTCCTGCCAGGACTTCAGGCCGTCGGTGAGCTTGGTGCTGCCGACGTAGGCCTTGCCGACGGTGTCGTTGAAGATCGAGTTGGCGTATTGCTGGAAGGGCAGGTACGACCAGTCGTCGGCGACGTTGGCGGCGGAGTCCGCGAAGATCTTGTTGGCCTTCTGGCCGCCGAAGTACTCGAACTCGGTGTTGAGGAACGAGTCCGCCTGGAGGTCCGCGTTGGTCGCCGGGAAGGCGCCCTCCTTGACACGGCTCTGCACACCGGCGCCGGAGTTGGCGTACTCGACGAAGGCGTAGGCGAGTTCCTTGTTCTTGCCGAGCGCGGGCAGGGTCAGCGAGCTGCCGCCGTTCTCCGCGCTCGCCTTGTCGCCCTTGGTCCAGGCCGGCATGGGGGCCGCGCGCCAGTCACCGGCGGCGTTCGGGACGCCGGTGACGAAGTTGGCGGGCATCCAGGCGCCGCTGGGGAGGGTGGCGAGGGTGCCGTCGCCCAGGCCCTTGTACCAGTCGTCGGTCCAGCCGTTGATCGGCGCGACGAGCTTCTCGTCGATCAGCTTCTGCCAGACGTCGGTGTACTTCTTGGCGCCCGCGTCGGAGAAGTCGACCTTCACGTTGGTGCCGTCGACCTTGTAGGGGCGCGAACCGGCCTGCCACAGCAGACTGGTGGTGAGACCCGCGTCGCCGGCGTCGTTGGCGATGTAGACCTTCGGGTCGGCCTTGTGCAGCTTGCGGGCCGCGTCGAGGTACTCGTCCCAGGTGGTCGGCACCGCGATCTTGAACTTGTCGAAGATCTTCTTGTTGTAGTACAGCGCCATGGGGCCCGAGTCCATCGGCAGGCCGTAGACCTTGTCACTGCCCTGGGTCACGGCGTTCCACGGGCCGGCGGTGTACTTGGACTTCAGCTTGTCGGCGCCGTAGGGAGCCAGGTCGCTGAGACCCTTGGTGAGGGCGTACTGCCCCAGCGCGAAGTACTCGACCTGCGCGACGTCGGGGACGCCCTTCTCGGCCGAGATGGCGTTCGACAGCGCGGTGTAGTGCTTGTCGCCCGACCGCTCGGCGACGAGGTTGATCTTGACCTTGGGGTACTTCTTCTGGAAGTCGGCGGCGACCGTCTTCAGCGTGGGCTCCCAGGCCCAGACCGTGACCGAGCCGCCCTTCTTGAGGGCCGCCTGGACGTCACCGGCGGAGACCGGCTTCGAGCCGGAGCTGTCGTCGTCGGAGCCACCGCAGGCGGTCGCGCCCAGGGTGAGGACGGAGAGGACGGCGAGGCCGCGCATCAGGCGGCTGGTCGTTCTGCGCATGGAGGTGCTTCCACTTCTTCGTGGGCGGGACGGGGTGAGGGTGGAGGAGGTGGGACCGAGGGGGGCCTGTGGGCGGGTCATTCCTTGACGCTTCCGGCGGCGAGGCCGGACTGCCAGTACTTCTGCAGCAGCAGGAACGCGGCGATCAGCGGCACGATGGTGAGCAGCGAACCGGTGATCACCAGGTTGAAGATCACGTCGCCGCCGATCGTCTGGGCCTGGTTGTTCCAGGCGTCCAGACCCAGGGTCAGCGGGTACCAGTCCGGGTCCTTCAGCATGATCAGCGGCAGGAAGTAGTTGTTCCAGGTCGCGACCGTGGTGAAGAGCAGGACGGTCACGATGCCGGGAGCGAGCAGCGGCAGGGCGACCGTGAAGAAGGTGCGCGCCTCGCCCGCCCCGTCGATCCGCGCCGCCTCCAGCAGTTCGACGGGGATCGCCTCGGTGGCGAAGACCCACATCAGATACAGACCGAAGGGCGAGACCAGCGAGGGGATGATGACCGCCCACGGGGTGTCGGTCAGTCCCATCTTGCTGAACATCAGGAAGGTCGGCACCGCGAGCGCGGTGCCCGGCACGGCGACGGCCCCGATGACCACGGCGAACACACCGCGCTTGCCGGGGAAGTCGAACTTGGCCAGCGCGTACCCGCCCAGGATCGCCAGGAAGGTGGCACCGCCGGCCCCGAGCCCGACGTACAGCAGCGTGTTCAGCAGCCAGCGGACGAAGATGCCGTCGTGGTACGTGAACGTGTCACGGATGTTGTCCCATAGGGCGAAGTCGTCGGCGAACCACAGTCCGGACGAGTCGGCGAGCCCCTCCTGGGTCTTGGTCGCGCTGATGACCAGCCAGATCAGCGGCACCACGGTGTAGACCAGGATCAGGCCGGTGAGCACGGTCAGCAGGACGCTGCGCTTCGGTCGCTTCGCGGAGTGCTCAGGGCGCTTGCGCAGCCGGGGCACGCCCTTGGTCGTACCGGTGGCCGGAACGGACGCGGACGGGGAGGCGGAGGTGGCCGAACCGCTGGTGCTGCTCGTGCCGCTCATGCTGCTCATTGCTGGTCACGCTCCCTTGCGCATGCCGCGAAGCTGCACGACATAGGCGATGACCATGGTGATCAGCCCCATGATGATGGCGACCGCCGCGGAGTAGTTGTGCTGCTGGCCGTTGAAGGACAGCGAGTACGTGTAGAAGTTCGGGGTGAAGTCGGTCGTGATGGCGTTGCGGGCCAGCGGTCGCAGGATGCTCGGCTCGTTGAAGAGCTGGAAGCTGCCGATGATCGAGAAGATCGTCGCGATGACGAGGGCACCGCGGATCGCGGGGAGCTTGATGGCGGTGATGACCCGGAACTGTCCGGCCCCGTCGATCTCCGCGGCCTCGTAGAGCGAGTTCGGGATGACCTTCAGCGCGGAGTAGAAGATCAGCATGTTGTAGCCGATGAACTCCCAGGTCACGATGTTGCCGATGGAGGCCAGCACCAGGTCGCTGGAGAGCGGGTCGGGCAGCGTGACACCGAACGCGCTGTTGATGTCACCCACCAGCCCGTACTTGGTGCCGTACATGAAGCCCCACATCAGGGTGGCGACCACGGCGGGCACGGCGTACGGCAGGAAGATCGTGATGCGGAAGAAGTCCGTGCCGTAGAGACGGCCGCTGTCCAGTGCGAGGGCGATCAGCAGGCCGATGAAGAGCATGATCGGCACCTGGACGGCGAGGAAGAGCGAGACCCGGCCGAGCGAGTCCCAGAACCGTTCGTCCTGCAGCGCCTGCTGGTAGTTGTCGAAGCCGACGAACTGGGTGCCGCCGATCAACTGGTCCCGGAACAGGCTCAGATAGATCGAGTACGCGATCGGGGCCAGGAAGACGAGGGCGAACACGGCCACGAAGGGGCCGATGAAACCCCACCCCGTCCAGGAGCGGCGGTCACCCTGCGCCGGAGGCCGTGACCTGCGCGGCTTGGCGGCCGCCGGCGGTTGTAGCGTCGTCATGTCGTTCCTCGCTCGTCCCTCTCGCGAAAACCCGGCGTCCTGCGCCGATGATGTTTGCGTAAACACGAAGACCCTCGAAGGCCCGTGGCCTGTTATGTTTACGTAAACATCTGATGGCGGCATGTCTACACTGCCCCGTTGACGGTGGTCAAGGGTCATTTGAGGAAACTACGGTTCGGAACGACGAGGGGGACGGGTGGACACAGCGGACAGCGCCTCGGCGAGCAGACCGCAGGCCGCGGCGCGCACCAGGAAACGGGCTTCCCGCCGGGCACCGAGCGCCTCCATGGCGGACGTGGCCAGGCTGGCGGGCGTCTCCTCGCAGACCGTCTCGCGGGTCTCCAACGGTTACGCGGGTGTGAACGAGGAGACACGCCAACAGGTGCTGGAGGCCATGCGCGAGCTGGGCTACCGGCCCAACAGCGCCGCCCGCGCGCTCAAGCGTGGCGAGTTCCGCACCATAGGCGTGATCACCTTCGGTCTGTCGACCACCGGCAACGTCCGCACCCTGGAGGCGATCGCGACCTCCGCCGCGCACGAGGGCTACGCCGTGACGCTGCTGCCCGTCGCCGTGCCCACCCAGGACGAGGTGCGCGGCGCGTTCTCCCGGCTGGGGGAGCTGGCCGTGGACGCCGTCATCGTCATCCTGGAGGTGCACCTGCTCGACGCGGTGACCCTCTCCCTGCCGCCCCACATCAAGGTCGTGGTGGCGGACTCGGACGCCGGCGACCGGTACACCGTCGTCGACACCGACCAGGCGGGCGGCAGCCGTGACGCCGTGCGGTATCTGCTCGGCCTCGGCCACGAGACGGTCTGGCACCTGGCGGGCCCCGAGGAGTCCTTCGCGGCCCAGCGCCGGGCCGACGCCTGGCGCGCCGAGCTCACCGGGGCGGGCCGTGCCACGCCCCCGCTGGTACGCGGCGACTGGTCGGCCGAGTCCGGCTACCGGGCGGGCCTCGAACTGGCCGAACAGCCGGACTGCACCGCCGTGTTCGCCGCCAACGACCAGATGGCGCTGGGCCTGTTGCGGGCGCTGCACGAACGGGGCCGGTACGTGCCCGACGACGTCAGTGTCATCGGCTTCGACGACATCCCCGAGGCGGGCTCCTTCCTGCCGCCCCTGACCACCGTCCACCAGGACTTCGCCGAGGTGGGGCGGCGCTGTGTCGAGGGTGTGCTGCGGCAGATGGGCCAGGACGCCCCGGAGCACGGCACGACGCTGGTCCCGACGCGGCTCGTGGTGCGGGACAGCGCGGCGGCGCCGCGGTCGCGGTAGGCCACGCCGGGTGGCTGGGTGCCGGTGGCCGATGGCCGGCGCTCGGTGCGGGTCCCGGCCGGTGCACGGCGGGGACCCGCACCTCACACGCGGCGGGCCGCCGCGAGACCTCTACCGCTTCGCGTCGAGGAACCTCTTCGCCTCGTCCGGAGGTCCGCCGTCGAGCTGCAGGATGTAGAGGTTGAGCCTGTCCGGACGGTCCGAACCGGGAGGTGTGTCCTTCACGGCGACGGCCGTGCCCGCGTCCAGCTCCTCGATCCGGTACGTCGCGTACGTCTCCGTACCGGCCGTGTCCGATGACGGGTCCTCGCCCGTGTCGTCGCACAGGGTCCGCCGGCTGCTGCCCAACTCGTCGCCCACGGTGAAGTCCGCGTACTTCACCCGCGTGTACAGCTCGCCGCGGAACTGGACCGCGAACGCGCAGGCCGCCGCACCGCCGCCGTCCTCACCGGAGGAAGCCGCGGTACACGCCACCGCGAGGAAGAGGGACGACGCGGCGAGCATGCGGGGGATCGCCCGTCGGGCGCCGCGACGGACGTGATCTCTTCCGGCACGTTCAGTCGCTGAGGTTGCGGGACGGATGCTGTCACCTCGTTCGAGTGTTCGGTAAGCGATTCCTGGCATTGTCACGTGGATTCTCCTGCCCCGGACACGGCTCGGCGGCGAGCGTCGGCCGGAAGTACCGATCATGCGGACGCGCCGGAGTTGAATCCGGACGCGTCGGCGGACGTACTGACGGATGTACTGAGAGGAGAGATTCTTTGATGACACAACCGGCAACCGCAGAAGGACTGTTGGCGTGGGTGCCCGGCCACGGGCTGATCGCGGGTCTCGCGGCCGACACACAACTGCTGGTCGCGGACTCCTGGCTGCTCAGGGACGGGCAGGTGCGCGGCTTCGACCGGCACCGGGAGCGGTTCCTGCGGGCCTGCGGCGACTGCGGAGGGCCATCTCTCCCACAACTCACCGAGTTCTGGCAGAACATGACGGCAGCGCTGCCCCGCACGGGATCCTGGTTCCCGCGCGTCGAGCTGGTGGCCGGCTCCCTCCAGCTGAGACTGCTCCTGAGGCACGCCCCTCCTCTCGCCCCGGACGTTCGGGTGTGGGCGGCGGGTCAGCCCGATCCACGCACCGTGCCCCGCCGCAAGGGACCTGACCTGGACGTCCTGGCGCGGGTCCGGCAGCGGGCGTCCGGACAGGGCGCGCAGGAGGCGGTGCTGATCGCCCCGTCCGGCCTGGTGCTTGAGGCGGCCACCTCCAGCGTCCTGTGGTGGGAGGACGAGGTCCTGTGCCTGCCCCCGCCGCGGCTGCCGATCCTGGCCGGCGTCACCACGGGCCTCGTCCAGGAGCACGCCCTGCGCAGCGGGGTCCGGTTGGGGCACCGCGAACGAACCCTGGACCAGTTGGCCGGCCGTGAGGTGTGGCTGGTGAACGCCCTGCACGGAATTCGTCCGGTGGTCGGCTGGGAGGGACGGCCCATGGACGCGGGTCCGGCTCCACGCGCGAAGGAATGGCAGGAGTGGCTGGACGGCCGTATGGAACCTCTGCCGGCGGACTGACCGGAGAACCTGTCGGAAGGAGACGCGCGCCGGACCGATCGAGCTCGGCCCGGCGCGCAAAGCCATACGCGGATTCGCGAATCCTTCGAGGCCTGGCCGCACACCGGTGGCGCGAAGGCGGGCGCACAGGGCATGCGAGGCAAACAGGGCGCTCAGGGTGCGATGCCCACACCGTCGATCCGGCTCCAGGCCCTCTCCTGGGCGGACGTCATGGCCGGCCAGCGCAGCCCGCCCGGGCGGGCATCGACCTTCGACGCGTACGAGCCGGGCCGGAAGCCCGGGTCGTAGAAGCAGCCGGTGCCGTGGTCGGCGTCGAAGGCGGGGCAGGACGCCGCGACCGACTTCGGCGTCGGCTTCCTGCCGGTGCGCACCCAGGAGTCCAGCGCGGCGATCGAGTTGGCGTACTCGGAGTCGCTCAGCCCGCTGTGCTCGCTCTCCCGGGAGAAGGTCTGCACGAGGTACCGCTCCCGCCCCGCGCCCCGGAGGCTGTCCCGGTACGCCGACTCGTGCTCGACGAACGCCGTCGGATCGTCGATCGCGTGGAGCGTGAGCACCGGAATGTCGACCTTGCCCGTCAGATCACTGTCGTACGAGAGGTCGCGCACGGCGGTGGGGTCGGCGGAGAAACGCTCGACACCCGCGTTGAGCGCCTTGTCGTCATGGGATCCGGAGTAGCGCACGCCCTGGTTGCTGAACGGATTGCGACCGCCGAGGCGGTTGTGCACGATGTCCCGGAAGGTGAACGTCGCGAAGCGCAGATGCGACTCCAGGGTGCGCTCGGGAACTCCCGTGACGCCGAGGATGTCGTCCAGGTTGCGCTGCTGCGCAGCGGTCCGGTCCTGCGGCGCGGACCCGACGCCGGTGCACTCCTGCAGACGGGCGCCGAGCCCGGCGGACGTCATGGTCGAGCCCTCCCGCAGCCCCTCCCACAGCGGGTACCGGGCCTCGGTGGGACGAGGATGGTTCTGGCAGTAGTACTGGTAGACCACGCGCAGGTCCACGCGGTAGTCGTAGCCGCGCGACCCGCCGCCGAGGACACCGTTGGTGAGCAGGGCCCCGTCGTAGGGACCGTGCTTCCCCGCGCCGTACGTCTCCACGACCTTCGCGGCGACATCGCCGCCCCAGGACTGCCCGTGCACATACGTCCGCTTCGGCTTGCCGAACTCCTCGACGAACAGCCGGCGCACCTTCTCCGTGTCGGCGGCGGCCATCCGGGTTCCGTACCCGCCACGACGGTACGACGAGCCGGCCCACGCGTAGCCCTCGTCCACCATCACCGACCAGCGTTCCAGGTCACCCGTGCTGCGCTCGGGGTCGGACTCCATGCCGAGGTCGGGGCCGCCGTGCGCGTGCACGACGAGGGACCTGTTCCAGTTCTTCGGGACGGCGATCGCGTAGTAGGCGCCGTCGGCGTCCCGGCCGGTGTAGCAGGTGGCCTTTCCCGCGAGGTTCGCCGGGCACTCCACGGCCGCCGGTGCGTCCGTGGCCGTGGCCGTGGCCGTGGCCGTGGTCGTGGCCGCGGTCGCGGAGGCCGGCCCGGAGAGTGTGCCGAGGAGGATTCCCGCGATGCCGGCGGCCACCGCCGCCCGGCGGCGCCGGAGGAAACCGGACCCGCCCTGGATCCCCGGCGTACTCGGCCTCGTCCTGTCCATGGCGTGCTCTCCCTCTCCTCGTCGGCGCACCGTTGCGCGGCGGGGCCGATGCTAAGGAGAGGCGCGGCGAAAACCCATGGCTTGATCATTACGTTCATTGAGTTCGTGATCGGACCGTGCACGACCGGAACCCCGGCCCGGCGCGGTGGCCGTGAGATCCTGCTCCCGCGCCAGGAGCTCTGGGACTCGGGGGGATCATCCGTGCTCCACATACATTTCTCCACAGCGGATCTGAGCCGGATCCGCGTCGCCCAGGAGCCGGATCCGGCCTGGGAGATCCTGCTGAGCCTCCACGCCCTGGGGGGCCCGGCCGATCACGTGGTCTTCGGCCCGTGGAGGTCCGAGACGCTGACGGGCCTCGACCCCTCGACGCGCATGCTGCTCGCGCTCGCGCCACCCCGCGGGTATTCGCCCGACTTCCTCACCCCCGTCGGTGCCCCCGACGTGCGCTCCGCCGTCGACGCCGTGCTCAGCACCGGCCGCAGGCAACTGCGTGCCGACCTCGCGCAGCTCGCCGTCCGGCGCCGGATGCCCTCCTGGACACGGCTGATGGCGGAGGGCGACGCCGAGACGATGGGCCGGCTCGGCAGCGCCCTGAAGCGCTACCACGACCGCGTGCTCGCCCGCCGTTGGGACCGCATCCGCGCGGTGACCGAGGCCGAACGGACCCTGCGCGCCGGCGACTTCCTGGACGGCGGAGTCGAGGGACTGCTCGGCGGCCTCGGCCCGTCGGCCCGCTGGGAGCCCCCTGTGCTGACGGTGGACTACCCCCTCGACCAGCAGCTCCGTCTCCGGGGGAGGGGGCTGCGGCTGATTCCCTCGTACTTCTGCTGGCGAAGGCCCATCACCCTGCTCGACGAGGAGCTGACACCGGTCCTCGTCTATCCGGCCAACCGCGGCCTGCACCTGCTCACAGGACCCGGACGACCGGGCCGGTCGGCGCTCGCCCGGCTGCTGGGACCGACCCGGGCGTCCGTGCTGGAGGAGATCGCCCTGTCCGGCAGAACGACAGCGGCGGACATCGCGCGGCGGCTCGGCATGTCGCCTGCGTCGGCGAGCGACCACATCGCCGTCCTGCGGAGCACCGGTCTGATCGCCACGCACCGGGGCGCCGACACCGCACGGCACACCCTGACTCCGCTGGGCCTGGCACTGATCGAGGGACACCTGCCGATCGACAGCCTGCCGCACGGGACAGCTCCGCCCGGCCCGGAGCACTGACGTACTCCACCGCCGACGAGCGTTGCCCTCATGGAGGGTGCCGGTGCCCCGGGCCCCCCGTCCGTTCGGACCGGTCCCGACGGGAGATCGGTGAGACGGCTCACCGCCCGCGGGTTCGCCGGTTCCCGTCGTCCGCGATCGCCTCGATCACCTCGGTCAGAGCCGTGAGGCTGTGCCCGCTCACGAACGCGTCGCAGTGCGGGAGGGCTGCGGCCATCCCGCCGGTGCGCGGGGCGTAACCGGCCGCCGCCCTGCGCGGGTTGACCCAGACGATCCGATGGGCGAGCCGCGCGAGGCGGGACATCTCGCGCCCGACCGCACCGGGATCCTCGCCCTCCCACCCGTCGGAGAAGACCACCACCACCGCTCCACGCGCCATGCCCCGGCGGCCGTAGCGGTTGTTGAACTCCGCCAGCGCGTGGCCGATCCGGGTGCCGCCCGACCAGTCGGAGGCCGCGCCGCCCACGCGGTGCAGCGCCGCGTCCACGCCGGACGGCCCGGTGTGCCGCAGCACGGGAGTGAGCCGGGTGAGCCGGGTCGCGAAGACGAACGCCTCCGCCGCGCCCCCGGCCGCGGCGCGCGGAAAGAGCCGCAAGTAGGCACGTGTGTACGGTTCCATCGAGCGGGAGACGTCGCACAGCAGCACCAGCCGTCGCCGCCGGAGCCGGTCGCGGCTGCGTGCCAGTGACAGCACCTCGCCACCCGTGCGCTGTCCGGCGCGCAGGGTACGGCGCAGGTCGACGCGGTGCCCCCGCCCGCCGGTCTCCTGGCGCCGACCGCGGCGCAGCGGTGTCCGCAGCGCCAACAGCGCGATCAGCCGGTCGACTTCGGCCAGTTCACCGGCGTCGAGAGCGGCGAAGTCCTTGTGCCCGAGCACCTCGGCCGCACTGCCCACGGAGGGCAGCGCCTCGGTCCGCCCGTCCCGCCCCTGTTCTCGTGCGCGGTCGCGGTCCGACACCGCGCCGGGGGCGCCGCCCGGCAGCGGCGCGGTGGTGACGACGTCCGGACCGGCCCGGGGCGGCACCGAGGCCCGCCCGGCCACGGAATCAGGCTCGGCGCCCACCCCCGGCACGGCCCGTCCGCGGTCGTGGCGCACGGAGACCGACACGGAACGCGGCAGGCCTCCGAAGACCGTCTCGAAGACCCGGTCGAACGCACCGATCTGCTCGCGCCCCGTCACGAAGGCCAGCCGTGCCGCCCAGTACAGCGCCGCACGGTCCACCGGCGGCAGCAGACGCAGCGCCTCCAGGAACCGCACCGACCGCTCCGGCGTCACCGCCACCCCGGCGCGCCGCAGTTCCGCGCCCAGCCGGACGCCGAACTCGGCCCGGTCGAACAGGGGAACCCGCACCGCGGTCACGGCTGCCGGCCCGCGACCAGCCAGTCCAGACCGCGGTCGCGCACCGACTCCTGGTCCTCCCGGTACTTGAGCAGCGAGCCGAGGGTGCGTCCGGCGATCCCCGCGTCCAGGACGTCCACACCGAGCAGCTTCAGCGCGGAGATCCAGTCGATGGTCTCGGCGATGCCCGGCGCCTTCTGCAGCTCCAGCGCCCGCAGCCGTCGTACGGCCGCCGCCACCGCGACCGCCAGCTCGCGCGACGTTCCGGGCACCCGGCGGCGCACGATCTCGATGAGCCGCTCGGTCTCCGGATAGTCGATCCAGTGGTAAAGGCACCGGCGTTTGAGCGCGTCGTGGAGGTCACGCGTGCGGTTGGAGGTGAGCAGCACGACCGGCGGCACCTTGGCCCGTACGGTGCCCAGCTCCGGAATGGTGACGGCGGCCTCGGCCAGCACCTCAAGGAGGAACGCCTCGAAGTCGTCGTCGGCGCGGTCGATCTCGTCGATGAGCAGGACGGCAGGCGCCGGACCGGGATGGCTGAGCGCGGCGAGCACGGGCCGCCGCAACAGGTACGCCTCGCTGAACAGGTCGTCCTCGCCGATCTGTTCGTGCCGCGCCTCGGCGAGCCGGATACCGAGCAGCTGGCGGGGATGGTTCCACTCGTACAGCGCCTCGGCGACGTCCAGCCCGTCGTAGCACTGCAGCCGGATCAGCGGGCTGCCCAGGACGGCGGCCACCGACTTGGCCGCCTCGGTCTTGCCGACGCCCGCCTCGCCCTCAAGCAGCAACGGCTGGGGCAGGCGCAGCGCCAGGAAGAGGGCGGTGACCAGGCCGTCGTCGGCGAGATAGCCCAGTGCGTCCAGCGCGGCGCGCAGACTCCCGACGCCCGGGAGGCAGCGCTCGACGTACTCGCTCACGAAGCCCCGGCCTCCGTCTCCGCCCGCACCCGCGCGTAACGGACGGGATCCTTCTCGTACGCCTCGCGGCAGGAGGGGCAGCAGAACCACTGCCTGCCCGCGCCGCCCGCGTCCGAGTACGGGGTGGTGGCCGGCGAGTCGGCGACCTCCATCCCGCAGACCGGGTCGATGGCCGCCACCGCCACCGGGGCGATCACTTGGGCCCCTTCCGCCTTTTCCGTCTCGACCGCCTCGGTCACCGGCGAGCGCACCGACCGGACCACCTCCGCCAGGATCGACAGCGCGATCTCGCCCGGAGTACGGGCTCCGATCCACAGGCCCGCCGGAGTGCGGACGCGGGCCCGCTGCTCCTCGTCCAGCTCGTGGGCGAGCCCGGCGAGCACCGCGGCCCCGCGCCGGGGACTGGCGACCAGACCCACGTACGGAACCCCGGCCCGTACCGCCGACAGCAGGGCCTGTTCCTCGTCGCGGCCGTGGGAGGCGATCACCACGGCCCGGGTCCCGGCCAGCGCCTCGGCACCCGGGGTGTCGAGCATGTCGGCGCCGGACACCGGCGTGATCCCGTAACCGAGCGCCGGTCCGAAGCCGAGCAGGGCCCGCGCGACGGGGGACTCGCCGAACACCAGCACGCGGGGCGCGGGCCGCAGCGGTTCGAGGAAGATCTCCAGTTCACCGCCGGACAGGCACGGGTTGCGGACACTGACCGCGCCCTCCTCGACGACCGGTTCCCCGGTCCCGTCGGCCGGTTCCTCCGGTGAGATGCGCAGCAGCAGGGACTCACCGTCACGCAGGGTCCGCAGGGCTTGGACCCGTACCGTGGCCTCCGCGCAGACGCCACCGACGAAACCCTCGATCCTGCCGTCGGCGAGGACCAGCGCGGTGTCGCCGGGGCGCGCGCTCGCCGGGCGCCGGGCGCGTACGACGGTGGCCTTCACGAACGGCACCCGCCGGCCCGTCAGTTCGGCCATGCGTGCTTCGAGCGGCCCGGCCCGCGGCGGTACGACGGGTACGAGGGGACTCATTGCGGGGCCTCCACCTCGCCGCCCTGCAGCGCCTGCCACACCCGGCTCGGGGTCAGCGGCATGTCGGCATGGCGTACACCGATGGCGTCGAGGACCGCGTTGACGACGGCCGGCGGGGAACCGACGGTCGCGGACTCGCCGATGCCCTTCGCCCCGAACGGATGGTGCGGTGACGGCGTGACGGTGTGGTCCAGCTCCCAGGCGGGCACCTCCAGCGCGGTCGGCAGCAGATAGTCCATGAAGGACCCGGAGAGACAGTTGCCGTCCTCGTCGAAGCCGATGATCTCCATCAGGGCCATCCCGACGCCGTCGGCGAGACCGCCGTGCACCTGCCCCTCGATGATCATCGGATTGATACGGGTCCCGCAGTCGTCCACCGCCACGAACCGCCGCACCTTCACCGAACCCGTGCCGGGATCGACGTCGACCACGCAGACGTACGCGCCGAACGGGTACGTCATGTTGGGCGGGTTGTAGACGGTCGTCGCCTCCAGATGGCCCTCCACGCCCTCCGGCAGCTCCAGCGAGCCGTGGGCGGCCAGCGCGATCTCCTGGATCGTCCTCGTCATCGCGGGATCGCCCTTGACCGACCAACGGCCCTTCGTCCAGGCGAGATCGTCCGGCGCGACCTCCAGCATCGCGCCCGCGATGATCCGCGCCTTGTCCCGCACCTTGCGTGCCACCACGGCCGCCGCGGCCCCCGACACCGGCGTGGAGCGGCTGCCGTACGTACCGAGCCCGAACGGAGTCTGGTCGGTGTCGCCGTGCACGACGTCGATGTCCTCGGGCGGGATGCCCAGCTCCTCCGCGACGATCTGCGCGAACGTCGTCTCGTGCCCCTGCCCCTGCGTCTGCACGCTCAGCCGGACGACCGCCTTGCCGGTCGGATGGACGCGCAGCTCACAGCCGTCCGCCATACCGAGGCCCAGGATGTCCATGTGCTTGCGGGGCCCGGCACCGACCGTCTCGGTGAAGAACGAGAGCCCGATGCCCATGAGTTCGCCCCGGGCGCGCTTCTCGCTCTGCTCCTTGCGCAGCTCCTCGTACCCCGCGAGATCCATGGCCTTGCGCAGACAGGTGGGGTAGTCGCCGGAGTCGTACGTCCAGCCGGTCTTGTTCTCGTACGGGAACTGCTCCGGCCGCAGCAGGTTGCGCATCCTCAACTCGGCCGGATCCGCGCCCAGTTCGTCGGCCAGACAGTCCACCAGGCGCTCGATGAGATAGACCGCCTCGGTGACCCGGAAGGAGCAGGCGTACGCGACACCGCCGGGCGCCTTGTTGGTGTAGACGCCCGTGACCTGGCAGTGCGCGGCCTCGATGTCGTACGAGCCGGTGAAGATGTGGAAGAAGCCGGCCGGGTACTTGGTGGGCTGCGCGGTGGAGTTGAAGGCGCCGTGGTCGGCGAGGACCTTGACCCGGACGCCCAGGATGTTCCCCTCCCGCGTCGCCGCGATCTCGCCGGCCATGTGGTAGTCGCGGGCGAAGGACGTGCTCATCAGGTTCTCGGAACGGTCCTCCATCCACTTCACGGGCCGCCCGGTGACGATCGATCCGACGATCGCGCAGACGTACCCGGGATAGATGCCGACCTTGTTGCCGAATCCGCCGCCGATGTCGGGGGCCACCACCCGGATCTTGTGCTCGGGGATGCCGGCCACCATCGCGTAGAGCGTGCGGTGGGCGTGCGGGGCCTGGGTGGTGGAGTAGAGGGTGAGCTTGCCGTCGACCGGATCCATCGAGGCGACCGCCCCGCAGGTCTCCAGCGGCGCGGGGTGGACCCGCGGATAGAGCATGGTCTGCCGCACGACGACGTCGGCCCGCGCGAACACCTCCTCGGTGGCCGCGCTGTCACCCGCCTCCCAGTCGAAGACGTGGTTGTCCGTGCGGCCCTCCAGGTCGTCCCGGATGACGGGAGCCTCGGCGGCGAGGGCGTGCCGGGCGTTGACGACCGGGTCCAGCGGCTCGTACTCGACGTCGATCAGCTCGATCGCGTCGCGCGCCGCGTAGTGGTCCTCGGCGACCACGAACGCGACCTCCTGGCCCTGGAAGCGGACCTTGTCGGTGGCGAGCACGGCCTGTGTGTCCATCGACAGGGTCGGCATCCAGGCGAGCCCCAGACCGGCCAGGGTCTCGCCGGTGATCACCGCTTTGACCTTGGGGTGCGCCTCGGCGGCGGACGTGTCCACGGAGAGGATGCGGGCGTGCGCGTACGGGCTGCGCAGGACCGCGCCGTGCAGCATGCCGGGCAGCTTGATGTCGTCGACATAGCGGCCCTTGCCGCGTACGAAGCGGGGGTCCTCCTTGCGCTTCATCCGGCCGAAGCCGATGGGCCGTTCGGGCTGCTGCTCCCGGGGTGCCACCGGGGGTTCGTCGACGGCGGTCATGGCCGGCTCCCCGTGGCCGTTGCTGTGGCCGTTCCCGTTCCCGTTGCCGTTGTCGAGGCCGTGGCTTCCGGGGCGGCGGCAGCGGCCTGCTCCCTGGCCGCCCACTGGATGGACCTGACGATGTTCAGATAGCCGGTGCACCGGCACAGCTGGCCGGAGATGGCCTCACGGATCTCCTGGTCGGACGGGTCCGGATTGCGGTCGAGGAGCGCCCGGCCGGTCAGCATCATGCCCGGGGTGCAGAACCCGCACTGCAGGCCGTGCTGTTCGATGAACCCCTGCTGCACGGGGTCGAGCCGCTCGCCGTCCGCCAGGTCCTCGACCGTACGGATCTCATGACCGGCCGCCATCACCGCGAGGACCGTGCAGCTCTTCACGGGCTCGCCGTCCATCAGCACCACACAGGTGCCGCAGTTGCTGGTGTCGCACCCCCAGTGCGTGCCCGTCAGCTCCAGGTCGTCGCGGAGGAAGCGCACGAGCAGATGACGGGGTTCGACCTCCCGGGTCCGGTCCTCGCCGTTGACGTCGACGGTGATCCGCATATGCCTCACGCCTCCCCTGTGGTGCCCTGGGCGGTCCGTGCCCTTGCGACGGACCGCCGCAGGGCCCGCCTGGTGAGTTCGCCGGCCAGATGGCGCTTGTACTCGGCGCTGCCCCGGCCGTCGGTGACCGGCGAACAGTTCGCGGAGGCCAGCCGGCCCGCCTCCTCGTACAGCGCCTCGGACGGCTCGCCGCCGTTCAGCAGCTCCTGGACCGCGTCGAGGTTCAGCGCGCCCGCGCCCACCGCCGCCAGACCCACGCCCGAGTCGGCGATCCGCCCCTCGCGCAGGGTCAGGGCGACCCCGGCGGCGGCGACGGCCCAGTCGCCGGACTTGCGCTCGACCTTCTCGTACGCGCTGCCCGCCCCCGGCAGGACCGGGATACGCACCTGGACCAGCATCTCGCCGACGCCGACCGCGGTCTCGTACGGGCCCTGGTGGAAATCGGCCATGGGCACGATCCGCTCACCGCCCTCCCCGCGGATCACGACACGCGCGTGCAGCGCCCCGCACACCGCGGACAGGTCCTCCGACGGGTCCGCCTGGCACAGGGAGCCGCCGATGGTGCCCCGGTTGCGGACCGGCGGGTCGGCGATCACCTTCTCCGCGTCGTGGACGATGGGGAAGCACCGGCCGACCAGCGGCGACTCCAGGAGGGTGCGGTGCCGGGTCAGCGCGCCGATGCGCAGCTCGGTCCCGACCTGCTCGATGTGGTCGAGTTCGTGCAGGTCGTTGATGTCGACGAGCAGTTCGGGTCCGGCGAGGCGCAGCTTCATCATGGGCAGCAGGCTGTGTCCGCCGGCCACGACCCTGGCCTCCTCGCCGTAGCGCCGCAGCAGGTCCAGCGCCTCGGCCACGCTCGTCGCACGCCGGTAGTCGAACGAAGCGGGTACCTGCACGGCACGTTCCCTCCCCTTGAGGACCTGGCCGGTGTCCGGCATTCCGGTGTCCGGCGGTCCGGGGGTCCCGGGGGTCCGGGGGAACAATCGCGCGGACGTACGGGCCGGTCAACGGCGACTCAAGCGAATGCTTAAGTCGGCCGGTAACGGAACGGGTCCTACCGGCCGGACAGCCGTTGTAATGGCGGACATGACGCTGACTCAGCTGCGCGCATTCGTCACCGTGGCCCGCCTGGGTTCCGTGAAGGGTGCCGCTCAGTCGCTCGGAGTGACCGAGGCAGCCGTCTCCGGAGCGGTCGCCGCGCTCCGCCGCGAACTGGGCGACGTGCTCTTCATCCGGGCCGCGGGCGGGATCAGCCTGACCCCGGGCGGCAGCAGACTGGCCGCGGGGGCCGCCGAGATCGTCGGTCTCGCCGAGGAGACCCGGCACCGGGTCCGGCAGGCGAGTTCCGGCACCACCCATCTGCGCGTGGCGTCCACCGAGGCCGGTGTGGAACAGGTGCTCCCCGCACTGCTGACGTCCTTCGGGCGCAGGCAGCCCGACCTGGACGTGGAGACCCTCGCCGTACCGGTGGCGAGCTTCGGCGACCTGCTGCGCGACCGCCGTGCCGATGTCACGATCGGTCCGGCCCCGCGCCCGGCACCGGCCGTCGAATCCGTACCGTTCCTGCGCTTCCAGCTGGCCGTCGTCGCCGCACCGGACCACCCGCTGAGACACCGGCAACGGCTGGGTCCCGCCCAACTGGCCCACGAATTGTGGCTGCTGGGCCCGGCCGGGCTCGACCCGGGCACCCTGTCCGGGGCCTTCCTCGCCCACATCGGCGTCGAGGCCACCGGCGCCAAGGCCTTCCCCAGCGTCACCGCCTCGCTCAACGCGGTGGCCGCCGGGGCCGGGCTGTCCGTGGCCTTCCTGCACGTCGTACGCGACGACCTGCGGCGCGGGTCACTGATCCGGCTCGATGTCGCTGGCGCCCGGCTGGGCGGCATGCTGTACGCGAGCGCGCTCACCGGTGAACGCCGCTCGACGACGGCCGCCGCGCTGTGCCGCTTCGTGACGACACCCGCCGCGACGCAGGCGGTGCTGACGCGGTCCAACGGGGTTCCCATGAACGAGTTCCGTCCGCCGGTCCACGTCACGATCTGGAGCTGACGTCCGACCACGTCTGCCCGCGGGGCCGCCGGGCGCCGGGCGACTTAAGCAAAGGCTGAAGAGCACGTTGACGCTCCGGCGGGCCGCGCCCATCGTGTGTCCGTCATGGACTTCACCAACGAGTTCCGAGTCAACCTGCCGCCCGACGAGGCCTGGGCCCTGCTGACCGACGTGGAGCGGATCGCTCCCTGCATGCCGGGTGCCCAGCTCACCGGCGTGGACGGCGATGCCTACAACGGCGTCGTGAAGGTCAAGGTCGGACCCATGACCGTCCAGTACAAGGGGGTCGTCTCCTTCGAGGAGAAGGACGAGGCGGGGCGTACGGCGCTGCTGCGCGCGCGGGGCCGTGACACCCGGGGGCAGGGCAACGCCGACGCCCGCGTCACCGCCCGCCTCGTCCCGGACGGCTCCGGAACGCGGGTCACGGTGGACACCCGGCTCACCATCACGGGCCGGGTCGCGCAGTTCGGCAAAGGGATGATCGAGGAGATCAGCGGGCGGCTGCTGGCCCAGTTCGTCGCCAACCTGGAGGGGCAGCTCGCGGCGGAGAAGCGCGGGGGACCGGCCGTGGCCGAAACCGGCGAATCCCTGCCGCAGGCACCGGTGCCTGCACCGGTGCCTGCGCCGACGCCTGCGCCGACGCCTGCGCCGACGCCTGCGGCCGGCTCAGAGTCCGGGCCGGGCCCCGGCCCGGAGGCCGTGGCGCCGGCCGCTGCCGCGCCGGAGACCACCGCAGCGGACGGTTCGACGACCGGAGCCGCGCAGAAGGCCCCTCCGGTGAGCCCGGCAGCTCCCGCCACCCCCGTGTCGAACGGGGCCCGCCCCGCGTCCACGCCGCCCGCCCCGGCGGCGGTACAGCCTCTGGACCTGATGAGCGTGGCCCGCGGCGCCGTCCTGAAGCGCGCCCTCCCGGCAGCGCTGCTGCTGGCCGCGATCGCCATCGCCCTGACCGTCTGGCTCACACGGTAGAACCGGGTCCCCGCGGCCGGGTTCACCCGGGGCTGCCGGGGTGTCCCGTCGGTGTCTCGCGAAGGCGCGCGGCGGGGCGCGTGGCGCCGGGCGTGGCGCGGGACGCGGCAGCGGCGTACGGCCGGCGGGGGAGGCCGCACGTCGGCGCGGCCTGCCGACGGGGTCGCGAGCGAGCTCGCGGACCCCGCGGATTTCGCACTCACGCCCGCGTATCGACAGGATGGGGGCATGAACGACATCCGTACCCCCCGCCTGCTGCTGCGCCGCTGGCAGGACGACGACCTCGTGCCCCTGTCCGAGATCCACGCCGACCCCACGGTGATGCAGTGGATCGGCGACGGCCGGCCGCGGTCCCTGGAGGAGACCGCGGAGGACATCGAGGCGTGGGAGGAGGAGTGGGACGACGAGGGTTTCGGGGTCTTCGCCGTCGAACTCCTCGGCTCGGGAGAGCTCGCCGGAGCCGTCGGCCTGTACGTCGCCGACTCCCCGCCCGAGATCGCGGACCGCATCGCCATCACCTGGCGGCTCGGGCGGGTCTACTGGGGTCAGGGGTACGCGTCGGAGGCCGCCCACGCCGCTCTTGAGTTCGCCCTCCAGGAGCGGGGCATCGACCAGGTCGTCGCCGCGCCCCGGCCGGGCGACAGCGCCTCCGCGAACGTACTGGAGAAGCTCGGTATGAAGATGGAGGGTGCCGTGCAGGACCCGGTGCACGGACACGACCTCCGGCTGTACACGATCGACCTGACGGAGTACGAGGGCTGACCGGCGTGACGCGCGCACGGCCGCCGGCGGACGCGCCGGCGGCCGTGCGCACAATTGGCTGGAGTTCGCCCTGGCTCGTCACGGTCGGACTACGTACGATGCGATCGCTCCCGGCCTTCACAGCCCCTTCATCGAGCCTTCACAGGGTTGGGTCGGGGCGTGCGTCCGAGTGAAGGACATGTAGTTGATTGATTGACATGTCCATGACTATTCGTGCGCTCTGCCGCTCCATCGCTCCCTGCCCGATCGTCTGATCCCAAGCACCTGGTTTGCGACGGCCCCCCGTACGCGGAGGCCGCACCCCCCATTCCGCGGCGGGGCACGCTCCCCGCCGCCGGAACACCGACGCAACGGATTGGAACACCATGACCGGTGGGCTGCTTCTGAGTGGCGCGATCGCCGCTCTGTTCGCCACCGCACTGCCCGCGCACGACCCGTCCACGGGGATCGTCGACCCGCCCCCGGACAAGATCGTCATCAAGGTCGCCACGGTGAACGGCTCCGGCTGTCCCCAGGGCACCGCCGCCGTCGCCGTGTCCCCCGACAACACCGCCTTCACGGTGACCTACAGCGACTATCTCGCCCAGGTCGGAGGCACCTCCGACCCCGTCGCGTTCCGCAAGAACTGCCAGCTCAACCTGACCGTCGCCGTGCCGGGAGGCTTCACCTACGCCATCGCCAGCGCGGACTACCGGGGCTTCGCCTCGCTCAAGTCGGGGGCGAGCAGCACCCAGAAGGCCTCGTACTACTTCCAGGGCTCGCCGAACACGGCCTCCATCACGCACCCCTTCAAGGGCCCCTACGACGACAACTGGCAGGCCACGGACACCACGGAATGGGCGCAACTGGTCTGGGCGCCCTGCGGTGTCCAGCGGAACTTCAACATCAACACCGAAGTCCGCGTCAGCGCGGGCACCTCGGCTCCGAGCAGTACCAGCTTCATGACCATGGACTCGACGGACGGCGAACTCAGCACCATCTACCACGTGGCATGGAAGGAGTGCACCGACTCCTGAGAGTCTGAAGAGCCCGAACCGGGTCCCCTCGGCCGGCTCCTCCGCACCGGGAGCCGGCCGAGGGCGTACCACCGGCGTACGGGATTCAGCCGCCGGGACCGGCGCAGATGTGCTCGGGCGGCCGGAACGAGCGGGCGTCGTCCGCGTCCTCGTCCACCTGGACCCGTACGGTCTCCAACTGCCGCAGCAACGAGGTGAGATGCTTCTTCGCGGGGTCGCGGAAATACTCCAGGACCGCCCGGTGGAAGGCGTCCCGCAGCTCGGGCGGCATCACGTCCGAGGCGTCGAAGCACAGTGTGCGGGCCGTCGAGTTGAGCAGGCCGTCGATCTCCTGCTCGATGGTGTTCGCGGACTCCGTGGGAGGCAGCCCCTTCGTGTCCGGGAACAGTGGACGCACCGCCGGGTCCGCCTCGGCCCGCCACCGCTCCCGCCCGGCCGGGCTGGACAGCCGCTCGACCAGTTCCTGGGCGTCCGGGTCGTCGCTGAAGACGGCGGCCATGTCCCCGGCGACCTCGAACGTGTCGCGGTTCTCGGCCCGCCCGCGCAGGAACCGGGCCGACGGCTCCACCCGGATGTCGTCGCCCGCGTACACGTACCGGATGAAGGCGCTCTGGTGTTCGTGGGTGCACTCGAAGCCGGGGGAGTTCAGCAGTCCGCGGGGCCCGGCCGGTCCGGACGTGCCCTCGTACGACGTGGTCAGAGACTGTTCGACGGAGCCGTCGGTGCGGCCGGCGAGCAGCTCCGCCCAGGTCGTCCACGCCCGTACGACGTCCGGGTCGCGCCAGCTGAGCCTGCTCGTGGCCCATTGCTCGTATCGGCCGGGACCCGCCTGGTGGAGCAGGATGTCCTCGATCCAGTCCGTACCGGGCCAGCCCGAGGTGGCCTGCGAGGCGAGCCCCACGCACCACGTCGGATCGTCGCTCGGGGTGCCCTTCTTGCTCCACACCAGGCTCTTCAGGTCGACTTTCAGCGGCACCCAGTAGGTGCGGCGGCTGCCGTCCACCAAAAGTTCGGGCGCCCAGGGGGAGAAGGCGCGTTCGCGGGTCGGCTCGGCGAGCGGCCTCAGCTTGTCGCGGCGGGCGTACTCGGTGAGTTCGCCGATGCTGTTGAGGACCGCCACGTCCGGCGGGGTGTCCGCCTCCAGCTGTGAGACGAGGGTCTCGCGCAGGGAGCGGGTGCCCTCGTAGGTGTAGGTCCTGCCGGTCCCGTCGTCGAGCCGCTGGAGCGCGGCCTCGAAGGCCTCGCCCTCCTTGCCGGTCCACGGGCCGAGGACGACGAGGGGGGCGGGGGCGTTTGAGGCGCAGCCGGGAACCAGGGCGAGCAGACACCCGGCCATCAGGACACGCAGCCCGCGCAGGACACGCAGGGCACGCGGCCCGCGCAGGGCACGTCGGGGGCGGGTCATGAGACGGCTCCAGGGCGGGCGACCACGAGATACTCGCGGCGGTACGCGTGCAGGGCGCCGCCGACGAGACCGGCGGCGAGCAGGCCCGCGGGGAGGACGAAGGGCGCGACTCCGTCGAGGAAGGGGAGCCGGCCGTCGGACAGCGTCTCGTCGATCCGGGTCTCCAGTTCCTCGATGGACTGCGGGTCGGGGCCGTCGAAGGGGCGTTCCTCGGCGATCGTCTCCGTCTGGGGAGAGGTCCGCTCGGCGAGCGCGTCGGCCAGGGGCGCGGACCGTGTCTGGGCGCCCTGCGCGAGCAGCGCGTCGGCCGTCAGGAGCGGTACGGCGAGCAGCGGCAGGGCGGCTGCCGCCAGCGGAACGCTGAGCCGGATCCGGAAGCGGCGGCGCAGGAACACCACGGTGCGCCAGAGCCCGACGGCGAGCAGCACGAGAGCGAGAGCGGAGATCACGGCCGCGGTGAGCACGCCCCCGCCCCAGGCGGCCCGTTCCGCGAGCCGTTCGTCCAAGTCCCGCTCCAGCGCCGTGACGCGGTCCACGATCGAGGTCGCGCCGGAACCGGTCGCCGGCGGACACGGCGGGTAGCGGTCCTGCCGGTGCGCGGCGGCGACCTGCTCCGTGCAGAGCATGCTGCGCGCGTAGGTCAGCTCGGCGTCCCGCAGGACGGCGTCGTTCGCGTGGCCCTGGGCCCGGCCGATCCATCCCGTGTAGTCGACGACCAGCGCGGACACGACACGCAGCTCCTGCTCCTCGGCCACCGTCAGGGCTCCGCTGCGGGTCACCTGGTTGAGGCTCTGTGTCGCCCGCGCCACCCGCGTGCGGTACCGCTCGCTGAGGCCGCCGAGTTCGGCCGCCCCCGCCTCGGCGAGGTTCTTCTCGGCCTCGCCCTGCGCGATGAACAGTGAGGCCTTGGCGTTCGCGAGGCCGACCAGCGCGGGCGCCAGCCGGTCGCGCAGGTACTCCGAGTCGTCCCGTACGTCCGTGTACGCCCACCCGAGCGTGCCGAACGCCACCACGACGAGCAGGGGCAGCGCGATGAGCCGGTCCCGCAGGAACGCGCGGTTGCGGCGGCCGGCGGGCGACGGCCACAGGTAGCGCCAGAGCCGGCGGGCGAGTTCGGCGACGACGACCACCGCTCCCCGCGCGGCCCGGCGCGGACGGGCGGGCGGTGTGGGCGCGGGCGGCGCGATGGCGGCACCCGCGCCCCGGGCCGTACGTCCGCGCCCTGCCGCACCGGTCACTCGCGGCCCGTCCGGGCGTTCTCGCCCTGCGGCTCCTGCGGCTCCTGCGGCTCCTGGGATTTCTGCGACCTCTGCGATCCCTGCGACGGCGTATGGGCGATCGTGCGCAGCCAGGCCGCCGCTCTCTTCCCGAGCCATGGGCTGTCCCGGTGGTGCCGGAAGGCGAGCGGGCGGACCGCGTAGGCACGGTCCAGCAGGGTCTCGGCGACGGCCCCGTCCTCGGCGGTGGCGGAACGGGCGGCCTGGTGCGCGAGGGTGAGATAGAGACGGGAGAGTTCTCTGCGCAGCCCGGGTTCGTCGGACGGGAGTCCCAGCCGTGCGTCGGCGTCCGCGGCGAGCCGGGCCAGCCCCGCCGCGTCGATCGCACCCCGGACGAGGGCGCCCCGTACCGCCTCCCACACCTCCGCCGTCATACGGACCCGGGCCTGCTCGTCCGTCAGCCCGTGCGCGTGGAACAGCCGGGCCAGCCTGGCCAGCACCTCACGGAGCCGGTCGGCCGCCTCGCCCGGGCGCTCGGCGGTGCGCACGTGCTCGACGCCGACGCGTACGGCGGCCGTCCGCGCGGCGGTCCGGTGCCGTGAGTGCTGCGGCACCGCGTCGAGGGCCCGTACGGCGTCGTCCCACGCCGGTTCCCCGCCCAGCGCGAGACGGGCCCGCGCGGCGCCGAACGCGGCGCTGCCGAGGGACGGGTTGCGCAGCCGGACCGCCTCGTAGAACGTCAGCGCCTCCTGCCAGCGGCCGAGGCGCTCGGCGCAGTAGCCGAGGGCCAGCTTCGGCGCGTACTCGCCCGGGATCGCAGCGAAGACCTCGTCGAAGTGGCGCCGGGCCGCCCCGACCCGGTCCTGTCCGAGTGCGAGCAGCCCGCGGTGCCAGCCGAGCCGCCAGTCGTGAGGGGCGCGCTCGGCGCCGATCAGGGTCGCGGCGGACCACAGTTCCCGTTCGGCGGCCGAGCTGCCGTTCCCGGCGCTGCGCAACCGCAGCCGGCAGCGCAGCAGCAGGACCTCCGGCGAGTCCCGCCAGTCCCCGGTGTGCTGCAGCAGGGCTTCGGGAGCGGCGTCGGCCAGCCTGCTCAGCTCGGCGTGATGGAGGTCCTGCGGATCGGGCCGCGGTACGGGCAGCCGGCCGGCGACCTCGGCGGGCGACGGCGGTGCGTACGGGGCGGGCGCGTCCGGTGCGGCCCACCGCGTGACGGGCGGTGCCGAACCGAGGGCGGCGTCGAGCGCGTACGGCGACTGGAAGAAGAGCGGTGACGGCTCGAAGGTCTCCAGGCCGGTCCGCAGCGACCGCAACTCCCTGAAGACGCCGCGCAGTTGTTCCTCCATCTCGCGCGCGGTGGTGAAGCGTTCGGCCCGTTCGGCCCGGGTGGCGCGGTGCAGTACCCGGGCCAGCGACACCAGGCCGAGTCCGTGCGGAGGGGGCGCGGTCATGGGGGGTGTCCCGGAAGTCCGAGGGGTTCCGTCCGCGCCGGGTGGTGCCGGCCTGCCGGGCGGCGGACCGATCATGTCCAGCCGGCCCAGCTCCGCCAGGTCGTCGGGGCAACGCCCCAGTCCGCTCAGCCGCCGCAGGGTCTCCCCGAGGCTGAACAGGTCGTCCTGGCCGGTGGACTGGCCGTTCGGGCCGACGGTCGGGGCCCGGAAGCCCTCCGTGGTGTGGCCGGGCAGCCCGGCCGAGCGGACACTCCCCACATCGATGATCTTCGTGGCGGTGCCGTCGTGCATCACGTTGTCCGGCTTGAGGTCGCCGTAGACCTTGCCGGGCCGGTCGGCGTGCAGATGTCCCAGAGCGGCCAGGATCCGCACCCCGTAGGCGAGTACGAACTCGTGGAAGCGTCCGCCGCCGAACTCGTCCGGATTCACCTGGACCCGTGCCCGTACCTCTTCGAGCGTGAGGCCGTCCACGTACTGCAGTACGAGGAAGTCGCCGACCTCGGGATGGTGTCCGTAGTTGAAGACGCGGATGATGTCGCCGTGGCTGAGATCGACGAGGGCCCGCCGCTCCTGGGCCAGGGCACCCGACGAGGCCGCCGCCTGCTGCGGGTGGAGGATCTTGATGGCGACCTCGCGGTTGTCGACCTTGGTGTCGAGCGCGAGATGGACCTCGCCCATTCCGCCGTAGCCCAGCGGCCGGATCAGGCGGTACTGCCCCGCGAGCAGTCGCCCCGAGGGCAGCGGCAGTTCCTCCCGGTCGCCGCCGTGGGACGCTGCCCGGTCCAGCAGGGTGATCGACGGCAGCAGCACCGGGTCGGGGCTCTCCTCGGGCAGGACCACGTGCGCGGCCCGCAGCATCGGCGACGAGACCACGAGCGGGCCGAACGACGCACTGGACTCCGGCAGTTCACCGGTCGCCCCGCTGCCCGCTACCCCCTCCATGCGACCCCAGAATAGACGCGGCGGCTCCGAATGACCCCGTACCGAGGGGGAGATGCTGTGTCGGGGGCGACCGGCGTGTCCAGGGGCGGGCGGCCCGGGGGAGCCGCCCGGTGGTCTCGGCGCCGGCCGGGGTGGCGGTCCGTGCGGTGTCAGTCGGTGGCCTTCGCGTACTCCTGTGCCATGCCTCCGGCGAAGTCGAACACCACGGCGGGTTCGTCCCCCACGACCCAGGCGTCGTGGCCTGGCGGGCAGACGAAGACGTCTCCGGCGCCGACCTCGCCCTCGGCGCCGTCGTCCATCCGGATCCGCATGCGGCCCCGTACGACGTAACCGTTGTGATGGACCAGGCAGCTCCCGGTGCCCGCGATCGGTCCCACGGACTCGGACCAGCGCCAGCCCGGCTCGAACGTCGCCACGGCGAAGTCGAGCCCGGTGAGGTGTACGGCCTCCAGGTGGCCGTGCGGGAAGTCCCGCCGTTCGTCCGGCTTCTCGACCGCCTTGATCTCGATCATGACGGTCCTCCGATCCAGTCTGTTCAGCATCCTCGGGGCCCGGTCGTCGTTCCCATGACCTCGACGGGTACGCGGATCGGAGCCCCCTCCCCTTCATCGTCCGCCCGCAAGCCGGGCGCCGCCATTCGGGGGAACGGCCCTGTGGAGCACCCCGCCTCACACCAGGGGGATGATCACCTCGTCCTCCACGGGCGGATCGAGTTCCTGCGGCAGGTTCCCGGTCGCCGAGAAGCAGCGCAGCCGGACGGACTCCGGGGTGACGTCCAGGCGCAGGAAGCACTTGAAGAACGGCGGACTGTACGTCGCCGACCCCGGCGAGAAGAGCCGGGTGTAGGCCTCGCGCACCGGCAGGCGCAGACGTGATGTGCGGTCGGGACGGCCGCCCGCGCCCAGCAGGCTCGCGACGAGGCGGGTGCGCGGGGTGACGCGGGTGGACCCGACCCGGGCCCGGGTCGGGGGGATGCCGAGACGTTCGGAGACGACGGCGGTCGCCTGGTCCTCGGTGAGCGTGAAGAAGCGCCGCATACGCAGTCGGCGCCCGTAGAGGCCGCTGTAGAAGGCCAGTGAGTCGCCGCGCAGCGGATAGCAGCGGAAGTCGCCCTCGGTGACACCGGCGACGTCGATACGCGGCATGGTGTGGGTGGCGTGCATGAAGGCCCCGCCGCCTCCGGCGACCACGTACTGGATGGTGCGGCCGTCCACCTCCACGGGGTAGCGCTGGTAGTTGTGGATGTCGCCGCCTATCGCGGCCACGTAGTGGTGGGCGGGGTCGCGCACGATCTCGTCGACCGTGCCGCCGCCCTCGATGGGGCAGGGGTGGTGCTCGGCGTCCACGTACAGGGGGGAGCCGGTGACGAGGATCTTGGGGGTGTCGCCCTGGGAGACCTCGCGGAGCCAGCGTCCCTGTTCGGCGTCCACGGTTCCGAGCAGGCCGGTGTCGATTCCTATGATCCGCACCGGGCCCGCGTCGACGGCCCAGTACGGGCCCGGCTGGACGGCCTGTTGGGCGGGGGCCGAGCGCAACTTCCGTGCCTCCGCGAGGCGTTGCTCGTCGGGGGCGCGGGGCTTGTGCCACAGCAGTGAGCGCCACCAGGCGGAGGACAGCCGACGGGGCGGGGGCGGTGGCGCGAGGGGCGGTGCGTCGCAGAAGACGCGCATGAAGCCGTCGAGGTCCTCGTACCAGTCGTGGTTGCCGGGTATCGCGTAGATCGGCGCCTGGTAGTCCTGGTACGGGCGGAAGAACTTCGTGCCGTAGTCGTCGGTGGCGCCGACCGGGTAGATCACGTCGCTGGCGAGCACGGCGAACTCCGTGTCCTGACCGGCTTTCAGGAAGCCCGGTACGACGGCGTACTGGGGGTCGTCGCCTTCGCCGGTGTCTCCGATGACCATGAAGGAGAAGTGGTCCGGGGTGTCACGTCCGACCACCTTGTCGGCCGGTGCTCCGGCTGCTGTCCGTTGCTCCACCCAGCGGCTGCGGGTGTGGCCCGTCGGGTCGCCGAAGAGGGAGGCGAGTGTGCCGTTGCGGGCGGGCCACAGGGTCTTGGGGTTGACCCAGGACAACTTCTCGGTCCGTTGCGGCATCAGGTGTGTGTACGCGCCGCGTTCCGTGCTGCCCCAGCCGGCGCCGGCCGCGGTGTCGCGTGAAGATTCAGACATCCGCGAACGGTAACAATGCGGTTGGCCGGGCGGGGCGATCTTCGTCTGCGGGCCGGTGGGGGCCGGCCGCGCCGTTCCCCGCGCCCCTTTGGAGCGCCGGGGGCGCGGGTGCCTCTCGGCTGCGGGCGGGTGGGAACTGCGCAATCTTTGACGGTGGGGACTGCGGGCGAGGGGCCAAGACGGGGGTTACGGGGCGAGCGTCAGGCGGGTGGCCGGGATCACGGCCACACCCAGGATCTCGATCATCGCTTCCGGCTGCCACAGCGCCACGCAGCCGATCCCGGCCATCGCCGGATAGACCGGCCCGGCAAGCTCCCGCCACACCGCCCCGATCTCCTTGCCGTGCGCCTGGTAGTCGGGAATGTCGGTGAGGTAGATCGTCACGCTCACCAGATCCCGCGGCTCCCCGCCCACCTCGCGCAGCGTCGTCAGGACGTTGCCGAACGCCTGCCGGAACTGCTCGACGATCCCACCCGGCACGATCTTCATGTCGGCGTCGAGCGCGGTCTGCCCGCCCAGATGGAGCGTGTTCCCCGCGAGCGTTCCGTGCGAGTAGCCACGGGGCGTCGGCAGCGCTCCCGGGTTCACGGCGATGGGAGTCACGTGGCCTCCGGTTCAAGTTTTCGCGGCCCGGCTCGACGGGTCGTCCCCGGTCGCGTCCGGCGTGCTGTATTGACAATAAATGACGGTCGTGAAAAAAACGAGATACCACACGAACCGTGCCCCCGATCACCCGCTCCCGAAGCCGCACGACCGGAACGGAGCCAGCCCCCATGGAGCCCGACCTCAGCAAGTACCGCCTGGAGGGTGACGCCTCGATGTACCGGCTGCCCAGCGGGATCGTCGCCCCCGTGGTGACGCGCGCCGGATCGGAGAGCGCGGACACGGCCGACTCCGGCGGAGCCGTCCGCGTCTCGGGCGTCAGCATCCAGCACACCCCCGCCACCAAACTGTGGTTCGGCAAGGTCAGCAACGACCCCGGCTACCGCTCGGTCACCCACCACCACGGCGAGGCCGAGACCGGCGGCTACGTCCTGTCGGGGCGGGCCCGCATCTACTTCGGCGAGAAGTTCGAGGACTACGTCGACATGGCGGAGGGCGACTGGGTCTTCGTCCCGCCGTTCATGCCGCACATCGAGTGCAACCTCTCCCGCAGCGAGCCACTGACCTGGATGACCACCCGGACGCCGGAGAACATCGTCGTCAACCTGACCGACGTCCCCGACGCCGACCTGCGCGACTGGCTCGACCGATGACGCCGGGGCCCGGTCCGGCACCGGACGGGACGGCGTCGCCGACCTCCGCGTTCTTCACCGAGGCCGTCACCCTGACCCCCGCACCCGCCGAGCACTTCGACCTCGCCTTCACCGCCGTCACGCAGCCCTGCCCCTGGCCCAAGGCGTACGGCGGCGACCTGGTCGCCGCGGCGGCAGCGGCGGCCATGCGGTCGGTGACCGACGCCAAGACGCTGCACTCGATGCACAGCTACTTCCTGCGCCCCGCCGACATCGGCGCCCAGGTGCGCTACGAGGTGGAGGTGCTGCGCGACGGCCGCGGCTACAGCACCCGGCAGGTACGCGGCCACCAGAACGGCAAACCGCTCTACGTCTGCCTGGCCAACTTCGCCGCGGGGGAGCCCGGCGGGACCTTCCAGACGGAGTTCGCGGAGGTCGTCCCCGACCCGGAGGACCTGCCGAGCTCGGCGGCGTACCTCGAAGAGCGCGGCGGCGGCTCGATGACCGAGGAGTCGAAGGCCTACTGGTCCGCCGGCCGCAGCTTCGACATGCGGCACGTCCCCGGCCCGGTCTACCTCACCGTCGAGGGCAGACGACTGCCACAACAGGCGGTCTGGGTGCGGCCGTTCGACAGGCTGCGTACCGTCGAGGGGCTGACCGACGCCCAACGGGACCTGGCCGCGCTGGCGTACGTCTGCGACTACACGATCCTCGAACCCGTCCTGCGCGTACTGGACCTGGCCTGGGCCGACCCGGGGCTCGTCACCGCAAGTCTCGACCACGCCATGTGGTTCCACCGCCCCGGGCCGGTCGGCGACTGGCTCCTCTACGTCCAGGAAGCGGTCGCCGCCGACGCGGGCCGCGGACTGGGCACCGGCCGCTTCTTCACGCGCGACCACCGTCACCTGGCCACCGTCGTCCAGGAGGGAATGATCCGCCCCGCCTGATCCGCCGCCCGGTACGGCCCGGTGTCGTCCGGTTACCGCGCGGCCCCGCCCGGCACCGACGGGCTCCCGGAAGGACTCCTCCGTTGACTCTTCCGCCACCGCTCCCACCGCACCCCTCCCGGTCACCGTCCTCCTCGGCGTACGAGGACACCTTCACCCGCGACCACCTCCCTCCCGCTCACCTGTGGCCGACGATCGAGTTCGCCACGCCCGAACCGCGCCACCCGGAACGCCTCAATGCCGCCGCCGAACTCATCGACCGCCCCACGTCGGCGTTCGGGGCCGACCGTCCGGCACTGCGCACGCCGGCCGGAGAGACCTGGACCTACGGGGAACTGAGGACACGCGCCAACCAGGTGGCCCAGGTGCTCACCGAGGACCTCGGCCTCGTCCCGGGACAGCGGGTCCTGCTCCGCTCACCCAACACCCCGTGGACGGTGGCGAGTTGGCTCGGCGTGCTGAAGGCCGGCGGAGTCGTCGTCACCGTCATGGCCGCGCTGCGCGCCCGCGAGATCGCCCCGGTCGCCGAGCGGACCCTGCCCGCCCTCGCCCTCGTCGACCACCGCTGCGCCGAGGACGTCCACGTCGTACGCGACACCGTGCTGCCCTCGCTGAAGGTCGTCGAGTTCGGCGGCGGCGGGCCGGGCGACCTCGTGACCCGTGCCTCGGCGAAATCCGGCGAGTTCACCGCCGTGGACACCGCCGCCGACGACGTGGCACTCCTCGCGCCGACCTCCGGCAGCACCGGCACCCCGAAGATCACCATGCACTTCCACCGGGACATCCTGGCCATCGACGACACCTTCGGCCGCCATGTGCTGCGTCTGCTCCCGGACGACCTGGTCGCCTGCAGCGCCCCCTTCGCCTTCACCTTCGGCCTCGGCATGCTCGTCGTCTTCCCGCTGCGGGCCGGCGCCTGCGCACTGCTGACCGAGGCCGTGACCCCGCCGGGCATGGCGGAACTCGTCGAACGGCAGGGCGTCACCGTGCTCGCGACGGCGCCCACGGCGTACAAGGCGATCCTGCGCGAGGGGCGCGAACAGCAGCTCGCCGGACTGCGCGTCGGCGTGTCAGCCGGCGAACACATACCCGTCGGCACCTGGGAGCAGCTGCGCGACCGCATCGGACTGCGGGTCGTCGACGGGATCGGCGCCACCGAACTGCTGCACATCTTCATCTCGGCGGCCGGTGACGACATCCGCCCCGGCGCCACCGGAAAACCGGTGCCGGGCTTCCGCGCCACGATCCTCGGCCCCGACGGCACGGAACTGGGCCCCGGCGAGCCGGGCAGACTGGCTGTCATCGGCCCGGTCGGCTGCCGCTACCTCGACGACGAACGCCAGAAGGACTACGTCGTGAACGGCTGGAACGTCACCGGTGACGTCTTCCATCGCGACGAGGACGGCTACTTCCACTACCACGCCCGCGGCGACAACATGATCGTCTCCTCGGGCTACAACATCGGCGGCCCCGAGGTCGAGGCCGCCATGGACACCCACCCCGACGTCCTGGAGTGCGCCGTGGTGGGCCGGAGCGACGCCGAACGCGGCGAGGTCGTCTGCGCCTTCGTCGTCCTGCGGGACGGCGTGCCCGCCGACGCGGCCAAGGCCAAGGAGATCCAGGACCACGTCAAGCAGGTCATCGCGCCCTACAAGTACCCACGGGACGTGCGGTTCCGCGCGTCCCTGCCGCGCAACGCCAGCGGCAAACTGCAGCGTTTCGCACTCCGCGCGGCCGTCGAGGACGAGCAGGCCGCCCCGGCCGCCGGCGAGCACTGAAAGAGGAACTCCCGTGAAGATCGCGATCGTTGGCGGCGGCCCCGGCGGCCTCTACCTCGCCGCTCTCATGAAACAGCTCGACCCGGCTCATGAGATCACCGTGTGGGAGCGCAACGCCCCGGACGACACCTTCGGTTTCGGCGTGGTGTTCTCCGACGAGACGCTCGGCGGCATCGAGAACGCGGACCGCGAGTTCGCCGACGCGATGGCCCGCCGCTTCGCCCGCTGGACCGACATCGACATCCACTACCGCGGCCGGACCCACACCGTGGGCGGCCAGGGCTTCGCCGCGATGGGCCGCCGGGAACTGCTCGGACTGCTGCAGCGCCACTGCCAGGACCTGGGGGTGCGCGTCCGCTTCTCCACGGCGGCCCCCGACACCGGCGTCCTGCGTGCCTCGTACGACCTGGTGGTGGGCGCGGACGGAGTCAACTCGCAGGTCAGGGCCGCCCATCGGGACATCTTCCGTCCCACGCTGGACCAGCGGCACAACAAGTACATGTGGCTGGGCACGGACCGGGTCTTCGAGGCGTTCCAGTTCTTCGTCCGGCAGACGGAGTGGGGGACCATGCAGGTGCACGGCTACCCCTACTCCGAGACCGGTTCCACCTTCATCGTCGAGATGCACGAGGACGTGTGGCGCCGGGCCGGCTTCGACGTCACCGAGGAGACCGCCCTTCCTCCGGGTGCCTCCGACGAGCGGGCCGTCGAGCGCGTCCGCGGGCTCTTCGCCGAGGAACTGGCCGGGCACCAGGTGTTCGCCAACAACTCGAAGTGGCTCGGCTTCACCACCGTACGCAACGAGCGCTGGCACCACGGGAATCTCGTCCTCGTCGGGGATGCCGCGCACACCGCGCACTTCTCGATCGGATCGGGCACCAAACTGGCGATGGAGGACTCCCTCGCCCTCGCCGCCTGTCTGCACGAACACCCGGACGTCGAGAGCGCGTTGAGGGCGTACGAGGCGGAGAGGCGCCCTGTTGTCGAGTCCACGCAGCGGGCCGCCCAGGCCTCCCTGGAGTGGTTCGAGAACATCGGCATGTACGCCCACCAGGAGCCGACCCAGTTCTGCTTCAACCTGCTGACCCGGTCCCGCCGCATCACGTACGACAACCTGCGCACCCGCGACCAGGAGTTCGCCGACCGGGTCGACGCGGCCTTCGCGGCCTCCCAGGGCCTGCCGGAGACCGTGCCGGCGATGTTCCAGCCCTTTCGGCTGGGGGAGTTGCAGCTGAAGAACCGGGTGATCGTGTCCCCGATGGACATGTACGCGGCCGTCGACGGCGTGCCCGGTGACTTCCACCTGGTCCACCTCGGCTCGAAGGCGATGGGCGGCGCCGGGCTGGTGATGACCGAGATGGTCTGCGTCTCGCCCGAGGGCCGCATCACACCCGGCTGCACGGGCCTGTGGAGCGACGAACTGCGCGACTCGTGGGCGCGGATCGTGTCCTTCGTCCACGAGCGCAGCACCGCCCGGATCGGTCTCCAGCTCGGTCACTCAGGCCGCAAGGGCTCCACCCGGATCATGTGGGAGGGCATGGACGACCCGCTGCCGGACGGCAACTGGGAGCCCGTCGGCCCGTCGCCGCTGCCGTACGGCCCCGGATCGGCCCTCCCCCGTGAGCTCGACCGCGCCGGCCTGGACGCCCTGGTCGCCGACTTCGTCTCCGCCGCCCGCCGTGGCGCGGAGGCGGGGTTCGATCTGCTCGAACTCCACTGTGCGCACGGCTACTTGCTGTCCTCGTTCCTCTCCCCGACGTCGAACCGCCGCACCGACGAGTACGGCGGTCCGCTGCGGGGCCGGCTCCGGTTCCCCCTGGAGGTCTTCGACGCCGTCCGCGCCGTCTGGCCCGCCGAGCGGCCGATGATCGTACGGATCTCCGCGACGGACTGGGTTCCGGACGGCAACACCGAGCACGACGCCGTGGAGATCGCCCGCGCCTTCATCGCCCACGGCGCGGACGCGATCGACGTCTCCTCCGGACAGGTCACCAAGGACGAACGCCCCGCGTACGGCCGCTCGTACCAGACGCCGTTCGCCGACCGGATCCGCCACGAGGTCGCCGCGGCCACCGGCACGGCCGTCATCGCGGTCGGAGCCATCGCGTCCTACGACGACGTGAACTCGATCCTCCTCGCCGGCCGCGCCGACCTGTGCGCCCTCGGCCGCACCCATCTCTACGATCCGCACTGGACCCTGCACGCGGCGGCCGAGCAGGAGTACCGGGACAGCGCCGGCCAGTGGCCGCTCCCGTACCGGGCCGGCGCCCGCAAACCGCCCAGCGCGCGCACCGACGCCGTCCGCCCGCGGCTCTCCCCGCTACGGGCCGAGGACCCCGGCCAGACCGTCCACCTGCGCTGGATTCCGCCCCGGAAACCGGCCACCGTCTCCTGAGAACGAGCCACTGCGCACCGCTCTCACCTGACCGAAAACGAACCCCTCACTACGTCATGTGACGCATTGACCCCCATGCGCCCTCACGGTTGCATGCTTCTGGGCCTTTGGCGGGGAGCCGGGGAGACGGTAAGCGGAGTGTGGGGGGAAACGATGGTGAATACGGGCTGGAGCACCACTAGACGTGTCCGGGCCGCCGTGAGCGTGGCGGTCGCGGTCTGCGCGGTCACGGCGGTGCTGCCGGGCGCCGCGTCGGCGGAGCCCGCGGGCGCGCTCGGAGCCGGTGTCGAGCGGATCAGTGTCGCGTCCGACGGCACCCAGGGCGACGGCGACTCCGTCGGCGGCACGATCACGTCCGACGGCCGGCGGATCGCCTTCTCGTCGGTGGCGCAGAACCTCACAACCGGCCGCCCGACGACCTACGAGACGGTGTTCGTCCGCGACCGGCGGACGAGCCAGACCTCGCGGATGAGCACCAGCGCACCCCCGATCCGGCGTCCGGTGATCAGCGGTGACGGGGAGTACGTCGCCCACTGGGGGTTGATACAACGGGACACGAAATCATTTCTGTCCCAGGTGAGGTCCGAAGGCACGATCGGCATCAACTGCTCGGGCCTCAGCTGCGACCAGCCGTCGCTGAGCGCGGACGGCCGCTACCTCGCCCAGGTCGGCACCTCCGGTCGACCGCCGGCCAGGCAGCGCATCGAGGTGCGGGACTGGCAGGCCGACACCACGCGGACCGTCTTCGAGTTCGACCACACCGCCCCGGCCCGGCCGTCCATCAGCGGCGACGGCCGGTTCGTCGCCTACGAGGACGGCCAGGCGCAGGACGTCTTCGTGTGGGACCGGACCGACGACACCTCCGCCGGCCCGATCGAGGGCCCGTCCAAGGCGGCGGCACTCGTCCAGTGCAGCAGGGACGGCAGCAGGATCGTGTATCTCTCGGGCGCCGACACCCACGTCCAGGACGAGAGCTCGGGCACCGACCAACTGGTACCGAACGTGCGGGGCCTGGCCATCGATCCCACCGGCCGCTATCTGCTGTACGCCCCGCAGGACACCGACGGCCCGTCGCTCGTGCTGCGCGACCTGGTGACAGGTACCGACGAGATCGTCTCGGACCGACCCGCCTCGGCCGGGACCGACGCGGTCAGCACCGGTGGGCGCGACGTGGTCTTCCAGTCCACGGCCGACGACATCGTGCCGGGCGACACCAACGGCAGGTCGGACGTGTTCGTCCGCCACTTCTACTGATCGCGCCGGCTGCTACGTCGAGGCCTGGCTGTTGTCCTTCAGCGCGCCCCAGCCGTGCCACCGGTCGACCTCGATGAAGGCGCTGACCCGGTCACGGACGCGGTCCGGATAGGCCTCGCCGGTGTAGTGCCGGGAGATGCGGTCGATGTCGACGAGGCCTTCGTCGTCCTTCATGTCCGTCACCTGGCCCAAGAGGGTGACATGGGTGTACCAGTCGTCCCCGTCGAGGACGGTGAGGGTCACCCGGGGGTCCCGGCGCAGGTGTTTCAGACGCACCCGGCCCAGGTCCATGCTGATCAGCGCGCGGTCGTCCTCCCACAGGTACCAGGTGGGTGTGGACACGGGCGCACCGTCCGAACGCACCGTGGCGATGACGGCCGCGTTCGGGCGGCTCAGCAGTTCGACGGCCTCGGGCGGAAGCGGCGGCTTGGACATGTGCACTCCTCCATCTGGGCGGGCCCGCAGGGTGAGGACCTCCCGCGAATGCATCCTCGTACCCGGCGTTCACCCCCGCCACTCGACGCTCCCGCCCTTCGCCGCCGCCTCCAGGACACGTCGGGTGAGCCCTCTGACCGTCAGGGCTTGACGGCCACCGCGCCGAACTGGGGGACCGTGGTGGGAGAGCCGGCGCCCGGGTGCCAGTGCGTGCAGGAGACCAGACCCGGTTCGAGGAACTCCAGACCGTCGAAGAAGGCGGTGACCTCCGCGCGGGTGCGGGCGGTGATCGGCGGGGTGGCGTTCTCGTTCCAGAACTTCATCGCCGCCACGTTGCCCTCGCCGCCGAGGTCGGGGTCGGTGGTGGGGTGGGTGAGGACCAGGTAGCTGCCGGACGGGACCGCCGCCAGGACCTCGCGCACGATGTTCTGGGCCTTGTGGGTGTCGAGGACGAAGTTGAGGATGCCCAGCATCATCACCGCGACGGGCCGGTCGAGGTCCAGGGTCGCCGAGGCACGCTCGACGATGCCCTCGGGGTGGTGGACGTCGGCGTCGATGTAGTCGGTGGCGCCCTCGGGAGTACTGGTCAGCAGGGTCCGCGCGTGGGCGAGCACGATCGGGTCGTTGTCGACGTACACGATGCGGGCGTCGGGCGCGGACCGCTGGGCTATCTCGTGCGTGTTGTCCAGGGTCGGCAGACCGGTGCCGATGTCCAGGAACTGCCGTACCCCGCGCTCCTCGACCAGATGGCGGACCGCACGTCCGAGGAAGTCCCGGTCGGCGCGGGCCACCTCGCGGATCACCGGGAACATCCCGGCGACCTGGTCGCCGACGGCCTGGTCGACCTCGTAGTTGTCCTTCCCGCCGATCCAGTAGTTCCAGACCCGGGCGTTGTGCGCCACCCCGGTGTTGAGCCTCCCGGAACCGCTGGACGGGGCCTGGCTCTCACTCATGTCTTTCCTCTCCCGGACACCCGCGGACCCGCCGCGCGTGTCCTGGGCGTCTGCGGCCGCCGTGGCGGCACCGAACCGTCGTCCCCGCCATTGTGCCGCGTGTTGATCACGCCGTCCCGGGATTCCGGTACGCCTGCCCAGGACATCTCGCGGGCCTCCTCTCGCAGGCGGACCGGAGTCCCCCGGTACCGGTGGGGCGGCTCAGGGCCAGGAGAGGGGTGTCCCGGCCTTGTGGTCGCCGAGCCAGATGATCCGTTCGGTCTCGGCGTAGAGGCCCACGTCCGCGCAGGGGCCCTCGGGTTCCCGGTCGGCGGTCTGGAAGTGGCGTGCCGTCCAGCCGGTGAGGCCGTGCCGGTCCAGCAGCCGTCCGATCACCTTCCTGAACTCCGGATGGGGCACACAGGTGCGGTCGGCGAACTCCGTCCTGAGGTCGGCCCGGAAGCGCGAGAAACGCAGTTGTTCCTCCGTGGGCCCGAGATACGGGTCCGAGCGATGGCTCCGGCACTGGTCCCGGCCGCCCGGGTACACGTTGATCGACCCCTGCCGCGAACTGTCGACGCAGGCGGTGAGCCGGGCGGGAGCCGCCTGCCCGAACAGATCGGGCCACCGCGCGCGGCAGGTGGCCACGGGATCGTCGGTGCCTGGGTCGAAGTTCAGTACGGCGTCACCGTCGTCGGAGCTGACGCAGGCCAGGCCCGTCGAGTCGAGGGTGTGGCCCCGGCCGTCACCGGCCACCCACGCGTACGTGCCCGCGGTCGCGCCCGTCACGACCAGCGCCACGGTCGGCACCATGACCAGCACACGCCTGCGCCGCCGCCGGGCGCGCTGCCGCACCCGGGCGAGAAGGCCCGTTGCCACGGGCGAGTCCGGGTCCGTGGCCCGTTCCCCGGGACGCGGATCGCTGTCGCGCAGCATCCGGTCGAGTGCCTCATCGCTCAGCATGATCCTTCTCCTTCGTCGGTTCCGTGGGTTCCGTGCGTCCCGCCGGTTCTGCCGCTTCCGTCGGTTCGGTCGGATCCTGGTCCGGGTCCGCCGCGGCCAGGTGCTGCTTCAGCCGCTGTCTGGCCCTGTGCATACGGGTGTCGACGGCGCCGACGGAAATTCCCAGTACGGACGCGAGGCCGGACCGGGACAGGTCGTCCCAGTAGGCCAGGCGCAACAGCTCCCGGTCTCCGGCGGGCAGTCGCGCCAGCGCCGCCGAGAGCGCGTCGCCCACCTCGCCGGTGTCACCGCCGTGCGGCGGACCGGCATCGCTGCGTTCGGTCATCCGCAGTTCGGCCACCCGCAGTTCGGTCACCCGCGACAGCAGCCTCGCCCAACGGCGCCGCCCACGTTCCTGGTTGGCCAGCACGCGGCGCGCGATGCCCAGCAGCCACAGCACCGCCTCCTCGTCGTCGTCGGGCAGTTGCCGACGACGACGCCATGCCACCGCGTACACCTCGGCCACCGCGTCATGGGCCGCCGCGTCGCCGGTCCGGCGCAGGCAGTACGCCATCACCCTTCGATACGTCGGCCGGAACAGTCGCTCCAGCCGTTCACCCCGTTCGTTCCCATCCATGCCCAGCAATGTCCACCACGTTCCGATCCCTTACCGCGAAACGCCAGGACTTCACCCCGAGCGGGCCTGCCGACACCTACGTGATCACTTTGAACGATTCAAATCAGAGGGAGCTGTTCTGGCAACGCCCCTCCGTGCGCGAACCCTTGACGCGTGTGGTGTGCACACTTACCGTCTCCCGCGGACGACGTAAAACGATTCAAGTTTCCTCGGTTCGCCACCTCTGCTTTCCGTCTGGTACTTCCCCCGCCCGGAAGGAGCACGGCGTCTTGCCCGCACCGCACGACCTGCCTCGCCCGTCCCGCCGCCAGATCCTGGCCGCCGCGTCCGCGGCGGCCGCGGCCACCTCGCTCACCCCGCAAGAAGCCGTGGCCTCGACGGCCGGACCGCGGTCGGTCCTCACCGCCTTCCGGTTGGCCGACGTCCGCCTGCTGGAGAGCCCCTTCCTCGCCAACATGCGGCGCACCTGCGCGTATCTGCTCTTCGTCGACACCGACAGGCTGCTGCACACCTTCCGGCTGAACGTGGGGCTGCCCTCCGCCGCCGAACCCTGCGGCGGCTGGGAGGCGCCGGGCATCCAGCTGCGCGGCCACACCACCGGACATCTGCTCAGCGGCCTCGCCCAGGCGTACGCCAACACCGGCGACGACGCCTACGCGGCCAAGGCCCGTTCCGTGGTGTCCGTCCTGGCCGAGTGCCAGCGGGCCGCCCCGGCGGCCGGGTACCACGAGGGATACCTGTCCGCGTTCCCCGAGTCGGTCTTCGACCAACTGGAGGCCGGCGGCAAACCCTGGGCCCCGTACTACACTCTCCACAAGATCATGGCGGGGCTCCTCGACCAGTACGAACTGGGCGGTGACAAACAGGCGTTGGCCGTACTGCTGGACATGGCGGCCTGGGTGGACGCCCGCACCGCGCCGCTCTCCGCCGAGCGGATGCAGACGGTGCTGAAGGTGGAGTTCGGCGGCATGAACGACGTACTCGCCCGCCTCCACCTGGTGACGGGCGACGCCGCGCACCTGCGGACCGCCCGGCGCTTCGACCACGAGGAGCTGTACGCCCCGCTGGCCGCGGGCCGGGACGAACTCGCGGGCCGCCACGCCAACACCGAGATCGCCAAGGTCGTGGGGGCGGTACCGAGCTACGAGGCCACGGGGGAGAAGCGCTACCTCGACATCGCCGAGCACTTCTGGACGACGGTCGTGCGCGACCATTCGTACGCCATCGGAGGCAACTCGAACCAGGAGCTGTTCGGGCCGCCCGGTGAGATCGTGAGCCGGCTGTCGGAGGTGACCTGCGAGAACTGCAACAGCTACAACATGCTCAAGCTCGGCCGGCACCTGTTCCTGCACCGCCCCCGGCGCACGGCGTACATGGACCACTACGAGTGGACGCTCTACAACCAGCTGCTCGGGGAGCAGGATCCCGACTCCAAGCACGGGTTCGTCACCTACTACACCGGACTGTGGGCGGGTTCGGAGCGGCAGCCCAAGGGCGGCCTCGGCTCTGCGCCCGGCAGTTACAGCGGGGACTACGACAACTTCTCCTGCGACCACGGCTCCGGTCTGGAGACCCACACGAAGTTCGCGGACAGCATCTACTTCCGCACACGTGACTCCCGAGGCCCCTCGCTCTACGTCAACCTGTTCATCCCCTCCGAACTGCGCTGGCACGAAACCGGTGTGACGGTACGTCAGGAGACCGGCCACCCCACGACCGACCGCACCCGCCTCACCGTCACCGGGGGAGACGCCCGCTTCACACTGAGGTTGCGTGTCCCCGCCTGGGTGGCCGACAGCGGCCGTGAACCCCGCCTGGAGGTCAACGGCCGACGTCTTGCGGGCCGGCTGAAGCCAGGTACGTACGCCGCCGTGGAGCGGCACTGGCACTCCGGGGACACCGTCGAACTCGTACTGCCCCGACGGCCCGTCTGGCAGGCCGCCCCCGACAACCCGCAGGTGAAGTCGGTCTCGTACGGGCCCCTGGTCCTCGCGGGGGAGTACGGCGACACCGCCCTCGCCACCCTCCCCGCGATCCGGCCGGAGACCCTGCGCCCGGTGTCCGGCGGTGGCACGGCGTTCACCGCTCTCGCCGACGGCCGCCGCGTGTCCCTGCGGCCGTTCCACGAGGTGCACCACCAGCGCTACAACGTCTACTGGGCCGTGGCACCGCCACCCGCACGCGCACGGGACATCGCCCGCTACCCCTTCGACGAGGGGGCCGGTACCTCGGCGGCCGACCGTACCCGCACCTTCCCCGACGCGACCCTCGCGTCGGGTGCCACCTGGACCGAGGCCGACGGGGTGCGATCCGTGTCCCTGGACGGGCGCGGCGCCCATGTCGTCCTTCCGGCCGGACTGCCCGGCGGACTCGGCGAACTGACCGTCAGCGTCCGGGTCCGCGTGGACACCCTGACCGCCTCCGCCCGCGTCTTCGACCTGGGATACCACAAGGACACCTACCTGTTCCTGGCGGCGACCACCGGTGCCCGGCGCGCGCGGGCCGCCCTGAAGATCGCCGGCATGGAGTCCGAGGACGTCGTCGACGCGGGCGGCCCGCTCCCCGTCGGCCAGTGGCTCCACGTGGCCCTCACCCTCGGCGGCGGCACCGGTGTCCTCTACCTCGACGGCGTCGAGGCGGGCCGCAACGACGCCATGGTCGCGAGCCCGCTCCTGCTCGGCGCGAGCACCCGCAACTACCTGGGCCGCTCCCAGAACGCCACCCACCCGTACCTGCACGGCGCGATCCGTGACTTCCGCCTGCACAACCGGGCGCTGAGCGCGTCCGAGGCGGCGCGCCTGGCGGCCGGCTGACCCGCTGTATCCGGTGCTCCACGGACCACCGGCCCCCCCATCACCCCGATCCCTCGGATTCCCCCGGTACACCGTTCCGTCCGGCGGGCGCCCCGGTGCCCGCCGTTCACGCAGGAGTTCAACCATGTCTCACGACGACCTGTCCAGACGCCGATTCGTGGCCGCGGCCGGTGCCGCGGGCACCGTTCTCGCGGTCGGCGCGCCCGATGCCGCCCTCGCCGCGGGAGAAGGGGCCACGGGCGCCGACGGTACGGCCACGAGCGCCGAACGCGCCTTCTCCGCACAGCACTTCACCGATCCCCGGCGGGACAGCCGACCGACCGTCTACTGGTACTGGAACGGGCCCGTCACCCCCGACCTCGTGGACCGGCAGATGGCCGACCTGCGGGACAAGGGCATGTACGAGGTGGTGCTCTTCCCGTTCGACAACGCCGAGATGCAGCCGGTGTTCTTCACCGAGGAATGGTTCGACATCGTCGGCCACGTACTGCGCACCGCCGAACGCACCGGCATGCGGGTGTGGCTGTTCAACGACGACCACTTTCCCAGTGGCCGCGCGGGGGAGTACGTCGTCAAGGGCGGCACGGTCGGCTCCCGCACGTACGAGCCTCGGCCCGACCTGCGTCTGAAGGCCCTCTGGCGCTCGACCACCGTCGTCGAGGGCCCCGCCACCGTCGACCTGCGCCGCAGCAGCGGGGTGGGCGTGGCGGCCGGACAGCTGGTCGCCGACGCGGCCGTGCTCGACGGCGCCTCCGTACTGCGCGGCGGCGACGGCTGGACGGACTACACCGTCACCGGCAGCGCCAAGGCCGAACACACCGCGGCCGGTCTCGTGGTCCGCGCCTCCGCCGACGGACTCGACGGGTACGCCGTCACCTTCGACCAGACCGGAATCGTCACCGTCCTGCGCCTCGCGCGCGGAACGGACCCCGTCGAACTGCTGCGCAGCACCCGCACCGACGGCTTCAACAAGACGAAGTTCCACACGGTGGCCGTCACCGTCCGGGCGGGCACCCTGTCCGTCACCCTCGACGGCAAGGACAAGGGCACGGTCACCGACGACCGGTACGCGACCGGCGGGACGGGCGTACGGGCCGTCGCCGACCAGCGCTCCCTGTGGGACAACCTCACGGTCACGGGCGCCGACGGCACCTCGCTCCACACCACGACCTTCGACGACCCGGCCGACGCGGGGGACTTCCCCGAGCGCGCCCGACTCGCCGCCGACGCCACGGCCGTCGCCGCCGCGGCCCGCCCGGTCGGCACCACCGAAGCCACCGAGGTCGTCGACCTGACCGCCCGGCTGGGCGGCGCGCACACCTGGCAGGTGCCGGCCGGCCGCTGGCAGCTCGACCTGTTCGGCGGCTCCCCGCTCGTCGACGACACGCAGGGCTACAGCCGCAGTTACGTGGACCTGCTCGACGACGAGCCCGTGGAACTGTTCCTCGACATCGTCCCGGGCGAGTACCACCGCCGCTTCCGACGCTACTTCGGCACGGTCATCCCGGGCTTCTGGGACGACGAGCCGTTCTTCGCCTCGGCCGAGGCGCACTTCAGGCGCCTGCCCTGGTCGCCCACGCTCGACAAGGCACTGCGCGCGGTGGACGTCGAGCCGGGCGTCGCCTACGCCGCCGCCTTCGACGACCTGGGCCGCGACGGCCGGATCGCCCGGGGCCGCTACTGGCAGGCCGTGTCCAACCGCTTCGCCCGCTACTTCCAGAAGCAGGCCCGCTGGTACGAGCAGCGCGACGTCGCCCTGATCACCAACCCGCTCTACGACGAGACGTCCCCGGCCAAGCGCATCCCCTCCACCGGGGACCTGCACAAGGTCAACCAGTGGGCGCACGTGCCCGGCGGCGACATCATCACCGCCGAGTACGTCGCCGGTGAACCCACCATGATTCCCCGTAACCCGGTGTCCGTCGCGCATCAAATGGGCCGGGAGCGCGCCCTGTTGGAGATGTTCGGCAACATGGGCTGGCAGGTCACGCCCGGGTTCGTGCACACCACGGTCGGCGCTCAGGCCGCCCGGGGCGTCAACCTGACGGTCCTGCACGCCCTGTGGACCGACGAGGTCCGCGTCTACTTCCCGCCGCCGTTCGGTCCGCGCGCCCCCTGGTGGTGGGCGATGCGCCCGCTCGCCGAGTGGATCGGCCGCGTGATGGAGGCCGGACGCGGCACCTCCGGAGCCCGTACCGCCGTACTGCAGCCGCAGCGCGCCGCCGAACAGTGGACCGGCACCGACCGGCAGGGTGAGGTCGACGGCGCGCTCGCCGACGCCGCCTACGCACTGGAGCGCGCCCAGGTCGACTTCGACCTCGTCCACGAGGGCGCCCTGACCGGCGACCCGGACCTGCTGAGCCACGCGGACGTGCGAGGCGGCCGGCTGACCGTGGGCGCGGCCCGCTACGACCTGGTGGTGGTGCCCGTGACACCCACCCTGGACGTGGCCTCCGTGCGCGTCCTCGCGGAGTTCGCGCGGGCCGGCGGCACCGTCGTGGCCGTCGGCACCCTCGCCGCCGAGGAGGCGGACCACAAGGACCGGTCCCTCGCCCGAGCCCTGACCGACCTGTTCGGCGAGCGGGTCCCCGGCCGCCGGCCGGTCGGCCGCGGGCACGCCGTGCGCGTCGCCGATCCGGAGGGCCTGCGCGACGCGACCCACGAGGCAGGGGTCGCCGCGGCCGTGCTGGAGACACCCCAGGACGCGGTACGCGTCATACGGGTCCACCGCGGCGAGGACACCGCCTTCCTCGTCAACAACGAGGGCGGCGAGTACGTCGGGACGACCGCTACCCTCCCGGCCACCGGCGTCCCCGAGCTGTGGGACCCCGCGACGGGCAGCACCGGCACCGCGCCCGTGCACCGGAGCGGCAAGAACGGCATCCAGCTGCCCCTGACCCTGGAGCCTTACCAGACCCGGATCGTCGTCGTGCGCCACGACGCACGGGCGGTCCCGCACCTGACGGCCTCACCGCTGCCCGTCCTCGCGGTCGAGCGGCACGGGAAGGCGCTGCGGGCGACGGTGGAGGCCTCGGCCCCCGGCAGTCACCGGTTCACCGGAACCGACGGCTCCCACACCTATCGCGGTACGGCCCGGACCGATGACCCCCTCGACGCGGTCACCGTGGACGGCGACTGGACCCTCACCCTCGAACGCGAAGGCTCCACCCCGGTCACCGGGCCGTTGGGCAGCTGGGTCGAACACGACCGCCTCTTCTCCGGCAGCGGCACCTACACCAAGGACCTCGACGTCGGGCGCGCGCTCCTCGACGGGCGCCGCGTCCTGCTCGACCTCGGCGACGTCCGTGACGTGGCGGCCGTCACCGTCAACGGCACCACGCTCCCGCCGCTGCTGTGGGCGCCGTGGACCGTCGACATCACCCGCCTGGTGAAGCCCGGCCGCAACTCCCTCGCCGTCCGCGTCGCCAACACGCTCTCCAACGAGCGCAACAAGCCCCTGCCGTCCGGCCTGCTCGGACCGGTGACCCTTCGCTTCCGCCGCCGGCTCACCGTCGACCTCGCCCGCGACTGACTACTCCCTCGCGCTTCTCTCCCGCCCCGCACGCACTCCATGGAGCCCTCATGCTCAGACCCCGTTCGCGACCGCGTCCCCGCAGCGGACACCGACGGCCCGTACCCGTACTCCTCGCCGGACTGACCGCGTTCGCGACCGTACTGGCCGGCGCCGTCACCGCCCAGGCCACCACCACCGGCGGCATCAGCCCGGACCGGCTGCGCACCCAGCACCTGAGCCAGGCCCTGGGCATCGACGACACCACACCCGACCTCGGCTGGGAGACCGAAGCCCGCGCCACGGACACCCGCCAGGCCGCCTACCGCGTCCAGGCGGCCACTTCCCCGGAGCTGCTGCGCCGCGGCCGGCCCGACCTGTGGGACTCGGGCAAGGTCCGCTCGACGGTGCCCGAGACCACGTACGCGGGGAAGAAACTGGGCTCCCGCGACCGCGTGTACTGGCGCGTCATGCTCTGGTCGTCGCACGGGCCGCGCGACTCCGGCTGGAGCGACACCGCCGTCTTCGAGACCGGCCTGACCCGGCGGTCGGACTGGAACACCGGCGGGAACGCCGACTGGATCACGCACCCGGACTGGCGACTGAGCGAGCGCACCGTCGAGCCCGTCGTCGTCAAGGTCCCCCGCACCACGGCCCGTTACGTCCGGCTGGACGTCACGAAACTGGGCCTGCCGCTGGAGGAGAACTTCCCCGACCGCACCTGGCGCGTCCAGCTCGGTGAGATCGACGTACGCGACTCCGCCACCTCCAGCACCGGCCTGGCCCGAGGCGCCGCGGTGACCGCCTCCGAGACCAACACCCTGCGCAAGACCTGGGAACCGGCCCTCGCCGTCGACGGCCTGCCCAACAGCGCCCTGCAGACCGCCGCCGGATACGCGAGCGCCGCCCACACCGGCGCCGACGTCTCCGACGCACCCGTGGTCCTCACCCTCGACCTCAAGTCGGCGAAGACCTTCGACGAGGTGGCGCTGTACCCGCGCGCCGACGTCCTCACCGCGGACGGCCACGTCCCCGACTTCCCCGTGGACTACGCCCTTTCGAGCGGCGACAGCGCCACCGGCCCGTTCACCGCACTCGCCGACGTAGACGGACAGCAGGCCCCCGAGCCCTACCTCCCGGCCGGACTGCCCCTGCTCACCGACGACTTCAAGCTCCCCGGGAAGGTGCGCAGCGCCCGCCTCCACATCGGCGGACTGGGCATCTACGACGCCACCCTCAACGGCGAACCGGTGGGCGACGCCGTCCTGGAACCCGCCAACACCGACTACGCAGAACGCGTCCAGTACGCCACCTACGACGTCACCGACCGTCTCAAGGCCGGCGCCAACACCCTCGGTGTGGCCCTCGGCAACGGCATGTCCAACGTGGTCAGCACCGCCGACCGCTACCGCAAGCTGTACGGCAACCTGAGTGACCCCAAGCTCATCGCCCGACTTGAGGTGACCCTCGCCGACGGCAGCGTCCGTACCGTCACGAGCGGCGACGACTGGCGGACCACCCTCGGACCCACCACCTCCTCCAACTGGTACGGCGGCGAGGACTACGACGCCCGCCGCGAGATCGCCCACTGGGACGAGCCGGGCGGCGACAGACGTGGCTGGGACAGGGCCGTCACGGTGGCCGGTCCCGGCACGGCCGGGAACCCCGCCGAACTCAGCGCCCGCGAGACCGAACCCATCAGGGCCGTCGAGACCCTCAAGGGCAAGGAGGTCGAAGGCGCCGCCCACAGCCGGGTCTTCGACCTGGGCCGCAACATCGCCGGCTGGCCCGAGATCACCGTCGGCGCCCCCGCCGGAACGGCCATCCGCGTCTACCCGGCCGAGAGCCTCAAGGACGGCCACGCGTTCCAGTCCATCAGCAACGTGGGCGCACCTCTCTGGGACAGCTACACCACCCGGGGCGCCCGCAGCGAGACCTGGCACCCGCGCTTCAGCTACCACGGCTTCCGCTACCTGGAACTCAGAGGCGTACCCGAGGGCGCGACGGTGACCGTACGCGGCAAGGTGCTGCGCACCGACAACACCTCGGCCGGCGACTTCAGCAGCTCCGACCCACTCCTCGACGACATCCACTCGCTCATCCGCCGTGCCGTCGAGGGCAACATGATGAGCGTCCTCACCGACTGCCCCAGCCGGGAGAAGCTGGGCTGGCTGGAGCAGAACCAACTGGTGTTCCCGGCACTCGCGGGCAACTACGACATGCGCTCCTACCTGCGCAAGATCGTGCGCGACATGGCCGACGCGCAGACCACGGACGGGCTGATCCCCAGCACCGTCCCCGAGTACACCAGCCTGCCCGGCGCCTACCGCAACGACTCCAACTGGGGCGGCGCGTTCGTCCTCGTCCCCTGGCAGCTCTACACGACCTACGGCGACCGGGACACGATGGCCACGTACTACCCGCGTATGCGGCAGTACGCGGACTTCCTGGAGACGCAGGTCTCCGGCGGCATCCTCGACTACGGCCTCGGCGACTGGTTCACTCCGGACCGCACCTTCCCCCGGGCGGTCGCCGGCACCTACGGCTACTGGCGTGTCGTCGACGCGCTGAGCAGGACCGCCGCAGTCCTCGGCGACCAGGACGCGGCCGACACCTACCGGGCGAAGGCCGATGCGAGCGCGCAGGCCCTGGCCGCGAAGTACTACGACTCGGCCACGGGCACCTTCGGCGGCGCAGGACAGGGCGCCGAAGCCCTCGCCCTCGACATGGGCGCGTACCCGGCGGGGGAGAAGGACCGCCTGCTCGGCCACTTCACGGCCGCAGTCGAGAACGCGGGCCATCACCTGACCCTCGGCGAGATCTCGCTGCCCGCCGCGTTCCGCGTCCTGTCCACCAACGGCCGCGACGACATCGTCCACAAGATTGCGACCCAGACGACCAGCCCGAGCTACGGCTACCAGGTGCTCGCGGGCAACACCACGCTCGGCGAGTCCTGGGACGGCGGGCCCGGCCAGTCGCAGAACCACTTCATGCTCGGCGCCATCGACTCCTGGTTCACCACCCGGGTCGCGGGCATCGGACAGACCGCCGACTCGGTCGGTTACGCCGAACTGCTCATCGACCCGGCCGTCGAGGGCGACCTGACCTCGGCAGCCGGCTCGTACCGCACGCCGTACGGGGTCGCGCGGACCGACTGGAAGCGGGACGGCGGGAAGTTCCGCCTCACCGTGGAAGTGCCGGCGGGGAGCACGGCGGAGGTGCGTGTGCCCCTGTTCGGCTCCGGTGCGAAGGCTCAGGCGCCCGCCGGGGCACGTCTGGTGCGTACGGGCGCCGACGAGGTGGTGTACGAGGTCGGGTCGGGCCGCTGGAGCTTCCGCTCGGCGGCTTCGTAGCGCCGGGGAGGTCTCCCGCGGCATCACGGGGAACGCGCACCCGGGTCACCGACCCGGGTGCGCGTTCCCCGTGTTCGTTCCGGGGTGCCGGCGCGCTCAGACCGCGGGCGCCGGGTACGTCGGGTACTCGACCCCCGTCACATGCTGGACGACGCGGACGACCTGGCAGGAGTAGCCGAACTCGTTGTCGTACCAGAGGTAGAGGATCGCGTTGTCGCCGTCGACCTTGGTGGCTCCCGCGTCGACGATCGAGGCGTGGCGGGAGCCCATGAAGTCGCTGGAGACGGCGTCGGGGGCGGTGGTGAAGTCGATCTGCCGCTTCAGTGACGAGGTCAGCGACACGTTCCGCAGGTGGTCGAGGACTTCCTGGCGGGTCGTCTCGCGGCCGAGCCGCAGGCTGAGGATCGCGATCGAGACGTCCGGCACCGGGACCCGGATCGAGCTGCCGGTGATCGGCGCGTCGAGGTCGGGCAGCGCCTTGGCCACGGCGGAGGCGGCGCCCGTCTCGGTGATCACCATGTTGAGCGGCGCCGAGCGGCCACGCCGGTCGGCCTTGTGGTAATTGTCCAGCAGGTTCTGGTCGTTGGTGAACGAGTGGACGGTCTCCACATGTCCGCGCAGGACGCCGTACTCGTCGGCCATCGCCTTCAGCGGCGGGACGATCGCGTTCGTGGTGCACGACGCGCAGGACAGGATCCGCTCGTCCGGCTTGATCATGTCGTGGTTGACGCCGTGCACGATGTTGGGCACGTCGCCCTTGCCGGGCGCGGTCAGCACGACCTTGTCGATGCCGGGGCGCAGATGCTGCGACAGGCCTTCGCGGTCGCGCCAGATGCCGGTGTTGTCGATGAGGACGGCGTCCTTGATGCCGTACGCCGTGTAGTCGACCTCCGACGGGTCGTTCGCGTAGATCACCTTGATCGCGTTGCCGTTGGCGAAGATCGTGCTGCTCGCCTCGTCGACGGTGATCGTGCCCTGGAACTGGCCGTGGATCGAGTCGCGGCGCAGCAGCGAGGCGCGCTTGACGAGATCCTCGGCGGCCAGGCCGCCGCCCCGGCGGACGACGACGGCACGCAGGCGCAGGCCGTTCCCGGAACCCGCCTTCTCGATGAGCAGGCGGGCGACCAGGCGCCCGATGCGTCCGAAGCCGTACAGGACGACATCGCGTCCCTCGCGGCTCCCGATCCGGTCGGCGCCCGTGGCACCGGCGACGGCTTCGGCGGTGAAGGCCTCGACCGTGAGGCCGCGGTCGTCGCTCCGGTGCGTGGCGGCGAGCATCCCGATGTCGATCTGGGAGGGGCCGAGGTCGAGCGTGGTCAGAGCCCGCAGATAGGGCAGGGTCTCGGTGACCGACAGTTCCACTCCGGTGATCTGCCGGGCGAACCGGTGGGTCTTGAGGATGCTGACCACCGACTTGTTCACCAAGGAGCGGCTGTGCAGCAGGACGGTGACGTCCCGCTCGCGGTGCAGCTTCCCGATGATCGGGATCATCGACTCCGCGATCTCCTCGCGGTTCTTCCAACGGGTGAACGAGTCGTCATTGACAGTCACAGGTTTATCTTTCGAGCTAGGCGGTGCTCATATGATAAACGGTCGATGATCTCGCCCCGCACGCGGCCCGGCCCCGCATGCCTGTGGCCCGCCGGGAGGGCGGGCCACAGGTTCTTCACCTACTCAGTCGGCGGTCACGGGAAGCTGGTGATCTTCGACGGGATGGTGTCCGATCCCGAGGTCGGCGCACCCGTGTCGTTCACGACGTGCGCGTACTGGCCCTTCCCTCCCAGTGAGATCACCTGGATGCTGTGCAGCTTGACGCCCGACTTGACCGGCACCTGGAATCCGTGGTGCTGGACGATCGTCGAGTCGGACGTGAAGTTGCAGTAGCTGCCCAGACCCCACGCCTCATGGGTGTTGACGCTGTCGGCCACCTTGTAGGCGGCGTACCCGACGATGCCGTCATGGGTGATGGCGGCGGAGTTCGGCACGTCGTAGGCCTTCTCGTTCTGGAAGAAGATCGTCCGGCCGCGTTCGCCGTTCCAGACCACGTCGTACTTGTTGAAGTGCTCGACGAACAGGCCCGTGGCGAGGACGTCGTCGCCGTTGACCTCAAGCCCGTAGTCGGCGCGGTTGGTCTCCCAGCCGACGCCCTCACCGTGGTCCGCTCGCCAGATCCACGTGTGGTCGATGATGGCGTCGTCGCTGTTGACGACCATGGAGCGGGTGGCCAGGCCGGGTCCGGCCCCGCCGATCCGGACGAACACGTCCTGCACGGTGGTCGGGTTGGCGGCGTGGTCGGCCGAGGAGCCGGGCGCTCCGACCTGGAGCAGGGTGTCGGACTTGGCGGCGCCGGCGTCGATGAGGAAGCCCGCCAGCCTGACCCCGTCCACGTCGGCGACGTGCATGGCGTCCACGCCGTTGTCGGGGATGATCGTGGCCAGGCCGAGCCCGAGGACGACGGTGTTGGCGCGGTTGACGTTGATGGTCTGGTCGAGGTGGTAGACGCCGGGCGTGAACAGGAGGTTGAGGCCCTGCGCCAGTGCCGCGTTGATGGTCGCGGCGGTCGCGCCGGGCTTCACGACGTAGAACTGGCTGAGCGGGAGCGAGGTGCCGCCCGCGTTCGCCGGCCAGGACACACCCCGGGCGTTCGTCCGCTTGGCGGGCACGAACACCTTGTAGTCGTTGCCGTCCAGGTAGAGGAACGGCTTCTCACGCGAGACCGGCGTGGTGTCCAGCGTCGTGTACGGACCGGTGTCGAAGTTCGTCGCCGGGGCGCCCTGCACACCGGAGAACGTCATGTTCCACACGCCGTTGGTCCAGCCGCCGACAGAACTCTCGCGGGTGTACCACTGCTGCTGGGAGTACGGACCGACCGTGCCGTCGATCTTCGAGTCGGCGATGTAGCCGCCGGAGGCCCAGCCGTAGCCCGCGGGTGCGAGGTTGAGGCCGCCCTCGACATGGATGCGGCGGAACGGCGCGGCCTGGGCCACCGCCCAGCGGTTGGTGCCGTTGACGGGCCTGATCGACAGGTTCTCCGCCGAACGCCAGAAGTTCTGGGTGGCGTTGCCGTTGAACCAGCCCGCGTCCACGGTGATGTCACCGTTGATCTTCACATCGTCGGGGTTGAGGCCGAGCCCGGAGATCGAGGTGTAGAAGCCCAGTTGCGCGTTGATGCCGTTGTACGTACCCGGCTTCATCAGGAACTGGTAGCGGCCCGAGCCGAACTGGTTGGACTCCTGCTGGGTGAAGACCTGGTCGAACTTGGCCTGCAGGTTCGGTGTGCTCGGGTCCACGACGATGACGTTGGGACCGAGGTCGCCGCCGCCCTCGACGGGCGGGGTGCCGCCGCCGGTGCCGGTGTGCACCGCGACCTCCCACAGCGAGTAGCCGTAACCGGTGCCGCGGGCCGTCCCGTTGATCCTGACATAGCGGCCCGAGCCGGTGACGTCGTAGGAGGCGGTGCCGCCGGTGCCGTTGGTGACGGACTTCAGCGTCGTCCAGTCCTGGCCGTTGGCCGAGGCCTGGACGGTGAAGTCCTTGCCGTAGGCGGCCTCCCAGTTGAGGTCGACCTTGCAGATGTCCTGGACCGAGCCGAGGTCGACCCGTACCCACTGGGGGTCGGACGCCTGGCTGGACCAGCGGGTGCCGGTGTCGCCGTCGAAGGCGCTCGCGGCGGGCGTGCCCGCGTTCTCCGTGGAGGAGGCGGTGGCCGTCCTGCCCCGGGCCGCGTTGGCGGTCGAGCAGGCGGCGGCCGGGGGGTTGCCCGAGGTGCCGAAGACCTGGAACTCCCAGAGCGAGTAGCCGTATTCGGTGGCACGGGTGACGCCCTGCATACGGACGTAACGGCCCTGGCCGGAGACGTCGAGCGTGTCGGTGCCGCCGTCCGAGCCGGTGACGGACTTGACGTCGGTCCAGGAGCTGCCGTTGTCGGAGACCTGGATCTTGTAGTCCTTGCCGTAGGCCGCCTCCCAGTTGAGGACGACCTTGCTGAGCGTGGCCGAGGTCCCGAGGTCGACCTGGAGCCACTGGGCGTCGGTACGGGCCGACGACCACCGGGTGCCGGTGTCACCGTCGACCGCGCCGGCGGCGGGGGTTCCGGCGTTCTCGTCGGAGGAGGAGGCGGCGGTTCTGGCCTGCGAGAGCGGTGCTTCGGCCGCGGCGGCCGGCAGCTGGGCGGGGACGGTGATCAGCGCAGCCGCTGTGGCGAGCGCGAACCCCAGGGATCTGAGTCGCAAACGTTGACGTCTCATACGTTGACTCCGTGCGGGTGTGGAGGGCGAGGAGCGGTCGGGAGGAACCCCGACCAATGCGGCGGGGAACCCAATGCCAGTGCGGTGACGCTTAGTTCAGGTGTTGATTTAAGTAATGAATCAACTGCTCGGCAACCCGTCGGACACGACTTCTTTACGGCGCTGTTCGTGGGCCGTGCGTCCGGGGGGAGGTCTCGGTCCGGGCGGGGCGCCCACGTCAGGACATGAAAGCTGTCCGGGAACGCCACCGGTTACCGACATGGGGTCGTTGGCCGCCGGCGAGGTGACGGCGGGGCGGTGGAGGCCTGTGGTCAGGCGGTTCACGTGGCTGCCGGACGGCCGGGGGTGCGACGCCGAACGGCCATTAGCACGTGCAGACGAGTCTCGAAAAGCGGAACCATCGCGTTCGCCGGGGCGGTACGTTACGCCTGCCGCGTGATCGTTCGCGTCGGCCGATCGTTCGAACTGCAAGGAGAGCCGTGCTTCACAAGTTCTACGTTGTTGCCCTCCCCGTCATGCTCGCCGCCCACACGGCGCCGGTGGTGCTCCGCTGGATGTGGTGATCCCACAGCGGGCCGTCGGCAGCGGAGGTCGAGGCTGACCGGGGGCGACGGAGTGGTAAGTGCCGGCTCCTGGGCGACCGCTCAGGAGCCGGTCGATCTGTGGCTCTTCAGGAACTGGAGCAGGCTCGCGGCCGCCGCCTCCGCGCCCAACTCGCGGTACAGGGCGACAGCCTGTTCGCCGTAGTCGACGGTCCGGTCCATCGGGCGGGGGGACAGGGACGCGATCCGCGCGAGCCCGGCGAGCGCGTGGGCGGAGCCCATGGGGAACTCGATGCGCTCAGCCACCTCAAGGGCCTGCTCATAGCCCCTGGACGCGGTGTCGAGCCGGCCCGACTCGCGCTGGACGTCCGCCGCGGCGATCAACGCCCGCATTCGCTCGTACGGGTTGTCGATGCGGGTGGCCACCTGTTCCGCCATCGTGAGATGCAGCAGCGCTTCACCCCGGCGCCCCGACCGGGCGTAGGCCGTCCCCATGCTGATCAACACGTCGGCCTCGCCCAGCGCGTCGCCGCTGAACCGGTGGGCGGCCAGGGCCCTCTTGAAGCAGCGGAGTGCCTGGTCCGTCTCTCCGACGGCCTGGTGCACCCCGCCGAGGTTGGTGTCGAGAATCGCCAGATCGACACGGCCGCCGTGCTGCCGCATCAGGACCCGCGACCTTTCGTAGCATTCCTGGGCATCGGCGTAACACCCCTGCAGGAAGGCCAGTTCGCCGCGGTTGTTGAGCGCCTGTGCCAGCCCGTAGGGATCGGGCAGCCCCTCGTATATGGCTTCCATGCCCTGGACCTTCCGGAGAGCCTCGTCGTAGCGCCCCGCGTAGTACAGGACCACTCCCTGGACGTTGAGGCACTCGGCCTCGCCGGAGCGGTCGCCCACCTCGCGGTACAGCTTCAGCGCCTGTTCCAGGACGCGCAGCGAAGTGTCGCCGTGGCCTGCCGCGAGGTGGGCCCGGCCCGACTGGAAGAGGGCGTCGGCACGGCCGTGCGCCTGGTGGAGGTCCTCGTGGATCGACAGGGCCTCGGTCGCGCAGCGCAGGGCCGCGCCGTGGTTGCGCTGCGCCAGCAGGTCCGCGTGGTCGGTGAGGGTCTGGGCCAGCGCGGCACGATCGCCGGACGAGCGCAGGACCGGTACGGCCGCGTCGAAGAGTTCGGCCTCGATGTCCCAGGCGCCCCACAGCTTGAGGGATCTGGCCAGCACGTGGGGGAACAGGGCCGCGTACTCCGGATGCCCGGCGGCGGCCGTGCGCGCGACCGCGACGAGATTGGCGCGCTCCACTGTCAGCCACACCGAGGCCCCGTCCGCGTCCGCGAACTTCGGCGCGGGGAACGACCGTGCCTGTGAGGGAAGGTTCAGGTCGAGCACCCGGCGATGGGGGTGGCAGAGCCGGTCGGCCCGGTACGCGGTGGTGAGGTAGTGGGCGACGAGACGGCCGACCGAGGCATGCCGGACCGCTTCCGGGTCCGTGCGCAGGCATACCTGCAGGGCGTAGGCCCGGGTGAGATCGTGCAGCCGGTAGCGTCCGCGGACCGGCTCCTCCAGGAGGCTGGCGTCGATGAGTTCCTCGACGTGTCGCTCCAGTGCTCCGGGTTCCCGTCCGAGATCCGGTCCGGCCAGCGCCTCGGCCGCCCGGAGGGTGATGTCGGAGCCGGGGTGCAGGGCGAGGCGCCGGAACAACTCCCGGGCGGCGGAGCCGAGTTCCGTGTACGAGAACCGGAACACGGCGCCGATCACCGCGTCGAACTCCTGGAGCGGGCTCGTCGCGTGTGCCAGCCGGTCGAGCAGATGCTGCAGGTCCCAGGAGTCCCGGTGCCGGAAGCGGCTCGCCAGGACCTGCACGGCCAACGGGTGGCATGCGCAGGCCTCCACGATCCGCCGCAGGCACTCCGGTTCGCCGGACACCCTCGACGCACCGACGATCCGGGTGAAGAGGGCCGCGGCCTCCTCGCGGGACAAGCTGTCCACGAACAGGTGGGCGGCGCCGTCCAGTCCGGCCAGCCGGCTCCGGGTGGTCACCAGGACCCTGCAGGTGGGGGAGCCGGGCAGCAGCGGGCCGACCTGAGCGGCGTCCCGCACGTTGTCCAGGACCACGAGCACCCGGCGCCCGGCGGTCCACTCGCGCCACCTGGTGGCCCGCTCGTCCAGCGCCGCCGGCAGTTCACCGGGCCCGCCGGTGGCGTGCAGCAGCTGGGCCAGAGCCTCCCCCGGATCGAGCGGCTGCTGCCCGCTGTGGCCCCGCATGTCCACATAGAACTGGGAGTCCGGATACGCCGTGGCCAGCTGATGCGAGGCATGCAGCGCCAGAGCCGTCTTTCCGATGCCGGGCATTCCGTGGATCACGGTGACCGGCAGAGCGGTCGCCGTGCGCCGCCCGGCCACCGGATCGGCGAGCAGGATGCGCAGTTCACCGACCCTCCCGGTGAAGTCGGGGATGTCCCGTGGCAGACAGTTGCGGGGCTCCGCACGCGGGGCCGGCGCACGAGGGCCTGGCTCCGTTCGCAACAGGTCCCGGTCCTGTTCGAGCATGCGCAGGTGGAGCCGCCGGAGTTCCGCGGTCGGCTCGATGCCCTGGCTCTCGTGTAATCGCGCGCGGGTGTTCCGGTAGACGGCGAGCGCTTCGTCGTGCCGTCCGGAGCGGTACAGAGCCAGCATCAGAGAAGCGATCACCTGCTGGGCGAAGGGGCTCTGGGAGGCCAGTTCCCGCAGTTCGCCCACGAGGTCCGCATGACGGCCCAACTCCAGCTCCAGGCCGATCCGCTCCTCCCGGACCCGGCGGTGGTCCTCGATGAGCCGCTCACGTGCGGACTGCGCCCAGGAACTCTCGCTGAACTCGGTCAGGGGTTCACTGCGCCACAGCGCCTCGGCGGTACGCAACAGCCCTATGGCCAAAGGGCGTTCACCTCGCGAGGCCGCGGCCAGTGCGTCCGAGCGCAGCCGCCGGAAGCGCAGCAGGTCGATGTCCTCCGGATCGGCGCGCAGTTGGTACAGCCGCGGAGAAGGCCGTTCCACGCCCACCCTGTCCTCGCCGACCGCCCGGCGCAGCCGCCCCCTGAGCCGCGAGATGTAACTCTGCAGCGTGTCCAGGGCCGTCAGGGGCGGTTCGTCGTCCCAGACCCGGTCCATCAGCGTGTTCGCCGACACCGGTTCGCCACGGGCGTGGATCAGTGCGGCCAGCACTCTGCGTTCTTTCAGCGATCCGAGTTCGTGTTGTCGCTGGTCGTGCCAGAGTTCCAGAGGTCCCAGAGCAAGAAGTTCCACCATGCCCCCCGACGGGTGTGCTTCTTCCCACGGCCTTCGCCGATGTTCGTACATCTGTGTGAGCCATACCACTGTTCTACGGCTGTTCCATGCAGTCAGGGGTGGAGAGACAGGCGCACCGAAGCGTGCCGGGCGCACAGTCGTGGGCGCTCCCGCCGTGCCACAGGAGTGCAGGATTCCTGCAGGCCCCCCGTCCAGCGCAGCGGGCATCCCTGGGCCAACGGCCGCGAAACATCGCGGTCGCGAAGGCGATGAGGGAAGAACCGGGGGATTTCAACGATGAGCGTGACAGTGCCGGAGCCGCATTGGCGGCATGTGCCGGTGCGTCTGGATGTCGAGCGCTGGGCCACCCGCCGGATCCGCAGGCGGGTTCTGGTCGTGGTGCACACCGTGATCGCGGGTCAGCGACTGCTCGACACGATACGCCTGCTGGAAGGCGAGATCCGGGTGCAGGTCTGCTTCACCCAGGCGCCCGACGTGTTCAGCAACGGGGTCAGTGAGTTCCTTGAACGGCTGGGAGGTCTCGTACTTCCCTGGAGTCAGGCGGTACAGACACATTTCGACCTGGCCCTGGCCGCCGGCCACGGCAGCCTGCACGAACTGCACGCGCCCGTGGTCGTCCTTCCCCACGGGGCCGGACACAACAAGATCATCCAAGTCGGGCGGCGCGGCCGGCCGGTGACGCAGCCGGGCGCCTACGGCCTCAGCAGGCAGCGACTGGTCCGGGACGGGGCCGTGGTGCCCGAGGCCATCGTGCTGGCCCACCACGAAGAGCTGGCCAGGCTCGGCCGCGAGTGCCCCGAGGCGCTCGCGGTCGCGGAAGTGGTGGGCGACCCGAGCTTCGATCGGATCGCCGCGAGTCTCGACTCACGGGCGCTGTACCGGGAGGCGCTCGGGGTCGGGACGCGGCAGCAACTGGTTCTCGTCTGCTCCACCTGGGGGCCCGACTCCCTGCTGGGGGAGGGCTGGGGCACGCTGGAGCGGCTGGTCAGCGAACTGCCCAGGGACGAGTACCGGATCGCCGCACTTCTGCATCCTCATGTCTGGAACGCGCACGGCGACTGGCAGGTCCGCACCTGGCTCGCCCCACTGGTGCGCTCCGGCCTGATCCTGCCCGGCCCGTACGAGGACTGGGCCGGAACGCTCGTCGCCGCCGACGACATCGTGGGCGATCACGGCTCGGTGACGCTCTACGGCGCGATGACCGGTGCGCCGGTGCTGATGGCGGGCCGCTCGGACGCACCTGTCGATCCGGGCTCACCGATGGCCGAGCTGATGTCCTTCGCCCCGCGACTGCGGGGGGACCGGCCCGTGCTTCCGCAGCTGAAACGGGGTGCGGCGTTCTGCGGCGCGCGTCGCCACGAACGGGTCGCGGCCAGGATCACCTCTGAACCGGGACGGTTCGCCCGCAGGATGCGAGCACTGCTCTACCGCAAGCTCCATCTGCGGGCACCGGCGGCCAGGACCACCACGGAACCGGCACGAATCCCGCTGCCGGTGCGCCACGACGGACCCGGCAGCGTGGTGCCCCGATGAAGCTCCTCGCTGTGGTGTCCCGGACGGCGGTGTCCACGACTGCGGACGGCCGGACTCCGTACGACCGTGGTGCGGTGGTCCGGGTCCGGACAGTGCTGGTGAACCCGGATTCCGGGACGCTCTTCGTGGATGAGCACGTCAGGGTCCGGGCCCCCGCGCGCAACCGGTGGCAGGTGCTGGGCGATGTACTGGTCGAGCCCGGCGAGGGGGCGTGGCAGGCCGACCGGCTGGCCGTCTCCTGTCCGGGGGCGCTGGTCGTGGCGGTGCATCACGGTCCCCGCTGCTGGCTGCGGCTGGGCCCGGACGGCCGGATGCTCGTGCTCGAAGCGGGCGGACCGGGACAGCCGCCGGAGGGGTTTTGGGAGACCGTCGCCTCGCTGGCTCATTCATGGCTGGTGAGCGGGCTGTCCGCGTCGGCTCTCGGTTCCGTGGCCGGCTGCCACCTGCGTGCTCACATCTCGTCGGGCCCGCCCTGCTCCAATCGGCGGAGCCGGCACCGGGCCGCCTCGGCCTCGTCGGACCCGGACCGGCCCACGGAGGAATAGAGGTCCAGCGCCTCCCGGTAGTGATTCCGGGCGAGGCCCGTCCGTCCGCGTCGCTCGGAGACCTCCGCCAGGCCTCCGGCGGCGCGGGCCGTCTCGTAGTCCGCCGCCATGCCGCGCAGTGTCGCCCGTGCCGAGGACAGCAGTTCCTCTGCCTGGTCGAGCCGGTTCAGAAGGAGATGCGCACGGCCCAGGAGCGTGGTCGCGCGCGCGGCGTTGTAGGTGTCGCCCGCATCCCGAAGCGTGGTGTGAGCGACACCGGCATGGCGGATCGCCTCCTCGGCGTGCCCGGTCGTGAGGGCGACATCGGAGAGGTTGAGCCTGGCCAGCCCTCCGGCCCGCTCGTCACCATGCTTCGGCAACTCGGTGGCGGCACGCGCGAAGTACCCGGCGGCCTCATCCGGACGCCCGAGTCGTTGCAGGGCGAGGCCGCGGTAGTTGAGCGTGCGGGCATGACCGAGCCGGTCACCGCGTCCGAGAAACAGCTGTGCCGCCTCTTCGAACATGGCCAGGGCGCCTGCGGGGTTCCCGGCGCCGAGTTCCCCGACACCGCCCGAGGTCAGCATCCGGCACTCGGCCGCCGCGTCCCCCAGGTCCCGCGCCGCCGCCAGCCCCTCCCTGTGCGCGGCGCACCAGTCGTCGTAGAACTTCCGCCGCAGGAAGAGCGGCCACAACGCGTCGGCGAGCTGCCAGCAGACGGTGGGAAATCCGGCGGACCGGGCCTGGTGGATCACGGCCATCAGATTGGGCAGCTCACGCTCCAGCCAGTCCAGAGCGGTTTCGGAGCCGGGTCCCACGTCCGCGACGACCACCGGGACAAAACCGTAGTCCCGGGCCATGGTCCGGTGCTGGGGATCGATGATCTCCTCGGCGCGCGTGGCGCTCGCCAGATAGTGATCGGCGATACGGCGCACGGCCTGCGCACGTTCCCGCGGCGGCTCGTCCACCCCGGCCACCGCGGCGGCGTGCAGTCGTACGAGATCGTGAAAGCGATGCCGATCTCCCGCGGCGTCGACCAGGAGGCTCGCCTCGTGGAGCACGTCCAGCGCCCGCGCCGCATCCGTCTCCGTGGTCAGCAGCGCCGAGGCCACCGAGGCGTCGAACTCCCGGCCGGGGTGCAGCCCCAGCAATCGGTAGAGCCGGGCCGCCGGGGGCGGCAGCGTCCGGTACGACAGATCCAGCGCCGCGCGGACATTGTGGTCGCCGTCGATGGCCAGTGCCTCCAGTCGCTGATGCTCCGCGGCCAGTGAGCGGACCATCGTGGCGATACTCCGCCCGGGGTGCGCCGCGAGCCGGGCGCCCGCGATACGCACGGCCAACGGCAGCCCCGCGCACAACTCGACCAGGGCCCGGGCGTCCTCGGGCTCCTCGGCCACCCGCCCGTCGGCGAGGGTGTCCGTGAGCAGTTCGACGGCCGCGTCGGGAGCGAGGGGTTCCAGGTGGACGGGATAGCAGCCGTCCACGGTCAGCCCCGGCAGCCGGCTGCGGCTGGTGACCGCGGTGACGCTGGTGCCTCCGGGCAGCAACGGCCGGACCTGAGCCGCGGTCGCCGCGTTGTCGAGCAGGACCACCAGGTTCCGGTCCGCGGTCAGCGACCGGTACAGCACCGTTCGTTCGGCGAGCATCGCCGGGACCTGCTGTGCGGAAACGCCCAGGGCCCGCAGGAAACGCGCGAGGATCTCTCCCGGGTGCTCCGGACCGTCGGGCGACTGCGCCCCCAGGTCCGCGTGGAGTTGCCCGCCCGGACACTGGCGGCGCAGCATGTGCAGCCATCGCAGGGCGACCGTGGTCTTGCCGACTCCGCCCAGCCCGCTGAGCGCGACCACCGTCGGCCGCCCGTCCAGCGCGGCGCGGGCACGATGACGCTCCAGCGCCGCCAGCTCCACCGACCGGTCGACCACCCGTACCAGCGGGGGAAACTGCCAGGGCGTCTGCCGGAGGGAAGCGGGCGGCGAACCGATGTGGATACCCCCGTGTACCGAGCCCGCCTGGACGACCGAGCCGTACACGTCGCCACGCACCTCGTTGTGGGACCTGTGCCCCTCGCCCGGCACTCGCGCCCTCCGCCCCGTGGATGTAAGCACCCATGCCCTCGATGGATCCTTTCCGCGCAGAAGATCGATATCCGCGGATCCGGTGACCGACGCCTTTCCTCCGTACATGGCCGGGGTGAAGCACGGAGCCGGGGAGGCGGCCGGGTTCGAGGGCCCGGGAAACGCGGGAGAGGCATACGAAGGCCGGACGGATGGAAACACACCGTCATGGAACACACCGGCGTGGGACACGGCACAGTGGAAAGCGGCAGCGCGGAACGCCCCGGCCTGGACATCGAGGCGCTCCGTGAGGACACCCCGGGTACCGGGCACCGGGTGCACCTCAACAACGCGGGGGCCGGGCTGCTCTCCCGGCGGACCCTTGCGACGATGACCTCCCACCTGGAGCTGGAGGCGGACATCGGCGGGTACGAGGCCGCCCACAGGGAACGGGACCGCATCGACGCCACCCGCACGGACCTCGCCCGGCTGGTGGGCGGGCAGCCCGACGAGATCGCCCTCTTCGACAACTCCACGCACGCGTGGAACGCCGCCTTCTACTCGATGACCTTCAAGCCGGGCGACCGCATCCTGACCGGCCGGGCGGAGTACGGCAGCAGCGTGCTGGCCTATCTGCAGACCGCCCGGCGCTTCGGCGCCGAGATCGTGGTGGTCCCCGACGACGAGTACGGCCAACTCGACACCGCGGCGCTGGCCGCACTGATCGACGAGCGCACCAGGCTCATCGGCGTCACCCACATCCCCACCAGCGGCGGTCTGGTCAACCCCGCGCACGAGATCGGCCGGATCGCACGAGCCGCCGGCGTGCCGTTCCTGCTCGACGCCACCCAGTCCGTGGGGCAGTTCCCCGTCGACGTCACCCGGATCGGCTGCGACATGCTCACCTCCACCGGCCGCAAGTTCCTGCGGGGCCCGCGCGGCACCGGCTTCCTGTGGGTACGCCGCGAGGCCCTGGACTACCTCGACCCGTTCGTCAGCGACATCGAGGCGGCCACCTGGGACGGCGAACGGGGTTTCACCTGGCACGCCGGCGCACGGCGCTTCGAGAGCTGGGAAGCGAGCTACGCCAATGTCCTGGGGCTGGGAGCGGCCGTCCGCCAGGCCCTGGACCTGGGTATGGACTCGATCGGCGAGCGGGCCGTCGCCCTCGGCGCGTATCTGCGTGAGGCCCTCGACGCCCTGCCCGGCGTCAGTACGTACGACCTCGGCCGGGTCCGGTGCGCCATCGTGACCGCGAAGGTCGACGCCCTGCCCACCGCGGACGTCGCCGCCGCGCTCGCACGGCAGGGGATCAACGTGACCACGACCGTCCCCGAGCACACCCAGTTCGACACGGAGGTGCGGGACGTCCACCCCCTGGTACGCCTCTCACCGCACTACTACAACACCCGTGCCGAACTGGACCGGGCCGTGGAGGCCGTCGCCGAACTCGCGCGCACGGCCGGATGACCGGCCGGCGCCCTCGTTCCCTCCCTCGTTCCTGCGCCCCGTCATTCCATGCGGCGCTGCTCCTCGTCGCTCCAGGCGCGGGTGTCCCGGGGCGGAACATAGGGCTCCTCGGTGTCCGGCAGGCCGCCCGCGATGGCGCGCTGCCGTGCCATCTCGGAGTCGAACTCCAGCCCGAGCAGAATCGCGATATTGCTGATCCACAGCCAGACCAGGAAGACGATGACACCGGCGAGCGTGCCGTAGGTCTTGTTGTACGAGCCGAAGTTGGCCACGTAGAACGCGAACCCGGCCGAGGCGATCATCCAGATCAGCAGGGCCAGCACGCTACCGGGGGTGATCCACTTGAAGCCGCGGCCCTTCACGTTCGGTGTCGCCCAGTAGAGAAGGGCGATCATGATCGTGACGAGCACGACCAGCACCGGCCATTTCGCGATCGACCAGACCGTCAACGCCGAGTCGCCGATGCCCAGCGCGCCGCCCGCCTCGCGGGCCAGGCCACCGGTGAACACCACGATCAGCGCGCTGATCACCGTCAGGATCAGGAGCACGACGGTCACACCCACGCGGATGGGCAGCACCTTCCAGACGGGGCGCCCCTCCGGCATGTCGTAGACGGCGTTGGCGGAGCGGATGAAGGCCGCCACATAACCCGAGGCCGACCACACGGCGAGAACGACACCGACCACGGCCATGACGGAGCCGACGCCGCCCCGGCCCTGCAACTGCGTCACCGCGTCGCTGATGATGTCCCGTGCGGAACCGGGAGTGAGTTTCTTGAGGTTGTCCAGGACCTCCTGGGTCGCCGACTTGCCGGCGATGCCCAGGAGCGAGACCAGGAGCAGCAGCGCCGGGAACAGCGAGAGCACCCCGTAGTACGTCAGCGCCGCGGCCCTGTCGGCGAGCTCGTCGTCCTTGAACTCCTTGACCGTGCCTTTGAGAACGGCCAGCCAGGACCGCTTCGGCAACTCGTGGAGCTTGTCCGGTGCCCGTTCCTCTATGTGCTCCGCCGGGCCCGGAGTCGGCTGCTCGGATTTCGGTGTCCTTGACATACCGGCCGGGTATCCCGCCCCGCCCCGCCCATGCGCCGCCCGGCGACGAGGACTGCTGACCGGAAGCAATGGCTCCATCGAGTTGTAGGAGGACGCTCATCGGGTACCCGCCGCGCCGAGACGAGATCCACATGGAAAGGAGCCACCTGATGAGCACGGTCAAGGAAGCGGTCGAGGTCGAGGTCCCCGTCGGCGTCGCCTACAACCAGTGGACCCAGTTCGAGGAGTTCCCGAAGTTCATGGAGGGCGTGGAGGAGATCAGGCAGGTCGACGACCGTCACAACCACTGGATCACCAAGATCGGTGGAGTGAAGCGCGAGTTCGACACGGAGATCGTCGACCAGTTCCCCGATGAGCGGATCACCTGGCGCACCACCAGCGGTGACACCAAGCAGAAGGGCACGGTCAGCTTCCAGCGGCTGGACGACACGCACACGCGGGTCCAGCTCGTGATGGACGTGGAGCCGACCGGGGCCGCCGAGAAGGCCGCCGACCTGACGGGGACGATCGACCGCCGGGTCAAGGGGGACATGAAGCGCTTCAAGGAGTACATCGAGCAGCACGGCGGCGCGTCCGGTTCCTGGCGAGGCCGCGTCACACCTGGCTGACCGCGCCGGGCGGGGCCGGGCCGAGCCGGAGCAGCAGGGCGAACGACCGGAGCAGTGGAGGAACGAACCGGGAGGCCGGACCGATGTTCGAGGGTTTCGCATCCGAGGTGGTCCGGCTCCCGGAGTCGTCCGCCTTCGTCCGCCACGGCGGCGACGGGCCGCCCGTCGTCCTGCTGCACGGCCACCCCAGGACGTCGGCGACCTGGCACCGGGTCGCTCCCCGACTGGTCGAGCGCGGCTTCACCGTCGTCTGCCCCGACCTGCGGGGATACGGCCGCTCGCGTGGTCCGGCGTTCACCGCCGACCACGCGGGCTACGCCAAGCGCGCTGTCGCACAGGACGTGGTGGCGGTCATGCGCCACCTCGGTCATGAGCGGTTCATGCTGGCCGGGCACGACCGCGGAGGCAGCGTCGCGCTGCGTCTGGTGCTCGACCATCCCGAAGCGGTCCGGCGCGTGGCACTGATCGACTGCCTTCCCCTCAGCGAGCATCTGTCCCGGAGCACCGCGAAGTTCGCCACTCAGTGGTGGCACTGGTTCTTCTTCGCCCAGCCGGACATCCCCGAGCGCGTCATCAACGCCGATCCGGACAGCTGGTACCACGGCGACCCGCGGATCATGGGACAGGAGAACCACGACGAGTGGCGCGAAGCCACGCGGAACCCGGACGTGGTCCGGGCGATGCTGGAGGACTACCGGGCGGGGCTGACCATCGACAGGGGGCATGAGGAGGCCGACCGCGCCGCCGGAACACGGATCGCGTGCCCGGCGCTGGCGCTGTGGTCGCTCCGGGACGACCTGGAGGACCTCTACGGCGACCCGTTGAAGATCTGGGCCGACTGGGCCCCCGACGTAACCGGCCACGGAATCGACTCCGGCCACCACGTGGCCGAACAGGCCCCGAAGGAACTGGCCGAGTCGTTGAGCGACTTCTTCCAAGCCTGACGTGTCCGGCTGCCCCAAGGCCCGCCCACCCAGGGGCGGGCGGGGCGCCCCAGCCACAACCGACCCGCACCGCGGTCGCGAACACACCCTCAGGAACGCCCCGGTGGGCGAAGCCCTCAGACGTCTACGTAACAGCGAATGACCGTGCCGCCGGGGCCGGTGTGAACGCGTACCAGATCCGTGAGGTAGTTCACCAGCAGCAGTCCCCGCCCGCCCAGTTGCGCGGGCGGCGAAGGCCGCCGCCCGGCGAGCGGATCCTTCAGCTGCCCCTCGTCGCGCACCTCGCACACCACCTGGCCGTCCTCGGCCCACACATACACCGTGCCCGAACCACCCCCGTGCAGCACGCTGTTGGTGGTCAGCTCCGCCACGACCAGCGCCAGGTCGTCCAGCCGGACGCCGGACAGACCGAACCGCGCGGCCCGCTCGGCCACGAAGTACCGAGCCGCCGGCAGCTCGTCCGCCCCGAAGACGTACCCCTCCGCCCCCTCCACGACCGCCAAGGGCTCGTTGTACCGCTCGACCACCCGCTCGGGCGCGTAGGACGGGCTGTTGCGCTGCCGGCCGTTGGAGATCACGACCGGATGGGTCGCGTACGCGTCGGTCAGCACCTGCTCGCTGAGCCCCGCCTCGTCGTACGGACAGAGAATCGTTGCGTCCCGTCCCTCGAACGCGGAGTTGATCAGCGCCTCGTGCTGCACGCAGGCCGGGTACTCCACGCCGGTGCGATCGGGCCAGATCGGCTCGCCGATGATCCGGACCCGCGCCTTCGGATGGGCGTCGGCGAAGACGCGCAGCACCTTGGGGATGATCCGCCCGGGGTTGCGTCCCGCCTGCGTCATGTCGATGAAGCGCACGTCCGTCGCGGCGTCGCCCAGGGCGGAGCGCAGAACGTCCAGCTTCGGACCGGGTACGGCCACCGCCACCGGTTCGCCGGCCGCCAGACCCGCACGGACGAACGGCACGGTGCCGTCCACGTACTCCTCCTCGCCCCGGTAGAAGAGGGCGGGATGCACGAACGACTGGGAGGGCGGGGCCGTCATCGCGCCACCACCTCGACGCCCGGCAGGTCGGGCCAGAACATGTCCAGTACCCGTCCCACGGCGGCAGGCGGCTGTTCGATCATGATGCGACGTCCTTCAGGAAGACCTTGAGCCGCCACCGCGAGGGCGGAGACACCGGCGACGTCGACGAAGGTGACCGCCGAGAGTTCCAAGTAGCACACCTCCACATCCTCCAGAGCCAGCCGGCCCAGCGCCCGTTCCCAGGCGGTGCGCGTGGCCAGACTGACCTCGCCCGCGGCCTGCCAGCCCGTCCGGCCCGCCAGTGGCCGCACCTGGAGGGTGCCCGTGGACCGCGCGGACGACACGTCCGGCGGGTCCGCCTCCCACGCTCTGTCCACGCTGACCACCCCTGGAGTGTCGTCGTTTGCAGCCCAGTATTCCCTCTCCGCAGCCCTCGCGAAGCCACAAGGGCAAGGAAGATCCGATCGGGTGCCGCTTCGTTTCGGGTGCTGCTCCCTTGCCGCTTCCGCGGTGGGACGCGGACCGGCTTCCGCTCCCCGGCACGCGGGAGGAGGGGGGGCGGAAACCACCCCTTCGCCGAAGGTGCGGTCAGGGCCGGACGGGCTTGCCGCGTCCCCAGGCCCAGGCCGGCCGGTCGGCGCCGGACCGGTTGGTGGTGACCGGACGGCCCCCATCCTGAGTTCGCGGAACGTGTCGGTGACGGCTTGCAGGTAGTTGACGAAGTTGTTGTCGGGTGCGCACCTTGAGGTCGGCGACCTTCGCGGTCCTGGGCCCGACGATCGGTGGCCGGGCGTCGGGAGCCGGAGGCGGGATCAGCCCTGGTAGGGCTGCTGTCCGTGGGCCTGACCGCTCGCGCCCTGCGCCTGCAACTGCTCCGCCTGCTCCTTGCCGATCTTGTGCTGCGCGCCGCAGAACGTGCACTGGGTCGCGTACTTCGTCGAGACGGGGAACAGCGGGACGAAGAAGAGGGTGAACTTCGTGACGCGCTTGCTGAGCGTGTGCGCCGCGGGGTTGCCGCACTGGCCGCACACCAGGGTCAGTATCGCCAGCTGGTAGAGATATCCCTTGGTGCCAAAGATGATCATGCGGTGGTTCCTTTCGGGCGGGCCGTGTCCGGCGGGGCGGGGCAGTGCCGGTGAGCGAAGGTGTGCGCTCACCGGTCACGGTCCCGCCTCCCAGTCTCGTGCACGGTGTGCCCGGCGCGTCGTGCCCGGCTGACGGCACTCCCGCTGTCGCGGAGCCGACCTCCGTGGATCAGATACCCATGGAGGCCATCTCGATCGCCGAGCGGTAGTTCGCCGCCGCGGTCACCACGCAGGCGCGGTACGTGCGGTTGTCCTTCACCGCGAGGAAATAGTCCTTGAGGTTCTTCCAGTAGTTGAGCAGGTAGCCGACGCCCGGGACGAAGCCGGCCGGCCGGGGCACGAGGGCGAAGGCCTCGGAACACCGGAGGATCTCGCCGGTCGCGGTGGAGAGCACGTCGGCGACCTCGGGGTTCATGTTCCAGCCGGCGGCCAGGTCCGCGTTCCAGATGGCCGCGGCCACCTCGCGCAGGTGGGCTTCCTCCTCCGGGGTGAAGCTGCTCCGGCCGAACGCCGCCCCGGCCGCCGCGGTCGGGGGTGCCGGAGCCGTGGCCGGTCCGGCGACGGCCGAGGCCGCGGTCCCCGAGACGCCGAGGAAGAGTACGGCCGCCGTGAGTGCCGCCGCGTACGTGACCTGTCTGCCGCCCATGCTGATCGGTCCCCTCTGTGGATGTGCCCGGAGTCTGCCGCCCGGAGCGTGCTGCCCGGGGCGGACCGACGCTGTCATGTGCCACACAAAGGGGTCAACGGCGACATCCTGCCAGCCGTACCGAATGCGGCCGAAGGGTGATGCTTGACGGCGTGACAGCCAACTGGACGTCAGGCGAGCCCAGTTGCGGATATGAGGGGCAGGAGGGGGCGGTCGGGGAGGGCGGGCGGTACACGTTCCAGAATGCCGCCCGCGAACACGTCGTACAGCGGCAGCGTCTCCAGGTGGACGTATCCGATGTGGCAGTCGCACAGTTCCTTGGGGCAGGGCCGGGGGCCGAGCGCGGCACGGTAGGAGCCGTCGTAGAGGTTGCCCAGTTCGGTGCGCACGAAATGGCAGCGGCGGACCGTGCCCTCACCGTCGACCGACAGGACCGACTCGCCGGTGCGGCACGGCATGCCCGCGGAGCGGTGCGGGTGCCGACTGAACGGGAAGAGGGGGTCCAGCTCGGTCCACTCGGCGGCTTGAGCGTCCGTGTAGGTGTGCCCTTCGGCGGCGTTGACCCACAAGTAGACGTGTCGCGGCAGTTCCGTGCGCAGCCGTCGCGCGTGCTCCAAGTGGTCGGGTACACCTACGATTCCGACACTGAAACGGACACCGAGGCCGGCCAGGGTGTGCGTCTTGGCCAGGAAGCGTTCGTACGGTGTCTGTCCGGGGTGGTAGGTGCACCACAGGGCGACGGTGTCGAGATCCGCGTCCCTCAGCCAGTCGGTACGGCAGCTCAGATTGGTCTGGATGGCGACCCGTTGTACGTGTGGCTGGTTCGACAGGTCCACGAGGGCGCGGCGGTACCAGGAGCGCACCAGTCCCTCGCCCCACGGGGTGAACAGCACCGAGAGGCGGTCCTGTCTCTGCTCGTGCGCCCAGCCGCTGAAGCGCTCAAGTGCCGTCCGGTCGGCGCGCAGCTGGGCCGTGGAGTCCCGCCGCTTCGCGAAGGGGCAGTACGGACAGTCGTAGTCGCAGGAGGAAAGGGGGCCGCGGTACAGCAGTGTGAGGTCCACCGGCGCTCACTTCGTCTCGTAGGCGGCCATGGCCTCGCGCACGGCCGGTGAGAAGAACTCGGGGCCGATGGCGTCCGAGTGCGCGAGTCCCTCGGCGGAGAGGCGCAGCAGCTCCGGCCGGGCGTCGTCGAGCCAGCCGCGGCCGACGAGGGTGTCCAGCTCCGCAGGGAAGTCGTCGTACGGGTCCGTACCGAACCGCAGGCGGTAGTCGGTGACGGGCAGACCCTCCGCCTGGAGCAGCGACTGCAGCAGATGCCGGCGCCGTGCCTCGTCCTCGTCGACCCGCCTGCCGTGCAGGGCGCGGGAGAAGTCCTCCGTGGCGGTGTAGTCGTCGATGATGCCCCGGATCTCCCGCATCGACACCGCGTAGTCGAAGGAGTAGTGCAGCCGCGAGGTGTACGAGCGCGCGCCGCAGCCCAGGCCGATCATGCCGTCGGTCTGGCACGCGTAGTCGTCCGGCCCCTGCGGCGGCGCGTCCGCCCGCCGGAACATCCGCATCGACACCTGCTCGTACCCGTGGGAGAGCAGATGGTCGCGCCCCTCCCGGTAGCGGCGCAGCCGTTCCTCGTCCCACTGCCGGTCGGCCGTGCGCCCGTCGCTGTGGCGGCCGAGACCGGTCAGCGGACGTATGTAGAGGGGATAGAGGTAGACCTCCTCGGGGCGCCAGGACAGGGCCGCGTCGAGGGAGTACAGCCAACTGGCCGCCGTCTGACCGTCGATGCCGTAGATCAGGTCGATGTTCAGGACCGGGATGGCCGCCTCGCGGACGCGTCCCAGTGCCGCCTCGACGTCGCTTCTGCGCTGCGGGCGTACGGCGGCGCGGGACTCCTCCTCGACGAAGCTCTGCACACCGAGGCTCAGACGCGTGGTGCCGCGCTCGGCCAGCACGGCCAGCCTGTCCGCCGTGGCCGTGGACGGCGAAGCCTCCACGGACAGGGGAACGGCCCGCAGGTCCACGCCCATCTCCTGCTCGGCGATGTCGCACAGCCGCTCCAGCTCGGCGGCCTCCAGGTAGGTCGGAGTGCCACCGCCGAACGCCGCGTTGGCGAAACGCGGCGGCTCCTCGTCACCCAGAGCCTCGCGGACGGCGGCGGCCTGGCGCCGCACGGCGTCCAGATAGCGGCCTGTCAGCCCGTCCGGCGCGCCGATACGGGTGAAGAGGTTGCAGAAGCCGCAGCGGATCTCGCAGAACGGGATGTGCAGGTAAAGGGAGAGTGCCTGCCGGGACTCTCCGGCCCACAGGTCCGCGAGCCGGGGACGGGGGGTGAGCGGCCGGTAGGCCGTCTTGTGCGGATACGCGTATGTATAGCTCTGGTAGGGGCGCGGCAGAGCGACGGAGGTACCCGAAGAGGTGCCCACGGAAGCGTGTGCCGAAATGTGGGCGGAGGCGCCCGCGGCGGTGTTCGCACCGGTGCCCGCGGAGGTGATGACGGTCATGTGGGCGGCTCCAGGAAGAAGTGGCCGTAGGGCACGGTCCACACGGATTCGTGGCCGAGGCGGTGGCCGGTGTAGCCGTCGTCCCCGTAGGCGGTGCCGTGGTCGGAGCAGACGATCGCGAAGCAGCGGCGGCGCGAACGCATCGCGTCGAACAGCCGCCCCACATGACGGTCGATGTACTCCAGTGCCGCGGCGTGGGTGAGGCGGCTGTCGCCCGCCTCCCGGGTCGCGCCGGGGAGGTGGAACCAGTTCGGCTGGTGCAGCGCGGAGGCGTTCAGGAAGAGGAACAGCCGCTGCTCCGGCGGCAGTGCGGAGACCGTCTGCTCGGCCCGTGCCACCTGCGCCTCGAAGGAGGTCGGAGAGGCCACGGAGAACTCCGGCTCCCAGTAACTCTCCTGGAAGTAGCCGGGCAGTACGTCGCCCAGGGCGCCCTGCTTGTTGAAGAAGCCGACGCCACCGATGCACACCGTGCGGTAGCCGCGCGCGGCCAGCGCGGACACGACGTCCGGGGTCTCGAGGACGAACGTGCGCTCCGCCGTCGTCTCGCTGCCCGCGAACCGGGCCGCGAACAGCCGCGGATGCGGTCCGGGCCCGGCCGGCGTGGGGAGGAAGCCGGCGAACATCGCCTGGTGGGAGGCGTAGGTGAAGTTCCCCGGCGCGTGCCGCTTCTCCCAGGTGCCGCCCGGGAGATGGGCGGTGAGGTTGGGCAGCCGGCCGGCCGCGGCGAGCTCTACCGCCACGTCGTGGCGGAGGGTGTCCAGGGTGAGGAGCAGCAGGTCGTCCCGGCCCACGACCTCGTTCATGTCCGGTGTGGTGGTGGACGTACCGGCAGTGGCGTCGCTTCGGTCGTCCGGGAGCGGTACGGGGTCAGGCTGTGGCATGGACTGTCCTTGGCAGGTCGTGCGGTGTCGCGGGCGGGCCGGGCTCCCTGGCGGGAGTGGTGGGAGCGGGGCGCAGGTCGCGGCACCAGGAGCCCGCCGCGGCGAGCTGCGCGGCGTACGTGTCCCGGCCCTCCGCCCCGCTGCCCGGCAGGCCGGTGAGCCGGGGGAGCAGGTCACCGAACGCGTTGACCTCGCCGACGGCGAAGCGGCGCCAGCCGATGGCGGGCAGCAGGTCGACGCCGACACACAAGGTGCCGGGGAAGCAGGCGGCGGCCTGCTCACTCACCTCGATGGCCGTGGCCCACCGGTCACCCGCCAGCGCGCGCACGGCCGCCAGATCGCCACGCGTCCCGCCGAGATGGAGGTTGGTCAGCGGGGAACGGCTGGTGCGGACCACGGCGTGCGTAACCCGGCCGGCCACGACCACGATGCGCAGATCGGCCGACCGGCCGCCGAGTGAGGCCTTAGGCAGCCACCGTTCGACGTGCAGCCCGTCGGGGGCCAGGGTGTCGACGATCGCGGCGATCTCCGACTCCGACGTGTACCGGCGCACCCGCAGCGAGTTGTACAGACGGCCGTCCTCGGCGCGCTCCACCGAGGTCGTCGCACGGATCCGGCCCGCGGCGGCGGTCTCGACGGCCAGGACACCGGAGGCGGACGAGCCGTGGGCGAGCTTGACGAAGGCGCGCCGCATGCCCGCCGCCGCCATGACGTCCCGTACGTCCGACCACCCCCGAACCGGCGGGAGGTCGCCGGCACCGGACGTCGGGGACGGCGGCACCGGCACGTCCGCGCGCGCGAGCCGGTCGTGACACAGCCGTTTGTCGAACATCACCGCCAGATCCGCCGGGTCGTCGAGCCGCAGTCCGCCGCGCAGCGATCCCACGCAGTCCAGGAACCGCGCGTACCACCGCGCGGAACCCTCCACCCGCGTCGGATCGTCCGCACCGCGCAGCAAGGCGTCCACCTCGGCGTCCTCACCGGGGGAGTCGAGGCGCACGATCTCGTCGTCGGCGAAGGCGTGCCCGCCGTCGCGCAGGACGTCGAGCCACTCGACTACCCGGGGCGTGCCCTGGCCGGCGGCCTCGGCGGCCGTGGTGAAGAGCCCCACCCTGCGGTTGTCCCAGTTGGCGACGACCACCCACTTCGGCGGTGCGTCCGCCGATCCCGTACGGCGCATGCCGTTCCCCCTCCCTGGTCCGGACTTCGCGGCGCGCTACTCGCCCACCGCGACGAAACGCCAGACCTCGCCGTCGTCGTCCTCGTCGGACTCGGCGTCGTCCTCGTCGACGTCGACCTCCACACCGGCGGGTTCGAGGGTTTCCAGCAGCCGGGTGCGCAGGGCGGGGCTGAGGTAGTTGTGGTGGAGGTCGAGCTTCTTGAGGTGCGTCAGCGGCTGACCGGTGAGCAGTGCCGTCGCGCCGTCGTCGGTGAGCACACCCATGGAGACGTCGAGCTCCTCCAGGCGCGCCACCACGGGAGCGGACGCGAGGGCCGAGCAGATGGCGTCCTGGATCTCGCTGTTGTGCAGGGCGAGCCGGGTGAGAGCGGGCAGCCTGGTGCCCGCGAAGAAGGGTTCGAGGTCGGCGATGTCGCAGTCGCCGCCGTACTCGGACGTGCCGAGCCACAGGTCGAGTTCGACGAGGGCGGGCAGGTCGCAGGCGGCGATGGCGCGCACCGCTTCGACGGGCAGCCCGCCGGTCTCGACGGTCAGCTTCCGCAGCCGCTCATGACGGACGGCGGGGAAGACCAGTCCGTTGCCGCCGCGGACCCCGAACTCCTCCAGATCGGGGAAGGCTTCGAGGAGCGGACCCATGTCGCCCTGTGTGATCCAGGAGATCTCGGCCTCCTCCATCACGATGTCGCCGACGAACAGTCCGCGCAGCGCGGGCAGCCGGTCGCGGGCCGCCACCAGCGCCTTGACCACCTCGTCGGGGGCCGAGTCGTACACGTCGCTCCACGCGCCCACGACGATCGCCCGCACCCGCTCGGTGTCGACGGCCGCCACGAAACGGCCGAAGGCCTCTTCCCACTGCTCGTCGGAGTCGTAGGAGTTCACCGCGATGTGCCAGGCCACCGACTCGGGCGACGGAAGCGAGGACGCGTCGGGCGTCGGGTCGTCGACGCCCGGGAAGCTGAAGGCCGGCAGGCCGTGGAACTCCTTGAGATGGTCACCGATGGTCATGCGCGCCTGCTCCTTCGTGCTGAAGTCGGTGGGTCGGCAGTCGTGGGTCCTGATCCCGGCGCGCGCCGACCGCATCCAGGTACCGGAGTTCTACCAAGCCCCACTGACAACGGATGGATCAGGGGTCCTCCTGCTGCACCCGACCGCCGTCCGACTGCCGTCCGACCACCGTCCTGCGCATGGCTGAGGGCGGCGCCCCATGCCCCGCACAGGCCATGTGACCTGCGAGCGAGGGCGATTGTCAGTGCCCGCCTCTACGGTCCTTCCCATGGCACACGGTGTGCCGCAGCGGGAGGAGACCCATGTACCGGCAAGGAGACGTCCTGATCGTGGCGCTGGCCGAGAGCGCGGTGCCGCAGCACGCGGCCGACGCGGCGTCCGAACCACGCGACGGCCGCGGCAGGCTCGTCCTGGCACTCGGCGAAGTCACCGGCCACGCCCATGCGGTGGTCGGTCCCGGACGGCTCGTCCGCGAGGCCGGCCTGTTCGGGCCGATGCTGCTGCACGTGCCTGACGGCGCCCGTGTCGTCCACGAGGAACACGCGGCGATCTCCCTTCCGAAGGGCTGGTACCGGGTGATCAGGCAACGGGAGTACGTGCCGGGCTCGGTGCGCGTGGTCGCCGACTGACGAGAGAGACACCTCGGACGCGCGGAGAGCGCGTCGCAGGACCGGGCGGCACGGGGGTGCGGCCCGGAACGGTACTTGGGGAGAGGAACGGCGTTGATGGAGCAGGGCAGTTGGCGGGCGACGGCGGCGGCGACGGGGCCGGGGGACCGGGCGGCGGCGGAGGAGGGCGTCCGGCTCGCCTACCGGCGGGCGGGACTGGCCGGACCGGAGCGGATCGTATGGACCCGCTCACCTCGCGAGGCGGTACGGACGCTCATGGCGGCGGCGCGTCCGGACGCCCTGGAGCCGGAAGCCTCGGAGCCGGACGTCCCGGAGCCGGACACCTTGGGGGCGAGTGTCCGCGCCGCCGTGCTGGGCGAGCCGTGGGCAGCCGAGCGGGCGCGCCTGCACGGGGAACTGGGTCCGGCGGGATGGAGCGGCCACTGGCGTGCCACGGGCGCGGGCCTGTGGGAGTCGACCCGCACCCTGGTCGACCGGGTGCGGGCGGGCATCGTCGACGAACTCGCCGCCGACCGGGCGCAGGAGACGCAGATCCGCCTCCTTCTTCTGGACGCGGCACTGGGACAGCATGACGCGGCCTGGCTGTGCGCGTTCGACTCCGGGGAGGAGAGCCCCCTGGACGGCCTGGCCGCTGTCGCGCGCCAGGCGGGCTGGTGGTGGCCCTACGAGAAGGTGGCCGTCATCAGCGAACGCCCCCTGACGCTGCACCGCGACGAGGCCGGACGCCTGGACCGCGGCGACGGCCCGGCACTCGGCTACGCGGACGGGTTCGAGCTGTACGCGTGGCGTGGAATGCCCGTCCCACGCGACTTCCTCGACGAGCTGACCAGACTGACACCGGAGCGGATCCGCGGCGAGGAGAACGCCGAACTGCGCCGCGTGATGCTGGAGTACTACGGCTACGACCGCTATCTGGACGAGTCCGGCGCGGTCCCCGTCCACCGCGACGGGACGGGCGTGCTGTGGCGGGTCCAACTCGTCGGAGACGAGGACGTGGTGATGGTCGAGGTCGTCAACTCCACACCGGAACCGGACGGCACGAGCCGCACCTACTGGCTGAGAGTGCCGCCGTCGACCCGCACGGCCCGCGAAGGCGTGGCATGGACGTTCGGCATCGGCGCGGAGGCGTACGAGCCGGTGCGGCAGACGTAGGAACCCGGGCGGGGAAAGAGTCGGTCAGGGCGTCGGCGGCGAGTCGTCGGAGCCGCGCTCAAGCCTGATGTCGACGGCGACGGGGAGGTGGTCACTGCCGGTGGCGGGCAGGGTCCGCACGTGCGACACGGTGGCCGAGCGCGCCAGGACCTGGTCGATCCGGGACACGGGGAAGGAGGCCGGCCAGCTGAAGGCGAAGGCCCGCCCTGCCGAGCCCGTACGGTCCATCCGTGAGGTCACCGGATCCAGGCCCCGGTCGTCCAGGGTGCTGTTGAGGTCACCGAGCAGGATCACCCTGTCCAGCCTCTCGGCGGCGAGGGCCGCACCCAGCAGGCCGGCGCTCTCGTCCCGCGGACCGGAACCGAGACCGCCCCAGCCGAGACGGACCGAGGGCAGGTGGGCCACGTACACCGCGATGTCGCCCCAAGGAGTGCGAGCCGTGGACCGCATCCCACGGCTCCAACCCTCCTCGATCGCCGCCGGTTTGATGTCCACCCGGCGAACGTCCGACAGGGGATGCCTCGACCACAACCCGACCGTTCCCTCGACCGCGTGGTGGGGGTAGTCCGGTGCCAGGGCTTTCTCGTAGGCCGGCAAGGCGGCGGGGGTCAGCTCTTCCAGGGCGACGAGATCCGGCGCGGCCTTGATCAGGGCGGCCGCGGTGCCCGCGGGATCGGTGTTCACGTCACTGACGTTGTGCTGGACCGCTGTGAGGTCGTGGGCGCCGCGGTCCTCCGGCAGGAGCCGTCCGCCGAACGCCTGCCCCCATACGGCCACGGGCAGTACCAGGGCCACCAGCGCGGTCGCCGAGCGGCGCAGCAGAGCGAGAACCAGCAACAGGGGTACGGCCAGGCCGAGCCAGGGCAGAAACGTCTCCAGCAGGCTGCCGAAGCGGCCCACCGTGTTGGGCACCACCGGATGGAAGGCCAGCAGGGCGGCCGTCAGTACGGCGAGCGACGCGAGCACGCGCCCACGCGTCCAGGACGACCGGCCGTCCGCGTCCGGGCCCCGAGGCCGTTGAGGCGGTCGTCGCCAGGAGAGTTTTCGGTGCCATCGGCCGGGCGCCGCGGCCTTCGTCCTCGTCGCCGCGCTGCCGTTCGCCGTCCGCTGCACCGAGCCCCACCCGTATCCGTCCCGGGATCCCGTGTCCGTCCCGGAACCGTTCTTCGCCCCGCCTCATGAGCACGACGTGCCTGTAACGACGCTCAGCACGGTGATCAGGTTCCTGCCACGGCCGCCCCGGACCGGGGGAGGGCGGGACGACCGCACGCCGACAGGCCCGTCGGAGCAGAGCTCCGACGGGCCTGCGAGCAGGTGCCTTGGCGGCGTCCTGTCGCTCAGAGACGACCGCCACTGAGACGGGAAAGCGGGCCTCGCTGCCGCAGACCGGCACGCCGGCCCACGGTGTAGGAGCAGAGGACCACAGCCGCGGTCGCCGCGCCGGCGCCGGCCGCCACGACCTTCCTGGCCTTCAGGAGGGTCCAGGCGAGGCCGGCCTTGCCGACTGTCTGCTGAGCGGCCGTGGAAACACCGCCCTGCACCGTCCTGGCCGTTTCCTTGGCCTTCTGCGACGCGACTCCGCCGAGGTTCACCAGGGCTTCCCTGCTGCCACGGCCCACGGCCCCGGCAGCCTCCCCGGCGTTCTTCACCGCCTCGGTGGCGGCCTTCTGTGACTCCTTCGCGGGCGCCGTGGCACCTTCGGTCACGGTGGTCTTCGCCGCTCGCGCATGCGCGGTGGGCGACTGTCCGTTCGTGGTTTTGTTGTTCGCTCCAGCCATGAACACCGGGTATCCGGCTCTGCGTTCGGCAAACGGGAATTGCGTTCTACACCTTCACGGTCTTCACGCTTTCCCGTCGCACGCGTGTGCAGAGCGGGCCGCGGATGCTGATAGACTCGATCTTGAGCGAGCCGCCGAGTGCGGCGCCTCTCGCGTCGGTGGTCCAAGGAAAGACGCCCCGCTTCCTGCGGGGAAATGCAGGTGCAAGGCCTGCCCGGCGCTCGACAAGACCCCACCCGATGTTCTTCGGGTGGGGTCTTCGCGTTGCTTGAGGGCGGGCCGCTCGATCGAGGTCAGCGTCGTCCACGCAGTTTGCCCAGCAGCCGCTGGGCCTGGGCCCGGCGACGCGGATCGGCGGAGGCGCGGCGCGCCTGCTCGATGGTGCGCCGTCCCTGCGGGCTCCGGGCGAACTGCTTGATCTTGTTCATGATGCCTGCCATGGCTCTACTCCTGGGCCGGGGGCGGTGGTGCGGTCCGTGCACAGTCCCGTATACCCCGCCGCGGGGAGACCACAACGGCAACCGGCCTCCACCTTGCCCGGAACCCGGAACCCGGAACCTGTAACCCGGAACCTGGCGGCAGCGGCGCGAGACACCTGGGTCACAGGGCGAGGGTGTCGGTGAGGTGCACGGCGTAGCCGTCGTCCTCCATGAGGAGAACGGTGACGCCGAAGGGGGAGGGGTGGTCGAGATCGAGCGGAGTGAAGGAGTACGTGAGAGCGGCCTGGATCGGCGGGGCGAGCGTGCCACCGGGCTGCGGCCCCGGGGCGGGCAGCCACACGGGCTCGGCCGTGTCCGGACCCCCGGGCGAGGAGTCCACGGGCCGGTGCGTGCAGGGGAGTTGATGCAGTACGTGACCGTCCTTCGTGGCGTGCACCAGATTCAGACAGGGCGCCGGGCCGATGACCGGAAGCCCGCATCCGGTCGCGACGTTCTGCGTGTCCCAGGCGAGCACGACCTCGTCCGCGCCTGCCGCCGCGGCGACGTTCGAGAGCTCGACGATCGCGCTCATGGAGTCCTCGCCGGTCTCGGCCGGGCGCAGCCAGACGAGCCCCACCAGTTCACCGCGGACCAGCGGCATGATGACCGGGCGGGGCGCCCTCCCCTGGGCCAGATCCGCGGTGTACGCGTTCTTCATCGATGCGACCAGTGCGTCCCACGTCTGGGTGTCCACGGATTTCCCCTCACCAACAGCCTGTTCACGAGCGACGCAGAGCCTGTCACGGTGGCCCCGTCCCGCGCCAGCGGCCCCGGCCGGGAGGCCGCGGAGCACGGTCGGCCGGGGGTGGACTACTGAGCGGGCTGTTCGAGGTGGTCGGTGACGAGCGCGGCGAACTCGTCGGGGGTGGCCAGGCGGATGCCGAGGGTCTCGGCCTTGGCGCGCTTGGATCCGGCGCCCTCTCCCGCCACCACCAGGGTGGTCTTCCTGGAGACACTGGAGGAGGAGCGCCCTCCGGCCCGTTCGACGAGTTCGTTCATCTGGTTGCGGCTGAGCTTCTCCAGTACGCCGGTCATCGCGCCGGTCACCACCACCGTCATCCCGCTCAGCGGCCCGCTCGCCGGCGCCGGCGAGTCCCCCGTCCCTTCAGAACCCCCTGAGCCGGCCGGGCCCTCGGCACCTCGGTCGCTGCCCGAGGCGGCCTCGGAGTCCTCGGTCGTCGGCGCGCTCGGGGGAGTGGCGCCGGGCTCGGTCATGTTCATCCCGGCGGCGACGAGCTTGTCGATGAGCGGGGCCAGTTCGGCGAGTTCGGAGACGATGGACGGGGCCTTCTCCGTGCCGATGCCCTCGACCTGCTGCATCGACGCGGCGTCGGCCGCGCGGACGTGGTCCATCGTGGCGAAGTGACGGGCGATGCGGCGGGACATCGACCGCCCCGTGCCCCGTACGCCGAGCGCGCACAACACCCGTGACAGCGGGCGCCCCTTGGCCGTGGCGAGCGCCGCGAGGAGGTTGTCGGTGCTCGTCCCACCCATCCGCTCCAGATTCAGGAGCTGGTCACGGGTGAGGGTGAACAGATCCGCGAGATCGCTGACCAGGTTCGCCTCGACGAGCTGGACGACGCGGGTGTGGCCGAGACCCTCGATGTCGAGCTGATCACGGCCGGCCGCGTACGAGAGGGAGGCGACCAGATGGCAGTTGCGGCCGTTCTCGCAGCGCCAGCGCTGCTCGCCGGTGTCGATGCCGCTCCCGCACCGCGGGCACACCTCGGGGAAGACGACGGGCTGTTCGTCACCCGTGCGCAGGTGGGCGACGGGCGCCTCGATACGGGGGATGACGTCACCGGCGCGGTGGACCATGACGTGGTCGCCCAGGCGCAGGTCGCGCCGGGTGATGTCGGCCGGGTTGTGCAGGGTGGCGTAGGTGATGGTGGCCCCGTCGATGACGACCGGTTCGAGTACGGCGCGTGGGGCGATGATGCCGGTACGGCCCACGTTCCACTCGACCTCAAGGAGCCGGGTGATCTTCTCCACCGCCGGCAGCTTGTAGGCGATGGCCCAGCGCGGGGCACGCGAACCGGATCCCGCGGCCTGCTGGTCGGCGGCCAGGTCGGCCTTGATGACGATCCCGTCGATGCCGAACGGCAGCGAGGCGCGCAGCGCGGCGATCTCCCGCACCCGGGCCAGGACCTCCTCGGCCGTTTCGGCGGTGGTGCCGGGTACGGCGGTGCCCGCGGTGGTGTTCACCCCGAGTTCCGCGGCGCGGTCCATCAGTTCGCTGTGGGACAGCTCGCGCAGTGGCCCGGCCTGCCCGGCGTCCGTGTCCGGCAGGGGCAGCAGACCGTAACCGAAGAACGTCATCGGCACGGTGTAGGCACGTTCCTTGGCTCTCAGGGTGCCCGCCGAGGCGCCGCGCGGATTCGCGAAGGGCTGTCCGCCGTGCGCCGTGCGCACCTCGTTGGCGTGCTCGAACTGCGCCGTGGTCATCAGGACTTCACCGCGCACCTCCACCGTCACGGGCTGGGCCAGGACCTCCGGCAGGCCCTCGACGGTGCCGATCGCGTGCGAGACGTCCTCCCCGGCCGTGCCGTCCCCGCGGGTGATCAGCCGCTCCAGGCGGCCGGCTCTGTACCGGGCGGCGATCGCCAGGCCGTCGAGCTTCGGTTCGACGCTGAACCGCTCCACGTCGTGGCCGACGCGCCGGGCCAGCGACGCCGTCCAGGCGGTGAACTCGTCGGCCGAGAACACGTTGTCCAGACTGAGCATCGCCACCGTGTGCGGCACATCGCCGTCCACCGCGCCGCCGGCGACCTTCCCGCTCGGCGAGCCGGGCAGCACCTCGTCGGGATGCTCCGCCTCCCAGACGGTGATGGCGCGCACGAGCCGGTCGTAGGTGTCGTCGTCCATCGGCGAGGTGCCGCCCGTGTAGTAGGCGGCCGATGCCTTCACGGCGTCCTCGACGGCCTGTGCGTAGGCGACGGCATCCACGATCACTGCAACTGGTGAGGTCATGCAGGTCATCCTGCCTGCCACCACTGACAACGGCTCCGGCCCGGACGCCGGACACGGCGTGCTCCAATGGGGGATGACATCCTTTTGGACCGGTGAGCGAGTGCGGCTGCGCGGTGTCGAACCCGACGACTGGACGGCGCTCATGCGCTTCGAGGCCGACGAGGAGCGGCTGGGGGACCTCGTGCGGGCTCCCCGCTCCGCCGAGGGCCATCGTGCCCGGGCGAAGGAACTGGCGCTCGCCGGGCCCGACGGCGACCGCTTCGTCCTGCTGGTCGAAGCCGTCAACACGGGAGAGCCGGTCGGTGTGGTCGGCTCGCACCACGCCGACGCGCGCGCGGGCTGGTTCGAGTACGGCATCTCCCTGGGCGCGGAGCACCGGCGCAGGGGATATGCGACAGAGGCCGCGACACTGCTGCTGCGTTACATGTTCGCCGAGCGGCGCTTCCACAAATGCCAGGCGCACGTCTTCGCACACAACGAGGCGTCGCTGTCACTGCAAGGCAGGCTCGGCTTCATCGAGGAAGGGCGTCTGCGTGACCACGTGTTCTTCGCCGGCCGGCATCACGACGTGGTCATGATGGGCATCCTCGCCGACGAGTTCACCCACCTGCACCCGGCCGGTCGGACCGAGCTGTGACCGACCGCGGACGCCTTGGGCCGTCGGCGGCCCCGGCACGCGATGGCGTACGCGAACGGGCGCCAGTGAGCGTGCCGGCAGCCTCGGGGCCGGGCGCCGACGAGGAAGGTCAGCCGGCCGCCGCGGTGGGCTCGGCCTTGGCGGGGGCCTCGGTGGTGGCGGTGTAGAAGACCGAGGATCCCTGCTTGTTGCGGTGGGCGCTGCTCCTGGCGACCAGGTTTTCGAGGGTGGTGCGCACGACGGTGGTCTTGATGGTGCGCTCGGGGTGGGCCGCGGTGAGCGCGGTGGTGATCTCGGCGGCGGAGCGCGGCTCCTTCTGCGCTTCGAGGTGGCCGCGGATCAGGTCGACGAGGCTCGGCTGAGCGGTTGTCCTCGGTGCCTTGGCCGCGCTCTTCCGGGCCTCCGGCTTCTTGGTCTCGGCCTTCTTCGCGCCCGTGGCAGCAGCCTGCTTCGGCTTGGCGGCCTTGACCTCCTTGGCGGCCTTGGACTGCTTGGTCCGGGCGGAGGACTGACTCGGCACGGAGGGTGCGGCGGGGGTGACCCCGGCGACGGGGCTGGTGCCGCCCAGTGCCTGGTGCATGTTCACCAGCACCGTGTGGTCGTGCTGCAGAGCCAGCAACTGCTCCTGCAGGCCCGAGATGTCCGTCGCGATGCGCTCCTGCTCTTTGCTGTTGCGCTCCAGGTCGCTGGTCACCTGTGCGATGTACTGCGAGGTGAGTTCCGTGGTGGAGATCTGGTTCTCAGACATGAGTGGAGCCTTTCTCGGTCCCCCGGCACATGTGCGAAATGGGGCTGCACGTCCGTGCGCGAGTGGAGAGCGGGATGGTGTCTGTCGGGGCTGGTCCGTCCGAAGGACTCAACTGCGCGCTTTGCGCCAGTGTAGAGATAGTACGCATGTGTGGAACGGGCTGTTCCTGACATGTGTCATGTGCTGACTAGTGAGGTGGTGTTCCCGGTGTGTTGCCGTCGGTCCGGGACCACAGGTCGGTGTGCCAGTCCAGGTGCCGGGCGAGGTCGTCGTCGGCCGGCCGCGACGCGGGGGTCCCCCGGCCGGGACGGGGCGAAGGGGGAGTGCCTCGGGAGATGTTGCCGCTGACGGTGACGTTCTCCTCGACGCGCGGACGACGGAGTGACTCGTAGAGCGAGAGCGCGGCCTCGGTGTCGGGAGCGTCGCGCAGGGACTTCGCGAGAACGACCGCGTCCTCCAGTGCCATGGAGGCCCCCTGCCCGGTGGCGGGGGAGGCCGCGTGGGCCGCGTCGCCGATGGTGAGGACGCGACCGGAGCGCCAGGGTGTACCGGTGGGGATCTCCGTGGCGTTGGTGACCATGAGGCGGTCGGTGGTGGCCGCGACGACACCCGCGGCAGGGGTGGTGTCCTTGCGCAGCAGCGGCAGGAGCAGCTCGCGCCAGTGGCCGGGTGTGCCTTGGGCGATCTCCTCGGCGGCCAGGGGTTCACCGGCCACGCGCGCGAACCAGTACGTCTCCCCCGCGGGCGACACCGCGTAGCCGAAGGCGGTCCCGCTGCCCCGCACCATGGTGATGCGCTCGCTCTCCCCGGCGTTCTCCTCGGCGAGGAGCGCGTCGTCGGTGTAGCCGTAGAAGACACGCTGTCCCGCGTAACGGGGCTGTACGGCAGGGGCGAACCCCTGCCGTACGACGGAGTTGAGTCCGTCCGCTCCGACGAGCAGGTCACCGGTCGCGGTACTGCCGTCGGCGAAGTGCGCGGTGACCGCGTCCTGGGTGTCCTCGACGGACACCAGACGCGCTCCGTGCCGGATGCCGATGCCCCGGCGAGCGGCCTCCGCCTGCAGCGCGGTGGCGAGTTCGCCACGGTGCAGGCACCGGTACCGCAGGAGCGGGTCGCCGGCCTCGCCGAGCGGTACGTGGGCCACCGTGGCGCCCGTGTCGTCGAGGACACGCATCGAACGCAGGGGGAAGCCGACCGCCGTGACCGCGGCGGAGGCGTCGATCTGGGCGAGGGCCCGCATGCCGTTGCTCGCGAGGGTGAGGAACGCCCCGATGTCCTCGGCCGAGTCGGGATGAGCCTCGTACACGGTGACGTCCGTACCCGCCTTGTGCAGAGCCAGCGCGGCAGCCGTGCCGGCGATCCCGCCGCCGATGACAAGTGTGCGCACCACTTCGTATCCCCCACTCATACGTGTACGGAGCCTCCGTCGCACTGTATGCCCGCACCTCCATGTGTGCCTCCCGCGAGGTGTGAGGGCTGTGGCACGCCATTGACGGAAGGGGAATCAGACCACCGACTTCGCACATGCGTATGGGCGTACGGGCCGCAAAACACTTGGACTCATCGGGTGTTGTCGCGGGACAATTCCGGTTCCGGCCCACCCGTACTCACACCTGTTGTCGGCGTGCGGCAACGGCGATCCACCGGAGAAACGGGCGACGGGCCGCCTTACGACCACTCGGGGGTGGGATGGGATCGCCTGAGACACGCAGGATCCAACCGCGCAGGGGTGCGGTGCTTCTGGCACTCCGTCACTACGGACGGGAACTGGCACGGTTACGGCTGTTCTCGGTACCGGCCATGCTGCTGCCGGCGATGGGCAACATCGGCATCAACTACATCGCGCCGCTCATCGTCGCGAAACTCGTCGCCAGGATCGCCACCGAAGGCGGCATCACCGTCACCGAGGCGCTTCCCTACGTCGTCGGCTTCTCCGGTGTCCTGTTGCTCGGGGAGACGCTGTGGCGCCTGGGCCTGCACTGCCTGAACCGGCTTGCCGCCCGCGGCATCGAGAACCTGTACGTGATCGGCATGGACGAGCTGTTCGCCAAGGACGCGGCCTTCTTCCACGACAACTTCGCCGGGTCGCTGACCAAGCGGGTGCTGAGCTTCGCCTCCCGGTTCGAGGAGTTCGTCGACACGCTGACGTTCCAGGTCGTGGGCCGCGTGGTGCCACTCGCGTTCGGATCGGTGATCCTGTGGCGCTATGAACCGCTGCTCGTCGTCGGCCTGCTGACGATGCTCGTGCTCACCGCGCTGTGCGTGGTGCCCCTCATCCGCCGCCGCCAGGCGCTGGTGGACCGGCGCGAGGAGGCGATCGCCCGGGTGTCGGGCCATGTCGCCGACAGCCTGATGAACATGGACACGGTCCGCGCGTTCGCGGCCGAGGAACGCGAAGCCGCCGAACACCGGTCCCGGGTCGCCGAGTCGAGGCGGCTCACCCTGCGGGCGTGGGACTACGGCAACCTGCGCATCGACACACTGGTCGCACCCATGTCCGTACTCACCAACGCGCTGGGCCTGTTGCTCGCGGTCGCCCTCGCCGGCGGCGGGCACGGTGTGGAGGCGGTCGTGGTGGCCTTCACGTACTACTCGAACGCGACGCGGATCATGTTCGAGTTCAATCAGGTGTACCGCCGCCTGGAGAGTTCGATGACCGAGGCGGGGCAGTTCACCGAACTGCTGCTGATGCCGCCGACCGTGCTGGACCCGGTGCCGCCGGAGCCGCTGCTGTCCCAGGCCGCCGATGTCCGCTTCGAGGAGGTCACCTTCGCCCACGCGGGGGCGGGACCCCTCTTCCAGGGGCTCGAACTGGCGGTGCCCAGCGGGACGAAGATCGGTCTCGTCGGCCGGTCCGGCGGAGGCAAGACCACACTCAGCAGGCTGCTGCTGAGGATGACGGACCTCGACGCCGGCCGGATCCTGATCGGGGGGCAGGACATCAGCAGGCTGCGCCAGGCCGAACTGCGCAGCCTCATCGCCTATGTGCCGCAGGATCCGGCGATGTTCCACCGCTCGCTGCGGGACAACATCGTGTTCGCCCGCCCGGACGCCACGGACCGGGAGATCCGGCGCGCGGCCGAGATCGCACATGTCACGGAGTTCGCCGACGCCCTGCCGGACGGCTTCGACACCATGGTCGGCGAGCGCGGGGTCAAGCTGTCGGGCGGACAGCGTCAGCGGGTCGCGCTCGCCAGGGCGATCCTGCGCGACGCGCCGATCCTGCTGCTCGACGAGGCCACCAGCGCCCTGGACTCCGAGAGCGAGGTCCTGGTCCAGGAGGCGCTGTGGAGGCTCATGGAGGGACGGACTGCGCTCGTGGTGGCGCACCGGCTGAGCACGGTCGCCACCATGGACCGGCTTGTCGTCCTCGACCGCGGACGCATCGTCGAACAGGGCACCCACCAGGAACTGCTCGCCTCGGCCGGCGCCTACGCCAAGCTCTGGCAGCACCAGTCCGGCGGCTTCCTCGACGACGGCCCCACCCGGGCGACCGTGCACTGACCGCACTGACCGCACTGACCGCACGCGGCCCGTCGGTGGTCAGCGCGGTCAGCGCGGTGAGCGCGCTCAGGTCTGCGTGCGACGCACGCACTCCGTGACCACGTCACTCAGGCTTCCGGTCCGCTCCAGGATCTCGCGCTGGACCCGGGCGCCGTTGCCGTCACGCAGCAAGTCCGCCGCGGCCGTGTGCGCACGGTCGGTGTCACCGCTGTCGTGCAGGGCGGGCCCGACATGTTCCAGCAGGGCGCGCACCACGTCCCCGGCCGGTTCCGGCCGCATCGTCGACGGGTGCAGCAGTTCCTCCTCAAGACCCGACCGCGCGGCCCGCCAGGCGGCCAGGCGCAACAGCTCCACGGGGTGCGCCGCCGGGGCGGTTCCCGCACGCCACTCGCGCGCCGCCGTCTCGACGAGTCCACGGGTGAGGGTGGCCAGCAGGGTCGCGGTGCTCGCCTCCAGGCAGACGTCCGACACGCGTATCTCGACGGTGGGGTACCGCTCGGCGATCCGCGCGTCGTAATAGATCATGCCCCTGTCCTTCAACACCCCCGTGGCCACCATGGCGTCGACCCGTCGGTGGTAGGCCTCCGCCGTACCGAAGAGTTCCGTGGGGCCGGCCATCGGCCAGCGCATCCACACCCGGCTCCGGTAGCTGCTGTAGAGGCTGTCCTTTCCCTGCCAGAACGGGGAGTTCGTGCTGAGCGCGGTCAGCACGGACAGCCAGGGGCGAATACGGTCGAGCACCGCGGCGCCCTCGTCGTCGGACTCCACCGACACATGGATGTGGCAGCCGCAGACGAGCTGCTCCTGAGCGGGCAGGCCGAACTCCTCGATCATCCACTGGTAACGGGAACTCGTACTGACCGACGGCCTGACCGGCAGGGGGGAGGTGGCGAGCGCGACGACGGTGGCCCCGATGTCCCCCGCGACACGCGCCGCCTCCTTGCGGCACCGGACGATCTCCGCGCCGAGTTCGGTCATCTCCGCCTGCGGGTGGGTGGCGAATTCGAGCTGCTGGGTGTGCAGCTCCTTCTCGAACGTCTCCTCCGACGGATCGTCCCTGGCGGCGCGGGCGAGTACCGCGGCGGACAGCGCCTGTGGTTCTCCGCTCTCCGGATCGACCAGGAGAAGTTCTTCTTCCACTCCCACGGTACGCACGTGACAAAGCCTCTCATAAGGGTCGTCGCGAGCGACGACGCAGAAAGCCGGGAAGGCGGAGGCCGACACCTCCTCCCGGGGGTCCGAATGCCCTGGAACAGCGGGTGGACACCCGGTGGCCGAGAGGGTTTGCGCGTACGCCGTGCGGCGCTGCCGCGCGGGCACGGGACAGGACGACGAGGACGCACAGCGCCCGACATGCCTCGGTCCCGTTCGGGCGGCGTTGCGACGCCGCCCGAACGGGACCGGTTCACAGCACCCGGCGCCTGCGCCCCAGCCAGGTCTGGGCCACCACCACCACGGCGAGGAAGGCACCACTGACCACCTGCTGGTACGCGGAGTCCAGGGAGCCGATCTGGTTGATGACGTTCTGGATCACCTTCAGAAGGAGCACACCGACCAGTGAACCGCTCACGAAGCCGAAGCCGCCGGAGAGCAGAGTGCCGCCGATGACGACCGCAGAGATGGCCTCCAGCTCCATGCCCGACCCGAGGATCGTCACGCCCGACACCAGCCAGGCCGCGTTGAGCGCGCCCGCGAGACCGGCGCACAGCCCCGACAGGGCGTACACGGTGATCTTCGTACGCGCCACGGGGGCACCCATCAGGGCCGCCGCGTCCTCGTTGCCGCCGACCGCGTACACGTACTGCCCGAATCGGGTGAGCCGCAGGACGACGGCGCCCAGGACGAACAGGGCCACCGTGATCCAGATCGGTAGGCCGATGCCCAGCAGCGAGCCCTGTCCGAGGGTGGCGAAGAACGAGTCCTTGTCGACGAGATAGGTCTTCGAGCCCTCGTCGGTGATCGCCAGCAGGATGCCGCGCGCCCCGAGCATGGCGGCCAGGGTGACGATGAAGGGGGCCAGGCCCGACCGGGCGATGAGCAGGCCGTTGACGACCCCGATCAGCCCGCACACCGCGAGCGGGAGCAGGAGCGCCACCACCGTGCCGTACTGCGAACCCCAGGCCGCCAGTACTCCGCCGAGGGCGAAGAGCGAGCCGACCGACAGGTCGATCCCGCCGGTGACGATGACGAACGTCATGCCCAGCGCGACCACGGCGAGGAAGGCCGAGGACAGCGCCATGTTCTCCAGGTTGTCGCCGGTCAGGAAGGTGTCGAAGCTCAGCGACGCCGCGACCATGGCCACCAGGAGGGTGACCAGGGCGCCGTGCTGCTGGGCGAGGGCGCTGAAGCGCTCCGCCCGGGTGGGGGCGTCGGCCTTCTCGGCCTCCTGATGGACGGTGGCCGGTCGCCTCTCGGCCTCCGTGGTCCCGATGGTCATCGCTTCCCCCGTTCACGGGCCGCGTAGACGGCGGCGATGATCACCACGGCCTGGGCCATCTGCGTCCACGACGGTTGCAGGTCGTGCTTGATGAGCGTGGTGGTCAGCAGCTGGATCAGGACGGCCCCGGCGACCGTGCCGCCGATGCGTACGCGGCCCCCGGACAGGGGAGTGCCGCCGACGACCACCGCCGTGATCGCCGACAGTTCCATGAGGTTGCCCAGCGAGGTGGGATCGCTGGCCGTCAGCCGGGCGGTGGCGAGGATGCCCGCCACCGCGGCCAGCGCGCCGGAGCACGCGTACACCACGATGAGGACCCGGCGCACGGGCAGCCCCGCGAGGCGTGCCGCGGGCCTGCTGTCGCCGACGGCGAGCAACTGGCGCCCGAAGGTGGTGCGCCGCACCACGAAGGCCACCAGCAGCGCCAGGGCCGCCGCGATGAGGACGAGATACGGCACGCCCAGCACGTCACCGGAGCCGAGCGACGCCATTCCCGGATCGCGTACGTCCTCCAGCTGGGGGAGCAGCACCAGGGCGATCCCGCGTCCGGCGACCATGAGGGCCAGGGTGGCGACGATCGGCTGGACGCCCAGGAAGGCGATCAGTGAACCGTTCGCCAGGCCGATCATGATGCCGCCCGCCACCGCCATGAGGACGGCGATCCACGGGCCGTAACCGAGATACAGGGACAGCAGAGAGGTGGACAGGGCCATCACCGAGCCCACCGACAGGTCGACGCCCTCGGTGCCGATCGCCAGAGCCATGCCGAGCGCGACGATGAGCACCGGCGCGACCTGCACGGCCTGGGTGCGGAAGTTCTCCGCCGAGACGAAGTGCGAGGTGAAGACGAAATTGAAGACGAGCAGAGCCACGACGCCCGCGTAGACGCCGTACTCCTGGAGCAGGCGCAGCAGCCGCTCGCGGTCCACCTGACCGCGGATGAGCGTCAGGTCAGTCATGGGCGCTCCCGGCGGATTCCGCGTTCTTCGAGAAGTTCGGTGATGTGGTGAGGTCCGGCGATGTGGTGAGGTCCGCCGCTCCGGAGGGCGCCGAGGGCTCGGCGGCGATGGCGCGCATCAGCGCGTCCTCGGTGACGGCGTCGCCGGTCAGCTCGTCGACCACCACACCGTCCTTGAGGACGATGATCCGGTCGCTGCCCTCGATCAGTTCCTCGGTGTCGGAGGAGATCAGCAGCACGGCGAGTCCCTCCTCGGCGAGTTCGTCGATGAGGGACTGGACCTCCGCCTTGGCACCCACGTCGATGCCCCGGGTGGGCTCGTCGAGGAGCAGCACCTTCGGGTGCATGGCGAGCCAGCGGGCCAGCAGCACCTTCTGCTGGTTGCCGCCGGAGAGCTCGCCGACCTTCTGGTGCGGCCCCGCGGACTTGATGCGCAGCCGCTGCACGAACATGTCGACGACCTTGTCGACGCGGGCGTTGTCCACCAGACCGAACCGCGAGAGTCCCGGAAGGGCGGCCAGCGCGATGTTCTCCCGTACCGAGAGTCCGGGCGAGATGCCCTCGGCCTTACGGTCCTCCGGCAGCAGGCTGATGCCGGCGCGGATCGCGGCCGGTGTGGAGCCGGTACGCACCGGCGTGCCGTCGACCGACACCCGGCCGGAGTCGGTCGGCAGCGCGCCCGCGATCGCCCTCGCGGTCTCACTGCGGCCCGAGCCGAGGAGTCCGCCCAGGCCCACCACCTCGCCCGGACGGATGGCGAGCGAGACGTCCTTCAACTGGTGACGGATGGTCAGCCCCTCGGCGCGCAGCACCGGTTCGGCCGACGCCTGGTGCGAGCCGGTGAACTTGGTCAGGCCCTCGCTGCGGACCTCGCCGATCTCCCGGCCCAGCATCAGCGAGACCAGCCGCAGCCGGTCGAGGTCGGCGAGCCGCCCGGTGTGCACCACCCGGCCGTCACGCAGCACGGTGACGGCGTCGCAGATCTCGTACAGCTCGTCCATGCGGTGGCTCACGTAGACCACCGCGATGCCGCGCTCGCGGAGCATGCCGATCACGTCGAACAGGGTGCGCACCTCGCGCGGTTCGAGCGAGGAGGTGGGCTCGTCCATGATCACGACACGTGCGTCGATGGCGACGGCTCGCGCGAGGGCCACCATCTGCTGTGCGCCCACGCCCAGTTCACGCAGCGGCCGGCTCACGTCGACCCGGATGCCGAGGCCCCGCAGTGCCTCGTCCGCCTCCCGGTGCATCCGCCGGAAGTCGATGAGACCGAGCCGGCCGCGCGGTTCACGGCCGAGGAGGAGGTTGCGCGCCACGCTCATCAGCGGGACGAGGTTGACCTCCTGGTAGATGGTGGAGATGCCCGCCTGCTGGGCCTGCAGGGGTGTGGAGAAGCGGACCGGCGAGCCGTTGTGGACGACCTCGCCGGCGTCCGGCTGGTAGACACCGGTGAGTACTTTGATCAGGGTCGACTTGCCCGCGCCGTTCTCGCCGACGAGGGCGTGCACCTCCCCGGCGCGGGCGGTGAAGTCCACGTCGGACAACGCCTTCACGCCGGGGAAGAGCTTGGACACGCCAGTGACGGAGAGCATCTCAGTAGGCCTTGGCGATGTCCGACTCGGCGTTGGCCTCGGTGTACTCGGTGTCCTTGATGACGATGTCCTGCGAGACCTCGTCGCCCTTGGTGAAGCTGTCGAGGGTCTGGAAGGCGAGCGGACCGAAGCGCGGGTTGGACTCGACGACACCGCTGATCCAGCCGTCCACGATGCCCTGGACGGCGTTGCGCGTGCCGTCGATGGTCACGATCTTCACATCGCCGGCCTTCTTGCCCGCGCCCTTGAGGGCGTTGACGGCACCGAGGCCCATCTCGTCGTTCTCGGCGTAGATGCCCTTGATCCCGGGCTTGGACTGGATGAGGTTCTCGGTGACCGACTGGCCCTTCTCGCGGGCGAACTCACCCGTCTGCTGGAACACCACCTTGAGGCCGGGCGCCTCCGCCTTGATCTGGTCCACGAAGCCCTTGGTGCGTTCCGTGGTGACGTTGTTGCCCGCCGCGCCGAGCAGGATGGCGATCTCGCCCTTGCCGCCGGTCGCCTCGATCATCTGGTCGGCGGCCCGCTTGCCCTGCTCCACGAAGTCGGAACCGATGAAGCTCACATAGTCCTTGCAGGCCTCGGCGTTGATCTTGCGGTCGACCGTGACGATCGGGATGTGCTTGGCCGCCGCCGTCTTCAGCACGGGCTCCCAGCCGTCCGAGTTGAGCGGGGCGACGACCAGCACGTCGGCGCCCTTGGCGATGAGGTCCTGGACGTCGCTGATCTGCTTGGAGAACTGCGACTGGGCGTTGGCGGTGAGGAGCTTGACGCCGCGCTTCTTCGCCTCGGCCCTGATCGAGGCGGTCTCGGCGATCCGGAAGGGGTTGGCCTCCTTCTCGGACTGCGAGAAACCGACCGTGGCGTCCTTGAGATCGAGCTTCTCGCCCCCGAACGTGTCGATGGTGCAGGAGGGCCCGGAGCCGGCGCTCGGCGAGGCGACCTCCTGACCCGCGTCGGCTTGCTGCTCGGTGACCTTGTCGTCGGAGGAGTCCTCGGACTTGGTGCATCCGGTGAGTGCCAGGCTCGTGAGGATGCCGGTGGCGAGGAGGGCGCGAGCGGTGGTGCGGCGAGAAGATGCGGTCGGCTTCATGGAGATCCCCAAACGGCGCGGCCCCGGAGCTGAGAGCGCTCCCGGGAGTTCGGCACTTGACGGTCGATACGGCGTGCACGGCGTTCAGGGGAGGTTTTTACATCGTTGGAGAGACTGTGTAAACCCCTCCGTCCGAAATCTCGACCGATTCGTTCGACCCGCCGTCAGCGCCGCCCGAGGGTGCTCTCCCGCTCCACCAGCCGGAACTCCGCCGTGAGTTCACGTCCGCCGGGGTCCTGGCGGCCGGAAAGACTGCGCAGCAGCGAGGCCACCGCGAGGCGGGCGATCGCCTGTTTGTCCGGCGCGATGGTGGTCAGCGAAACGGCGCCGAAACGGCTCTCCGCGATGTCGTCGAAGCCGACCACGGCGATGTCCCACGGCACCCTGAGCCCACGCTCGTGCAGCACCCGCATGGCGCCGATCGCGATGAGGTCGTTGAAGGCGAAGACCGCGTCGGGCCGATGGCCCGCGTCCAGCAGCTCTGCCATGGCCCGGGCGCCGTCGTCCCGGTCCCAGCCGCCGACGGGCACGATCAGGTCCTCGTCGGGGGTGAGGCCCGCCGCCGCCAGCTCCGCACGCCAGCCGTCGAGCCGCAGATGGGCGGGACGGTTCGCGGAGTCCGTACGGACCCCGAGATAGGCGATCCGGGTCCGGCCGCGGTCGAGCAGGTGGCGCACCGCCGCCCGCGCGGCGGCGACGTTGTCGATCGCGATGTGGTCGAAGGGCAGACCGTACTCGCGCTCGCCGAGCAGCACCAGGGGCACGTCGTCGGCCCGGCCCTGCAGGTCCTCGGCCTCCAGCTCCAGCGGGCTGAGGATCAGTCCGTCGATCACCCGGGCCCGGAACCCCTGGCTGACCAGCAGTTCCTGCTGACGCTCGCCCCGTGTGTGGTCGAGCAGGACCGTGAACTCGTGCTCGGCGGCGGCGTCGATCACCGCGCCCGCCAGTTCGGCGAAGTACGGGTTGCCCAGCTCGGGGACCGCCAGCGCGATGATGCCCGTACGGCCTTTGCGCAAATGCCGTGCGGTGAGGTTCGGCCGGTAGCCGAGCTCGTCGATCGCCTCCTGGACCTTGGCGCGCATCGCCGGGGTGATGTGCGGATAGTTGTTCACGACGTTGGAAACGGTCTTGATCGAGACGCCGGCCCGTTCGGCCACGTCCTTCAGGCTGACCCGCAAGGGATCTCCTCGGCATCGACGGGAACTCCGCGACCGGAGCTGTGTCATGAACCTGGACAGCGGGTGGGAGCCCGTGCTCTCATGCCAACTGCCTCTGCTTCCAACGTTGTACAGACTCAAGCTCCGAGCCGCCACCCTTCCTCACTCTAGGTCGTGTCCGCGGAGTCCTGCCGTCCACCCGGACGGCGGGGCGGGCGGGACTCCGCGGACACGACCTCGGGGGTTTCCGACGGGTCCTGGCGGGTCTCCGTGGGTGAGGGGGTGACGTTCGGTGGTTTCGCACTGCCTGAAGGGTGTGGGCCCCCGACCGGGCCGGGTGGAACCGGTCCGCGGATGAGGGGTGCGTGCCGGGCGTCGCGACGCCGCCAGGACCAGGTGTCACGAGGCCGCCTGGACCGGGTGTGGCGAGGCCGAGGAGATTCGTCAGGAACTCCCTAGGAGGATTCGTGCGCAGGAGATCACTCACGTCACTCGGATCGCTCAGATCACGCATACAACTCAGACAACGACTCGCTCTGTTCGTCGCGGTGTTACTCGGGGCCGCGGGACTGGCCGCCGCACCTGTCGCGACGGCCGTGGAGGATCCTGTCGAGGTCCACGGCCTCAAGGGGGAGTACTACACCCAGTCCGCCCCCGGCGCCTTCGATTTCCATGAGCTCAAGGCCACCGGGATGGACGCGCGGCTCGATTTCGACAACCTGGAGTCGCGGCTGCGGGCCGCGACCGGGAGGTCGGACGACGTCAGCGTGCGCTGGACCGGCCGGATCGTGCCCGAGAAGACCGGTCCCACCACCTTCTCGATCATCGGGGACAATGGCTTCCGTCTCTGGGTCGACGGCAAACTCACCATCGACCACTGGGTCGACGACTGGGACCGCGAACAGAGTGCGGAACCGGTGGAACTGACCGCCGGCACCGCGTACGACATCAAGGTCGAGTACTTCGAGCACTACGGAGGCTCCAACCTCCATCTGCGCTGGACTCCGCCCGGCGGCGCCAAGACCGCGATCCCGCAGTCGGCGTTCCTGCTGCCCGCGGGCTACGACTACGACGGGGCCATCGCCACCACCGTCCTCAAGGACGGTCGCACGCTGCGGCTCGACTTCGCCCAGGAACTCAAGGCGCCCCCGGCCGGTCTCGTCGACCACCTGGACGCGGTCATCGGCGGGGCCACCTGGCCGCTCGGGCGCATCGAGCTCGACCCGGCCGACTCCAAGTCCCTGCTGATCGCGCTCAAGGAACCCGTGGTCGGCAACAAGACCGGCACCGCGCGCGGCAGCGCCGATGTGCGCTACGACGGGGCAGGGGGCCTCTCCGCCGAGGACGGCAACGTTGTCAAGTCCTTCTGGAGCAGCGGCACCAACCGCTCGACCCACCAGCTGAGCACCAAGTGGGGCAAGGACGTCACCCCGGCCAACGCCCACCGCGAGTACCCGAGGCCGCAGCTCACCCGCGACACCTGGAAGAACCTCAACGGCAGCTGGCAGTTCGCGGCGGCCGAGGCGGGGGAGCAGCCCCCGGTGGGCAGGAAGCTCGCCGAGAAGATCCTCGTCCCGTATCCCGTCGAGTCCCAGCTGTCCGGCATCGAGCGGCACGAGGACCGGATGTGGTACCGGCGCACCTTCACCGTTCCGAAGGACTGGAAGATCGGCTCGAAGCAGCGTCTGCGGCTCAACTTCGGCGCGGTCGACTGGCGTTCCGAGGTCTACGTCAACGGCACGAAGGTCGCCGACCATCAGGGCGGTTACGACAAGTTCGGCGCCGATGTCACCGACGCCCTCAAGCCCGGCCGCACCCAGGAGCTGATCGTCGGCGTCTACGACCCGACGGACGCCGCGGACGGCGAGAACCCGCCGATCGGCAAGCAGCGCCTCGACCCGAGCGGCATCTGGTACACGCCGTCCTCCGGCATCTGGCAGACCGTGTGGATGGAGCCCGTCGCCGCCGACCACGTCGACTCGCTCGCCCTCACCCCGGACGTGGACGCGGGCACGCTGACCGTCGCGCCCAAGGGTGTACGCGACGGAGTCCCGGTCACCGCGACGGCGTACGAGGGCAAGCGCAAGGTGGCCACCGTCTCCGGCCGCACGGGCAGCCCGCTCACCCTGAGGATCCGTGACGCGCGGCTGTGGTCGCCGGACGACCCGTTCCTGTACGACCTCAAGGTCAGCGTCGGCAAGGACCGTGTCAGCAGCTACTTCGGCATGCGGTCCATCGCCGTGGAGAACGTGGAGGGAACCCCTCGTACCGTCCTCAACGGCAAGCCGGTCTTCATGATGGCCACCCTCGACCAGGGCTTCTGGCCCGACGGCCTGCACACCGCTCCGAGCGACAAGGCCCTGGCCCACGACCTGAAGATGCACAAGGCCATGGGCTTCAACTCGGTCCGCAAGCACATCAAGGTCGAGCCCGACCGGTGGTTCTACTGGGCCGACAGACTCGGCCTGATGGTGTGGCAGGACATGCCGGCCATGACGGCGGGAGTGAACCCGTCCGCCACCGCCCGCGCCACCTACGAGCGCGAGATGAAGCAGATGATCGACGAGCACATCAGCAGCCCGTCGATCGTCATGTGGGTCACCTTCAACGAAGGGTGGGGTCAGTACGACGTGGGCCGCATCGCCGAACAGGCCAAGGCCTGGGACCCGACGCGGCTGGTCAACAACCAGTCGGGCCTCAACCTCGGCGCTGACGGCGGTACGGGCGACATCATGGACGAGCACGGCTATCCGAGCCCCGCACTGCCACCGCGTCCGGACGGCAGGCGGGCGCTGGTCATGGGTGAGTACGGCGGCCTCGGACTCGCCGTGCCCGGACATGCCTGGTCGGTGCAGCAGTCCTATGTCGACGTCGACCCGGCCACGTACACCGACGACTACCTCACCAAGCTCGCCGAGGTGCACGCGCTGGCCTGCAAGGGCGGCAACGGCGCGGTGTACACCCAGATCGCGGACGTCGAGGGCGAGCTCAACGGGCTGATCACGTACGACCGCGCGGTCGTCAAGCCCGATGTGCGGCGGGTGAAGGCGGCGCACGAGGCGTTGATCGACGACGTGTCCCGGGCGACTCCCGCGGGCTGCGTCTGACGTCACGCGCCAGGGCCGCCCGGTGAGATGCCTCCCCGCTGCTCACCGGGCGGCCTCCGTCCGCTGCCGGGTCTCCGTCGGCCGGCGCGCACGGCGTCAGATGCGCCAGGTACGGATCCGGTCGGCGGCCTGGTAGACCGTGGCCTTGCGGGCCTGGATGTCGCGCACCAGCTCCACCAGCGCCCCGTAGGGCGGATCGATGCCCTCGGCGGAGGTGTGCATGTAGGCGACGGCGACCTGACAGGCGTACAGGGAGTTCCGGTACGGCAGGGGCTCCAGCCGGACGATCGTGTGCAGGAGTGCCGCCGCCCGCCAGGACGCGTCCTGTGCGGCGATGCCGGGGCGGGGGATGCGGGTCTTGTGGCGGGCGACCGCGGCCACCAGAGCCGAGTAGTCCCCGACCGTCACGTCCTCGGGGACCGTTTGCTCCTGGATGTCGAGCAGCCAGGCGATGTCGACATGGAGCATCAGGCGGCTTCGGCTCCCTGGTGGCGGCCGGCCGGCGGGATCTCGTCCGGGAACGCCTCGTCGAACTCGGCGCGCTGCAGTTCGCCCCACGAGACGGCGTAGCGCACGAACTGCTGGCGCTGGCGTTCGCGGAGGGAGAGGTCGTGGACGTACTGCTTGAGGGAGGTGCCTGCGGCTGCGGCTGCGGCGCGCAGTTCCTGCATCTCCTCGTCGCTGTAGGTGATGTTCAAGGACGGCATGTTCGGATGGTACCTAGTAGGTACCGGGGTGGGCAAGTGTTGTCCCGCCGGGGGTGCGGGGGTTCGTCCGCGGGCTCGGTGGGGGCTGGTCGCGCAGTTCCCCGCGCCCCTGGAGGAACGGGGCTGCGCCCCGGTTCCTCCCCGCCCCAGGTGCTGAAACGGGGCAGGAGGGTCAGGGTGGACGTGTAAGGGAGTCCGCCGGGTGAGGAGGGGTTGTGGAGCATGCCGCGTCCGATCCGTTCGTGCACGTCAGAGGTGCCGCCGAGCACAATCTCAAGAACGTCGACGTGGATGTTCCCCGCGACGCGATGGTCGCCTTCACCGGGATTTCCGGTTCGGGCAAGTCCTCGCTGGCCTTCGGCACGCTCTACGCCGAGGCTCAGCGGCGGTACTTCGAGTCCGTCGCGCCGTATGCCCGGCGGCTGCTCCAGCAGGTCGGCGCCCCCCACGTCCAGGAGGTCTCCGGGCTGCCGCCGGCCGTCGCCCTGCAGCAGCGGCACGGTGCCCCCAGCTCACGGTCCACGGTCGGTACTCTCACCACGCTGAGCAACCTGCTGCGCATCCTGTACTCCCGCGCCGGTACGTATCCGCCCGGGGCCCCGCGGCTCGCCGCCGAGGCGTTCTCACCCAATACCGCCGCCGGTGCCTGTACGCGGTGCCACGGGCTGGGAGCCGTCATCGACGTGGCCGAGGACCTGCTCGTACCGGACCCCTCCCTGAGCATCCGCGACGGCGCCATCGCGGCCTGGCCCGGTGCCTGGCAGGGCGCCAACCTGCGCAGTGTCGTCAGCGGTCTGGGCATCGACATCGACAGGCCGTGGCGCAGGCTCAGGAAGAAGGACCGGGAGTGGCTGCTCCACACCGATGAACAGCCGTCCGTTCTGATCGAGCCGGAGGCCGACCGGATCGACTACGGCTACTACGGGAAGTTCTGGAGCGCCCGCGCCCATGTCATGCATGTCCTCGCCGACTCCAAGAGCGAGCGGATGCGGGAACGGGCGATGCGCTTCGTACGGAGTGTGCCCTGCCCGGAGTGCGGGGGCAGCGGGCTGCGGCAGGAAGCCCTGGCCGTGACCTTCGCCGGCCACTCCATCGCCGGGGTCAACGCGCTGCCCCTCACCGAGGTCGTCGCGCTGCTGCGGCCCGTCGCCGAGCTGCCCGGGGACGCGGCGGCCACCACGACGGACCCGGCCGGCGAGAGAAGCGAGGTCGCGGTACGGATCTGCGCCGACCTGGTCGCCCGGATCGACGTGCTGCTCGGGCTCGGCCTCGGCTATCTCGGTCTGGGGCGCCGCTCGACGACCCTGTCGCCCGGCGAGGCACAACGGCTGCGCATCGCCACCCAGCTCCGCTCCGGACTGTTCGGCGTCGTCTACGTCCTCGACGAGCCCTCCGCCGGCCTGCACCCGGCCGACGCGGAGCCCCTGCTGGACGTACTGGACCGGCTCAAGGCATCGGGGAACTCGCTCTTCGTCGTGGAGCACGACATGGATGTCGTGCGACGGGCGGACTGGGTGGTGGACATCGGGCCCGAGGCGGGCGAGGGCGGCGGACGGGTCCTGTACAGCGGTCCGGTGCCCGGCCTCGAAGAGGTCGAGGAGTCGGCCACCGGCCGATACCTGTTCGGGCACGCCCCGCCGGTCGAGCACCGCCCGCGGAAGCCGCGGGGCCGGCTGCGCCTGAGCGGCGTCTCGCGCCACAACCTGCGGAACGTCTCGGTGGACATCCCTCTGCAGGTGCTGACAGCGGTGACCGGCGTGTCCGGATCCGGGAAGTCCACGCTGGTGACCCAGGTGCTCGCCGAGGTCGTACGCCGCCACCTGGGCCAGAGCCCGGACGAGAGCGGATCCGAGGCCTCGGACGACGGCGCGGAGCTGGAGGTCGACCTGCGGGGCGCGTCCGGGCTCGACTCCTTCGACCGGCTGGTACGGGTCGACCAGCGGCCCATCGGCCGGACGCCCCGCTCCAACCTGGCGACGTACACCGGCATGTTCGACGCGGTCCGCAAGCTGTACGCGGCGACCGACGAGGCACGGGAACGCGGGTACTCGGCGGGGCGGTTCTCCTTCAACGTCGCGGAAGGCCGCTGCGAGACCTGCCAGGGGGAGGGATTCGTCGAGGTCGAGCTGCTGTTCCTGCCCGGCACCTACGCCCCGTGCCCGGCCTGCCACGGCGCGCGCTACGACCCCGAGACGCTCGAAGTCACCTACCGGGGCAAGAACATCGCGGACGTACTGGCCATGCCCGTGGACGAGGCCGCCGGGTTCCTCGCCGACCTCCCCGCCGCCTCCCGGAGCCTGGAGACGCTGCGGGAAGTGGGGCTGGGGTACCTGCGGTTGGGGCAGCCCGCGACGGAACTCAGTGGCGGTGAGGCCCAGCGCATCAAGCTCTCGACCGAGTTGCAGCGGGCCCGTCGTGGTCACGCGCTCTACCTCCTCGACGAGCCGACGGCCGGACTGCATCCCGCCGATGTCGCCCTGCTGCTGCGCCAGTTGCACCGGCTCGTCGACGCGGGCAACACGGTCGTCCTGGTCGAACACGACCTGGACACGATCGCCACCGCCGACTGGATCATCGACCTGGGCCCCGGCGGCGGGGACGCAGGTGGCCGCGTGATCGCCGAAGGCCCACCGGCGAAGGTGGCGAGAGCACGCGACAGCGCGACGGCGCCGTACCTGGCACGCCGGTTGGCGGGGACCTGAGCCGCCGCCGACGGCCGGCTGATGCTGGAATCGGACAGTGCTCGCGCATCATGAGAAGTATTTGGCCACAGAGGGTCCACAAGTCCCGCTCGCGACGACATGATGCATGCCTCGGCAGCAGCACTCAGGGGGACACATGAGCCACGAGTCGACACCGCCACTCATGCCGGGCCTCCCGCCTCCGCCGCTGCCTCCGCCACCCGCGAGGAAGAACCCCTCGAACGGGGTCATCATCGGCTCCGCGGCTGCCGTCGTCGTCGCTGTCGTCGCCACGGGCGTCGCGGTGAGTGGCAGCCGTGACGGCGCGGCCGAGCCGGGCCCGACCGTCACGGTCACCGAAGTCGCGCCGGCGGACGACGCGCCCGCCGGGACCGACGGCGACACCGAACCGGTCGCCGAGTCCGGCGACGGCGTCTACAGCCTCACCCAGGCGGTCGTCTACGAGAACGACGTGGAGGTCAGCCTGTCGAAGTTCTCCCGGGGCGTGTCCGGTGACTACGCGTCCCCGGAGAACACGCCGTACGCCAAGTTCACCATCAAGATCGTGAACGAGTCCGACGCGAGCGTCAACGCCGACGAACTCAGCGTCAACTGCGCTTACGGCGACGAGGGCAAAGAAGGCGACGCCATCTTCGACGAAGGGCTCGACGGCCTCCCCGAGACCCGCATTCTCGCCGGGCGCTCCCTCTCCGTCGTCTGGGCCTGCGAACTCCCCAAGAGGCAGAAGTACTTGCAGGTGGAAGTGGCACCCGACTACGAATCGGAGACCGCCGTCTTCACCGGCCATGTGAAGTAGTGGAGTAGTGGAGCAGGGCCAAACTGTGGGCCGTCCCCTGAGCCGTCCACTGGGCCCTACCCGGCCCGGTGAGCCTTCCCGGTCGGAGCGTCAGCGGTGTGCCAGCAGTACTCCGCCGAGCGTGCGTGCGGCCAGCGTGATGGTGGGGTGGGTCTCTACCGTGAAGCCCGTCTCGCCGAGCCAGGTGGCTACTTGGCCCGGTCGGCGGAGGCGGCCGTAGGACTCCGGCCGGCCTTCGTTGTCGTCCTGCGGATCGGGCGACGAGGTGTCGGCGGCGTGGAAACCCAGGAGCAGCAGGCCGCCGGGCCGTAGCACCCGGTGGAAGCCGGTGAGGACCTCGCCGATCGCGTCGTCGGGGACGTGCATGATCGAGTACCAGGCGAGCAGGGCGGTCAAGGAGCCGTCCGCGAGGGCGAGTTGTGTCATCGAGCCCACCTCGAACCGCAGGCCGGGGTGCTCGCTCCGGGCCACTTCGATCATCCGGGGTGACAGGTCGATACCGAAGGCGTCCACGCCGAGGTCACTCAGATGGGCGGTGATCCTCCCCGGCCCGCACCCCACGTCCGCGACGGGACCGCCGCCCGCCGCCCGCACCGACTCGGCGAACAGTGCCATGACCTCCTGCTCGGGCGGCAGTTCGGCCAGGAGGCTCCGTGTCTCCTCCGCGTAGCCGGCGGCGTCGGCGTCGTAGGACGCCCGCGTGTCCGCCAGCCACCTCTCGGTCTCCGGGTCTTCCCGTCCGGTGCTCACACCCGGAGGTTAGCCCAGGTGCCGGTCGCCGTACCGGGAATCAGGGGGCCGCCGCGCCTGCACACACCCGGGCGGGTCGGAAAGGGCTCAGCCCGCCACCCAGCCCGCGTAGAACACGCCGATGCCGACGATGACGCAGATCCCCTGGATGGTCCAGAAGCGGACCACGACCAGGACTTCGGACCAGCCCTTGAGTTCGAAGTGGTGCTGCAGGGGGGCCATCTTGAAGACCCGCTTGCCGGTCAGCTTGAACGAGCCGACCTGGATGACCACGGACAGGGTGATCAGGACGAAGAGCCCGCCCAGCAGGGCGAGCAGCAGCTGGGTGCGGGAGCAGATGGCCAGACCCGCCAGCGCGCCACCGAGGGCGAGCGAACCGGTGTCGCCCATGAAGATCTTGGCGGGTGAGGTGTTCCACCAGAGGAACCCGATGCAGGCACCCATCAACGCGGAGGCGACGACGGCCAGGTCGAGCGGGTCGCGTACCTCGATGCAGGAGCCGGGGTCGGTGAGGTTCATCGCGTTGGCGCACGAGTTCTGGAACTGCCACAGGCCGATGAAGGTGTAGCCGGCGAGGACCATCGCCGAGGCGCCGGTGGCGAGTCCGTCCAGACCGTCGGTCAGGTTCACCCCGTTGGACATGGCCAGGATCATGAACAGGGCCCATACGACGAACAGCACCGGCCCGATGGTCCAGCCGAAGTCGGTCACGAACGACAGCTTCAGCGAGGCGGGAGTCAGTCCGCGGTCGTCGGCGAACCGGATGGCCAGCACGGCGAACAGGATGCCGACGATCAGCTGGCCCGCCATCTTGGCACCGGCCCGCAGCCCCAGCGAACGCCGCTTCACGATCTTGATGTAGTCGTCGAGGAAACCGACCACACCCATGCCCGCCATCAGGAACAGCACCAGCACACCGGGGAATGTCGGCGGCTCACCGGTGATCACCTTGGTCAGGGCGTACGCGGTGAGGGTGGCCAGGATGAAGGCGATGCCGCCCATGGTGGGCGTGCCGCGCTTGCCGTGGTGGCCGCGGGGTCCGTCGTCACGGATGAACTGGCCGTAGCCCTTACGGGCCAGCAGCTTGATCAGCAGTGGTGTGCCGCCGAGTGTCAGGAACAGGCCTATGGCCCCGGCAAACAGGATCTGGTTCATCGGACGGCGGTTTTCCCCTCGACTGCGTTCTCGTGCGTGACCGCCGCACGGGTACGGGCGGCTGTCGCAGCCCACACCCTATGCATAGAGCCAATCGCTGCACGCCGGTGGGTAGTTGCCGCCACACGCCCCGACGCGGAACGCTACTTCGTCGTCGCGTACGTGATGTGCGGGGCGAGCGCGTCGAGGAAGTCGGGGGCGTCGAAGACATCACCGGCGAAGGCGACGCCCGTCCTGCCGGTCCGTCCGTCGAGGACGCGGTGGACGGCCTCCACGGCGAGGGGCGCGGTGACGGCGTAGATGTCCTGCCCCGAGGCCGTGACACGGCGCTCGGTACCGCCGGACCGTACGACGACATCGACGAGGAAGGTCTGCGCGGACCGCCCGCTCCCGTCGACGGCGGTGGGCGCCGGAGTGTCCGGGGCCGCCAGGTCACGAGCCGCCTCGGTGGTCATGTAGGTGCGCACCTCGGGGATGGACAGGTGGCTGGGCACGGTGACGACATCGGCCATCGTGAACTCCCCGATCACCACCCGCGTGCCCATCGGGGCGGGAAAGTGCCAGTCGAGGGTGGGCAGGTCGTCCCGGTGGTACTCAAGGCGCCCCTTCCGGTAGCGGACGCGCTGTCCCTCGCGCCGCGCCTGGACGGCCGCGCCCGCGACACGCGTCCCGGCGGTGGGGTACCAGCCGCTCAGCCCATAGGCGATGTGCGCCTCGTCGGCCGCGGTCCGGCCGTCCATGGCCGCGGTGACCAGCAGATCGCCGAGTCCGCCGTAGAAGGCCATCGCGGGCACGACCAGGGTTCCGGCGGCACGGGCGCGGTCCCCGAAGTGCGCGAGAGTGTCGGCGTTCGCCTCGATCTCGGCCGCCACGTCGACGTACGGGATCCCGGCGCGCAGGGCCGCCTCGATCACGGGGGCGGCCGTGGTGGTGAAGGGGCCGGCGCAGTTGATCACCGCTGCCGCGCCGGCCAGTGCGCGGTCGAGCGCGGCCGGATCGTCGACCGCGGCGGGCCGGACGTCGAGCCCGGGACGGGCCCCCGCCAGCGCCCGCAGCTTGTCCGCGTCGCGGCCGGAGAGCACCGGTACGAACCCGCGCTCCAGCAGTTCCGCCACCACGAATCGCCCGGTGTGCCCGTACGCGCCGAACACCGCCACCGTGTGCCCCGGACCTGGTGCCATGACTACTCCCCGTGCTCAAGGTTCCGTCAGGATCAGCTCTGCTGATCCGCTGCGGACCTGCGGATCCGCCCCGTTCGGGATCCGCTGCGATCATCCTGTCGAGTGCCGCCACCTGATCGTGAGTGTCCGGAACGACATGCTGCGTACAATTACGGACATGGGTTCTGTCGCAGTGGTCGCCACCGAGGGAATGCTGCACTTCGAACTGTCGGTGGCCTGCGAGGTGTTCGGCAGTGCCCCGGCCGGGGTGGATGTCCCCTGGTACGAGGTCGAGGTCTGCGGGGCCGCCGCCGTCAGGGTCGGCCGGTTCCGGCTGGAGCCCGACCACGGGCTCGACCGGCTGCCGCACGCCGACACCGTTGTCGTCCCGGCCTGGGCCGACGTCGACGAGGACCCGCCCGGCGAACTGGTCGACGCGGTACGCGCGGCCCACGAGGCGGGCGCACGGGTGGTCTCGCTGTGCACGGGCGCCTTCGTGCTGGCCGCCGCCGGACTGCTGGACGGCAGGCGCGCCACCACGCACTGGGCGCACACCGACGCGCTCGCCGCCCGCCATCCCCGTGTGCAGGTCGACCCGGACGTGCTCTACGTGGACAACGGCAGCGTGCTCACCTCCGCGGGCAAGGCCGCCGCGATGGACCTGTGCCTCCATCTCGTCCGCCTCGACCACGGTTCGGCGGTCGCCAACGCGGTGGCCCGCCGCCTGGTCGTGCCGCCGCACCGGGCCGGTGGCCAGGCCCAGTTCGTCGCCGCGCCCGTACCCGCCCGGGACGACCACCCGCTCGCCGCCCTGCTGCCCTGGGTGATCGAACGCCTCGACCAGCCGCTGACCGTGGACGACCTGGCGCGCCGGGCGGGGATGAGCTCGCGCCACCTCGGCCGTCACTTCAGGGCGGCGACCGGCACCACCCCGCTGCAGTGGCTGCTGTCCCAACGCATCCGCCGCGCCCAGGAGTTGCTGGAGACCACCGACAGCGGTGTCGAGGCCGTCGCGGAGGCCACCGGCATGGGTACCGCCACCACGCTGCGCCGCCACTTCAACCACACGCTCGGCGTACCCCCGGACACCTACCGCCGCACCTTCCGCTCACGGCCTGCTTGAACACGCCCTGCTTGAGCACGGTCTGCCCGAGCACGGCTCAGCCGAACAGCGAGCGGCGCTCGCCGACCATCTCCGTGAGCATGTCCTGAACGGTGTCCCGGACCTCGTCGGAGATCTTGTGGACGAACATCGGGTCGTCCAGCGAGTCCTGCGCGTAGTGGTCGGTCGGCAGGGGCGTACCGAAACGGATCGTCCACTTCGTCGGCAGGGGAATCGCACCGAGCGGCCCCAGCAGAGGGAACGTGGGGGTGATCGGAAAGTACGGCAGCCGCAGGAGCCTGGCCACGGGGCGGGCGTCCGCGACCATCGGGTAGATCTCCTCCGCGCCCACGACAGCGCACGGCACGATCGGTGTCCCCGTGCGCAGAGCGGCGGCCGCGAAGCCGCCCCGGCCGAAGCGCCTCAGCCGGTACCGCTCGGCGAAGGGCTTGCCGAGGCCCTTGTACCCTTCCGGCATCACGCCGACCAGTTCACCGCGCTGCAGCAGCCGCAGCGCGTTGTCCATACGGGCCTGGGTGTGCCCGGCCCGGCGGGCCAGCGTGCGCAGCACGGGCAGCTCGAACACCAGGTCGGCGGCGAGCAGGCGCAGCGCGCGATGGGCGGGATGACGGTCGCGCAGGGCGACCTGCAGCATCAACGCGTCCAGCGGGAGCGTGCCCGAGTGGTTGGCCACCACCAGGGCACCGCCCTCGCTCGGCACGTTCTCCAGTCCCTCCACCGTCACCCGGAAGTACTTCTCGTACAGGGGCCGGAAGGGGGCGAGGATCATCTCGTCGGTGAGCTCGGGATCGAAGCCGAAGTCGTCGACGCTCTGCTCCTCGGTGAGACACCGGTCGAGGAGGTCGCGGCCCCGCGCGAGAGTCAGCAGACCCTGGGCGATCACTTCCGTGAACAAGTCGCCCGGGCTCACCCGCTCCTGTGCCGTCCGGGACTGTTCGTCACCCGCCTCGGCCATACGCTTCTCCTCCTGTGCCGTTCGATGTGCCGTTCGATGTGTCGTGCGGTGTGTCTTTCGGCGTCTTGCCGGTCAGTAGATGAAGGGGACCAGCTTGGCCGTGTTCTTCGCGTACTCGTCGAACGCTGCCCCGTACCGCTCGGCCAGGTACTTGTCGAGCATGGGGATGTTCATGAACGAGAACATGCACGCCATGACCGCCGGGATGATCAGGGCCCAGGGGCTGCCCGTCACCAGGGCGAATCCGGTGAAGAGCACGACGTCACCGAAGTAGTTGATGTGCATGGAGTACTTGAAGAGGCCTCCGGTGTAGAGCTTGCCCTTGTGCTCCGGCGCCCGCTTCCACAGTTTGCGCTGGTACTCCGAACCCGTGTTGAGGTACGAACCCACGAGGTAGAGCAGCACCCCCAGCCAGGTCAGCACGCCCACGGAAGCGGCGTTGGTGCCGCCTGAGTACGCCATCGTGCCGTGGATGACGACGACCCAGACGCCCACGGTCGCGGCCTCGGACCACTCCATGCTCCTCCTCAGCATGACGAAGGTCGTGGCGACGAAGCGCAGCAGGTAGATCGCCGAGAGGGCGAACAGCAGCCCCCGGCGCAGCGGTTCGGCATCGACCCGGTCGGCGCCACCGAGGAGGAACCACCCGGCGGCCGTCACGGCCAGCGTGTTGCACGTGGTCACCAGGATCTTGGGGCCGGTCGAGGCGTCGTACCCGCCGTACATCAGGAACGGGCCTTCGTCAGGCCGTCCTCACGGTCCGCCGACCCGGCCCGCTTCCGGCGGGCACCGTGCGCGTCCTTCGAACCGTTGCCGTTGCCGTTGCCGTTGCCGTTGCCGTTGCCTTTGCCGTTGGTCGTGGGAGGTGTCTTGGCGGTCTGTGCCACAGGGATCTCCGGGGTTTCCGTGGGTGCTGCCTTCGCCTCGGCCTCCGCCCCCGCCAGCGCCTCGGCCTTGAGCCGGTCCCGCATCTGCAGGAACTTGGCGTTCATCTCGTCCACGGCGATGAACTTGTTCACGCCGCGCTCGCTGACCTTGGGCTCCTGCCGGAGCATGATGCCCACGTCCTGGGGGTCCTGGACGAGCTTCTCCATCAGGAGCGAAGCGCGCAACACCCAGGGCCTGAGTGGCTTGATGGGCACCATGGTCCGCAACTGCGGGTACTCGTACAGACGCATGATCGCCAGCGTGTTCTCGTCGTCGATCGGCGTGAGCCACGTGGTGATCTCCAGCAGACCGGTCTTGACGTGTGTCAGACCCGGCGCCTGGTAGATGAGGTCGAAGTGCGAGCTGTTGGCGGGATTCGCCTCCTCGCACTGGTCGAAGGTGGAGCGGATCGTGGTGCCGTCGACCTCGACCTCGTGGTTGACGATCTTGTTCGCGGCGAGGTACCGCTCCCGGCCGTCCGTCCACAGATTACGCGCGGTGCCGTACATGAACGTGTAGTCGATGTTGTTCGTCCAGTGATCCCGGTGCACGAAAGTCACGTGGTAGAACTCAAGAAGGCTCTCGATGTACCGGGTGTAGTGGACCGGCCGGGTCCAGGAGATCGTCTCGTGCGGGCGCGGGTTGCCCGCCAGTTCGTGGGGCAGCTCGATCTCCGGGAGCTGTTCCCGCGCCTCGCCCCACCACAGCCACACCAGCCCGTGCTGCTCGCGCACCGGGTAGGTCTTCAGCTGGAGCGACTGGGGGATCCGGGCGTCGGGGCCGAGGGCGGGGACGACCTTGCAGGTGCCCTCGGCGTTGTAACGGAAGCCGTGGTACGGGCACTCGACCGTGTTGCCCTTGAGTCGCCCCTCGGCGATGTTGGCGCCCTTGTGCGGGCAGCGCGCGCTCTGGCAGACGAGGGTGCCGGCGAGGTCGCGCCAGAGCACGAGCTCCTCGCCCATGCGTCGTACGCCGGTGGGCTTGTCGCGTTTGATGTCACCGGTCTGAAGGATCGGGTACCACTGATTGGGGATCATCTCGCTGCCTTCCTGGGGGTGACCGCTCCACGGGGGCGCGGCACGGTTCGCTGACGGGCGGGGCGGGGGAGGAGGGCTGCTCAGCCTTCGACGACCTCCACGACACCCGTGTCGCCGTCGACGACGATCAGGTCGCCCGTGTTGATGCGCTGCGTGGCGTGCTTGGTGTTGACCACGGACGGGACGTTGAACTCCCGCGACACGATCGAGCTGTGGGAGAGCATCGACCCGATGTCGGTGACCACCGCGCCTGCGATGGCGAAGAGCGGTGTCCAGGACGCGTCGGTGTAGCGGGTGACCAGGACCTCGCCGGGCTGGAACTCGTCCGCCTGCCAGACCAGGTCCTCCACGATCCGCGCGCGGCCCATGATCCGTCCAGGGCTGGAGCCCAGTCCTTCGAGCCGGGTCCCGTCGGCCACCGGCCGCACCGCCTGGGTGATGTCGTGCTCGCCGACGAACGTGAGCGGCGGCTCGGGCAGCCGGTTGTGGTACTCGTGCAGACGCCGCCGCTCGTCCAGCTCGGCCCGGGAGAACGCCTCACGTTCCGTGGCGGCACCGGCCAGATAGGCCCGTACGTCCTCGAATTCGAGGAAGGCGACCTCGTCCAGCGAGTGCAGGACCCCTTCCGCGACGAGCCGCCGGCCGACCTCGTACACGACGTTCCTGACCAGCCAGATCGAGGTGATCATCGACATGCGGGTGGTCTCGCGCAGCTCGCTGCACAGGCTGTACATCGAGATGACGGTCTCCAGGACCTTCCGCCTGTGCAGCGGCAGCTTCTCCAGCACCGCCCGGCCGTCGCCCTCCGCGTGGGCACGGCTGCGTCCCATGAGGTCGTCCACGGAGATCCCGTCGGCGGCGTAACGGCGGATCATCTGGAAGATGTACGACGGGTCGTCGATCCAGCGCGGATGGGTGAGCTCCATCTCCTGGCGTCCGCGGGTGCCGTTGGCGCGCAGGAAGGGCTCGACCTGCGCGTCCCAGAACGCCCGGCCCTCGTCGTCGCCGCGCAGCCGTTCCTCGATCTCGTCGAGGGGAGCCTCATCGATGATCCTCAGTACGCGGGGCCTCGCCTTGGCGGCCTGGGCCACACCCCAGATCTCCTGCGCCGACGCGACGGTCCGCAGGCTCGACATGTCGGTCTTGATGCGGTTCTGCAGGTTGTCGCCGTCGGCACCGAGCCACTTGGCGCACAGTTCCGTGAGGACGCCGTAGAACCCGAACGCGTTGATGTAGTACGGCATGTAGCCGACGTGCGCGTCGTGGAAGTAGCCGAGGTAGCGGGTCAGTTCGGCGTCGAGTTCCCGACGGCTCATCCGCGCCAGGTCGAGTTGCCGGGCGCGGTCGAACTCGTAGAGCCGCGAGCCGGCCATCTCCTCGGCACGCTGCTTCATGCTCAGCATCTCGGTGGCCGTGGCCTGCACCCAGTGCACCGTCGAGCGCAGGTCCTCCACACCCCCGGGAAAGGTGCCGAAGGGGTTCTCGTACGCGGCGAGGTCGACCTCCTCGCTGACGAAGCGCTTGGTGAAGTGGCGCTGGTCGCGGGTGGGCAGACACTGGCCGAGCAGATAGGCCGTGTAGGAGATGTTCAGATACACATGGCCTTGCAAGAAGCCCATCTGCAGCCCTACGTCACCGGTGTCCCGCACGCCGAGCGCGGCGGCGCAGTCTCCGTGCACGTTCCGCTGGTAGTACTGCGCGAAGCTCAGACCGAGGGGTGACATCAGTCCGACGAAGATCTCGCCGATGTCCATCCTCGACCAGAGCGTGCCGTGCCGCACGGGGTCGCTCTGCCGCGTGAGGTACGGGCTGCGTTCCCCGTCCGGCGCCGCCCTGTCCGGGGGACGCGTGGTGACCGGCCTGGCCTGGAGGAGGTGGAGTTCCCCGTCGCGCATGGCCCACTCGATGTCCTGCTCCGTGCCGTAGTGCGCGCGGACCTCGACCGCGAGCCCGGCGAGCACACCCAGCTGCTCCCGGTTGAGACAGGGCGCGTCGCGGTCGGCGGCGTCGACCTTCGTCATGCCGATCCGGCCTGGGGTGAGGGGCGCGCACTTGGTCACCTTGTACCGCACATGCTCCTCGATCACCTCCAGCGTGCGGTCGTCGACGACGAAGAAGTCACTGGACACCCGTCCGGAGACCAGCCCCTCGCCGAGCCCGCAACAGGCCTCCACGACAAGGCGGTTGGGCCGTGCGCCGACGGGGTCGACGGTGAACAGCACTCCGCTGACGTCCGCCTGGACCATCTCCTGCACGACGACGGCGATGGAGCCCGCGGGGCCCGTCCCGTCGCGGTAGGCGGCCGCGCGGTCCGACCACAGGGAGGCCCAGCAGACCTTCACCGCGTCGAGCAGGTCCTGGTCGCCCGACACATCCAGGACGGTGTCGTGCTGGCCCGCGAAGGACTGGGCGGCGGAGTCCTCCCGGCAGGCCGACGAACGGACCGCGACCCGGGGCCTGCCCAGGTCCTCGTAGGCGGCGAGGACCGCACGGGTGAGGGGCTCGGGCAGTTCCCGGGCCGTGATCAGCTCCCGGATGGCCCCGGGGTCCGCGTCGCGCGCCTCGGCGGCCCGGATCTCCGCGCCGAGGCCTGTCTCGCGCAGGAACAGGTCGAACAGCCCGGTGGTGAGGCAGAACGCGGGCGGGACGGGCAGTCCCGCCTCGATCATCTCGCTGAGCCGGGCCGCCTTGCCGCCGAGGGTTTCGGTACCGGCGCCTGTACCGGCGCCGGACGTGTGACCGAGTACGACCACAAGTGAGGCGGGAGAGACGTCGGGGGCCGGAGTGCTTGCCGTGCGTGTGTCCATGATGAGGTCTCCTGGCCCGTCAGGCCTGAACGTGGGCGCCGGCGGCGCCGTTGGTCGCGACGAACACGCGGAACGGCTGTGTGGGGACGATCCCGGCGGCCCGGACGTCCGTGAACCCCGCCTTCTCCAGCTGGGCGACCAGCTCGTCCTCCCTGGGCAGCGGACCACCGAAGTCGGCGTAGGCGAACCAGAGGTTGAGCACGTCGAGCCCGGCGTTGCCGCCGCCCTGGCACGACGAGGTGAGGAGCAGCCGGCCGCCGGGCGCCAGGAAGGAGCGGGCCCGCTCCAGCACCTCGACGCGCTCGGCCTCGGGGAAGTAGTAGATGTTGTTGTGCAGGGTGACGAGATCGAACTGGGGCTGGAGTTCGAGGGTGCGCAGATCGCCCTGGCGGGTCTCCACGCGGTCGGTCAGCCCCCATTCGGCCATGTTGGCGGCGGCCCGCAGAGCGACCTCCGGCTGGAGGTCGACCGCGAGGGCGGTGAGGCGGGGATTGAGCCGTGCGGCGTGACGGACGTACGCCCCCGTGCCGCAGCCGATCTCCAGCAGCCGGATGGGGGTGGAGCGCTCCAGATGCCGGTCGATCGCTTCCTGCACCATGCCCCGCAGCGCCAGGGAGGACCGGGCGATGACCGTACCGTCCTGGTCGCCCAGGGAGAAACGACGGCCCTCCTTGAGCATCCGGGGCGCGTCCAGAAGCGCCGGCACATGGAAGCGCATGATCTCTTCGAGGGCGGCGGCCACCGCGTCGTTCCCCGTCTGCGCCAGGATCTTGGCCGGCGTGCTCCGGAGGCGGTAACACCCTTCGCGTACGTCGAGTTCACCGAGGCGGACACCGGTGTCGAGCCAGACGCGCAGCCGCTCCCGGTCCTGGGGCACCTCCAGATACTCGACCAGGCTGTCCAGGTCGCAGGGCCGGACGGCCAGGCACCGGAGCACGCCCGAGCCCGAGGCGGACGCCAGGAAGGCCGCCCGGTACAAGGGGGTGACCACCACGGTGGAGAGCGCCAGCAACAGGGGGGTCCGCGGGTCCGCGACGACCTTCGCCACGGCCAGCGCATCCGTGATCGGTGCCTCCACCCGGTCCTTGACGGTCCTGGCCAGGCTCAGTAGATCCATGAGGGTTCCCTCTTCACAGTGGGCGGTCGAGGTGGCGGTCGAGGTGGCGGGCGAGTTCGGCACGGATCTCGCGCAGGAGGAACGGCCTGGACGGACCGTTGAGGAAGAAGTGGTCGCCCTCCACGTGGTGGCGCAGCAGCGAGCCCCGGGTGTGGACGCGCCATGCCTCCATCCCGGGTGCGGGCGCGATCGGGTCACGGGTGGCGGAGAACGCGGTCATCGGGCAGCTCAGGGGGCGGCGCGGGGCCCACCGGTAGGTCTCGCAGACGGTGAGGTCGGCGCGCAGCACCGGCAGCCGCCGTTCCAGGTACGAGTTGCCGATGGTGTCGTCGGCGCCCAGGCCTCCGAGGTCGCGTACCAGCTGCCGCAGATCCGCGTCGGAGAGCGTGTGGTCGCGGCGGTCGCCGTACAGGTGCGGTGCCCTGCTGCCCGACACGAACAGATGCGCCGGCTCGGGCAGGCCGCGGTCCCGCAGTTCGCGGGCGACCTCGTAGGCGAGCAGCGCTCCCATGCTGTGCCCGAACAAGGCGTAGTCATGGGCGAGTTCGTGCTCGACCAACGCGTCCGTGAGATCCCCGACCAGAGCGCCCATGTCGGTGTACGCAGTCTCCCGCGCGCGCAGTCCCCGGCCGGGCAGGAGCACGGGCACGACGTGCACGTCGTCGCCGAGGTGCGCCGCCCAGTTCCGGTATACGGACGGCGTGCCGCCCGCGTACGGGAGGCAGACGAGACGCAGGCGGGCGGTGCGCGCCCCGGTACCGGTGCTCGTAGTCGAACTCGTAACCGCAGCCGCAGCCGTACCTCTAGTCGTAGGCGTGCTCGGGTCGAAGCCGGGGAACCAGCCGGCAGTTGGTGGTCGCGGAGCCGAAGGGCCCTTCGCCGCCGGCCGCTCGATCGTGTGCACGTGGATCCTCTCCCGGTCGGGGTCAGCGGCGGACGATTGCGCGGCCCTCCGGCGAGTCCAGCCAGGCCAGCGTCAGCTCGATGCCCTCCTCGAAGCCCACCTCGCTCTTGAACCCGAAGTCGTCGCGTGCCCGGTCGATGCCGTAGGACTGATCGCGGTCGAAGAGATGGACGGCATGGCGGGTGAGCACCGGCCGGGACTTGATCCCCAGGGCGCCGTAGAGCTTCTCGGACACCGTGGCCACCCCCCGCGCCACCGGAGTCGGCAGGCTGAACGCGGGAGGCTTCACGCCCAGACCGCGCGCCAGTGCCTCCACGTACTGCCGCCATGTCGTCGGATCGGGGTCCCGCATGTTGTACGCCTTGCCGACCGCGGTGTCCGACGCGCACGCCGCGATCATCCCGTCGACGAGATTGCCCACGTAGACGAGGCCCGCCGGTACGGCGCCGCCGCGGACGTAGACCATCTGCCGGCCCATCAGCAGCGTCGCGATCTCGATCACGAAGTCCTTGCTGCGCGGCCCGTAGACCGACACCGGCCGTACGACGGTGACCGGCAGCCCGGTCCGCTCGGAAGCCTGCCGCACGGCTCGCTCTCCCAGCACCTTGCTGCGGTTGTAGGGCAGTCCGATGTCCCTGGGCTCCGCGCCCTCGTCGCAGGGGGTGACCGGATAGCCGTACACGTCGGTGGTGCTGAGGTGGAGGAGGCGCTCCACGGTCCCCGCGTGGTGGGCGGCCTCGACGAGGTTGCGGCTGCCGTCGACGTTGATGCGCCTGAACTCCTCCCACGGGCCCCAGTCGGCCGACAGGCCCGCACAGTTGTAGACGTGCCGGACTCCCGATGTGGCGTGGCGCAGGCTCTTCGGGTCGCTCAGGTCACCGGTCGCCACCTCGACGTCCAGGCCGGCGAAGGCGGAACGGTCGCTGCTCTCGCGCACCAACACCCTTACGCGGTGGCCGTGTTCGGTCAGCCGGCGCGTCAGATGCCCGCCGATGAACCCGCTCGCGCCGGTGACCAGGACGTCCGCGACGGAGCCGCCCGACGGCCCGGAGCGAGGTGCGGGAGCGGGAGCCGGTGCGGGTGTCGTAGCGAGATCGGAGGCGGGGGCGGTCGGGTGTGAGGTCGCGGTCAGGTGCTCTGTGGGGCCGGGGGAAGGAGTTGCGTGTGTGTGTTCCGACATGGCTCGTCCCAGGAGGTCGAGGGAGTGTTCCAGGTCTTCTTCGGTGTGGTCCGCGTTGACGAAGAAGCGCAGCCGGCACTCGTCGCGTGCGACCGCCGGATAGCCGATCGGCATCACGTTCACGCCCCGCTCCAGCAGGGAGTTGGAGAGGGCCATCGTCTTCTCCCAGTCGCCGATGACGACCGGGATCACCGCCGAGGCACGGGACACACCGATGTCGAGGCCGCGCGCACGGGCCGAGTCGCGGAAGTGTTCGGCGAGCTGCCGCACCCGGGCCACGCGCTGCGGCTCGTCCCTGACGACCCGGATCGCCTCCAGGGCGGCGGCCGTGTTCGCCGGTGAGATACCGGTGCTGAAGATGTGCAGCGGTGCGGTGAACCTGAGGTACTCGACGATCGGTTCGCGGGCCGCGATGTAACCGCCGAGACTGCCGAGTGCCTTGCTGAGCGTGCCCATCCACAGATCGACGTCACGGCGGTCGACGCCGAAGTACTCGCCGATGCCCCGGCCCGTCCGCCCGAGGACACCGATCGAGTGGGCCTCGTCGATCATCAGCATCGCCCCGTGGCGCTTCTTCACGTCGATGAACCTGCGCAGATCGGGGAGATCACCGTCCTGGCTGTACGCGCCCTCGATGAGGACCAGGGCCCGCCGGTGCTGCGGGCGCAGTGTGCCCAGTATCGAGTCCAGCGCCCGCCAGTCGTTGTGCGGGAAGGGCCGGCGCCGCGCACCCGAGAGCATGCAGCCGCGCAGCGCGCTGTCGTGGATCCACTCGTCGTGCAGGACCAGGTCCCCGGGCCCGAAGAGGTGCCCGATGGTCGCCACGTTCGTCGCATGGCCGCCGGCGAAGACGATCGCGGCCTCCGTGCCGAGGAACGAGGCGATCTCGGCGTCCAGTTCGTGGTGCAGCGGGGTCTCGCCGAACAACAGGGGAGTCGCCGAACTGGAGGTGCCGTACCGGTCGATGGCCTCCTGCGCGGCCTTGCGTACGCGCGGGTGGTGCGACAGCGCGAGGTAGTTGAAGGAGGAGAAGTTGATGACAGGGCGACCGTCCATGGAGACACGGCCGGAGTTGTGGCCCTCGTGGATCCGCCCGTACGGGTTCGAGCCGCTCGCCGTCGTCTGGTGGAGACGGCCCTGCAGTTCCGCGTACTCGGCCCACTCCTCGAACTCGCGCTCCTGCTTCACCGGGGGGCCGTCGACCGCAGGCGGGGGAGTGTGGTTCCCGTGGGCCGGCGGCCGGTCACCGGTGTCCAGCAGGGCCACCAGCTGGCCGACGGTCGGGTCCTCGGGCACCGACTCGCGGTACCTGTCCAGCTGCTCGGGGAAGCGGCGGGCGAGGGCGCGTTCCAGTTCGGTGCGCATCAGCGAGTCGAAACCGAGGTCCGCGCCCAGCCGTGCGTCCAGGGGGATCTGCTCGGCGGGGAAGGCGCAGGCCCGCGCCACCTGGTCGACCACCTCGCTGCGGACCTCGCCACCGTCGGAGGCGGGGAGGGCCGGAGCGGCTGGAGCCGGTGGAGCGGCCGGGGTGACTGAAGCGGCCGGGGTGACCGGGGCCGAGCTGGCTAGGACGGCCGGGGTTACATGGACGGCCGGGGTGACATGGACGGGCGGGGTGACAAGGGCGGCCGGGGCGGACCGCGCCCGACCGGCGTCCGCGAAGCCGTCCTGCGCGGCGCCGCCCGACGACGCCGACGGCGATGCCGACGGCGAGAACCAGTACGGCTGTCCTTCGAGGACCGCGTGCGGTACCGGGACACGCGGCCTGCGCGCGCCCTCGTCCAGCGCGGCCCAGTTCACCGGCCCGCCCGCGCAGTGCAGACGGCCGAGCGACTGGAGGAGTGTCTGCCAGTCACCGTCACCCGCGGGGCCGCCGCGTGCGCGGCGCAGGGAGGGCAACCACAGCACCGACTCCTCGTCGGCCGGCGTCGTCATGGTGCGTGCCATGTTGAGCAGGGTCGGATGCGGGCCGATCTCCACGAAGGCATCGCAGCCGAGGCGACGCAGCGTCGCGAAGCCGTCGGCGAAACGCACCGGCCCCAGCATGTGCCGCGCCCAGTCGTCGGCCCCGACCGGCCCGGTGACCAGTTCGCCCGTCGCGTCGAAGACCCAGGGGATCTCCGGCCGACGGAACGCGACACCGCCGGCCGCGGCGCGCAGCGGTTCAGCCGCACCTGCCATCAGCGGGGAGTGGAAGGCGTGCGACACCGTGAGAGGCCTGACGACGACCGACCGGCCCTCCAACCGCGTTCGTACCCCCTCGATCTCCGTACGGGGCCCGGACAGGACCAGATGCCCGGGGGCGTTGACGGCGGCGACCGCGACGGAGTCCTCGGCGGCTGCCGCGGCGCGGATCGTCTCCGCGTCCCCGGCGCAGGCGATCATCGCGCCCTCGCCGGGCTGTTCGGCCATGTGCCTGCCCCGCACCACGGCCAGTGTCAGGGCGTCCTCCAGGGACATCACCCCGGCGACGCAGGCGGCGCCGTACGCCCCGATGCTGTGCCCGAGCAGAGCGGTGGGCCGCACACCCAGCGAGAGCCACAGCTCGGCGAGCGCGACCTCCAGTGCCACCAGCGCGGCCTGGCAGTACCGGGTGCTCGCCAGCCGGTCGGCGCCCCCCTCCGCGAACAGCAGTTCCGTCAGCGGGACGCCGAGGTGCGGTCGCAGGACGCGGTCGGCGCGTTCCAGGGTGCGGGCGAACCCGCTGTGCGTGTCGTAGAGGCCCTTGCCCATGCCCGTGTACTGCGTGCCCTGGCCGCTGAAGAGGAACGCGACCTTCGGCGCGGGTCCCGGGCGGGTCCGGCCGCGCACCACGGCGGTCGACGGGCCGCCACGGGCGAGGGTGTCGAGCGCGGTGTCGAACGTCTCCTGGGAACTGCCGGTCACGACCGCCCGAAAGGCGAGCCGGGCCCGGCCGGTGTTGGCCGTGTGGCAGAGGTCCGCGAGTTCCGCGTCGGGGTGGGCGGCCAGGTGTGTGCGCCAGCGCTGGGCCAGCGTGGTGAGCGCCGTCGGTGTGTGCGCCGACAGGCACAGGGCGTGTGTGGGCCGCTTCGGAGCCACCGCGTCGATCGGGTCCGGCTCGGGGGCGGATTCGAGCACCACGTGTGCGTTCGCCCCGCCGAATCCGAATGAACTGACACCGGCCCGTACGCTGCCGGTGTCCGGCAGGGCGGTGAGCCGGGTCGGCACGTCGAGTCCGGCGCCGTCCCAGGTGAGGCGGTGGTTCGGGGTGCGCAGGTGGAGCGTCGGCGGGACCTGGCGGTGCCGCACGACGAGGGCCGCCTTGATGAGCCCGGCGATGCCCGCGGCCGACTCCAGGTGGCCGATGTTGGTCTTGACCGACCCCACCAGGCAGCGGTTGCCCTCGGGCCGGCCGCTTCCGTAGGCGGCGGCGAGACCCTCCCATTCGACGGGGTCGCCGAGCGAGGTGCCGGTGCCGTGCGCCTCGACGTAGTCGATGTCCTGACCGCTCAGATCCGCCTGGGTCAGGGCCCGTTCGATCACGGACCGCTGGGCCGAACCCCTCGGCGCCGTCAGGCCGTTGCTCCTGCCGCCGTGGGCGGTGGCCGAGCCGCGGATCACCGCGTGCACCGGGTCGCCGTCGGCGAGCGCCGCGGAGAGCGGCTTGAGGAGGACGAGGCCGACGCCCTCACCGCGTACGTAGCCGTTCGCCGAGTCGTCGAACGTACGGCACCGCCCGTCGGGGGAGAGCATGTTGCCCTGGGCGAACGCCACCGAGAGGCCCGGTGAGATCAGCAGGTTGACCCCGCCGGCCAGGGCCGTGTCGCACTCACCGCGCCGCATGCTCTCGCAGGCGAGGTGCACCGCCAGCAGCGACGACGAGCACGCGGTGTCCACCGCGAGACTCGGCCCGCGCAGATCGAGCGTGTACGAGAGCCTGTTCGCCGCGATGGAGTGCGCGTTGCCGGTCGCCGCGTGGACGTCGATCGTCTCCAGCCGGCTCATCTGCAGCTCGGAGTAGTCATGGCTGCTGATGCCGACGAACACCCCGGTCGCGCTGCCCGCCAGGCCGGTCGGGTCGAGGCCCGCGTCCTCCACCGCCTGCCACGCGGTCTCCAGGAGCAGCCGCTGCTGGGGGTCCATTCGCGCCGCCTCCCTGGCGGACAGGCCGAAGAAGCGGGCGTCGAACTCGTCCACGCGATCGACGAAACCGCCGAACGCCGGCGCGTCCACCTGCTCGGTGGCCCAACGGCCGCCCGGGACCCCGGTGATGGCGTCGCGCCCGTCCACCAGGAGCCGCCAGTAGCTGTCCGGGTCCGGTGCTCCCGGGAAACGGCACCCCATACCGATGACGGCGATGGGCTCGTGCCCGGTGTCCTGCCGCTGTGACGGTTGCTGCAACGCCTGCGACTGCGACTGCGCCTGCGCCTGCGGCTGCCTCTGCGGTGGCGGTGTCTCCGCCGTCGGGACCGCCGTGTCCGCCTTGCCCGCCGAGCGCCCGGCGGCACCGACGTGGGCCGCGACGGCCCGGATGGTCGGATGCTCGAAAGCGGTGCCCGTGCTCAGCTCGCGCCCTGTCCGCGCTCCGAGTTCCGCGATGATCGCCACGGTCTGCTTCGAGTCCAGGCCCAACGAGGCCAGGGGCCTGGTGGCGTCGACCGAGGCGGCAGACAGGCCGAGGCGCGTCGCAACCTCCTCGACCAGCCACGCCTCGACGGCGTCCGCGTCCCACCGACCGGCCGCCTGATCCCTGGAGAGCGGCTTCCCGCCGGATTCCTCCCCGGATTCCTCCCCGGATTCCTCCCCGGGTTCCCCGCCGGATGCGGCATCGGGATCCGCGCCGGGCCGCTCACCGAGACACAGGCTGATCAGGGTGTCGACCCTCGGACGTGCCAGCAGCGCGCCCACGGGGATCCTGGTGCCGAGCCGCTCCTCCAGGACGCGTACGGCGGTGAGGAGCGCCGGGTAGTCCAGGCCGAGTGCGAGGAACGTCCAGCCGGTCACGTCCGGCGCGCCGGCCGTCGCCGGGACACCCGTCAGCGCCTCGGTGACCGCGTCGGCCACCCGCTGTCGGCGCGCGGCGGCGGACAGGCCGGCGAGGTCCCCGGCGGGCAGGGGCGTCACCAGGCCCCTCGTGACACTGGCCGCCACCACGGTGAGTCCGAGCCCGAGGAAGTCCCGCTTGCACGCCTGTCGTTGGATCTTCCCGCTGGTCGTCCTGTGGATCGTCGACCTCTTGAGGAGGACGACGGCGTGGGGTGCCAGGTCGTGCTCCTCGACGATCGCCGTGCGCAGCTTCGCCAGGAGCGCCGGCGCCCCGTCGAGGCGCCTGCTCTCGACCTCGTGCACGACGACGAGTTCCTCGGCCCCGTCGACCTCGATCGAGAAGGCCGCGCCCGACCCCGCCCGGACCGCCTCGTCGGCCCGCTCGACGGTGAGTTCGACGTCCTGCGGGTAGTGGTTGCGGCCCTGCACGATGACGACGTCTTTGATACGGCCGACCACGTGGAGATGGCCGCCCTTCAGGAAGCCGAGATCGCCGGTGCGCAGGAAGGGCGTCGGCCCTTCGCCCTCGATACGGGCCCGGAAGGTGACCTCGCTGGTCTCGGGGCGGCCCCAGTATCCGTGCGCCACACTCCCGCCCGCGACCCAGATCTCGCCGATGTGCCCCTCGGAGTCGATCCGCCGTCGGGTGTCGGGGTCGACGATGACGACGTCCATCCCGTCGACGGCGGGGCCGCATCCGACCAGCCGGACCGCCCGCTCACCACGCACCTCGGGCACCTCGGGCACGGTTGTGGCGGGTACGGCTGTGTCGGGTGGGGCTGTGTCCGGTAGGGACTCGGCGACCCCCGAACCCAGCGCGGCGGACGCGAACGCGCCGACCGGCGGCGGTTCGTGCGCGCCGACCCCCGTCACCATCAGCGTCGCCTCGGCGAGTCCGTAGCAGGGCAGCAGGGCGCGGCGTTCGAAGCCGCAGGGCGCGAACCGTTCGGAGAACAGGTCGAGGGTGTCGGCGCGCACCGGCTCCGCGCCGTTCAGCGCCAGCCTCCAGTGGCTCAGGTCCAGGCTGTCCCGCTGCTCGTCGGTGATCCGGCGTACGCAGTGCTCGAAGCCGAAGTTGGGGGCCACACTGGTGGACGCCCTGGTCCGCGACAGCGTCTCCAGCCACCGCAGCGGCTGCCGTACGAAGGACATCGCGGACATGAGGTGAGCGGGAAAGCCGCCGTACAAGGGTGTGAGGATGCCGCCGATGAGTCCCATGTCGTGGTACGGGGGCAGCCAGGACACCATGCCCGACCCGGCGTCGTGCTCCAGCCTGCGGTGGATCGAACGGAGGTTGTGCAGCAGGTTGCCGTTGCTGACCATGACGCCCTTGGGGGACGAGGTCGAGCCGGACGTGTACTGGAGGAAGGCCGTCGCATCGCCGTCGACGGACGGCTCACGCCAGTCGTCGGCTCCGGTGGTGCCCAGTTCGGACAGCGCCAGCCAGCGCAGACCGGCGAGCCCGAGCGAGTCCATCTCGCGTCGTTTCGTGGCCGCGAAGCGCGCCAGGGCTCCGGTCGTGAGGGCGTGCGTTGCCCCGGAGTCCCGGGCGATGGCCGCGAGACGGGGCATGGTCTGGCCGAAGCGCCGGGTGTCCGGCGGGTAGGCGGGTACGGCGATGGCTCCGGCGTACAGGCAGCCGAGGAAGCCCGCGATGTAGTCGAGCCCCGGGGGGTGCAGCAGCAGGACCGGCTCGCCGGTGAGGCCTTCGCGCTGGAGGAGTGCGGCCACGGCCCGGGTGCGGAGATCGAGCTCACGGTAGTTCCATGACTCGCCGTGTTCCGCCTCCGCCGCCTCTACCGCCTCTGCCACCTCTGCTGTCTCTCCCGCGCTGCCGGCGTCTGCGCGGCCCGTATCGGTTCCGGCGAGGAATCGGTAGGCGAGCGCGTCCGGACGGTGTTCGAGATGGCGGCGCAGCAGCCCGGCGACGGTCTTCGGCTCTTTTCCCCGCCGGGGTTGCCAGGGGGTCTTGTGGGGATCCTGGTTCATGAGCGTCTCCGTCATTTGCCGGGCACGGCCTGCGAGTGCCGGACAGGACCGGCCGTCCCGCTGCCCAGGCGGTGGTAGTCGGTCTTGCCGTTGGCGTTGTGGGGCAGTTCATCGAGGCAGCCGGCCGACTGGGGCAGCATGTAGCGGGGCAGGTGCCGTGCGCAGTGCCGCTTGATCTCGATGAGGTTCGGCCTGCGGGCGCCCGGACCGAGGGTGTAGTAGAGGGCGATCCGCGGCTCCGGGCCCTGGGTGTCGACCACGACGGCGGCGGACGCGACGGCCGGGTGCTTGAGCACCGTGGCCTCGATCTCGCCCAACTCGACGCGGAAGCCGTGGAGTTTGACCATCCGGTCACGGCGTCCGCGGTAGACGAGGGCGGCTCCCTCGTAGCTCACCAGGTCGCCGGTGGCGTGGCGGCCCTTCCCATGTCCGACGGCAGCGTCTCGGGCGGCGGCGTCTCCGGCGGCAGCGTTCTCGGCATCGGCCGGGTGCGACGCCCGTCGCCAGTAGCCGGGCGTGACACAGTCACCCTCCACGATCAACTCGCCGAAGGCCCCGGGTCCGCGCAGCGTGCGTCCGTCCTCGTCCACGACGGACAGGCGGGCGCCGGGCACCGGGGTGCCGATCGGTACGGGCTCGTCCCGGCCGAGGTCCTCCGCACGGACCCGGTGGTAGGCGCAGACGTTGGTCTCGGTCGGCCCGTACAGGTTGTAGAGCGCCGTCTCCTCGGGCAGCCGGGCCGCCAGCGAGCGCAACTGCCCGATCGGGTACACCTCGCCCGCGAAGAGGACGTACCGCAGGGTGCGTACCGTGTCCGGGGTGAGCGCTCCCGAGCGGGTCATGAGGTTCAGCACGGAGGGCACGGAGTACCACACCGTGACGCCGTGCTCGTGTATTCCGCCGGCCAGCGCCGCGACGTCGCGTGCCTGGTCGTCGGGGACGATCCAGACGCCGGCGCCCACCGACAGCGCGGTGAACAGGTCGAAGGTCGACAGGTCGAAGTTGAAGGAGGCGTGGTTGGCGAAGACGTCGTCCGGTCCCACGGTCAGTTCGGCACGGGCCCAGCGGATGAAGTTCGCCAGGTTCCGGTAGGAGATCCGCACCCCTTTCGGCGTGCCGGTCGAGCCGGAGGTGTAGAGGATCGCGGCGAGGGCGTCGCGATCCGGGGCGGGCGGGATCTCGACGTGAGCCACCTTTCCCCCAGCCGTCGCGGCGAAGTCGGCCCACAGCCGGACAGGTGCCGTCGGCCTCGACGTGGAACCGTACGGTTCCTGGCCGGTGCCGTCGGCCGGCACGATCGCCCGCACGGAGGCGGGCAGTTCACAGTCCGCGAGCAGCTTCAGGTGCCGGTGGTCGGTGAAGAGGACCACGGGCTCGCAGTCCGTGAGGATGTGCTCCACCCGCGCCGGCGGCTGGCCCCCGTCGAGGGGGACATAGGCGCAGCCGGCTCGCAGGGTCGCGAGGATCGCCTCGGCGTAGCGCGGCGTCTTGTCCATCCAGATCGCCACCCGGTCACCGGTAGCCGTGCCCAGCCTGGACAGGCCGGACGCGACGGCGGCGACGTTCGCCTCCAACTGGCCGTAGGTGACGGTCCGTTCGCCGACGAAGGCCGGTCGGGCCGCCTGCTCCCGGGACAGCGACCGAGGCAACCGGATCAGGGAGGTGTCGCGGTCGTCGTGCCGTATCCGTGTCGGGGCTGTTTCCGTCATCGTCGCCTCACCCCGCCGACGGCAGGACACCGACCTCGCGGCCGGCCTCGACGAAGATGCCCGCGGCGGTCTCCAGGTCCTCGGGGGTGTGCTCCGAGGTGACGCTGACCCGCAGCCGCGCGTCACCGAGCGGTACACCGGGGAACACCACCGTCTGGCAGTAGAGCCCCCGCGCGCGGACCGCGCGGCCCATCTCCATCGCCTTGCGCTCGTCGCCGATGACCAGGGGAAGGATCGCGCTGCGGGTGTTCTCCAGATCGAAGCCGGCGTCCGCCAACTGGCTCTGCAGGAGCCGGATGTTGTGCCACAGCTTCGTGATGCGCCCGGGTTCCGACTCGATGACGTCGATGGACGCGATCAGCCCGGCGGCGACGCCCGCGGGGATGTTCGCGGCGAAGACGTACGAGTTCGAGTAGAAGCGGAGGTACTCGACGACCTCCTCGTCGCCGACGACGAACCCGCCCATGCCCGCGAGGGTCTTGCTCATCGTGCCGAGTTCGAGGTCGACCTCGCCCTTCAATCCGAAGTGCTCGGCCGTTCCCGAGCCGCGCCGGCCGAGCACACCGGTGGAGTGCGCGTCGTCGATCATGACCCTGGCGCCGTGTTCCTTGGCCAGGCGGACGATCTCGGGCAGGTCGCAGATGTCGCCGTGCATGCTGAACACACCGTCCGCCACGATGAGTTTGCCGCCGGGTCCCTCGTCGCAGCGCTTCAGGATGCGCTCCAGATCGGCCATGTCGTTGTGCTGGTAGATCCTGCGGGTGGCGCCGGAGAGCCGGGCGCCGTCGACGATGCTCATATGGTTGAGCTTGTCGACGACGACGGTGTCGTAGCTCTTGACCAGCGCGGAGATCGCGCCGATGTTCGCCGCGTAGCCACCGGGATAGACGATGCAGGCGGGCCGCTGCTTGAAGGCCGCGAGGCGCCGCTCCAGTTCCTTGTGGAGCACGTTGGTCCCGCCGATGAACCGGGAGCCGGTGTGGGTGGCCCCGTATCGGCGCGTGGCGTCGCAGACCGCCTCGATCACCTTCGGGTGGTTGGCCAGGCCCAGGTAGTTGTTCGAGGCGAACATCAGGAACTCACGTTCGCGGCCCTCCAGTTCGTCGAAGATGACGGCCCGGTTCGAGCAGCGGGAGTGCAGCGGCATGCCGTACCAGTACAGCCGCTCGGCCTCGCGCCGCCGCAGGTACCTGCCGAAGCTGCGGGTCTTGGCGAAGAGGTCGCCGTCGCGTTCCTCCACGAAGTCCTTCATGGAGCGGCCGTCCCAGGCCGTGCCCAGGTCGTCCGTGGCGCGCTCGTCCGTGGCGTGCCCGGCCGGGGTGCGTGCCGCGTCCCGGCCGGGGCCGGTGAACGCCTGATCCACCCGGTGCGCGTCCTCGTGGTACGGACGCAGTGCCTCCACCAGCCCGTCCAGGGACGTCGCGGTGACGGTGCCCGCCAGGCCGGGGGGAAGTCCCAGCTCACGTGCGGTGTCGGCGACGATCGAGGCCAGGACCACCGAGTCGATGCCGAGCTCGCTCTCGAAGTCGGCGCCGGGTGCCAGCTGACCGCGCTGGTACTGGGTGTGCCGCATGGTGGTGGTGACGACCGTCTCCAGGAGCGAGCCACCCGGTGCGGTCTCCGCCGGTCGGGGACCGTCGGCGGCGGGGGCCTGGCAGGCCCGCTCGACCGCGTGGACGAGGTCGCCGACCGTCACGAGGCCGGACGGCAGCGGTGCCACCAGCGCGAACTGCTCCTTCACCGAGGCCAGGATCGATTCGAAGATGACCGAGTCGATACCGAGTTCCGCCTCGAAGTGGCTGTCGGGCAGGAGGTAGGTCTCGTCGTACAGCGTCCGTGAGGCGATGATGTCGACGACCTGACGCCGGACGCTGTCCCGCCTGTCCCCGGTGGCGTTCGTCATCGGACGGTTTCTCCCTCTCGCCGCAGCCGCTCGACCAGCGCTGCCATCGTGTCGACCGTCCGGAAGTTCGCCGGGGAGATCTCCTGCAGCGGGACGGTGATACGGAAGTCGTCCTGCATGTAGTGCACGAGGTCGAAGATCCCGGCCGAGTCGATGATGTTGAGCTCGGCGATGGGGACCTGCGCGTCGAGGCCCTCGGCGTCACCGTCGAGCCACACACCGGCGATGTAGTTGATGATTGACTGCTGGGTGCTCATGGTCGTCCTCGGCTCGTTTTCCGGTGGACCCTGGCCCGACCGCGGCTTGACCGCGGCCCGGCTACGGCCCGGTGGGGACCTCGGCGGACGCGAGGCGTTCGATCAGGTCGGCGACCTGCGTGATCGTGTCCCCGGGAGACGCGGCGTCGTCACTGACGTGCACACCGAAGTCGGACTGGATGACGAGGAGCAGCTCGACGAGGAACAAGGAGTCCATGTCGAGGTCCTCGAACGTGGTGTCAGGACCGATCTCCGCACGGTCCACCTCGAAACGGTCGACCAGCAGATCGACCAGCCTGCCGTACATCACGCTCATGCCGTGTGCTCCTTAGGTCGTGCTCGTACTCGCGCTCCTGTACGTACCTGTGCTCACGCTCGGGCCGGGTCCAGGTCCGGCCAGGTCAGTACCGCGGACCCCCAGGTGAGCCCTCCGCCGAACGCGGTGAGCAGCATCCGCCCGCCCGGCCGCAACGCGCCCTCGGTGTGTGCCTGGTCGAGGGCGAGGGGGATGGAGGCCGCCGCGGTGTTGCCGACCTCGGCGATGTTGCTGACACAGCGGTTCCTGGGAATTCCCAGGTCGTCGGCGACATGGTTGGTGATCCGGAGATTCGCCTGGTGGCTCACCAGATGGTCGACGTCCAGCGCCCGCCAGCCCGCCCGGGCGAGGACCGTGCGGGCCGATCCGGTCATCCGCAGTACCGCGTGCCGGAAGACCTCCTTGCCCGACATGGCGAAGTACCGTTCGCCGGCCGCCGGTGCCCGCCCGGACAGGCGCTGGCGTGATCCGCCCGCGGGCACCGTGATCAGGTCCTCGCCGTCGCCGTCGCTGCCCAGGTCGAACGGGCCGAGCGCGCCGGGCTCCGCCGGATCGCCCGAGCGCAGTACGACGGCTCCGGCGCCGTCCCCGAAGATCACAGCCGTGGACCGGTCCCCGGGATCGAGCAGCGTGGAGAACGTCTCCGCGCCGATCACCAGCACGCGGTCGGCGACGCCCGCGGAGATGAGCCCCGCCGCGGTCGCCAGCCCGTACACGAAGCCGGTGCAGACGGCGGACACGTCGTAGGCGGCCGTTCCCCTCATCCCGAGCCGGGCGGCCACCACGGGGGCGGTCGCCGGACAGGGGCGGTCCGGGGTGGTCGTCGCGACGAGCACCGCGTCCACGGTGGAGACACCCGCGCTCTTCAGGGCTCTCTCGCCCGCCCCGACGGCCAGGTCGGAGGTCGCCGTGCCCTGCTCCGCGAAGTACCGCTGCTCGATACCTGTGCGTGAGCGGATCCATTCCTCGGAACTGTCCAGCCCTGCGGCCAGTTCGCCGTTCGGGACGGCCCTGGGCGGCAGGCAGCTGCCGACTCCCGTCAGCACGGCGGCCCGGCTCATCGGACACCGTCCTGGCCCGGCCGGCCGGGGCGGTCACCGGTGACGTGTCGCGGTGCCGGTCGGTCGCGAAGACGTGCAACCACGTGCGTGCTCCTCGTCTTCCGGACGGCCATGTGTTCCGGACAGCCATGTCGTACGGACGGTCAGGTGTTTCGGGCGGTCATGGGTGATGTCCGGGCCGAGTCTGGTCCGAGGCGCTGACCGATGGCTGACGAGGCACTGACCGATGACTGACACAGCACACAGCACACAGCACCTCGCCGCCGACGGGTGCCGCCCCGTCAGCGCGCGGTCAGTCATCGGTCAGCGGGCGGTCAGCCCCGGCGCCCACACTCGATGACGACCAGGACCTGTCCGGTCGAGCACGCTGAAGTGCAGCGGCGAAGTGACGCAGCGGTGCCTTGTGAGCGCCGGAAAGGCAGGGCGCATCGCATGGGCGTGATGGACGTATGAGCGTGATGTACGGCAGGCTGGTCGATCTGCTGGTCGACCGTTTCGAGGTGGACCGTGCGGAGATCGGTCCTGACACCACGTTCGAGGACCTCGACATGGACTCCTTGTTCCTGGTCGAGCTGCTCCTCGTCATCCAGTCCGACTTCGGTGTGCACGTCAGTGACGACGCCGCGTCTCCCGGGGACACGATCACGCAGGTCGCCGACCTGATCGAACGCCTCGCGTCCGCCGGGGCATCGGCATGACCACCTCCAGGCCATCTTCGCCGCCCATCGCGGTGACGGGTGTCGGTCTGGTCACCGCGGCCGGCATCGGCGCGGACGACACCTGGAAGGGCGTGTGCGCGGGCCGGTCCCCGGCGGCCAGGAACCCGGTGCTGGCCGGGCTCCCCGTGGACATCTCCTGCACCGTGCCCGGCTTCTCGGCCCGCGAGCACGTGGGCCGGCGCAGCTCCCTCGCGCACGACCGCTTCAGCCAGCTCTGCATCACCGCGGCACGCGAGGCGGTCGCCGACGCCGGGCTGGACCCCGGTACCTGGGACGGCGTCCGCGTCGGGGTCGTCGTCGGATGCGGCCTCGGGGGAGTGGCGACCTGGGAGACCCAGCACCGGCGGATGCTGGAGAAGGGCCCGGAAGCGGTCTCCGCCCTGCTGATCCCGATGCTCGTGCCCAACATGGCCGCCGGGCACCTGGCGATGGACCTGCACGCCAAGGGGCCGAACCTGGTCACGGCGACGGCCTGTGCCTCCGGTGCCACGGCGATCGGCACGGCCCTGCAACTGCTGCGCGACGGAAGCTGCGACGTGGTCGTCACGGGCGGCGCCGAGGCCGGGGTCAGCCCCCTGATGGTGACGGGTTTCGCGCAGATGGGCGCGCTGTCCCGGAGGCTCGACGCACCGGCCGCCGCCTCCCGCCCCTTCGACGCGGACCGTGACGGGTTCGTCATCGGCGAGGGCAGCGGCATGCTCGTCCTCGAACGCGAGGCGGACGCGCGGGCGCGCCGGGCGACGGTCCGGGCGAGGATCGCCGGGTACGGGGCCTCCGCCGACGCGTACCACATGACCGCCCCGGACCCCGAGGGCGCCGGGGTTCTGCGAGCGTTGCGCACGGCCCTTTCGGGAGCGGGCGTCACGCCCGGGGAGGTCGACCACGTCAACGCCCACGGCACGTCCACACCGCTCAACGACGCGGCGGAGGCCAAGGTGCTGCGGAGGCTCCTCGGCGACGGCCCCGCGGTCACCTCCACCAAGGGGGTGACGGGCCACACCCTGGGGGCCGCCGGTGCGATCGAGGCCGCGCTGACCGTGCTGACCGTCGAGAACGGCATCATCCCCCCGACCGCCAACCTCGAACGGCAGGACCCCGAGGTCGAGTTGGACATCGTCGCCGGATCGCCCCGGGAACGGAGGGTGGAGGTCGCGGTGAGCAACTCGTTCGGCTTCGGAGGTCAGAACGCGGTCCTGGTGATCACGGCCGCCTGAACCGGCGTACACGCGAACGCCGGATCGCAGCATCTGTGGACCTCATCCATGGATCTCGTCATCCATGGATCTCGTCCGAAAAAGCCCCGGCCACCAGGCCACGACACCGGAAGACTCCATCGGGTGACCAAACGAGACCTGATCCTCCAGCGCATAGTGGGCGTCCTCTACGTCATCGCCGGCATCGGCAAGTTCTTCCCGGAGATCGAGTCGGTCGAGGAGCGCCTCGACGGCGCCGCGGACGGCAACGACGGCGTCGCCGTCCTCGGTCCCTTCACCGACTGGCTCGCCGAACACCCGACAGCCGTCACCGTGTTCGTCGCGGCGGCGATGGTCGTCAGCGGGGTCGTCCTGATCCTCGACCGGTACCTGGTCGTCGCCGCGCTCTACGGCCAACTGCTCATGCTGGTCTGCCTGGTCCTCATCCTCGTCAGCAGCGTGCCGCAGATCCTCGTGCTCGACGCCGCGTTCTTCGCCGCGGCCGTCCACCTCCTCGTGCGGCACCGGCGCACACCGTCCCCGTCCGCCGCGGCAACCCCGCGGGCCAGGACGGACAACCAGAGCTAAGGGTCATGCCATGTCCTTCACCGTTCCGCACGTCGAACTCGCACAGCTCGAAGACCGGGTTCAAGCCGCGCTCAGGACCATGGACGACAGTGCCCTCGACGTACTCGGGTACGGCGAAGTCAGCCTGGTGCTGCGGCTGGAGAGCGGTGACGGGGCGTTCGCCTGCAAGCGGCTGCCGGTGTTCCCCGACCGCGGACGCCTCGAACGGTACGAGGAGGGCCTCCGCGAGTATCTGAGGAGGCTCGGGGACAACGGCCTCGATGTCGCCGACACCGAGCTGTGGCACACGCGGCTGCCGTCGGGGCGGATCACGGCCTACTGCGTGCAGCGCGAACTGCCCTCGCACCGGCTGTGCTCCAGGCTCCTGCACACCGAGGACGACATCTGGGTGAAGGACTTCTTCTCCCGGTTCCTCGACCGGGTCGAGCGTGCCGTGGAGCCCACCCTCGGCCTGGACGCACAGGCCAACAACTGGATGGATGTCGGCGGTGAGCTGGTGTACATCGATGTCACGACACCCCTCATGCGGGACGCCCGCCACCGCGAACGGCTGGACGTCCGGCTCTTCTTCAGCTCGCTGCCCTGGGTCCTGCGCGACGCCGTCCGCGTCTCGATGACCAAGTCGATCTTCGACAAGTTCTACGAGAGCCGTGGCGTCCTGCTGGACTTCCTCGGCAACCTGTACAAGGAACGGCTCCACGACCTGGTCCCGGCGTTCCTCGAACAGGCCAACGCCCGCCTGTCCCGGCCGATCACCGAGGAGGAGGTGGCCGCGTACTACCGCGACGACGCCCGGATGTGGGAACTCATCCAGCGGCTGCGTCGGGCCGACCGCTTCTGGCACCACAGGATCAGACGCCGCACCTACCCCTTCCTGCTGCCCCCGCCCGTGGAGCGCTGAAGGCCCGGCGATGACGATCACCTCGCCGGACCGTGTCGCGGCCCGCAGCCTCGACGACACCATGGCGCTCGACCCCGCGCGCCCCCTGTACGTCAGTCACACCCGCGGCCCCCTGACGGTCGCCGTGGTGTCGATCGCGTGGCTGCGCGGACGCGACGAAACGGACCGCGCGACGATCGGCGCCCGGCATCTGAGTGACGACGAGATCCAGCAGGCGGCTCAACTGCGCCTGGTCAAGAGGCGCCTGGAGTGGCTGGCGGGACGCCTGGCCATCAAGCACAGCGTGTGCGCCTATCAGCGACGGCACGCCGGTACCTCGGTGCGCCCCCGTGACATCACGGTCGGTGCCGTCCCGGACGGACTCCGCGCGGGGAAACCCGTCGTCGACGCCCGCGTGGAGGTCGGTCTGTCCCACTCGGTGGACTTCGCGGTCGCCGTCTGCGGGCCGCGTGCCGTCGGTATCGACGTCGAGCGCAGCCGCCAGGTGCCACCGCCGCTCGCGGAACTGCTCACGCGGCCCCCGGAGATCGCCGCGGACCCACGACTGGGGGGAGTGGGCGCCATGCCACTGCCCCTGCGGTGGGCCTGCAAGGAGGCGGTGCTCAAGCACTTCGGCTTCGGCCTGCGGGTGGACAGCCGCGAGGTGCGGCTCACCCGGTGGTGGCCCGACGGCCGGTTCGCCTGGCGGGCCGGGCCGGAACTGCGCCGTCACGCACCCGCGGCCGACGGTTCCCGTTTCGACAGCTGGGCCCGGGAAGTCGACGGATACGCCCTGGCACTCGTGTGGCAGTGAGGAGAACGGACACCGTGACCAGCTCACCCACCTCGACACCCCGCCCGCCCTCCGCGGAACGCCGAGCGCCCTTCGAACATGCTCTGCGCGCAGCGGCCGACATCGCCGCGCTCAGCCCGTCGTCGCACAACTGCCAGCCCTGGGGCGTCGCCCGGCCCACCGGCCGCGGCGCGCGCCGGGCAGTGGAACGGCTCGTCGACGAGGCTCCCACCGGCGGCCCCGAAGCCCCCGGCGGCACCTCCGGTGAAAGCGGAACCCGGGGAGGTGGCACGGACGAGTACGTGATCCTGGCCCTCGACCGGGAGCGTGCACTCACCTCCCTGCCCGCGCACGCCGTCGAGATGCTGGTCAGCTGTGGCGCGTACCTGCAGATCCTGTTGCGCTCCCTGGCCCTCCAAGGCTGGTCGACGGACCGGATCCGATTCGTCGAACCGCCCGCCGGCGGACGGGCGGGCGGAGCCCACGACGTGGGTAGCTCACTCGGTGACACCTGGCCGGTGTCATGGTCACCCCTGTGCGCGGTCCGGCTGCGCCGCACGGACCGGCCGGACGGTTCTCTCGCCGAACTCCGCCGCACCGCCATGGCCCGACGGACCAACCGTGCGCCCTACCGCCCCGATGCGGTCGAACCAGCCGTCCTGGACGGTCTGTCCGCCCCGTCGACCGGCGTCGCGGAGGGCGCGGGCGTCACCGTCCGGCATCTCGTGGCCGACAGCGAGCGCGCGGCCTTCGCCGGCCTCGTGGCCCGCCACGGGGGACGTGACTTCAGCCATCGACAGGCCTGGCACGAGACGTACTCGTTCGTGCGCCGGGACGAGGCCGAGGCAGAAGCGCGCGGCGACGGATTCGCCCTCAGCCAGCTGTTCGGGCCGTTGTCGGCGACACGGCGCCACGCCCTGCGCCTCGCGCTGGCTCCCACCACGATGAATGTGCTCCGCCACGTGGGCTACCACCGGGTGCTCGCCCGCCAACTCGCCCGCGTCGTACGGCCGACGCCGGTCATCGTCGCCATGGGTCTGGCCGACGCGCTTCCCGGTGTCGAGGCCACCGTCCGCGGTGGAGCCAGGCTGGCGGAATACTGGCTGCGGGCCACGGAGGCGGGGCTCGTACTGCATCCCGTCAGCGTCGTCCTGCAGCACGACGACGTACGAAAGGAGCTGCAGGACCGGCTGGGACTGCCGGGGCGCACCATCTTCGTGAGCAGATTGGGGCGCCCTCTCACAGGTTTCCCGCGGTCCCCGCGCCGGATAGGAGACCGTGCCGTATACACGATCTGACACGTCGTCCAAAGGTCCCGTGAAATTCTTCCGGGCGTTGTCATAACCAGCCACCAAATACCGGACACATAAGGAGCGAGGTTACTCGGTGGTAAAACTCCATGAGGTCCTGGGAGAGCCGTGAGTCTGTGACTCCTGTGTTACCCTGCATATGCCATGCGGCCTCGATGTTGCGAGACCGATAAGCAGCGAGGGTCTCCTGGAACACGCAGGGTCGCGTCAATCTCGGGGGAGGAACGAACCTTGCACTGCTCTCGGCGAACGGGCCTCAATGCCACTCATCGTTTCGCGTGGACGACCTACCTGATCACCGAACGATGAGCGTCCACCGGCGGAGGTCGGAACACCGAGCCGTGCGGGACGACTGGTCGCTTTCTCCGGCGCATCGCACCGCCCCGGGCGGTGGTGCCGGACGCCGCATCCGGGTGCTGCTCTGCTGTGAGGGATCGATCGTGGGTGCCGGTATGCGGGCGCTGCTCGATCAGCAGCCCGACATCGCTGTCATCGGTTACGCGACCGGGACGGATTCGGAAGCCGCCGCCGCCGACTCGACACCGGACGTCACCGTGGTGGTCGCCCCCGCTCTGACCATCGAGGACAAGCGGGAGTTGACCGCTCTGGCGGCACTGACCAAGGTCGTCCACATCACGAAGGCCGAGAACGCCAGCCGTTCGATCGAGATCCTGCGTCTCGGGGTCCGCGCCGTCCTCGCCCCCGACACCTCCGCCGACGAGCTGATCCATGTCCTGCGGACGGTCAGCGCGGGCAGTGCGATGGTCATCCCCGAGGCGGCCCGCAGGAGCCTCGACAGCCTGCCGCAGCGCCCTGCCTCCGCGCTCGCCGCGAGCGTCGTGCCCTCGCTGACCCCACGGGAGACCGAGGTCATCGCCCTGCTCACCCAGGGAAAGTCCAATGCGGAGATAGCGGAGAAACTATCGGTTTCCACAGCGACCGTTCGCTCCCACGTTCACCATTTGCTGAGGAAACTGGGTGTCGGAAGTCGCGCCCAGGCCGTGGCCGTCGCCTACGAGACCGGACTCATGGCGGCCATTGAACAGAATTCAAAGGACTCGGGCCGGAGCTGACGACTGCAAATCAATACGCCTTTCGCCGCCGAAGGCTCATCCGCTATTCACACGCGATAGCCGTCTCCGATACGCTCGCCCACCGTCTCGGACACGACCTCGGCCATCTGGTCGAAGTCGGAGACCAGCTTTCGAAATGGCGGGCTCTGCATGTCGTGCTCGAAGTCCGCGAGGCTTGATACCTCGATGATTTCGACGTAGGCGAGGGGCGCGTCTCGTTCGGCGTCCACGCGCTGGACGCCGAACGAGAGGACACTGGGCAGTTCGGGGCAGGTGGCGTAGTCGACGTCCCGTACCCATGTCTCGAAGCGGTCCGGTGCCACACCGTCGAGCAGACGGATACGGTGAACGATGATGGCCATGGTGTACTCCGTTCCGGGCCGGACAAGGTGACCGGCCCGACGAGTGGTTGCCGGAGCAATCGGTGGATCAGCGCCGTCCGGCCCGGCGGCGGCTGCCGCTCAGACCCAGCGCCCGGGCGATGTTGTTCTTCTGGATCTCGTTGGTGCCGGAGAAGATCCGCGCGGGGAGCGCGTCACGCAACAGCGTCTCGGCCTCCCCTTCGAGGATGCCGAGAGCACCGCGCACCTGAATCGCGTCGAGGCCCAACTGCACGGCGGCCTCGCTGACGGCCAGCTTCGCCAGCGCGGGAGCCACCTCGTCCTCGGAGCCCCGCGCCAGCCCCCACGCGGCCCTGTAGAGCAGGAGCCTGGCGGACTCCAGCCGCAGGGTCATGTCGACGAGACGATGGCCCACCGCCTGGAAACTACCGATGGGAGCACCGAACTGCTCACGCTCTGCCGCGTACTCGACCGTCGACTCCAGGACACGCTGCATGGCACCGAGATAGGCGGCGAAGAGGCAGGTGCGCTCCCACTTCATGGAGGAGGAGAACACACTCGCCCCCGCGCCCCGGGCCCCGAGCACATCGGCCGACGGCACCACACACTCGTCGAAGTGGACGTCGGCCGTCGGTGAGCCCCGCAGACCGACCTTGGTATAGGGCGGCCCCACGCTGAGTCCGGGCGTGCCCGCCTCGACGACGAACGCCGTCAGACCGAAGAAGCCACGTCCCGGCTCCGTCGCCGCCTGCACGACGAAGACATCGGCGACCGGCGCGTTCGTGGTGAAGCACTTGCTGCCGTGCAGCACGTAGTGGTCGCCCCGGAACTCGGCGCGCGTACGCAGGTTCAGCGCGTCCGAACCCGCCTCGGGCTCGGTGATGGCATGCGCCGCGATGCGCTCTCCCGAGCAGAGCGCCGGCAGCAGACGCCGCTTCTGCTCCTTCGTACCGAACTCCACGATCGGCATCAGGGCGGCGAACAGGTGCGCCGCGACGGAGAAGGCGAAGCCCGTGTCGGAGGAGCCGTACCCCAGGGCCTCCATGACCGCTGACGCGGCGACCGCGTCCAGGCCGCTGCCCCCATACTCGACAGGGACGACGCCACCGACCACACCCTGCTTGCCCGCGAGGAGCCAGCGCCTGCGGAACCCGTCGGCGTCGAAGGCCGCACCGGTCTCCTCGCGCCGGCCGTCCAGCTCGCGCCTGGCGAACGCCACCATCATGGTGCGCATCTCCTCGACGTCCGCGTCGAACTCGAAGTTCATCGTGCTCCGCCCATGCGTTCTTCGTGCTCCTCGACGAGTACGTGATAGTTGATGCCGCCCGTGCCGAACGAGCTCACCGCGGCGCGCCTCGGCCGCCCGGGGTCCTTGACCCACGCCGATGGCTCGGTCGAGACCACGGCGGGAACCGCGGCCAGGTCGAGCGCCGGATTGAGGGTGTGCAGGTTCGTGTTGGGCGGCAGTGTCCGCGCCCGCATCGCCAGCAGCGTGCGCAGAAGTCCGGCGCTCCCGGCGGCGGCGAAGGTGTGGCCGTAGAACGACTTGGCCGACCCGATCTCCAGCGGACGGGTGCGCCGGGCCCCGCCGTAGACCTTCGCGACCGCGGCGATCTCCACCCGGTCCCCCACCTTGGTGCCGGTGCCGTGCGCCTCCAGGTAGTCGACCGCCGAGGGGTCGAAGTCGACCTGGGCGAAGGCCCGTTCCATCGCACGTGTCTGTCCCGCGACATCGGGCGCGATCAGGGATTTGGCGTCGTTGGACGCTCCGACGCCCCGGACGAGACCGAGGATCTCGTCGCCGTCGCGCAGCGCGTCACCGTAGCGCCTGAGCAGGAACAGACCGCAGCCGTCGCCCGGCGTGAAGCCGTCGGCGCCCGCGTCGAACGGCGCGTTCCTGCTGTGCGACAGCAGACCGAGCGCGGAGCACAGGACCATGTCCCGGGCGTTGCAGGCCAGTTCCACGCCGCCCGCGATCGCGAAGTCGGCGGCCCCCGCGCGCAGCGCGCCGACCGCCACGTCGATCGCTGCGAGGGAGGAGGCGCACGCCGCCTCCACGGCGAGGGGGACCGCGTCGAGCCCGTACTCGTTGGCGAGGAGGGCGGCGATCCCGCCGGCCAGGCAGCCGTCGAGCAGATCCGGCAGTACGCCCTCGTCCGGCGGGCCCAGGTGCTCGCGCAGGGACGTGAGGAGCGACTTCCTCTGCAGCGGGGACAGACCGCCGAGGGCGTCGAGACCGGCGACCGTGTCCTCCAGGTCCTGCAGCGACGACTCGGCGTTCAAGCGGCGCTCACGGGACAGGCCGAGATTGCTGCCGACGGCGATCAGTCCCCGGCCGCCCGGAGCGGTCGTGCCGCGTCCGGCGAGGAGTTGTGCGGCGACACCGAGGGCCAGGCGCTGCGCGCCGTCCATGGAGGCGTGGCGCGAAGGCGAGATCCGCAGGCCGGGTGGGGGAGCGGTCGGCAGCGCCGTGTGACCGCCCTGGTCGGTGTAACTGTGGGTCAGGCTCAGCGCGCCCGGGGCGTAGTACAGGTCCCGGTCCAGGACGGTCTCCGGCACCGGGCCGATCCTGCTGACGCCCGAGCGGATGGCCCGCCAGAAGCTCTCCGCGTCGGGCGAGTCCGCGAACCATCCAGCCAGCCCCACCACCGCGATCGGCTCGGTGTCCGACGCCGTGTCGCCGACCGCGTACCGGGCTGCGGGGCCGTCTCCGGGCAGCCGGGTCAGGCGGGCCCCCAGGCGGGTCCGGGTCAGGCGCGCGGCCTCGACGGCCGGCGTCCGGCCGTGCGAGCCCGTCCGGTCATGTCCTTCGGTTATGAGTCCGTCGGGTCCTTCGCCGCGTACGGGGCCTTCGTGTTCCTCGTGTTCTTCGAGTACGAGGTGGCAGAGCGTGCCGGTGAGGGAAGTGCCGTGCACGGTCGCCCGACGCGGGTGGCCCCCCTCTCCCGCCGGCCACGGCCGGCCCGCGCCGGCGTGCCGCAGTGGTGTGCCGGCGCGCGCGAACTCCGCCGCGTCGTCCGGTGCCAGCTGGGGCGGGACCCTGCGGTGGTGCAACGCGAGCGCGACCTTGCTGAGTGCGGCGATCCCCGCATTGGCGAAGGTGTGTCCGAGCCGGTCCTTCACGCTTCCGACGGCCACGGATCCGGCGGTGGCGCCCTCGTGGAGCGCGGCGAGCGCCGCCAGCTCCACGCGGACCTCGTGGTCGACACCGGATCCGACGCACTCGACGTACTGGATCGTCTCCGGGCGCACCGCCGCCGCACGCAGTGAGCCGACGGCCGTCGCGTGGCGGAGCCCGACGGACGGCGAAGCGGTGAACGGGCCGGGGCGGGGGTCGTGACGCAGCGAGCAGTCGAGGATCGTGGCGTAGATCCGGTCGCCGTCGCGTTCGGCGGTGGACAGGCGCTTGAGCAGGAGCGCCCCGACGCCTTCGCCGAGCACGAAGCCGGAACCGGAACCGGAACCGCGGCCGATTTCGGAGCCTTGCGACGCGAAGGGGCGGCTTGCGGCGGAGGTGAGCCCCTTGGCGTCGAGGGCTCTGACGAACAGCGGGCTCTCCCGGCGCTGCCCGGCGAGGACGAGCACCGCGTCCGACAGCCCGCCGCGGAGGTTGAGCACGGCTTGGGCGACACCCACGTACGAGGTCGCGTCCGCGGACTCCATGGCCAGCGTCCTGCCGTGGAACTTGAAGGCTGTCGCGATGCGCGCCGGGATCGTGCTCGCCATCTCCCCGACCCGGTCGTGCGGGGAACCGTGCAGGCGCCCGGCCAGGAGCACCCGCAGTTCGTCCGCGGCCCGCCTCGCGCTGTCGGAGCCGGCGCCCGCGGAGAGAGCCGCGTGTTCGACCTCGCGGACGTAACGACTCGCCTCGACGCGCAGCGCGTTGGCGTGCTGGCGGTCCAGGCCGAAGCACGTGCCGGTGATGACATCCGTTCGCTCAACGGGCAGAGCGCGCTCGGGATGCCCCGCGTCCGCCAGGCACTGCCGGGCGGCCTCCAGCATGAGAATCTGCATGCGGGCCATGGAACGCGCCTGGGCCGGGGGAATTCCGAACCGTGCGACGTTCACCTCTATGTCGTCGAGGCCCGGCGTCGCACGGGAGGTGGCCGTGACGGGAAATTCCTCGTTCACCAGTTGCCAGTACTCTTCGGTGCCCTGCGCATTCGGGTACAGGGCGGCGATCCCCACGATCGCCACGGGTTCCGCCGAATCGAACCGCATGATGTCTGAACACTCCCGCTGGTTGGCCCGGCCGACGGTTCAAGATTTCCGTGAGAGCGGAAAGTCGGAGAACAGCTGATCCCGGAGGGGAAACACAAGCCGCGAGGAAGACGCGGTCCCGCACACGTCAGTTTCTGGCGGCCGCGGGCTCCCGCCGGCCCGGGATGACCGCGGAGGGGAGCGTCAGCGACGGGTCCTGGGCGAGGATCTCCGTGTGACGGCGCTGGAGCAGGGCGCCCGGCCGGACCCCCAGCTCCTCGTCCAGTCGCTTTCTGGCCCACTGGAACAGATCCAGGGCCTCACCCTGCCGACCGGTCCGGTACAGCGCCAGCATGAGCAGTTCGCAGAACCGCTCGCGCAGCGGGTACCGGGCGACGAGCTGACGAAGCTCCGCGATCGCGCCCGCGTCGTCCCCCACGGCCAGATAGGCGCTGACCAGGTTCTCCCAGGCCGTGAGCCTGCGCTCGTCGAAGAGACCGGCCGCGCCGCGGGCCCGCAGTCCGTCGCCGGCGTCGAGCAGCGCGGGTCCCTGCCAGAGCCCGAGAGCCTGCTGCAGGAGCTGAAGTGAGCGCTCCGGACGGACCGGTAACTCGGCGGCCCCGCGCGCGGCCAGGTCGAGAAACCTGTTGCTGTCGACGCACTCGGGCGGCACTTCGAGAAGGTAGCCGTTGTGCACGGCCCGCAGGACGGAGGCGCCCTGATGCTGCTGGGCGGAGCCGACGATCACCTTGCGCAGCCGTGTCGCATGCGCCTGTAAGGCGTTCCGGGTGTTGCCCACGAGATGCCCGGACCACAGTTCCTCTGCCAGGTCCTCGTTCGATACGGCCCGGCCGGCTTCCAGCGCGAGAAGGGCGAGAAATGCCCGTACCTTGTTGGCACGTATGCTGTGATGCTTGCCGTTCACGCTGATGGACACAGGTCCCAGAATGTTGATCCGCAAGCTGTTCCCCCGTTGTGTGCTGCGCGATGTGCTGCTTCATGGAGAGACCGGCGTGAAAGCCGCGCTGTTTCAGAAAACGCGGCCGAAATTGCTGGGGTTCAGTCTTTCAGCCCTTCTGGCGCATGTCATCGGTCAGCCGGTCGATTTCCCCCGTACACGGGCGGTCGAGTCCTGGGGCGTGATCGGCTCAACCTTTCGTTGAGGTGGGTGGTGACAGGAGCCGACCAAGGGTGGACCGCGGTGGGAGGACGGGGGAACGGGACCTCGGCCGTTCGGACGAGGCCCAGTAGGGCGCGGTTCGGCGAGACGGCCGGACGACACGCGGAATGTCTGCCAACTCCATTGCGAGAAAGCTGAGTTGCAGAACAACTCCCGAGGCGTCTCACACCTCGTGGTGAACGTGGTCCGCCAGGCAGCAGGCAGCAGGCAGCAGGCAGCAGGCTGCTCCGGCTGTCCCCCGTCGCCGCATGGGGCTGCTCGCACCCCCGAGGCGGGGGACAGTCGGAGCGAGAAACGCCGGTCACACCTCTAGCGTGCTGGTGCATGACGTCCCAGGAGTCGCACCGAACGGACCGGACCGACACCCCACGCCGCACCGTGCTCGCACTCGGCACCGCCGCGGCCGCCACACCCCTGCTCGGCGGCACCCCCGCCCAGGCCCGCACCGCGAGCAGTACGCGCCACGCATCGACCACGGCACTGGATGAGCTGGGCATCAGCGAACTGCGCCAACGGATGGCTGACGGACGGCTCGACGCCCAACGGCTCACCCGCCACTACCTGGAACGCATCGAACGGGTCGACCCCCTCCTGCACTCCGTGATCGAGGTGAACCCCGACGCGCTGCGGGAAGCCCGGCGCCTGGACGCCGAGGGTGATCCCCGGAAACCGCTGCACGGCATGCCCGTCCTGCTCAAGGACCTGGTGGAGACCGCGGACCGGATGCACACCACGGCCGGATCACTCGCCCTGCGGGGCCTGCGTCCGACTGCCGACGCCGCCGTCGCGGCCAGGCTGCGCGCGGCCGGCGCAGTCATTCTCGGCAAGACGAACCTGAGCGAGTGGGCGGGCGGCATGTCGCTGACCCATCACGCGGGCTGGAGCGCCCGGGGAGGGCAGACCCGGAACCCCTACAAACTGGACCGGTCGCCGAACGAGTCGAGCTCCGGCAGCGCGGTCGCCGCCGCGGCCGGCCTGTGCGTCGCCGCGATCGGCACCGAGACCAACGGCTCGATCATCGACCCGTCCTCGGCCAACTGCGTCGTCGGAGTGAAACCGACCGTCGGACTGGTCGGACGCGGCGGTGTCATCCCCGGCGTGCCGAGCCAGGACAGCGTCGGCCCGATCGCCCGCACGGTCCGCGACGCCGCGATCCTCCTCGGCACCCTCGTCGGGGTCGACGACCGTGATCCGGCGACCAGCGCGAGCCGCGGCCACTTCCACCGTGACTACACCCGATTCCTCGACGCCGACGGGCTGAAGGGAGCGCGCATCGGCGTACCGCGAACGGTGTACTTCGGCTACAGCCACCATGCCGACGACATCGCGGAACGCGCGATCGCCACCCTGCGCGAGGCCGGGGCGACCGTGATCGACCCGGCTGACATCCCGACCGCCGAGCAACTGGAGGACCTGCCCAGCTCGATGGTCGTCCAGGCCTACGAGATCAAGCGCGCCCTCAACGGCTACCTGGCCACCGCCCCCGGTGACCACCCGCGCAGCCTGGCGGAGTTGATCGCGTTCAACCGCGAACACGCCGACCGCGAGCTGCGCTACGTACGGCAGGACGGACTGGAGGCGGTGCAAGGACTCGACTTCGGTGAACGCGAGTACCGCGAGGCGCTGGCCACCAACCACCGCCTCTCGCGCGCCGAGGGCATCGACGCGGTGCTGCGCCGGTACCGGCTGGACGCATTGGTGATGCCCACCACCGGGCCGCCCGCGAAGATCGACCTGATCCGTGGGGACAGCTACGGCGGAGGCGCTTCGACGCCCGCCGCCCTCGCGGGCTACCCCGCGGTCAGCGTCCCGGCCGGTTTCGCGTTCGGCCTGCCCGTCGGGCTGACGTTCATGGGCACGGCATGGAGCGAACCGGTCCTGCTCCGCCTCGCCCACGCCTATGAGCAGGCCGGCCGGGTCCGTCGCCCGCCGACCTACCGGCCGGCGGACGTCGGCTTCTGACCCGGCCGATGTACCTCCGGGTGTCACATGTGTTCGCGCAGGACCGTGCTCAGAGCGATGGGTTCCCGGCCGAGCAACTTGGCCAGTGTCGGGTCCACGGTGGCGAATTCTCCGGCGCGGGCCGCGGTGAAGACGCCCAGCAACTGGTCGGCCGTCTCGGCGGGCACACCGTGGCCGATGAGCTGCTGCAGGAACTGGTCGTCCGGGGCGGTGCTCCTGGTGAGGGAACGGCCGGTGACGTCGGTGGCGATGCGCGCGATGTCGTCGAAGGTCAATGCCTGGCCGGCGGTGAGCGGAGGAGTGGGTCCGTCGAAGCGGCCCTCGTCGGCCAGCACGGCGGCGGCCGCGTCGGCGAGGTCGGCGTGCGCGGTCCAGCTCACGGGTCCGTCCGCGGGGAGAGCGACCTGGCCGGTCTGCAGGCCCTGACCCAGGAACTGCATCGCGTTGGAGGCGTAGAAGCCGTTGCGCAACGAGGTGAACGGCACGCCGCAGTCGCGCAGCGCTTCCTCGGTGGCGGCATGGTCGCGGCAGGGCTGGAAGCGCGACGAGGCATCGGCTCCCATATGGCTGGTGTAAAGGATGCGGCGGGCACCGGCGGCCACGGCGCCGTCGATCGCGGCGCGATGCTGCCGTACGGCCTCTTCGCCCATCTTGTCGACCGAGACGATGAGTACCTGGGAGGCGCCCTCGAAGGCGTGGGCGAGGCTCGCGGCGTCGGTGAAGCTGCCCTGTCGGACCCGTACCCCCTGCTCGGCGAACGTCTTGGCCGCCGCCTTCTGCGGATCACGGACGCTGACGCCGATCCTGTCCGCGGGTACGAGGGTGAGCAGTCGTTCGACGATCTGGCGTCCGAGCAGTCCGGTGGCTCCGGTGACGATGATCATGTGGGGCTCCGATGGCGTGGTGGAGTGATGGCGTGGTGACAGCGATACGGCGATGGCGTTCCAGTGGAAACATCATGAGCGTATCACCGATATTAACGCTGGAAACGTCGGTGCGGTATCGTTGATATATGCCACCACAATCACGCGCCAGGGACGGGGCAGCCGTCGAGACCAGGCAGCGCGTCATCGAGGCCGCCGCCGACCTGCTCGCGCGCGAGGGCCGCGACGCCGTCACCACTCGTGCGGTGGCGGTCGCCGCGGGCTTGCAGCCGCCGGCCATCTACCGGCTGTTCGGCGACAAGGACGGGCTGCTGGAAGCGGTCGCCGAACACGGCTTCGCGACCTTTCTCGCGGCCAAACACGTCGACCCCGACCCGCGGGACCTCATCGAGGACCTGCGGGCCGGGTGGGACCTGGCGGTCGAGTTCGGTCTGGCCAACCCCGCGCTGTACACGCTGATGTACAGCGAGCCCACGAGGCCGACCTCGGCGGCGTTCAGGGCCGGTATGGAGGTCCTGATGGGCCGGATCCGCCGCCTTGCCGCCGGTGGCCTCCTCCGTGTCGGCGAGGAACTGGCGGCCACGCTCATCCACGCCACGGCACGCGGCGCCGTGCTCACCTGGCTGTCCCTGCCCGTGGACCGGCGCGACCCGGCCCTGCTGACCATTCTTCGGGAGTCCATGGTCACCGCCGTCACCAACGAGGAGCCGGCCGTGCAGGACGTGGGCCCGGCCGGCGCCGCCCGGGCCCTGCGCGCCACGCTGCCCGAGCAGTCGACCCTCAGCGGCGCTGAGCAGCACCTGCTGAGGGAGTGGCTGGACCGTCTCGCCTCCGACGGCTGACGAGCCGTGACCCGGGCCCGAGTCACTTGGATCCACGCCGCTCGGACCCGGGCCCGGGCGGGTGGTCAACTGCCGGGCACGGTGTCCTGGAAGGTGGTGCCCGCGCTGCGGTAGGCGTTCAACCTCGTGGTGACCTGCGCCGGCGTGAGGACCTGGTCCTTCACATGCAGGACGTAGTCCACCTGCTGGTCGTACGCCCGAGCCGTGGTGCTGGTCTGTCCCGCCAGGTCGATCAGCCACTGGTTGAAGTTGATCGACATGGGCCGCTCCGGCAGGTACGCGGAGCCGTGCGTACCGAAGAGCCGCCCGTCGATGTAGTACTTGATGGTGCTGTTGTCGATGGTCAGCACCAGGTCGTGCCAGCCGCTGAAGCTCTGCCTGGCCTCGGTGTGCTCGTTGACCGCCACCCACGGCTCGGCCTGGTAGGTCTCCCACGACGTCGTGTAGAGGATGTTGGACGGCTCACCCCAGCCGCCGTTGGGCAGGTACTCGAAGTCGTACTCGGAGTAGTCGTCCGCCAGCGGTGCCTTGAGGTCGTTGATGGTGAAGAACGTCTGGACGAGGCGGTCGCCGTCCGGACCGTACTTGGGCGCGTCGTTGAACCGGACCCGCGCCGCGTAGGTGCCGTTCTTGAACTTCGTCGCCTTGGTGAGGATCTCGGTCTGCTTGGTGCTCGCCGCGGTGCCGGCGGTCGAGGTCTCCAGGTTCATGACGGAGTTCCCGCCCGTGCCGGCGAAGGTGACTTTCTCCGGCGCCCAGGTGGCGCCGGGCACGCCGGGGCCACCGGAGTTGGAGCGCACGTTCCAGCCGTTCGCCGAGATCCTCGGGTCGCTGTACCCGGTGTAGTTGAAGTCGTCGAACAGCGTGGCGGCGTCGGCCGGAGGATCGGTCGGCGGGTCGGTGGGCGGATCCGTCGGCCCGTTGCCCGCGGGCGCCCGGCCCCACACGGTGGCGCCGCCCAGCTGCGCGGTGACCTTGGACCAGTCGCCGTACGACGTCTGGGAGGCGCCGAAGGAGTAGTCGTCGCTCTGGTTCACCGACGCCCAGGTCGACTGGTGGAAGCGCAGTTGCAGATCGCCGGTGTCGGCGCCGGGGGCGAGCGACCCGGCCCCGGAGGTGAAGCCGATCTCCAGATACCGGTCGGCCGTGGCGGTCGGGTCGGCGAGCGTGCCGAAGGTGCCCGTGACGTTGGCGCAGCCCTTGACGGCCCAGGAACAGGCGAAGCGATAGGTGGCGCCCGCCGAATCGGCTTTGAAGTAGTACCGCACCTTGACGCTGCTCAACTGCACGGTCGCGGTACCGGTGTTCTTCACCTTGAACCACGGTTCGGCCTGGTCGGCGCCGGCGCCGGTGGCGCTCGTACGGTACTGGACGCTCAGTCCGTCGCCGGCCGCGCTCGCGGTGGCCGGGAGTGCGGTGAGCGCGGCGGCGCCCATGGCCACCGCGACGGCGGTGTGTGCGGTGGCGCGCAGCCGGTTCTTCGCGAATCTCATGGTGGTTCCTCTCCAGAAAGGTGGGGGTGATTCCCGGAAACGGACGGGTCGGGGGAGGGATGGGTGGGGGTAGGGGGTGAGGTCAGGGGTGGTGGTGGACGCCGAGTGCGTCCAGCCGGGCCATGTGCCCGTCGAGCCGGGACCGGAAGTCGGACCAGTCGGTGGCGCCGCTCCAGCCGCGGTCGGCGAGGGCGCACAATCGCGGGTAGGTGAGGTATTCGATGTGCGCGGGCGTCGACACGAACTCCGTCCACAACTGGGCCTGGGTCCCCAGCACCCGCCCGGCGGCCTCGGCGTCCGCGTTCTCGGGCACCGGGTCGTGGGCGTGGACGGCACGCAGATCGACGACGGCTCCCGGCTGGGCCTGGGGTTCGTTCGGGTCGTCGGACTGGGCGTAGTCGAGATAGGTGGCCCGGTGATGGGCGTTGACGACGGAGTGGCCGCGGCGGGCCGCTGTCAGGGTGTGGGCCGGGTCGCGCCAGGTCATCACGGTGAACTCGGGGGGCAGTTCGGCCCCGGTCTCGGCCCAGCCGACCGGGGTGCGCCCGTTCCTGACGACATGCTCGCCGACCTTCCCGAGGAACCAGCCGTGCAGCGCCTCGGGACCCGACAGGCCCTCCGCCGACGCCCGTTCCCGTGCGGCGGCGCTGTGGGTCCACTCGCCGGTCGGGCACTCCTCGCCGCCGAGGTGGACGTACGGGGACGGAAAGACGTCCATGACCTCGTCGAGGACACCGCGGCAGAAGTCGAGGACCTCGTCGTGGACGCCGAGGACGGTGTCGCACACACCCCAGCGCGTCCACACGTCGAGGGTGCGCTCGGGGCGGTTGCCCAAGGAGGGATAGGCGGCGAGGGCGGCGCGTACATGCCCGGGCATCTCTATCTCCGGCACGACCGTGACGCCCCGGGCGGCGGCGTACCGGACCAGGCCGGTCAGTTCGCCCCGCGTGTACGCCCCACCGTGCGGGATTCCGTCGTACGTGCCGCTGCCGGCCGGGCCCAGCTGGGACTCGGCGCGGTGGCCGCCGATCTCGGTGAGCTTGGGACGGGCGGCCACCGGCATGCGCCAGCCCTGGTCGTCCGTGAGGTGGAGATGGAAGACGCTGATCTTGTGCAGGGCGAGCACGTCGACGTACCGGCGCAGATAGGAGACGGGCTGGAAGTGGCGTGCCACGTCCAGCATCGCGCCGCGCCAGGGGTGACGGGGGACGTCGGTGATGTCGGCGCACGGCAGCAGCCACCGGGTGACACGCTGCGGGTCCGCCGACAGGACGGCCGGGGGCAGGAGTTGGCGGACCGTCTGGATGCCGCGGAGCAGGCCGGTGGGGCGCGCGGCACGCAGCAGCACGGTGTGCGGGTCGACGGTGAGTCGGTATCCCTCTTCACCCAGCTCACCGGGGCCGGGATCGAGTGCCAGGGTGAACTGCCCCTCCGGGGAGGGTCGCAGGGGCAGCCCGGTGGCGGGGGCGAGCAGGGTGCGCAGCAGTTCCGCGGCAGGTTCGGCGCCTTCGCCGATCCGCAGGGCTGTGCCGGCGTCGAGCGTGAAGTGTCCCGGCCGCAGCACGGCCTCGGTGGGGCGGGGGACGAGGGTGGGCGCGGGTGGCTGTGCGGGCACGGATCGCCTCCGGAGCTGGTGCACGGGGAGCACATGGGGGAGTGGCAGGGGTCAGCCCTTGACCGCGCCGGCGGCGAAACCGGACGTGACATGGCGCTGGAGCAGCAGGAACACCACGAGCGCCGGGGCCGCGAAGAGGGTCGAGGCGGCCATGGTGGCGCCCCAGTCGGTGCCGAAGACGTTCTGGAAGGAGGACAGCCACACGGGCAGGGTGCGGTTGTCCTGCTGTTTGATGATGAGGAAGTTGGCGTAGGCGAACTCGTTCCAGGCGGTGATGTAGCCGAAGAGCGAGGTGGCCATGAGCCCCGGTGCCAGCAGCGGGAACGCGATGTGCCGGAACGCGCCGAGCCGGGTGCAGCCGTCGACCTGGGCGGACTCCTCCAGCTCCGGCGGGATCGTGCCGATGAAGCCGCGCAGGACGATGACCGTGAACGGCAGGGTCATCATGAAGTAGACGAGGGTCAGGGTCGGCAGCCGGTCCAGCATGCCGGTGTCCCGGGAGATGATGTAGACCGGGATGATCAGCGACTCCCAGGGCGCCATCTGGGCGATGAAGACCATGAGCATGAACTGCCGGCGCCCCTTCCACCTCATCCGCGCCACCGCGTAGGCGGAGCCGAGCGCGATGACGAGGGAGAGCAGGACGGCGCTCAGCGTGACGAGGAGGCTGTTGCGCCAGAACAGCCCGAAGCCGTCGGCGCCGACAGCGGTGCGGAAGTGGTCGAGCGTCCAGGTCCGGGGGACGAACCGCGGACTGTCGGACCGGATGTCGCGGGCAGGGGTGAACGCGGTCGCGACCATCCAGTAGACCGGGAACAGACAGAGCGCGACCGTGGCGACGGCGGCGGCGTTGAGGGGGATGCGGCGCATGCGGGGCCGGGTCGTGCTCATGCGGACTCGTCCTCCTGGCGGAACATCTGGCGGAAGTAGAGGACGAGCACGCCCGACATCAGCACGACGGTCACCATGGAGGCCGCCGACCCGAGGTCGTAACGCTGGCTCGACAGGGCGGTCTGGACCGCGTAGACGGGCAGGATCGTGGTCGCGTCGCCGGGGCCGCCGTTGGTCATCACCCAGATCTGGACGAACGCCTTGAACGTCCAGATCACTTCGAGCGAGAACACCAGCAGAAAGATCGGCCGCACGACCGGGAAGGTGAGGGAACGGAAGATCCGCGTCCCCGACGCCCCGTCGAGCCGCGCCGACTCGTACAGCTCGACGGGGACGGTGGTGAGGGCCGAGTACAGGGTGATCGCCGCGAACGGCACGGACTGCCACACGATGAGCGCGACCAGGATGGCGAAGGCGGCCGGTCCGTGCGCGAACCAGGCGTAGCGGTCGAAGGAGGCGAACCCCAGGTCCGTCAGGACCGCGTTGACGATGCCGAACTCCGAGTGGAACAGCCACTGGAAGACGGTGGTCGCCGCGATGACGGGCATCGCCCAGGTCAGTACGAGTGAGCTGAGGACCGCGGTCCGGCCGAAGCGGCCCAGCCGTTCGATCATCAGCGCGACCAGCGTGGACAGCACCATGATCAGGACGACGTTGACCGCCATGAAGAGGAAGGTGCGGCGCACGACCTCCCAGAAGCGGCTGTCACCGAGCAGTGTCCCGTAGTTGTCGAGTCCGACGAACCGCGCGTCGCCCAGGATGAGTTGACGCAGCCCGAAGTCCTGCAGCGAGATCACCACGGCGCGGACGAGGGGGTAGACGAGCAGGTAGAACGTGCCGAGGACGGCGGGTGCGATCAGGACGTACGGCCAGACGCCGGGCCCGCCGTCCTTCGACGGGCGGCGCGGTCCTGAGCCGGGGGAGCGCCGGGGGCGCCCGGCGGTCGGTGGGGGATGGGGCGCGGTCTGCTCTCGGACGGCCGTCACGGCACACTTCCTCCAGCGCGGCACCGGCGCGGACAGCCGGTGCGAGGACGTTTCGGGGACCGGCCGGTTCAGGTGCCGGTGTTCATCGCCGCGGTGATGGCCTCGGACGCCTTCGCGGCTTCCTTCCGCGGGTCGCCGCCGGTGAGTACGGCGGTCAGGTAATCCTTGATCGGGTTCTTGGCCTCGACGGCGGCCCAGCCGGGTGTGTTGGGCGTGGCGTGGCCTTCGGCGGCGCCGACCGCCATGGCCGAGGCGCCCGGGTCGGCGGCGACCGCGTCGGACAGCGTGGTCTTGTTCGGTACGTAGCTCATGGCGACGGCGAGCTTCTTCTGCCAGGTGTCGCCGGTGAGTTCCCTGACGAAGGTGTAGGCCGCGTCCTGGTCGGCGGAGGCCGTGGGGATGACGAGGTCGGAGCCGCCGGTGAAGACGGCGCCGGGGGTATCGGCGGTCTTCCCCGGGATCGGGAAGAACCCGAGCTTGTCCTTGAGCGCGGGGTTGTTCTCGACGACCGTGTTGGCGCCGCCCGGGGACGAGACGATCTGGGCGACCTTCCCCTTGGCCATCACGTCCGCCTGCGGGGGGTTGGCCTCGTCGGAGTCCTTGGGGCCCCTGCCGAGCGCCTGCAGCTTCTTGTAGAACTCCATGCCGCGGATCGCCTCGGGGGTGTCCAGCGAGCCCTTCCACTTGCCGCCGGACTCGGTGGCGAGGTCGCCGCCCTCGTCCCAGACGAAGCCCGCGAGGGTGTACCAGTTCTGGCCGGGCAGGTAAATGCCCTGTGTATCACCGGTGTTGAGCTTCCTGCTGGCGGCGATCCACTGGTCGCGGGTCCTGATCGCGGCCGGGTCGACGCCCGCCTCCTCGAAGAGGTCGGTGCGGTAGACGACGACGCGGTTGGCGGCGTAGTACGGGATGCCGTACTGCTTGCCCTCGAAAGCGCCGGGCTCGGCGAGGCCCTTGAGCCAGTCCTTCCCGCCGAGTTCGCCGACCTTGTCGCTGAGGTCGAGCAGCCCCCCGCTCTGCGCGAACTGGGCGACCTGGGTGTTGCCGGTCTCGATGACGTCGGGTGCGTCGCCGCTGGCGAGGGCCGCGGTGACCTTCTCGCCGATGCCGTCCCACTCCTGGATCTGCACCTTGACCTCGATGCCGGGGTGAGCGGCCTCGAAGCTCTTGACGAAGTCCTTCCGGAACCGGTCCGAGACGCTGTCGCGCATCAGCCAGACGTCGAGGGCGGTGTTCCCGTCGGAGGTGTCGGAGGAACTGCTGCAGGCACTCAGCCCGGCGGTCACGACGAGCGCGGACACACCGGCGAACAAGCGGAGCTTCACGGTTCACCTCTGGAGGACATGAGCAGACCACCTGACCAGTGAAGCCCACTGGACAGCTCACCTCTCGATGCGGGGATGAAACTGGCATAGACCAATCGACGGCGTCAACCCCTTGTGCCGCATGGGTTGTTGGCGTTCAGGCAGGGCGGTACCCGGGTGCCGAGCCATAGACAGCGGTTACACTTCGCCCGACCAGGAGTGACACTGCGCGCGACAACTGGTCAACTGGTAAAGGGAATCTCGCGCACGACAGCACGAGGGGCAGAGCATGGGGGGAGCGGCATGAGGGGGAGCGGCGTGAGGGTGGGGACGGCATGAGGGAAGACGCATCGGGTGCGGTACTGAAACGGGAGCGGGTCCGCGACTTCGTCCTCGACCTCGTCGAGTCACGCAGCCCGGGTGACGCGATCCCCTCCGAGCGCTCCCTGTGCGCCCGTCTCGGGGTGTCCCGCCCGACCCTGCGCGCGGCGGTCGACGAACTCGTGGCCGCGGGCCTCCTGGTGCGGGAACACGGCAGGGGCATGTTCGTCGCGCCCGAGAAGATCACCCAGGAACTCGTCTCCGGCCGGCAGACCATGACGGCACCCCAGGCCTCCGGCGCCTGGTCGAGCCGCCTGCTGGAGTTCACCACCTTCGCGGCCGGCGCACGCGTGGGCCGCAGACTGCGGATGTCACCCGCCGCCGAGATCGTGTACGTGGCACGGCTGCGCCTCGTCGACGGCGCCCCGATGGCCATCGAGCATCTGCACATCAGGGCCGATCTGGTCCCGACCCTGTCCGCCCGGGAACTGGAAGCGGGTGACCTGTACGAGCACCTGCGCGAACAGCACGGCGTACACGTCCAGGAGGCCGTACAGGCGATCGAGCCGACCGTCGTCACCCGGGCCGAGGCCGAACTGCTCGACGTTCCCGAACTGTCCCCGGCGCTGCTCTTCGAACGGCTCACCTCGGACACCACCGGACGGCCCGTCGAATACGTCCACTCGATCTACCGGGGCGACCGCTACCGCATTGTCTCCCGCCTCACCCTCGACCCCACGGCCACGGAACCACCGAACCGTCTCGGCCACCACCCAGGCATCCCCCCGGGCGACTTCGCCCACCGCGAGACCATCGCGTCCTCCACGCGGGGGGACATCCAGGCGGGGCAGTGAGGTGTCCCGCGGTGAGGTGGTGAGGTGGTGAGGTGAGGGGGCGGATCGCCTGATGGGCGCGTCGCGCCGCCTGTGACCCGGGCGGGGTGGGGATCTGGTGATTCGTGTGGGTCCCGGGCTATGTGGTGTGACACGGGGGAGGCACACTGCATACAGGCATTCTCACGATCAAGAGGAACAGGCATGATCACGCTTACGAAGGAAGACGGCCCGGCGGATCTCGACGGAGTGACTCATCTGTCGATCGGGGTGTCCTGGGACCCCACCGTCGGCAGCAGTGGCGGACTGATCGGAAAGCTGCGCCAGAAGACGGGCACGGACCTCGACCTGATCGCCATCGCCATGCAGGGCTCGGACCCGGTCCGGCTGGCGGGCCTGGACTCCCTGGACCCGCTGGGCAACGGCTCGTTGCTGCACTCCGGCGACAACCAGACCGGCAAGGGCGCCGGTGACGACGAGACGGTGACCGTCGAGTTCGCCCGCGTCCCGACGAACATCACCTCGATCGTCTTCGTCGCCGCCGCGTACAAGAAGAGCAGCTCCTTCCAGAAGGCGCGGAACATCAGTTTCAAGGTGTACGACGCCAGCGGCGGCACCACCCAGCAGGTCGCGGACATCTGGCCCAGCCTCCTCAGCAACGACAACGGCTGCGCCGTCGCCAAGGCGATCCGGGTCGGCGGGGCCTGGAAGCTGCAGGTGATCAACGAGACCGGGAAGATCAAGCAGGGCGACGAGCAGGCCCTGATGCGCTTCGCCGCGAGCAAGTAGGTCACGCGGAAGCGGTCGCACGGAAGCGGTCACGCGGAGGCGGGACGGGGCGGGACCGGCGTACGTGCCGGTCCCGCCCCGCCGTGTGTCGTGGTCTGCCGGGCGTCCTGGCTCGTCGATGTCCTGGCTTGCTCCAGAAGCGAGAGTGTACGTTCGTACGCTCCAGCTATAGGCTCCCCTTCATGACTGTTGACGTACTGCGCCGGCCCGCGTCGGCCGATCGGCAGGCTCGGGTGGCCGTTGCCGTGCTGTTCTTCACCAACGGAGCCCTGTTCGCCAACCTCCTGCCGAGGTATCCGCAGATCAAGGCGGATCTCGGTATGGGGAACGCGGCGTACGGTCTGGCCGTCGCGGCGTTCCCGGCGGGCGCCATCGCGGCCGGTCTCGCCGCGGGAGTGGTGATCCGTCGGATGGGCTCGGCGCGGGCGGCGGTGACCGGCACCCTGCTGACCGGCGCGGGCACCCTCGTCGCGGGTCTGGCCGACTCGGTGGTGCTGTTCGCGGGGGCGCTGTTCCTGGCCGGAGCGATGGACGCGGTCACCGATGTGGCGCAGAACGCCCACGGGCTGCGCGTGCAGCGACGTTACGGACGTTCCATCATCAACTCCTTCCACGCGATCTGGTCCATCGGCGCCGTCACCGGCGGATCCATGGCCGCCGCGGCCATAGCGCTCGACCTCTCACGCGGGCGGCATCTGACGGTCTCGGCGGTGGTGTTCGCGGTGGCCGTGTGCGTCGCCCTGCGGTTCTGCCTGTCCGGCCCCGAGACCGAGACCGAGCCCAAGCTCGGAACCGGGGGCGACGCCGGGACCGAGACCGTGGTGGACATCGGATCGGCGCAGGGCCCGGCGGCGGAGTCCGGTCCCGGCAGCCGTGGCGAGCGGCGGGTGGGGCCTCCGACGGCGGGTCGGCGTACGGCGTACGTGCTGGGCGCCCTCGTGCTCATCGCCACGGCCGGCACGCTCGTCGAGGACGCGGGCAGTTCCTGGGCCGCTCTCTACCTCTCCGGCTCGCTGTCCGCGTCGGTGACGCTGGCCGCCTGCGGCTATATCGCCCTGGTCGGAGCCCAGTTCGTGGGCCGCATCATCGGCGACCGCCTCGTCGACCGGTTCGGCCAGCGCACGGTGGCCCGCGCCGGCGGCCTCGTCGTCGTGGCCGGCATGGGCCTGGCGCTGGCCGTGCCCACGGTGCCCGGCACGATCGCGGGGTTCGCGGCGGCCGGGTTCGGCGTGGCGACGCTGGTGCCCGCGGCGATGCACGAGGCCGACGAACTGCCCGGCCTCAAGCCCGGTTCGGGGCTGGCCACCGTCTCCTGGCTCATGCGCCTGGGCTTCCTGCTCTCCCCACCGGTCGTCGGCCTGGTCGCGGACGCGGCCGGCCTGCGGGTGGGCCTGCTCGTGGTGCCCTTCGCCGGCCTGCTGGTGCTCCTGCTGGCGGGAGTGCTGCAGCCCGGACGCCGCTAGGGCCTGTCCGGCAATTCCCGTCGTCGCCCGGAGGGCGGCCTCGCGGCGTCAGGCGGGAATTGTTCAGACAGGCCCTAGGGTGCGCCCCCCGACGTGCACGTCTCCCGGGTCCGGTCCGGCGGCGAGTGTACGATCGTACGCATGTCGACGGACTACTTCGCCCAGGATCCCCGTACGAACCTCGAACGCATGCTGGCGGGCGATCACTACATCGCCGACGACCCGGAGATCGTCCGCCGGTACGAGCGGGCCGTGCGGTTGGCCGCCCGCTATCAGGCCGCCTATCTCGAAGACACCGAAGGGGCCCGCCCGATCCTCGCCGAACTGCTCGGCTCCCTCGGACCCGACGTACACCTGCGACCGCCGCTGTACGTCGACTACGGCAGCAACATCACGATCGGCGCGCGCACCTTCGTCAACTACAACCTGACCGCGCTGGACGTCGCCGCGATCGTCATCGGCGAGGACTGCCAGATCGGTCCGAACGTCCAACTGCTCACCCCCACCCACCCCTTGGAGCCGGAGCCCCGGCGGGACAAGCTGGAGGCCGCGCAGCCGATCACCCTCGGGAACAACGTGTGGCTGGGGGGAGGCGCCACCGTGCTGCCCGGTGTGAGCATCGGTGACAACTCCGTCATCGGCGCCGGGTCCGTGGTGACGAGGGACGTGCCCGCCGGTGTCGTCGCCGTCGGCAACCCCGCCCGCCCGGTCCGCACCCTCTGAAGGCTCCTGCCATGGCCACCGGACACACCGACCCGCAGCGCCGCGAACGCATCATCGGCGCGACCCTCGATCTCATCGCCGAGGAGGGGATCACCGGCGTCTCCCACCGGAAGGTCGCCGTGCGCGCCGGCGTCCCGCTGGGGTCGATGACCTACCACTTCAGCGGTATGGACGAGCTGATCCGGGAGGCGTTCACCCGCTTCGCCGACCACATCGTCGCCGTCTTCGACGCCCATCTCGCGGCTCCGGCCGACCGCGACCAGGCCCGCCAGGCCGTGACGGATCTCGTCCACGCCCTGTCGGAGGGAAGCAGGCGCGACCTCGTACTCACGCAGGAGCTGTACGTTCTCGCCGCGCGCAGGCCGGTCTACCGGGAACTCACCCGTGAGTGGATGGCCCGCAGCCGCACCCATCTGGAGAAGCACTTCGACCCGGACACGGCACGCCAACTCGACGCCCTCATCGAGGGTTTGACCCTCCACCGCGCCCTGGACGACGAGCCCCAGGACCGTGCCCTGACCCTTGAGGCGATCACCCGCATCACCACCACGGACACGTGAGCCCGCCGACCGGCCGCGGGCGCCGGATCGATCAGGAATCGAGAAGCGCCGACCCCCGTGCCGCGTCTAGCGTGACTGCCATGGACGTCACCGTGCACGCCAGCTTCCTCCCGCACACCGATCCGGACGCGTCCCTGGCCTTCTACCGGGACGCCCTCGGCTTCGAGGTCCGCGACGACGTCGGGCACGGCGCCGTGCGCCGGATCACGGTCGGGGCCGCCGGCCGGGTCGGCCCGTCCATCGTCCTGGAGCCCCCGGTCACCGACCCCGGCGTCACCGAGGACGAGCGCCGCACCGTCGCGGAGATGATGGCGAAGGGCGCGTACGCGGGCATCCTCCTGGCCACCCCCGACCTCGACGCCACCTTCGAGCGGGTCAGGGCGGCGGGCAGCGGCGAGGTCGTCCAGGAGCCGGCCGAGCAGCCGTACGGTGTCCGGGACTGTGCGTTCCTCGATCCCGCGGGCAACATGATCCGCATCCAGGAACGGCGCTGAGCGCTCCGGCGGGCGCAGCAGATCACCAGAGCGATGGATCACCAGAGCAACAGATCGACAGAGCAACAGATCGACAGATCAACAGATGGAGACCTGATGAGCATGGCCCCGAGGACGGACACGCGGTCGCCCGCGCCGCACGCCGCCGACAGTCATGACCTGATCCGCGTGCACGGCGCGCGGGAGAACAACCTCAAAGACGTCAGCATCGAGATCCCCAAACGCCGACTGACCGTGTTCACCGGTGTCTCCGGGTCGGGCAAGAGCTCCCTGGTGTTCAACACGATCGCCGCCGAGTCGCAGCGGATGATCAACGAGACCTACAGCGCCTTCCTCCAGGGCTTCATGCCGACATCGGCCCGCCCCGAGGTCGACGTCCTCGACGGGCTGACCACCGTGATCACCGTCGACCAGCAGCGGATGGGCTCCGACCCGCGCTCCACCGTGGGCACCGCCACCGACGCCAACGCGATGCTGCGCATCCTCTTCAGCCGCCTCGGCGCACCGCACATCGGTCCGCCGAGCGCCTACTCGTTCAACACCGCCTCGGTCCGGGCCAGCGGTGCGATCACCGTGGAGCGCGGCGCCAAGAAGACGGTGAAGGCGACCTTCAACCGCACCGGCGGGATGTGTACGCGCTGCGAGGGCCGGGGCTCGGTCTCCGACATCGACCTCAGCCGGCTCTACGACGACTCCAAGTCCCTCGCCGAGGGCGCGTTCACCATCCCCGGCTGGAAGTCCGACAGCCAGTGGACCGTGCAGGTCTACGCCCAGTCCGGCTTCGTCGACCCGGACAAGCCGATCCGCGAGTACACCGAGAAGCAGCTGCAGGACTTCCTCTACGGGGAGCCCGTCAAGGTCAAGGTCAACGGCGTCAACCTCACCTACGAGGGGCTGATCCCGAAGTTCCAGAAGTCGTTCCTGTCCAAGGACAAGGAGTCGATGCAACCGCACATCCGGGCGTTCGTGGAGCAGGCGGTCACCTTCGCCACCTGCCCCGAGTGCGACGGCACCCGGCTCAGCGAAGGGGCCCGGTCCTCGAAGATCGGCGAAGTCGGTATCGCCGACGCCTGCGCGATGGAGATCCGCGACCTGACCGAATGGGTCCGCGGTCTCGACGAGCCGTCGGTGGCGCCACTGCTCGCCGCGCTGCAGCAGGCCCTCGACTCGTTCGTGGAGATCGGTCTCGGCTACCTCTCACTCGACCGGCCGGCGGGCACGCTGTCGGGCGGCGAGGCGCAGCGCGTCAAGATGATCCGCCACCTCGGATCCTCGCTCACCGACATCACCTACGTCTTCGACGAGCCCACCATCGGGCTGCACCCCCATGACATCCAGCGGATGAACGACCTGCTGCTGAGGCTGCGGGACAAGGGCAACACCGTGCTCGTCGTGGAGCACAAGCCCCAGACGATCGCGATCGCCGACCACGTCGTCGACCTCGGCCCCGGCGCGGGTACGGCGGGCGGCACCGTCTGCTTCGAGGGCACGGTCGAGGGGCTGCGGGCCAGTGACACGGTCACCGGCCGCCACCTCGACGACCGGGCCACCCTCAAGAAGACGCCACGCGAGCCCACCGGCTCGCTGGAGATCCGCGGCGCGACCGCGCACAACCTGCAAGGCGTCGACGTCGACATCCCCCTCGGGGTGCTCACCGTCGTCACCGGTGTCGCCGGATCCGGAAAGAGCTCGCTCGTCCACGGATCGATCCACGACGACGAGGGTGTGGTGTCGATCGACCAGGGCGCCATCCGCGGTTCCAGGCGCAGCAACCCGGCGACCTACACCGGCATGCTCGACCCGATCCGCAAGGCGTTCGCCAAGGCCAACGACGTGAAGCCGGCGCTGTTCAGCGCCAACTCCGAGGGTGCCTGCCCCACCTGCAACGGCGTGGGCGTCGTCTACACCGACCTGGCGATGATGGCCGGTGTCGCCGCTCCCTGCGAGGAGTGCGAGGGGAAGAGGTTCCAGGCCGAGGTCCTGAAGTACCACCTCGGCGGCCGTGACATCAGTGAGGTGCTCGCGATGTCCGTGACCGAGGCCGTGGAGTTCTTCGGCAAGGGCGAGTCGAGCACCCCGGCCGCGCACCGCGTCCTAGCACGCCTCGCCGACGTCGGGCTCGGCTACCTCAGCCTCGGCCAGCCGCTCACCACACTGTCCGGCGGCGAGCGTCAGCGGCTCAAGCTGGCCACCCACATGGGCGACAAGGGCGGTGTGTACGTCCTCGACGAGCCGACCACCGGCCTTCACCTCGCCGATGTCGAGCAGTTGCTCGGCCTGCTCGACCGGCTCGTCGACTCCGGCAAGTCCGTCATCGTCGTCGAGCACCACCAGGCGGTCATGGCGCACGCCGACTGGATCATCGACCTCGGCCCCGGCGCGGGCCACGACGGCGGCCGGATCGTCTTCGAAGGCACCCCGGCCGACCTGGTCGCCGCCCGCTCCACCCGCACGGGGGAGCACCTCGCGGAGTACGTGGGCGACTGAACCGTACGTCCTCGCGGCGCCGCGGCCCCGCGGCCGATGACGGGCGCGGTCAGCCGGCCGCCGGCCGGTGCGTGGTGGCGAGCGCCCGGTCCGCGGCGGCGGCCAGCGCGGTGTCGTCCGGGTCCGTACCGATCCAGGAGATGTGGCCGTCGGGGCGGATCAGGGCGGCGCGCACCGCGGCCCAGGCGGCCGGGGGCCGGTCGAGGGTCGCGGTGCACACGGTGAGCCCGGGGTGTGCCCGGCCCGCGAGGACACCTTCCGGGCGGAGGCTTTCCAGGTGGGTGTCTTCCGGGCCGAGGCCTTGAGCGGGTACGTCGCCCGTCAGGTCGAGGAGCAGGTGACTGTCCGCGCGCAACCGCCCGTGCAGGCCGCTCCCGGAGTCGGTGAAGGCCAGGTCGGGGGCGCGGCTTCCGGTGAGCGGGTGGGCCGCCGGGTCCGCGGCCGGGTAGGTGACGGCGAGCGCGGTGAGGCGTTCGGACAGCGCCCTGTCGAAGTCCGGCTGGGTGGCGATCATCTCGCTGAGGAACGACCGCAGGTCGAGGCCCTCGGGGGTGAAACCGGTCATCAGGGCCGTCTGGGCCCGACTGTGCTCCATCAGCTGGGCGCCGACGGGGTGACGCTCCGAGTGGTAGCTGTCGAGCAGGTCGTCCGGAGCCCGGCCCGCGAGGGCCGCGGCGAGCTTCCAGCCGAGGTTGTGCGCGTCCTGGATGCCGACGTTCATGCCGACGCCCCCGGTCGGGAAGTGCTGGTGGGCGGCGTCACCGGCGAGCATGACCCGGCCGCGCCGGTACTCCGCCGCCAGCCGGGTCGCGTTGCCGAAGCGGGAGAGCCACACCGGGTCGCGCATCCCGTAGTCGTCGCCGGTGATGGCGACGGCCTTGGCCCGCAGCTCCTCCAGAGTGAGGTCAGCCGGCGACTCGGTGGTGAGGCTGTCGGGACTGAGGCCGACGAGGCGATGACGCCCGCCGGGCAGCGGTGCGACCATCAGCGCGCCCTGGAGACCGAAGACACCGGACCCGGGCCGCGGCGGGCGGTCGAGAACGACATCGCCGAGCCAGCCCAGAACCGTGGAGGGCGTGCCGGGAAAGTCGATACCGGCGGCCGTGCGCACGGTACTGCGGGTGCCGTCGCACCCGACGAGGTACGCCGCCCGCAGCTCGTACGGCCCGTCCGGCCCCTGCACCTGTACGGTCACCGACCCCGCGTCCTCGGTGAACCCGCCGACGCGGTGCCCGCGCACGATCGTGGCGCCGAGCGCGAGCGCGTGCTCCTCCAGCAGTTCCTCGGTACGGGCCTGGGGCAGCGCGAGGGTGTACGGGAACGGGGTGTCCAGCGCCCCGAAGTCGAGCCGCCGGTCGAGCATGGCGAAATGCCCGGCCGGTATCCGCAGGCCCTCCGCGAGGAAGGGCTTGTGCACGTCGCGTGAGGCGAGGATCTCGATGGTCCGCGGATGGATGGTGAGCGCCTTGGAGCGCGGGTCGACGTCGGCCCGCTCCTCGACGACGGTGACGGCGACCCCGCCCAGCCGCAGTTCGGCGGCCAGCCACAGCCCGACCGGACCGCCGCCCGCGATGACAACCTGCTGTTCCATGCATTCTCCTAGGTCAGTGACCAATAACGTGTCCGCAGTAAACTAGGTCAATGACCAATAGGCAAGCGAGTGAGGGCCGGGCCCCTCGGCTGGACCCCGCGACGGTGATCCGGGCCGCGCTGAAACTGCTGGACGAGAAGGGCCTGGACGCCCTGTCCACCCGGGCGGTCGCCGACCGGCTCGGCGTACGCATGAACACCGTGCTCTGGCACGTGAAGACCAAGGCCCGGATGCTGGAGTTGATGGCGGACGCCGTCGTCGGCGGGGCCCCGCTCGACGGGCTTCCGGACGACTGGGACGAACGCGTCCGCGAACTCGCCCGCCGGTACCGCCGCGCCCTGCTCGCCCACCGCGACGGCGCCGCACTCGTGGTCGGTACGTTCGCGGCCGAACCGCACACCTTGGGTTTCGCGGACGCGCTGGTGACCGCGCTGCTGGACGGCGGTCTCGACGACCGGGACGCCGCCTGGACCACGTGGACGATCATCTACCTCGCCCTCGGTCTCACCCAGGAGGAACAGTCGGCGCCTCAACGGCCCCTGAACGACGGCCTGGCGAACGCGGTTTCCAGGACCGCCCACCCGGCCCTCCACCGCGTCCTCCGCCACCTCGACGAGCGATCCTTCGACGAGCGCTTCGAGTTCGGACTGTCCGCGGTCATCGCGCGAGCGGGAGACTCGACCTCATGAACACACTGGATCCCGACGCCGGTCACATGACCGATCCCGAGGCCGCTCCCAAGACCGATCCCGAGGCTGCTCCCAAGGCCGACCTGCACTTCTACCTGCAGTCCGCCCGCGATGCCCTGCTGTGGAAGCTCGAAGGGCTCTCGGAGTACGACATCCGCCGCCCGTCGACACCGACCGGAACCAACCTCCTGGGCCTCGTCAAACACGTGGCCGGCGTGGAGTCGGGCTACCTCGGCGACACCTTCGGACGGCCGTCCGGCGAGTCGCTGCCCTGGCTTGAGGACGGCGCCGAGACCAACGCGGACATGTGGGCCGCCGCCGAAGAGTCACGCGAGCACATCGTGGACCTCTACCGCCGGACCTGGGCACACGCGGACGCGACGATCGACGCACTCGCCCTGGGCACGGTCGGCCGGGTGCCGTGGTGGCCGAGCGAGAGGAACGAGGTGACCCTGCACCACGCCGTCGTGCGCGTGATCGCCGATACGCACCGGCACGCCGGCCATGCCGACATCCTCCGCGAACTCATGGACGGCTCGGTCGGCATGGACAAGGGCAACGGCAGTATGGCGACGGGTGATTCGGCGTGGTGGGAGGAGTACCGGAGCCGGCTGGAGCGCGCGGCCCAGGAGGCCGAACGGAACATGTGACGCACAGCCGTACCGCTCTACCGGCTGTCAGTGCGGCCCGGCACAATCACCTCCATGACGATCAGCACGAGCGAGACGCCCACGCACGGCACCCCCGGCGCCCGCGCCCGGGGATAACACGGCCTCCCTGGAGGCGGACGCCCGGGGAAAGGTGGTGCACCGTACTCCGGCGAAGTGCCCCCGAGGCCGGTGACCACAAGGCTCCATGGAGCCTTGTGGTCCGGATACGGGAACGGTCTGGCACCGCGCGGTCCGGCCCCTACCGCAAGCCCCGTTTCCGTGTGCCGGGCGGCGGGTTGTGGCGGGCGTGGAGTTCGATGGCCAGGGGTGCGGCCGTGAACATCGAGGAGTACGTGCCGACGACGATGCCGATGAGCAGGGCGAGCGCGAAGTCGGTCAGGGAGTCGCCGCCCAGCAGGGTGAGGGCGGCGAGGATGAACACGGCTCCCATACCGGTGTTGACCGTCCGGGGGAGGGTCTGCAGGATCGCCGTGTTGGTGAGCACCGGGAAGGGGGTCCCCTTTCGTTCGTCACCGGGGCCGTCGGTCCGGTCGGCGGCCGACAGTTCCCTGATCCGGTCGAAGACGACGACGGAGTCGTTGACCGAGTAACCGATCACCGTCAGCAGCGCGGCGAGGAACACTCCGTCGACCGGCTTGCCGAGCCAGGCGAAGACGCCGATGAGGATCACGGTGTCGTGGACCATCGCGGCGACCGCGGACGCCCCGAAAGCCCACCGGAAGCGGACCGCGAGATACAGCAGTTGCGCGGCCAGGGCCGACGCGAGGGCGATGAGGGCTCCCCGGCGCAGTTCGTCCCCGAGGCTGGGACCGATGAGCTCGTCGCGGATCTTCTCGGCACCGCCCGCGAGATCGCCGACCGCCTTGTCCACCTTCGCCGCCTCGGCGTCGGTCAGCTGATCGGTGCGTACCGAGAGATCGCCGTCGCCGGAGGTCTGCACGACGGCGCGGGGCAGGCCCGCGTCGGCCAGCGCGGCCCGGGCGCGGTCGGCGTCGACCGGGGCGGAGGCGGTGTACTCCATGAGCCGTCCGCCGGTGAACTCGACGCCGAAGTCCAGCCCCCTGACCGCGATGCCCGAGGTGGCCAGGACGAGGGCGACGGCGGATGCCGCCAGCCAGGTGCGCCCGCGCCGCATCAGGTCCGGGTCGCGGCGGGTGAGCCAGTCGCGGACCTTCCCGGTGTCCGCGATGCCGGTGAGCCGGGGACGGCGTCGTACGGATCGCCGGGCGACCGCGTGGTCGGCGAGGACCCGGGTGATGACCAGGGCGCTGAGCATGGAGGCGAGTACGCCGATGCCCAGGGTGACGCCGAAGCCTCGCACCGGCCCGGAAGCGAGGAGGAAGAGCAGACCGGCGGCGATGAGGGTCGTGATGTTGGAGTCGGCGATGGCACTGAAGGCATTGCGGAATCCCGAGTTGAGGGCCGAGCGCAGGCCCTTGCGACGGGCCGCGTACTCCTCACGGGCCCGTTCGAAGACGAGCACGTTGGCGTCGACTGCCATACCGATGGCCAGGACGAACCCCGCGAGCCCCGGGAGGGTGAGGGTGGCGCCGAGCGCGGCCAGAGCGGCGTAGGAGATGACTCCGTAACAGGCCAGGGCCAGGGCGGCCAGGGCACCGAGGAGCCGGTAGACGGCGATGATGAACAGGGAGGTCAGCGCGGTGCCGATGACAGCGGCCCGGGCGCTGGCCTCGATGGCGGTGGCGCCCAGCGTGGGGCCGACGGTGCGCTGTTCGAGGGTCTCGACCGGTACCGGCAGGGCTCCGCCGTTGATCAGCAGGCCCAGTTCGCGGGCTTCCTCCCGGCTGAACGAGCCGGTGATCCGGGTGGACCCTCCGGCGATGCCCGTACGGCAGGCCACGGACGAGTCGACCTGCGGGGAGGAGATGACCTTGTCGTCCAGGACGATGGCCACGCGGCGGGCCGGGTCGCCGGCCGGGTGGCACGCGGCCCTGCCGGTCAACTCGGCCCAGGCGTCGCCCGCACCCTTGAACTCGATGCCGACGAACCAGCCGGCCCCGGTCTGCGGGTCGATACGCGCCTCGGCACTGTCGACGTCCGCGCCGGTGAGCGCCGACGGGCCCAGGCGTACGGGGTGACCGGACTCGTCGGAGTCGACTGTGCCGGGATCCGTGCCGGTCCCTGTGCCGGTCTCTGTGCCTGGATCCGTGCCTGGATCCGCGCTGAGGACGGGGTGGAAGGTCAGTTGGGCGGTGCGGCCGAGGACGTCGGCGGCTTCGCTCGGGTCCTGGACACCGGGCAGCTCGACGATGATGCGGTTGTCCCCGGAACGGGCGATGGTGGGCTCGGAGACGCCGAGCGCGTCGATGCGGTGGCGCAGAACTTCCAGCGTTCGGTCGGTGGCTTCGGAGTCGGCTTCGGCGGTGGGGGAGTCCCGGGTCTCCAGGACGATCTGGGTTCCGCCGCGCAGGTCGAGCCCGAGGCGGACCGGGACGGTCAGGGTGATGTAGAGCGACAGGGCCAGGACGGCCAGGGCGAAGAACGCCCGCACGCGGACGGCGCGCGTCATGGGTGCCTCCAACAGGCATACCGCACCCGGGAAAGGGGCGCGGTGGAGATCGACTGTCGACTGGGTGACGTCAGATGCCGGTGGGAGGCGGCGGGCCGCGCCCGCTGTGCCGCTCGTAATGCTGTGCAGGTGTGAAGGCGCCGAGTGCGGTCGGCGGCGGCAGCCCTGGTTTCGGCAGGGGGACCACGAGGCCGGGTGGGACCGACACCCCGCCGGGAGGCGGCGCGTGCCACTCGCCCGCGGTGACCCGGCCCGCGCGGGGCGGCTGGCCGCAGGCGGTGGCGCAGGTGTCGTCGACACCGGTGTGGGTGTCGGCCTTGGCCTTGGCTTTTGCGGGTGCGGGTGCGGGTGCGGGTGCCGGGCCGTGGTGTGCGGTGACCGCGACCGATGTCAGTGTGTCGGAGGAGGCCGCGGCGGGGTCGCCCTGGAGGCCGAGTACGCCGAGGAGGGTGAACAGCGCCGCCAGCAGTACGCCGGTGACGGGAGGCCGGTGCCGGGCGGTGGGCGAGGCCGTGCGGATGTGCTCTGCCATGACCCGCCCCCTCCCTGACCCGACTCCGACCGACCGCGGCCCGGCCGACAGAGAGCGGCCTTCAAGGACAACGCACGGGGAACGCACAAGGTTCACGCGGACCGGCACGGATGGCGAATCACGGATGACGGATGGCGGATGAAGGAGTCAGGTGCGGGACGCCTGACTGTCGGCGTCGGCGTCCGGTACCCAGCGCAGCACATCACCGGGCTGGCAGTCGAGCGTGCGGCAGATCGCGTCGAGGGTCGTGAACCGCACCGCCTTCGCGCGGCCGTTCTTGAGCACGGCGATGTTGGCGGGCGTGATGCCGACGGCGGCGGCGAACTCACCGACCGACAGATTGTGCCGGGCGAGCTGGACGTCGAGGTCGACGATGATCCCCATCAGACGACCCCGGCGATCTCGGTCTCCAGGTCCGTCGCCTTGCGCAGGAGTCCGCGCATGATGACGGTGAGCATCGCGAACGCCGCTCCCACGCCGACAGCCATGACCGTGGCGCCCAGGACTCCGAGGAGCTCCATGCCATCGTCCGGAGTGGGAATGTCGGCCAGGAGGATATGCACGGCGACCCCGCCGGCCAACAGCGTCGCCACGACCGAGGACCCGATGACGATATCGACCCAGCGGAAGGCGAGCGCCGTGAAGATCGCGTCACGTTGGACCATGTCGAGCAGCATCCACACCGCGAAGAGGGCGACCTGGACACAGGCGACGCCGATGATCGCCATCGTCACATAGGGCGTGGCGAACGGGCCGTAGGGCGGAAAACGCTCGACCTCATCGGCCGCCGTCGTCGGAATGACCACGATCTGGCCGAAGAGCCCGACCGCGACCGTCGTGAGGATGCCGACCCGGAGTACGGCTATGAAGAGTTGATGCATGTATCGATTATCGATCGGTATCGATCGAAAATCAATCGATCTCCCGGATTTCGTGGAGTGCTCTGATGCGTGAGCACCTCAGGGCACTGCAGCGGACCCCAGAGGGGCCTCTTGTGGCAGGCGTGGTGAACGATCACGATGCAGGGGCGGCCGGGCTCGATGGGCAGGGCCGGCCCAGAGCACAGCCGGTTGGCCCGGCATGGCACCGACAGGAGCATTCGTGACGTACGACATCACCGCCCTCCGCGCCCAGTTCCCGGCGCTGAGCGCCGGAGTCGCCCACTTCGACGGTCCCGGCGGTACCCAGACCCCGCAGCCCGTCATCCGGGCGATCGCCGACGCGATGGGGCAGCCGCTGTCCATCCGGGGCCGGATGACGCCGGGGGAGCGCAACGCCGAGGCCATCGTCACCAGGACCCGACAGGCCCTGGCCGACTTTCTGGGAGCGCGGCCGGAGGGGATCGTCTTCGGCCGCAGCGCCACCCAGCTCACCTACGACTTCGCTCGCACCCTCTCCAGGACCTGGGCGCCCGGTGACGAGGTGGTCGTCACCCGACTCGACCACGACGCCAACATCCGCCCCTGGATCCAGGCCGCCGAACAGGCCGGCGCCACCGTGCGCTGGGCCGACTTCGATCCCGCCACCGGAGAGCTGACCGCCGACGACATGCGCGCCGTACTGTCCCCGCGGACCCGGCTGGTGGCCGTCACCGCCGCCTCCAACCTGATCGGCACCCGCCCCCCGATCGCCGAGATCTGCGGCCTGGCACACGAGGCCGGAGCGCTCACCTACGTCGACGGTGTCCACCACGCCGCCCACGCGCTGGTCGATGTGGAGGAGTTGGGCGCGGACTTCTTCGTCTGCTCCCCGTACAAGTTCTTCGGCCCCCACCACGGAGTACTCGCCGCCCGGCCGGAGTTGCTGGAGACACTGCGTCCTGACAAACTCCTGCCCTCCACCGACGTGGTCCCCGAACGCTTCGAACTGGGCACCCTGCCTTATGAGTTCCTCGCGGGCACGCAGGCGGCCGTCGACTTCCTCGCCAACCTGGACACCGACGCCACCGGGACGCGGCGGCAGCGTCTCGCCTCGGCCTTCACGGCACTCGAAGCACACGAGCAGACCTTGCGCACACAGCTCGACAAGGGGCTGACCGCGCTCCGAGGAGTCCAGGTCCACTCCAGGGCGGTCGACCGCACACCCACCGTGCTGCTCACCTTCGAGGGCCGGTCGACGGCGGAGGCGTACAGCTTCCTCGCGGAGCGCGGTGTCCACGCCCCGGCGGGGTCCTTCTACGCGATCGAGGCCTCCCGCCGTCTCGGCCTCGGCGACACCGGCGGCCTCCGGATCGGTCTCGCTCCCTACAGCAGCGCGGAGGACATCGAGCGGTTCCTGGCGGGCCTGGCCGAGTTCCTGTCGCTCTGAAGGGCCTGTCCGGCCACCCTTCTCAGGAGGCGCCCCACGCAGCGGCGCACAGCGCCCGGTCCACCTCCTCGGTGTAGTGGGCCGCCGCGAGCCAGGCGCGGGCGAACCGGTTGAGGTCGGCGGGGACGAGGCGGCCGAAGACATCCCGGGACCGGTCCGCGGCGGCGGCGTGGAGTTCGTCGAGGAGGTCTCCGGCACAGGCGAAGCCGTAACGGCTCAGGCGACTGCTGTCGGCAGCACTGTCACCGGAGAAGGCGAGCACGCGACGGCCCGCCGAGGCCGCCTGATGGACACGGCGTCGCAGGAGATGCAGCGGTGCCTCGTCGAGGGGGGAACCCTCGGCGGTAGGTGTAGGTGCCATCCCGGGAGCGGGCAGGTCCGCGTGCTGAAGGCGGTCGAGGCCCAGGTCGACATGGGCACCGGCAGCACTGGGGTGGCCGGCGGCGACCAGGAGCGCCCGGGGCACGGGAGAGGGGTCGAGGCGGGCGACGACGCGCAAGCGGGTGCCCGGAGCGGTCGCGAGGAGACGGAGGTTGTCGCGGTAGGGCAGCGCGGGGTGGTCGTGCGCGGCGGCCAGACGGAGAGTCAGGCCCTCGCAGTCGGCGAGCAGACAGTCGCCCGCCGCCTCCCGGATCGTCCCGGTGAGGGTCACATCGAGGAACAGCAGTCCCTCCCCGCCGGTCAGGGCACGAGACACCTGTTCGGCGACCGGCGCCGCCCACAGCCGGTCGAGAGGAGCCTCGCTCCAGGCGGCCCCCGCCGCACGCACGGCCCGCACGCCCGCACCCGCGCCCAGTCGGCCCGTCGGGGAGACGGTCGCGCCGGACACGGCGAGCCCGGCCCGCGACAGCTCGCGGTGGGTGAGAGCCGTGTCGCCGACACGCACAGCCCGGTCGGCCGCGCCCACGGCCCGGCCGGAACCGCCCGGGGCGACATCGGAGACCGTGTAGAGCCTGCCTTCGGCGTCGGCGGTCCAGGTGACCGCTCCCGCGTAACCGGTCGCCGTCAGGACGGGCTCGGAGAACAGCCCGTACAACCGCAGGGATCCGTCCGGAGCGTAGGGCTGCCGTGCGGTGCCGCGCAGGTCGGCGAGTTCGGCGCCGGTGGCGTCCGGAAGGCGACGGGCTGTCATGAGGACGTCCCGGAGAGCCGCGGTGAGGTCGGTGAGGCGGTACGCCGGGTCGGCGCTCCGAGCTGCACGGAGTTGGGTGACCACGGAGACCGCCGAGCCGGCGAGCCTGGGCAGGCCACCGACCCGTGCGGTGTGCGCGGCGCGCAGCAACTCCGCCTGCAGTACGGCCCCGGCCCCGTCCGTGCCGGCTTCGAGTACGGCGGCCGTGGCGTCGTACAGGGCCAGCGCGGCGGTGCGCTGCTCGGGAGTGGCGGGGGTGGTGGGGGCGGTGGCGGTGGCGGTCTCGGAATGCGCCGCTGGTCCGGGGGCAGTTTCGGGTGTCGATCCGGCGCCGGTGCCCGGGCCGGACTCGGATCCTGGCTCAGGCTCAGGCTCAGGCTCAGGCTCCGCATCCGCATCCGTATCCGGCCCGGGCTCGGGCTCGGCGATTGGTGCGGCCGAGGCGGCAGCCGCGCGGTGCAGGCAGTCCGGTGCCAGCAGGCAGCCGCAACGGATCGCGTCCGCGCTGGTCACGCTGCCGCCGGGAGCGTGCAGTTCGAGGTGGGTGTCGTCGTCGACGGCGATGCGTACGGTGTCGCCGTCGCGCACGCACGGGCGGTCCGCGAGCTTGGTGACGCCGGCGTCCAGCCGCTTACGGAGGCGGGGGGTGAGCCCCTCCACGAGTGCGGCGGTCACGGACGGGGCGACCGGAGGCAGGTCGAGGCTCAAGAGACTTTCTCCCCTACCCAGCGGGCGAGTTCGAGCGGGCTGAGGGCGGCGACGGGCATGCCCGCGGCGACGAGTTGTCCGGCGACACCGGTCGAGTACCGGGGGCGGCCGGTGTCGTCGAGACTCGCGCAGCCCAGGACATGGCAGCCCGCCCCGACGAGGCTGCGGACCTCGGCGAGCAGACCACCGAGGGGATACCCCTCCTCGAAGTCGCTGACGACCACGACGAGGGTGCGGGACGGCACGGTCACGAGCTCACGTGCATGGCGCAACCCCGCGGCGATGTGGGTGCCGCCGCCCACACTGACCTCAAGCAGCAGCGACAACGGATCGTCGACATGACCGGTGAGGTCGATCACCTCCGTGGAGAAGGCCAGGAAGTGCGTGGACAGGGTCGGTACGCCCGCCAGGACCGAAGCCGTGAGGGCGGCCCAGACCGTCGAGGCCTCCATGGACCCGGATACGTCGGTGACCAGGATCAGCCGCCAGTCCGCGGCGCGTTTGGCGCGCGAGCGGAAGACGGGGTGCTCCGGAATGACCTGGACGGTCCCGTCCGGGCCGCGGCGTGCCGTCGCGAGGTTGGCGCGCAGCGTGCGGGACAGGTCGAGTCCGCCGCCCGGCCGTCGGCTGGGGCGCGGCAGGGTCGTGCCGTGCAGGGCGGGACGCAGACGCGTGGCCAGTTCCCGGGTCAGCGCCTCGACCAGACGGCGGACCAGTGGGCGCAGGGCGGCCAGTCGTGCCTCGGGCAGTCCTCCCGCGTGCCGGAGCACGGTACGCAGCAGGTCGACGGAGGGCCGCACGCTCTGCGGATCGAGTTCGGCCAGCACGTCCTTGCGGCCCGACGCGGCGGCAGCCGCGAGCACTTCCTCCCGGATGCCCGGGCCGAAAAGGGCGGCGAGTTCCTCGGACCACTCGCGCACACCCGGGTACGAAGCCTCGCGGCCGCCGCGTGAGCCCGGCGTCAGCCCGCCCCTGCTGCCCTCGCCGCGTCCGCTGCCGTACAGCTCGTCCAGCGCGGTCGCCAACGCCGAAGCAGAGGACGGCAGTTGATCCGTACGGCGTCCGAGCACGAGCCGCCAGCGGTCGGCGGCCCCGAGGACGCGCTCCTCGGGAACCGGCTCGTCGGGCTTGTGCGGTGCGGGGGTCTCCGCCGTTGGTACGGGCTTGTCCACGGGGGGCGGTGGCAGCAGCCCGAGCGTGCGCAGGGCGGCGCGGGCCGCGAGGTCGGCGCGGGTCCAGGTGGCGAGCGCGACGGGGTCGACGCCGCCGGTGTCGCTCAGCCGCGTGGTGGCGAGGCGCTCCTCGACGATGTCGAGCAGCCGGTCGCGGGCCGCGGGACTGAGCGCGTCGAAGCCTCCCCGGAGGGCGGGCAGCCGATCGAGCAGGTCCCGGTCGGGCATCTCGATCACACGGTTGAGCAGTGGCTCCAGGGCGGGAGCCGCCGCCTCCAGCAGCGGACCGGCGGCGGTCAGCACGCCGACGAGGCGATCGGTGAGGGCGGAGCGGGCCTCGGGGGTGCCGGCCCCGTCGACCCAGGAGGCGATCCGATCGCCGAGAGCGTGTGGATCCTCGTGTCCGAGGAGCACTCGTACGGCCCCGGCGGCACCGCGCATCAGCGGGGAGCCGTCGGCGGCCAGCCGGGCGAGTGCGTCGGCGAGCCGTATGCCGCCCAAGAGGTCGGCGCGATGGGCGAGTTCGACCAGCGCGTGCGCGTCGGCAGGCTCCTCGGAGCCGGTGAGGCCGTCGACCTGCCGCACGGCCGCGGTGGTCAGCGCCTCGGCCACGGCGGCCGTCGTGGCGGTCCGTTCCTCGTCGGCATCGAGTCCCGCGACATGACCGGTCCGCAGGCGGTCCAACAGGGCCAGGGCGCCGAGGAGTTCCGGCAGCGTGGCGGACCGGGGGAGCACGTCACGGACCTCGGTGAGGCGTTCGTCGGTGAGGGTCGGCAGGCCGCACTCCGCCGCCTGCCGAAGCCCTTGCAAGGTCTGTGCGGCCGTGGGCCCGCCCTCGTCCTGCTCGGCCCGCCGCCGTTCACGCAGCAGACCTTCGGCGGCCTGCGCCGGGGTGACTCCGCGGACACCGGCCGCGCTCAGCATGGCCGCTGTGGCAGGTGTCCAGCGCACCTCCCAGCGCGAGGTCAGGGCCTCCGTGCCGCCGGCGCCGACGGACTCCCTGGGCTCGCCGTACGGCACACCGCACACGGTCAGGCGGTGCAGCAGCAGTTCGCGGCGGCGGTCCAGGCCGGAGCGCAGCGGGTCCAGTCGCAGCTCCCGAGTGGCGTCCGTGCCATGGCTGTCGGGACCGGGCAGCCGCACCGCCGCCAACTCGGCCTCCACCGCCGGAGCCAGTCCGCTGCGGGGTGCTCCGGGTGCCGGACGGCCGCCCCGCTTTCCCACGAGCACCCGCTCCATCGCCCGCGCCACGGCCCGGCCGCGCCCGTAAGGCTCGCCCTGCGTGAGTACCGTCTGCACCGCCTCGACCAGTTCGCCGCGGCCTGCCGCGGGCAGGCCGCGCAGCCGGGCGAGATCTCCGGCGAGGCGGCTGATCTCCCGGGCCTCGGCGGGGCCCGACGGGTGGCCCATGGTGCGCAGTTCGGCGCAGACCTGTACGGCGGCGCGTGTCAGGGACTCCTCCAGTGCGACCGGATCGCCCGCCGCGCGCAGCACCAGGTGCTGCCATTCCGGGTCCCGGATCCCCGCCGGATAGCCGGACCGCTCGTCGAGCAGGGCGTAGGTGTAGGGGATGAGGGAGGTCGTCCAAGCCCCCGAGGCGCCGGTCGCGATGCGGCCGGAAACGGGCGACGGCCTTCTCACGCCTTTATCCGGTGACGCCTGAGATGTCGACGACGTCGATGACGTCAAGGACGCAGGAGAGGCCGAGGACGCCGGTGAGGCCGAGGGTGCCGGTGACGTCAACGCCGCGGCGTGGAAGGCGCCGACGACCACGGCGGCACGTTCGCCGTTCGCGGTGGCTGCGGCCAGCCGGGCGCGCATCCACTCCTCGCGCCGAAGGTCCAGCTCGGGCACGCCTCCCGAGGCCGACGCCTCCTCGCGCAGCGCCCAGCCCGTCAGGAGCGCGGCGCGCCGCAGTGCTTCGGGAGGTGAGCCCGGGGCGGCGGCCTCGACGAGACGGTCCCAGAGATCATCACCGGTACGGCCGGTCAGCCGCGCGCGCAGGGCGCTGACGAGGCCCGCCGCGGCCTCGGCGGCCGGTGCGGGCGCGGAACTCCCGGTCGGCAGCGGGGCCGGGGACCGGCCCGTACCCTCGGGGCCCTCCATACCTTCGTGGCCCTCCGTACCCTCCTGCCCCTCCTCCTGACCGTCGTGCGGGCGTGCGGGGTCGGGTCGGCCGGTGCTCCACGCCCGGTCCGCGAGCGGCAGGTCGCAGGCGACGACCGGCACGTCGTGCCGCGCGGCCCAGCGCACGGCGGCCAGTTCGGGCGAGAAGTCGGCGAACGGATAGAAGGCCGGGCCCCGGCCGCCGCCCCCGTCGCGGGGAGCGGCGGCGAGGGCGACCGGTGCCCGCGTCTCCTCGTGGCTGAGCCACGGCAGCCATTCCTGCATCTCGTCGGGGAGTTCGACGAGCAGGACATCCGGCTGGGCAGCGTCCAGCAGGGCGGGCACGGCCGCGGCCAACGAGGGCGCGTGATGCCGTACGCCGATGAGATAGGGCGCCGCCGGGTCGGTGAGAGCCGCGACGGCTTCCTCGGGGGAGAGGGGCACGGTGGTCAGTCCTCCAGGACGGAGCGCAGGTCCCACAGGGTGCGCCAGGTGGCGGAGCCCTGCTCGGCGCGGCGCCTGACGGGGCCGTCCCAGTAGCCGCGGAGCCGGGCCGCGTCGGCGGGGTCGTCCTTGCGGACCACGCCGAGCAGATGGCCCGGCAGCAGGCCGAGGACATCACGGTCGCCCGGGAAGTAGGCGGCGGCGAGTCCGAGGGCGCCCGCCACGGACACGGCTTCCGCCGTACTCATCACCGTGGAGGGCCGCTCGACCTCCCAGCCTTCCGCGGACCGGCCCTCCCGCAGATCCCGGAAGGCCGTGATGAGGGCTTCCAGCACGGCGTCGTCGACCCGGAAGGGCGCCCCGGCGCGTTCGACCGAGGCACGGGCCTGACTGCGGACGAGCGCGGTCTCGGCGTCGAGGTCCGCGATGGGACCGATGGTCTCGAAGTTGAAGCGGCGCTTGAGCGCGGCCGACATCTCGGAGACGCCCTTGTCGCGCAGGTTGGCGGTCGCGATGAGGCTGAAACCGGGCGCCGCGTGGGCCAGGGCGTCCTCGGTGCCCGCCAGTTCGGGCACGGCGATGCGGCGCTCGGAGAGCAACGACACCAGGGCGTCCTGCACTTCGGGCAGACAGCGGGTGACCTCCTCCACCCGGGCGACGGCCCCCCTGGTCATGGCGGTCAGGACGGGGGACGGCACCAGGGCCTGCCGGCTGGGCCCCTGGGCCAGCAGCAGGGCGTAGTTCCAGCCGTACTTCAGCTGGTCCTCGGTCGTGCCCGCGGTGCCCTGGACGACCAGACCGCTGGTGCCGCAGACCGCGGCGGACAGCAGCTCGGACAGCATGGACTTGGCGGTGCCGGGCTCGCCGACGAGCAGCAGCCCGCGCTCACCGGCGAGAGTGACGACGCACCGCTCGACCAGGGCACGGTCGCCGACGAACTTCCCCTCGACCACGAGACGCCGCGGCACACCTTCGGGCACCTGGGCGCCGTCGGGCAGCCGCAGGGCCCGGCCGTCGCTGCCCATGACGAAGGTGACGACGGCGCGGGGCGTGAGCCGCCACGCCGGTGGCCGCGGCCCGTCGTCGTACGCGGCCAGGAAGGCCAGCTCGGTGGCGTGCCGGTCCTCGGGCGGGGTGATCTGGCGGCCCGGGGCGGAGGCCAGGGTGGTGGTCATCGGTGGCACGTCCGGTCGGGTCGGTGGGTCATGGGCGGAGAGGGTGTCATCAGGTGGGCGGTCGTCGTGGGAGCAGTCGTCGTGGGGGCCGTCACCGAGAGAGCCGTCGTCAGAGGCTCGTCCCGGTAGTCCCGGTAGTCCCGGTGGTTCCGGTCGGGGGGTGGTCATCGGCGGCGGCCCTTCCGGGTGGCACGGGTGGTGAGCTTCTCGTAGGCGGGCGCGTCCCCGCCCTGGACCCGCCGCCAGGCGCGGGCGAACAGTTCGGGCACCGGGAGGAGCGGCACGGCACGCGTGCTCTCGCGTATCGGGTAGAGGCTCTCCTTCCAGGTCTCCACCGGCAGGGCGGGGGACTTGAGGTCGCGCCATCCGCACGGCAGGAAGAGGGTGCGCCCGGCGCGCGGTCGCTTCGCCTCGACCACCAGGTCGGTGACGGCCAGTTCGGCGCGGGCCCTCTTCAGCCGGGTGGGCTTCCAGCCGGTCCAGCGGGCGCAGTTGCGGTCCGTCGGATCGGGCAGGGCCAGCAACTGGAGGTAGAGCGTCGCCGCGTCCTCGCCCAGACCGTGTGCCGCGGCCACCGCGGCGACCAGTGCGGGAGCGACGACGGTCGGGTCCTGGGCGTACCCGGTGGGGCCTTCGGGGTCCGTGCCGGCCTTCAGCGCGTGGGCCAGCTCGTCGTCGAGGATCGCACGCAGGGACTGGATACCGGCGTCGCGCTGCGGACCCACCAGGCCCGCGAGGAGCCCGAGGACCGCGTCGTCCGGGCCGGTCAGGGCGGCGGTGCGCAGCAGGACCGTCTCCCGCTCGGCGTACCAGGGCCGCAGCGCCAGGGCGTCCCCGACGGGTGTCAGGCCGTACGCGTCGGCGCCCCCGGTGGCGGGAAGCCCGTACGCCTTGCGCAGTTCGACCGCCGTCGAGCCGCCCTTCTCGGTCCACATGACATCGAGTCCGAGCAGCAGCTCGGGGTCGGTGAGGCGGTGCCGCAGGGCGGCGAGGCCCTCGGGCAGGGACGCACGCAGCGGGTGCCTGTACGGCAGGGCGTAGGCGAGTGAGGCCAGGGCGGCCACCGCGCGGGTCAGGTCGTGCGCGCCGGGCAGTGCGGCGGGGTCCGCCGGGACGAGACCGCCGTCCTTGTCCGGACGCTGCACCGTGGTGCGGCTGATCCAGGGGGTGAGCCCCGGATTGAGCACGGACTCGGCGAAACCGGCGGGCAGACCGGCGAGGTCGACCGCGAGGTCCTCCGGCAGGCGGACGACGGAACCGAGTCGCTCGGCCCACACCCGGCCCGCGGCCGCTGTGTCGGGACCGGTGGTCCACAGGTCCGCGGGGTCCTCCGGCAGCAGGGCGCTCAGCAGCGCGGACCGGTCAGCCCGGCTGAGCGACGACAGGCGGCCGTTGCCCAGGTCCAGCTGCCGGGGCTTGAGCCCGATCGTCGCGAGGGCAACGGCTCCGGGATCCTGCGGACGCCCGGCGAGCAGCACCGCGGCCTGGATCGGACCCAAGCCGCCGCGGGTCGCGTCGGCGAGAGCGGCGGGCGCCTCGGGCAGCCACGGGGCGGCGCCCTTGTCCCGGATCAGCCGGGTGACGGCGGCGAGGCCGTTCTCGGGGAACGCCGACACCACCGAGGTCTCCTTGTCCAGGGCGAAATGGGCGACGGCGCCGAACGCGCCGGAGGGGTCGTGGTCGAGCGCGAGCCAACTGACCCGGGCGTGCTGGGTGTCGACGTTCTGGCAGCCGAGGACGACCACGGTGCGGCCCTCCCGGCGGAGCACCTGACCGGCACGCTCCTGCTGGGTGTGCGGCTCGCTCAGCACGATCTCCCGCAGCCCGCCTCCGGGCGCGGCGAGCGGCCCTTCGGCGATCGCTTCGAAGAGCAGGAGCAGCGCCTCCCGCTCGGCCTCGGCCACCACGGGCGAGGTGGCCCGGTAGGCCAGGGGACGAAGCTCGGCGAGAAGGGACGTCCACGCGCTGCCCATACCGGGGATCGTGTGTTCCTCGCTCCGCCATCCGTCACCGAGAGCGCCCGTCCTGGCGAGGTCGGGCAGTGGTTTGCCGTCGGCGGGCCGTCCGGACAGGACATGGTTCACGGCCCGGATCTGGCGCAGAGTGGTCCACCGGGTGTCGCTGCGCCACCCTCCCCACATTTCGGCGAGGCCGTCGGCGGCCGCCCGCACGGTCCGGTCGTCGCCGTGCACGGGACTGTAGTCCGCGAACATGCCTTCGCTCCGCCGCCGGTCGCCCTGCGGACGTTCGACCGGCGGCTCCACGAACGCGGCGACCGACCCGGCGACGCGGAGCGACGCACGGACCAGGCCGGACACACCGGTGAGCATCCGCTCGTCGGTGAGGTCGGGCAGGGCCTTGGACACGGCACGCCGGACGAAGTCGTCCGCGGACGGGACGACGGGCTTGCCGTCGGCGGTGGTCCCGGTGGCATCATCGGTCTTCAGGGCGGCGGCATCACCAGCTTTGAGGACCAGGGCCTCCCGTTCGGTCAACGCCCGTGCCGCGGCGGCCAGGATGTCGGCCGCCGTCCTGTCGGTGAGCGCGCGCAGTACGGCGGACGCCCGCTCGTCACGGGGGCGCAGCGCGTGCCAGAAGGCGACCGGCGGTACGAGCCGAGTCCCGGCTGCGAACTCCCCGCCGCCCTGACCAGGTGTCACCCGGCAGAGTTCGCCGGTGTCCGAGGTGTCCTCGGCGGCGAACAGCACGACCTGCCGGTGGAACTGTGCGGCGACGGGTTCGGCGCCTCCTGGCAGCCGCAGCGCACCGAGGGGGAAGCCGGCCGACCGGCTGTGGGCCGACCGCAGGGTCACGGTCCGGCCGTCCGGCGTACCGCTGGTCGTCCGGGCCTCGGCGCCGGAGCCCTCCGAACGCACCCATCGGCCCAGCACCGTGCCGTCCGTGCCGAACGGGGTCTGTTCGAGGCCGGGTTGCAGCGGCAGGACCTGGCAGTGGTGCTGCAGGAGCGTGGCCTCCTCACGGATGCCCGACTGAAGGAAGGCGGGCAGGGACGCACGGCCGTGCGTCCCGGTGGCCGGGTCGTACTCCAGCCAGACCTGCTGCAACCCCTGCCTGCCCTGACGCCAGCACGTCGTGCCGTCACCGATGACAGGGCGGTCGGCGGGCAGGACGGTGTCGCCAGCGTGCAGGGTACGTCCGCCCGTGGCACGGCCGCCATCGGACAGCGGAATGGAGGGATCACCGGCGTCGCTGCCGTACCAGTACGGCAGTTGCTCGCCGCCGAGGGTGAACACCTCGGACGGCCGGGCCGACCAGTAGCCGAACTGCTTGTTGTCGTGCGGCCACATCACGAGCAGTTCACCGTCGGTGTAGCGGAACCGCGGATGCGTCCAGCGGTCCAACTCGACGGGCAGCCGCAGATCGTGGTCGAGGAGCACCTCGTCCGGGCCTACGACGACTGCCTTGTGGCCGCGGGAGAGGATCAGCGCGGGCCAGGCCTCCGTGAGGCGCAGGTGGTCGTCCTGGTTGCGGCCGGTCTCGCTGTCCATGAGCCGCAGCGCCTCGTCGAGGGCGGGCCAGCCCAATTCGTCGGGGATACCGGAACGCAGGGTGTGGCCGAGCAGCGGGGCGATCTCGTGCGCCGCGACACGTGCGACCGCTTCCGGGCTGACCTGGGCGGCGACCGGACGGAAGGGGCGCAGGCGGTGGAGTGCCGAACGGGCGCCGGGCAGGCCTGTCGACGCGCCGAACGTCCCGGCCGCGTCGTCCAGCCACTCGCGCAGCACGTCGCTGAGTACGGGATGGGCGGCGAGGCTCACCAGCAACTCCGGGGAGAGCGACCGGTCGTTGCCCAACGCCCCGATGGCCCGGTGCAGCAGCGGCCGGCAGCGCGCGTCCGCTGCGGTGGCGGCCAGGTCGCGGCCACCGGGCCGGCGCTCGTGGAGCCAGCGGTCGAGGGCGAGATGCACGTCCTTGTCCGCGGCGGGCATCGCGAGCGGGATGCCCCATGCCACGCACAGGTCCAGCAGGTCGAGGTCGGCACCGGCGTACCAGCGGCCCGTGAAGAGGTCCACGGGCCGGCCGTCGGCGCGCAGCCGCGGCGCCATCCGTTCGACGAGCTGAAGGGTGGCCGGGGAGCGCCCGCCGACCGTACCGCCGTGCTTGCGGTGGGCGGCCCAGCGGCTGAGCCAGTCCGCCGCGTCGATGCCGTCCGCCGTGACGATGTCGCCGGCCGAGCTGGCCGAACCGGTCGAGCTGGCCGAACCGGCTGCGGCGACCTCGTCACCCGCATCACCCGCATCACCCGCATCACCCGAATCACCCGAATCACCCGAGTCGCCCACGCCGCCCACGCCGCCCACGCCGGCCTCACCGTCCTCACCGTCCTCACCGTCCTCACCGTCCTCACCGGTGAGGAGACGATCGGCGCCGCTCTCCGCGAGCAGCGTCAACCAGAACTCGTCGTTCTTGACATCGCGTCCCAGGCCCGTCGGCATGATCTCCAGCAGCCGGGCCCGTACGGCCGGTTGCCGCTCGGTGAGGACGGCGAGAGTGGCTCGGTACGCGGTCCAGAAGGAGGCGGGCGCCCGCACCGCGGCAGGTGAGGCGACCAGGTCGGCCACGAACGCGCATTCCTCGGTGACCCGGTCGAGCCCCGCGGCCTTGATCAGGCCACGGGCGTCCTGCGGCAGCGACGCGTACGGCGGCATGCCGGCCGCGCAGCGCTCCACGCACAGCTGCCGGAACTGCGCCCACGCCGTGGCGGGGTCGAGTCGGCCGGCCAGATCCTTCACATGCTGCTTGAGCGCCTTGACCGTCAGCGCACCGGCGAAGGCGAACTCCAGGAACACGGCACGCTGCCGCTCCTCGTCGACGGTGAGCGCGTGCACCCGCTCGGCCTCGCGGGCCTTACCGAAGAAGGTGGCCCCGTACGTCGTGTTCTCGTGCTGGAGGAAGACCCGCGCGGCCTGCTCGTAGAAGGTCGGCAGGAAGTGCGGCACGGCCCGGCCGAGCCGCTCGCCGAGCGCCTCGAAGCCCTCCTTGGCCGTGCCGGGACGTGACTTGGCCTGGCGCGCGAGCCGTTCGACGTCCTTGACCAGCGCCAGTGCGTGGTGACCGTTGGCAGGGTCGTTGACCAGTGCCCAGGCGGGGAAACCGAGGGTCTCGCGGCGGACCAGGCCGACCTCGGGCGGCTGCGGCTCACGGGCCAGACCGAGGAACTCCAGAGCCAGGTCCTCGGCCTCGCCGAGAGTGCCCGGCACGAGACGGACGGCCACCCGGCCGTCCAGCGCGGGATGGCTGTACGTCCGCGCGGTGAGGGTGTCGGCGTCCTCGCCGGCGGTGGTGCCCAGGGGCAGGACGGCGCCGGCGTCGAGCAACGCGGCCGTGTCGATGTGCGCGTACGTGGTCATGCCGCCTGCTCCTCGTCCTCGATGTCCCGCCCGGCGAACAGGGTGGCCGCCATGCGCATGCCCTCCGACCAGGCGACGGGCCCCACCTGACCGAGCCTCAGCACCCGGCCCGTGCCGTCCGTCCACATCAGGGGGCCGGTCTCGGCCTGCTCGAAGCCGTCGTAGTCGCCGATCCAGACGCGGGCCTCGACGCCGCGGGAGTCCTCCCGCACGGAGCAGACCGCGTTGCCGCCGCGCACGCGGTAGCCGTGCTGGGTGGTCCGGCCCTGCAGGAAGCGCAGTTGCTTGAACGCGCCGCCCGCGTAGTCCTCCACGGTGGTGGCTTCGGCGTCGAGGGCCGCGGGACGGTGCCACACCTCGCGGAAGAGCTGCTGGGCGCGCTGCTCGACACCGATCTCGACGGCGAACTCCCGCAGTTCCTCCAGGTCGTCGAGAAGGACGGGATGGGGGAGACGGACGAGTTCGGGGGTGATGCGCACGCTGTCCCCGTCGAGGTCGACCAGACCGAGGCCGCGGTCGAGGTCGACGTCCCGCAGGAATCCGGCCACTTCGTCGTCCGGACCGGTGACGACGAGATCGCGGAGCGCGCTCCGCCAGGCGGGATCCGGCCACACCCGGGCGATGACGGCGAAGGGCACCGGAAGCGAGCGCACCATCCACTTCTCGACGTCGGTGAGGCACTGGCGCTCGTGCCGCTCCAGCCACTCGGCGAGCTGCCGCAGTCCCATGACCGCGGGATCCTCCGCGAGTTTGGTCGGCACGGACTTCAACCGCCGTCCCGCGGCGTTGCGGCACACCACCTTTCCGCCGTCGAGGCCGACCTCGTAATCGCCGGCCGTGACCCACCCCATATGTGCCTCCCCGCACTTCACCGATCAAGTGGCGAGAACTCTAGGTGAGGCCACTGACAACGCTCCCTCGGAGCCGACCTCTCAGTGTTGGCGGCGCAGGCCCGTGACGAGAAGTTCCACCAGTCGACGTGCGTCGTAGCGTGGGTTGTTGCCCGCGCCCGCGCAGAGTCCGCCGACGCCGCGCATGAGTGCGTACGGATCCATGCCGGGGTCGATCTCCCCCGACGCGACCGCGGCGTCGAGTAGTTCGGCGCACACGGGCACGAGGCGCTCAAGGAAGTAGGAGTGCAGGGGGTCGAAGCAGGGGTCGTCGGACTGCAGCACGGAGGCGAGCCCCTGTTTGGTGACCACGAAGTCGACGAACAGGTCGATCCACTGTGCCAGTGCGGCGTACGGATTCGCGCTGGACGCCAGCAGCGCGGGGCCGGCCTCGGCCAGGGCCTCCACCTGGTGCCGGTAGACGGCGACGATGAGGTCCGCCCGGGTCGGGAAGTGACGGTAGATCGTGGCTGTCCCGACGCCTGCCTCGGTCGCGATGTCACGGATCGGCGCCTCGACGCCCGACGCGACGAAGACCGCGGCGGCCGCGTCGAGCAGGACCTCTTCGTTGCGGCGCGCGTCCGCACGTTTGGGGCGGGCCGTACGTCCCGCGCCCTGATCGTTTCCGCTCACCGCACCGTCCCTCTCACTGTCGGCTTCCATCGCCGGCTTTACTAAACGGGACAGTGTCCCGTATGTTCGATCCCAATGCGGGACGTTGTCCCGTTTCCCCATGATGGCAGGTGGGGGAGCTGGTGGCCAACCGCGCAGAGTCAGCACGTCGAACGGTCGAAAGAGGGAATCCCCGTGACTGCGTCAACTCCGGCAACTCCGCCAACTCCATCGAGCGCGTCCATCGCATTCGCATTCGCATCCGCACTGGAACTCGCACCCACCCCCGTCGTCTCGGTGAAGCCGGTGACACTGGAGGCGCCCGGCCGCGGCGAAGACCTCCGGGTGAGGATCTCCGCGCCGGTGACCGGGAGCGGGCTGCCGATCGTCGTCCTCTCGCACGGCTTCGGTTCGTCGCTCGACGGCTACGGCCCGCTGGCCGACTTCTGGGCCGCCCATGGCTTCGTCGTCGTCCAGCCGACCCACCTCGACTCCCGCACGGTGGGCCTTGCCCAGGACGATCCCCGTACGCCGCGGATCTGGCGATACCGCGTCGAGGACATGAAGCGGGTTCTCGACCGGCTCGATCTGCTGGAAGCGGCCGTTCCCGGTCTGGGCGGTCGCCTCGACCGGACCCGTATCGCCGCCGCCGGGCATTCCTTCGGCGGTCAGACCGCGGGCAATCTGCTGGGCCTGCGGGTCCTGGATCCGGTGAGCAAGGAGGAAGTGGACCTGTCCGACGCGCGGATCAAGGCGGGCGTGCTGCTCGCCACGGCGGGAAGGGGTGGAGCCGACCTGACGCCGTTCGCGGCCGAGCACTTTCCGTTCATGAACCCGAGCTTCGAGAACATGACCGCACCGGCCCTCGTGGTCGCCGGGGACCGGGACGACTCCCCGCTGTCGGTCCGGGGGCCGGAATGGCTCGCCGACCCGTACTTCCTGAGCCCGGGTGACAAGAGTCTGCTCACCCTGTTCGGGGCGGAACACTCGCTCGGCGGGATCGCCGGTTACGAGGTCCAGGAGACGACGGACGAGAACCCCGAGCGGGTCGCCCTGCTCCAGCGGGTCACCTGGGCCTACCTCCGCCATGCGCTCGGCATCGAGGACGACAGCTGGGCGACGGTGCGAAAGGCGCTTGCGGAAGGTGCCGAACCAGTGGGCCGGATCGAATCCAAGTGACGCTCCGCGCGACCGCCGACCGTGGCATGACACGGCGGTGTCAGGCGGAATCGGGCTGTCAGTGGCACGGCCCGGTCAGACGGAGGTCGTGGCCTCCTGGAGCTGGTCGCGGTATGTCCGGGCCGACACCATCAGCTGGTCGAGGGCGTCGCGGGTCCGGACGAGTTCCGCGATGTGCGTGCTGAGCCGGTCGCGTTCCTGGGTCATGCGGTCGAGGGCGGCGTCCGAGTTCTCCTCGCTGGGTGAGTCGACGCAGGGCAGCAGCTCGGCGATGGTCCGGCTGGACAGGCCGGCCGCGTAGAGGCTCTGGATGAACCTGACGCGTTCGATCTCGTAGTCGGTGTAGTGCCGCTGCCCACTCGCACTGCGGGTGCTGGTGAGCAGCTTCTGCTCCTCGTAGTACCGCAGCGACCGGACGCTGACACCGGCCCGTTCGGCGAGCTCTCCGATACGCATGCGCTCTCCCCGCTCTCCCCGCGTTCCGCTGTTACCTGGGTCACAGAACTTGCCCCTGACGTCAATGTCAGGTTTTAGCGTAACCGTTGTGCCCGGTACCCGGGACACGGATCGCGAAGGAGTCGCAAGTGACGAGCCTGTTCCAGCGTTACGACCTCGGTGCCCTGACGCTGCCCAACCGCGTGGTGATGGCCCCCATGAGCCGGGTGAGGGCTGCGGCCGGCGGTCTGGCCACGCCGTCGATGGCCACCTATTACGCGCAGCGGGCGAGCGCCGGGCTGATCGTGACCGAGGGCGTGCAGCCCAGTCTGATCGGGCAGTCCAACCCGGGGACGCCGGGTCTGCACACCGATGAGCAGCAGGCGTCGTGGCGGCCGGTGACGGATGCCGTGCACGCCAACGGCGGACGGATCTTCGCCCAGCTCATGCACGGCGGGCGCGTCTCGCACCCCGACACCACGGGTACGCAGCCGGTCGGCCCGTCGGCCGTGGCCGCCGTCGGCGACGTGTTCACGCCGACCGGACCCCAGCCCGCGCCCGTGCCCCGCGCACTGGAGACCTCCGAGGTGCCGGAACACGCCCGTTCCTACGCAGACGCGGCCCGCCGAGCCGTGGACGCGGGATTCGACGGCGTGGAACTGCACGGCGCCAACGGATATCTGATCTCGCAGTTCCTCTCCTCCAACGCCAACCTGCGTACGGACGGCTACGGCGGCTCCGTGGCCCACCGGATCAGGTTCGCCGTCGAGGCGGTGTCCGCGACCGTCGAGGCCGTCGGCGCGGCGCGCACCGGCATCCGGCTCTCGCCGGGCGGGACCTTCTGGGGAGTGGAGGAGACGGAGGTCACGGAGCTCTACACCGCTCTGCTCGGCGAGTTGGCGCAGCTGGACGTGGCGTACGTGCACATCGAGGCGACCACGGACGAAGAGGTGCTGGTGGAGCTCCGCCGCGCCTGGCCCGGCACCCTCGTCATGAATCCGGTCCTCCCCATGGGGCCCAAGCAGACCGGCCGGTCGGACGCCGACCACTGGCTCGGCCTGGGCGCGGACCTCATCAGCTTCGGCCGCGCCTTCATCGCCAACCCCGACCTCGTGGAACGCCTGCGCACCGGTGTCCCCATCGCCCCCGTCGACGAGGCGACCTACTACCAGGGCGGTGACGCCGGATACCTGACCTACCCGGCCCACCAGTACAGCGCCTGACACCGGTCGGCGGAACGCCGGATCGAGGGGCCGGGACGGCGGGACGGCGGAGTCAGGCCGACGCGGCGGTCTCGGCGAGTTTCTGGAACTCGCCGAGGTCGTAGTTGGCGAGCGTCGAGTCCAGATTGGTCAGGGCGCCCAGGCGCTCGACGAAACCCTTCGGGTCGTACTCGATCTGCAGGGTGACGCGGCTCGACGTGTCGCTGAGGCGGTGGAATGTGACAACTCCCGCGTGGTGCACGCCCTCGACGGTGTGCCAGGCGATCCGCTCCTCGGGGACCACCTCGGCCAGTTCGGCGACGAAGTTCTTGTCCGCGCCGGGCAGGGACAGCTGCCAGGCGAAGCGCCGCTCGTCCAGGGGCTCCACCAGCCGTACGTGGCTGAGAAAGGACGGCCACCTCGTCACATCGCTCCACAGGGCCCAGGTGACGGAAACAGGGGCCTGGATGTCGACGGTCTCCACCAGGGATGCGGACACGGGGGCCGCCTTTCGTGGTCGGTTCGGCGCCGGTCCGGGCGGATCGGCAGGGCCCGGATACCCGCGCGCTCCCCTCCCACACGCGGCGGATGACAGGCCGCTCCCGACCCGTCGACGGGCCCACCCGGCGCCGTGCACACTGCCGGTGTCCCAACTGCCTCCGAGGCGAACGGGCTTGACGCAGACCATGCGGGGTATGCGGCACTCTCCGACGTGCCGCACACGGCCCGTCACCCGAACCCGCACCCGTATCCGGACCCGGACTCGTATCCGGACCCGTACTCGTGCCCGTACCGGAACCCGTATCCGTACCTGTGGAGGACATCATGGCTGTGACGGACCCGCCCGCCCCCACGATTCCCTCCGAGGTCTCGGAACCCAGGGACGCCCGGGAGGACGCGGAAGCGCCGAGAGAGCAGGCGAACCGTCGCTGGAACGAGATCCTCCAGGAGACCCGGGTCGCGCAGACCGGCGTACAGATCCTCTTCGGCTTCCTGCTCAGCGTGGCCTTCACCGCCGGGTTCCAGGACCTCGGGACCATCGACCGGACGATCTACGTGGTCACCGTCGTCCTCGGTGCGGCGGCCACCGGTTCGCTCATCGCCCCGGTCTCGATCCACCGCTTCCTGTCCGGCCAGCGGATGAAGGACGAGCTGGTGGAGACCGCCCACCGGCTGATGATGTTCGGAATGGCCCTGCTCGCCCTCACCATCGGCTCGACACTGCTGCTCATCCTGCGCGTCGTTCTGCCGGGCCTGATAGCGGAGTTCCTCGTCGCCGGGGTGATGCTGTACTTCGCCGTGTGCTGGTACGCGCTGCCGCTCTGGCTGCGCCGACGCGCCTCGCGTGACGAGAACCCGTGACGAGAACCCCTGAGGTCCCATGACCGCACCCAGTCTGCCCGCGGTGTTCGCCCACCCGGACGACGAGTCCCTGTCGGCGGGCGGAGTGCTCGCGCGGCACGCCGCGGCGGGCGCGCGCGTCGCGGTCGTCACCGCGACGTGGGCCCCGGACACCGGGCGCGCCGCGGAGTTGGCCGAGGCGCTTCGGATCCTCGGCGCCGGCGCTCCACGGCTGCTCGGCCACGCCGACGGCCGCGTCCCCCCGGTCGGCACCCGGCAGGGCGCGGTTCTGCGATGTGCCGCTCGACCGGGCGGCGGGCGAACTGGTGGCGCACCTAAGGGAGTTCCGTCCGGAGGTCGTGGTCACCCATGACGCCTACGGCGGGCTGACCGGCCATCCGGACCATGTCCACACCCATCGGGTGACGATGCTCGCCGTCCAGGCGGCCGGCCTGGAGCGGCTCCACCCGGACGCCGGTGAACCCTGGCAGCCGAGCGCCTTGTACCTGGCCACGCACCCGCACTCGGCGGTCCGGGCGTGGGCCGGACACCTGGCCCCCAGGGGTAAGACGATGCGCAGCGTGCCGGACGAGTGGATCACCGCGACGGTCGACGTCGGCCCCTGGCTGGAGCGGAAGGTGGCCGCCGTGCTGGCTCACCGCACAGAGGTGGAGAGGGGAGCCGTCCCGGCACTGATCGCCGGTCTCCCGGCGTCCGACCGGGCGCGGCTGCTCTCCACCGAGTGGTACATCCGCCACGACCTCCGCTCCGTCGCGGTCCCGCGGACAGAACTGACGGCCTGAGCCGGACGCCGTGCACCAGGGCCGTCAAGCGCGTCGAGCGCAGCAAGCCCAGCCCACCAGGGCCCGTCAGGTCCCGTCAGGGGTGTGCCGGTGCTTCCAGTTCCCGTTTGAGGTTGCGCAGGGTTCTGTCGATGTTGCCGACCTGGAAGACGGCGAAGGTCTTGCCGCCGGTGGCCACGCGGTCGAAGGCGTTGGCCACGAGCGTGGGCCAGGAGCGCCGGTCGTCGGTCCAGGTCTCCGTCACCCGGGTGCCGCCGCCCTCCGCCTCGAACCGGTACTCCCACGTGGCGATGGGCGCCTTGAGGCGCGGACGCCTGATTCCGATCGCGTGGACGCGGAAGGCGAGGCGGCTGCCGGGCTCCGCCGCGGTGACCGTGCAGCGGGTCGTCCAGCGGAAGCCGCGACGTTTGTTGTGCCCCTCGAAGACCATCCCGACCTGGGCCGGCACGTCCCCGCCCGGGACGGTCGCGCCGAGGTTCTCGGGGCTCCAGCGGCCCATCTGCGAAAGCCGGCCGACCTGGTCGTACACCGTCGACGGCGACGCCTCGACCAGGATGCTACGAGTGACGGTGAACGTGCGGGGCATGGGCACTCTCCATGGACGCAGAAGTTACCGGCAAGTCTACTGGCAAGTAGGAAAGTGGAACTCCAGCTCGGGACGGTCCCACACCACCGCGGGCGGCGTCGCCGGCGCGGTTCCGACGTGCACCGCGCCCACGCTGCGGTAGAAGCCCTCGGCGGGGGGATGGGACACCACGCGGACACGGTCGAGCCCGGCTGCCCGTGCCTCGGACTTCATGTGTGCCACAAGGAGCCGTCCCACCCCGCGACCCTGAGCCTGATCGGCGACGAACATCAGGTCCAGTTCCGGCGGGGCAAGGACGAGCGAGTAGAACCCGAGCACCTGGCCCTCGTGCCCCTCCGCGGCGGCGACGGCCACGAAGACGCGGTGGGTCTCGATGTAGTCGGGGCCGACCCGGTAGCCCGCCACCATGGCCGCGTACCGGCCCTCGTAGGCGCGTGAGCCGCGTACGAGCCGCGTGAGCCGTTTGGCGTCCCGCGTGGTGGCCCGGCGTACCGAGATCGAGCCACTCCTGCCTGTAATGCTCCGGTTCATCAGGCGAGTATCACAGGCAGGAGATCGCCGTCCTCACACCAGGCCCCGGAGCACCGGCCCCGGAGGGCCCGGAGCACCGGGCCCATAACACCAGGCCTCAGACGAACGCGCTCTCGCCGGTGACCGCCTTCCCGACGATCAGCGTGTTCATCTCCCGGGTCCCCTCGAAGGAGTAGATGGCCTCCGCGTCCGAGAAGAAGCGGGCGACGTCGTAGTCCAGCACGATCCCGTTGCCGCCGAAGATCTCCCGGGCCCAGCCGACGACCTCGCGCATACGTGCCGTGACATGGGCCTTGGCCAGCGAGGAGTGCTGATCCTTGAACACGCCCGAGTCCTGCAGCCGCGCGAGCTGCAGCAGCATGCCCCAGCAGGCGGTGATGTTGCCGAGGCTCTTGACCAGCAGATCCTGCACGAGCTGGAATCCGGCGAGCGGCCGGCCGAACTGCTCGCGCTCGGTGGCATAGGCGAGCGCCAGCTCGTACGCGCCGATCATCACCCCCAGCGCCTGCCAGGCGACCCCGCTGCGGGTGGCGCGCAGCACCTCCGCGACGTCACGGAAGGACTCGACGTTCTGGAGCCGGTCGGCCTCCGGCACCCTGACATCGGTCAGGGTGATGTCGGCGTTCTCGACGATCCGCAGGGAGATCTTGTTCGCGATCTTCTCCGTGGTGAAGCCGGGTGTGCCCTTGCCGACCACGAATCCCTTGACCTGCTCGTCCGCGAGGTCCCGCGCCCAGACCACGACATGGTCGGCGAAGGTGGCATTGCCGATCCACCGCTTGGCGCCGTTGAGGACCCAGGTGTCGCCCTGCCGCTCGGCCGTGGTGCCCATACCGGCCGCGACGTCGGATCCGTCGAGCGGTTCCGTCAGGGCGAAGGCCCCGATGGTGTCCATGGCGGCCATGCCGGGCAGCCAGCGGTCCCGCTGCTCCTGGCTGCCACCGGCGTGGACGGAGTACATGGCCAGGCCGGTGTGCACGCCGAAGAACGTGGCGACCGACGCGTCCACCCGGCTCATCTCCAGCGCCATCATCCCGGTCAGCAGGTGACTCACGGCGGGACGGTGCTCGCCGTAGCCCTCGTACGACAGTCCTACGAGGCCGCTCTCCCGGAACTTGGTGATCAGCTCCTGGGGAAAGGTGCCCGCGGCCCAGTTCTCGTTCACCAGCGGTTTGACCTCGTCGTGCATGAAGGCGCGTGTCTTCAGCAGGATCTTGCGTTCCTCGTCCGACAGCGCGGACTCGAAGTCGTAGAAGTCGGCGACGATCCCGTCATCCATGGAAGATCTCATCTTCGCCTTCTTCCACGCTTTCCTTGTAGGATGCACGGGAATTCGGCGAATGGGCGAACCGGTACCGCGCAGGAGTGAGTCAGCCCGCCCGGCAGAACGGCTCCTTGCCCATGGCGGACTCGATGCCCCCGAGCAGCAGACGCTGGAAGTGCTCGGCGCCGGGGAACGAGCCGTCCGTCGAGAACGCCTCGGCGTCATGGCCGAGGGTGGTGAGCCAGGCCCGTCCGCCGTCGTAGTACTGGCACCAGGCGACCGGGTGGTTCCTGCCATGGCCGGGGTGCCCCTGATTGCCCGTGACACCCTCGGCGAGCGTGGACTCGTCGACGGTGGCCAGGACGCGGACCTTCGAAGGGGCCGGGACGAGGTTGTACCACTCGTCGGAGAAGTCCCAGCGGGCCGGCAGACCGGCGGTGGAGGAGTCGCGCCGGTTCTGTACGACGACCTTGCCGCGTTGCCCGGGTCCGTGGTCGTAGAAGTTGGCGCCGCCCAGCAGGCCCTCGTACCAGGGCCAGTTGTACTCCGTGCCGAACGCGTTGTGGACTCCGGCGAAGCCACCGCCGCCGCGGATGTACTGGCGCAGGGAGGTCTGCGCGGCGTCGTCGAGGGCGTCGCGGCTGGTGGAGTGGAAGACGACCGCGTTGTACCGGAAGAGCCGTGCGGGCGTGGAGAGTTGGGTGACGTCCTCGGTCCAGTCGACGGTGAAACCGTGCTCCCTGCCCATCTCGACCAGGGCGTTCTGTACGACGTTGGTGTCGGCGAGCGCCGGGTTGAGTCCGGCGCCGAGCGCGGGACCGAGGTTCGCGTGGCGGGGGCCGGCGGTGCGTGTGTAGAGGAGCACCCGGTAGCCGTCGGTGGCCGGGGAGAAGTTGCCCCAGTCGTGGTAGCACTCGGCACGCACGCCACGGCAGACCCCGTAGTCCGGGCTGCCCAACTCCGCGGCGGAGCGCGTGTGTCGGGCTCCCGCCGGTACGCCTCCGCCCCGCGCGTCCCCCTGCTCCTGAAGGCCGAAGAAGGCGGCCAGTGCGACGAGGAGTGTGGCGGCTGCGGCGGCGACCACGGACACGGCCGTACGCGCCGCGCGTGTTCCGGATGTCATGGTGACCGGCCCTCTTTCTGGACGGCGATGCACTGAACGGCGCTTCACCGGACGACGATCTTCCCGGTGGACTGCGGGAAGGCCGGGTCGTTGTAGAAGTACTCGCCGGGCCCGCCGAAGGTGTACGTGTACGACTGGCCCGGCATCAGCAGCCCGGTGTCGAACTCCGCGTCGAAGAAGGCGACCGCGCCATGGACCTGGGCGTTGTCGGCGGGGTTGGTGAAGGTGACGGTGGTGCCGGCCGGGACCGTCAGGTGCTGGGGCGCCATGGCGTTCTGGGCGACGGTGTTCTCGGTGGCTCCGGGCGCGCCCGTGGAGGTGTTCCAGACGCGGCCGAGCGTGACGGTGTCGCGTGCCGCCGCCCCGGTCACGGCGGCGGTACGGATCTGGTTGCGGCGGGACGGGGGAGTGGGCGCGGGAGCCTGGCCCACCTTGCCGCCGAGCTTGAACGCCCAGAGGTGGTCGCCCCGGGGGATGTCGGGGAAGGGGAGGCCGTTGCCTCCGGCCAGCACGGCCACGTACTGCTCGCCGTCGATCTCGTACGACACCGGGACGGTGTTGACCCCGGCGCCGCACTGCCAGGTCCACAGGGTCCTGCCGTCGGTGTCGTCCATCGCTTCGAGGACGCCGTCCGGGCGGCCCTGGAAGAGGACGCGGCCCGCGGTGGTGAGGATGCCGTTGCCGTGGGCCAGCGACCAGTGGCCCTCCTTGCGCCAGGCGACCGAGTTGGTGCGCGGGTCCATCGCGACCAGCCCGCCGCCGAACAGCTCGCCGAGCGGCCGGGCCGTGTTGACGCGACCGCCGCGGGCGTTGGAGTAGGAGGAGTTGACGAGCCCGTAACCGACGTAGACGTATCCGGTCCGGGGGCTGAAGGAGGGGAAGCCCCAGTCGGCTCCGCCGCCCGCCCCCGGGAAGAGGATGGTGGCCCGGTCCCAGAAGACCTCGTACAGGCCGCCCGTCGGATAGAAGGGGACGGGCCGGGTCGTCTTGTCCAGCTCCGGGTACGGGGACACGAACGGTTCGCCGCCGGGGAAGGGCTGGGTGGGTGACGTCTTCTGCAGGATGTGCTGGGGGACCGGCCGCTCCTCCATACCGTGGACGGCCTCACCCGTACGGCGGTCGAGGACGTAGTACCAGCAGGTCTTCGAGCCGTAGACGACGACCTTGCGCTTCCTGCCGTCGATGAGCAGGTCGGCGAGGACCGGCGCCATGACGTTGTCGGCGTCCCAGATGTCGTGGTGGACCGACTGGAAGTGCCAGCGCCGCTTGCCGGTCTTGGCGTCGATGGCGACGATCGAGTTGGCGAAGAGGTTGTCCCCGCCGCGCGAGGACCCGTCCGTTCGGGGATACGGATTGCCGAACGTCCAGTAGACCAGGCCGAGTTCGGGGTCGACGGCCGGGTGGATCCAGGGGACCGCGCCGCCGGTCTTCCAGGAGTCGCCCTCCCAGGTGTCGTGGCCGTACGCACCGGGTCCCGGCGGGCCCCAGAAGGTCCACACGACGGCGCCGGTCCGGGCGTCGAGCGCGTACCCGCGTCCGCGGGCCCCGGCGGTCGAACCCTCGGTGCCGATGTAGACCAGACCGTCCCAGTGCACGACCGCGCCCGCGAGGCCGCCGCTGTTGCCGCCGCACTGGCCGCTGTCGTTGTCGCAGCCGTCGTCGCCGCCGTTGTCGTCGACGATCAGCGGCTTCTGCCAGACGACCGCGCCGGTCTTCTGGTCGAGGGCGTACACGATGTCGGCGCCGGAGATGGTGAAGACCCTGCCCTCGGCGACGGCGACCCCGCGCATGTTGGTGGTCTCGGTCCCGAGGCCGGTCCTCCAGATCACCTCACCCGTCCTGCCGTCGATCGCGAAGACGTTCTGCTGGGTGGTCTCGACGTACAGCACGCCGTTGTGCACGACGATCGTGCACTGCTGGTACGCGCTGGTGGAGCCGCCCTCCAGGTTGATGTGCCAGGCCCCGCCGAGCCGCTTGATGTTCGCCGGGGTGATGTCCTGGAGCGTGGAGTGGTTCTGGTTGCCGTAGTCGCCGCCCACCTTGGGCCAGTCGCCGCCGGTGGTGCCGAGCGCGGCCGACTGCCGGGGGACCGGGAGCGCGAGGCCCGGGGCGCCGTTCGCGGCGCCGTTCGCGGCGCTGCCGGAGGCCGCTTCCGCGGTGGACGCCAGGGTGGGGACGCCGGCCGCGCTGCCCGCCGCGGCCGTCAGGAGGAAGGTCCGTCTTTCCATCGCCGAGTTCCCTCGATTCGATCAAGGTCCGCTAGATGGTTCGTGCGAGCCGCAGAATGGGTTCAGGTGATGGGAGGTCACGTTAGGGACGGCTGTGCGTCCATGACAAGACACGTGACAGGGATTTCCGAGCCATCAGGGTCGACGCGAGGGTCAACCAGGTTTTACGGGTGCGCTGTTGGCGCCGTCAGGTGGACCGGCACCATGGACGGCGGCATGGGGCTCTTGTTGCGGCGCCCCTGCCCGGTCTCCTCCCAGGCGTGCGCCAGGATGCCGACACTGCGGCTGAGCACGAACAGTCCGCGGGCCAGTGGTGCGGCGAAGCCCAGCTCGGCGTAGATGACGGCCGTGGCGCCGTCGATGTTCATGGGCACGGGCCTGCTTCCGTCACGCCCGCGGTTGAGCAGCTCCTCCACCGCGCGGGCCGCCCGCAGATGGGAGCCCTGCACCAGACCGTCCGCCACGGCCCGGTCCACCAGGGCGAGCAGCGGGTCGCGGCGCGGATCGCGGGGGTGGAAGCGGTGACCGAAGCCGGGCAGGTAGCGCGAGCGGGCCCGCCACTCACCGACGACCTCCGCCACGGCGAGCTCGAACTCCGCGTCCCGGTCGGGCTGTTCGGCTCCCTGGGCGGGCCGTTCGGCACCCCGGCCGTGCCGTTCGACGATCTCGCTCAGCAACTCGACACACTGCTGACCTGCCCCGCCGTGCACATCGCCGAGCATGTTCACGCCGGTGGCCACGGCACTGTTGAGCCCCACCCCGCAGGTGGCGGCCATCCGGGCGGCGGCGATCGAGGGCGCCTGCGGGCCGTGGTCGACGCCGGCCACCAGGGCGGCCTCCAGGAGCCCGGCCTGCTCGGTGCGGGGGAGTTCACCGCGAAGCATCAGCCAGATCGTCTCCACGAAGGTCGCGTGGCCGATGAGGTCCTGTACCGGGTGCTCGCGCAGTTCGATGATGCCGGGCTCGACCCGGCTGACGGCGGTGGCCCACCACTGGGCGACCAGGCCGTCCTGCGGCCCGGCCGGCGTCATGACGCCCGGGCCTCGGCGGCGTGGCGGTGCGCCCGCCAGCGGGCGATCAGCCGCTCACGCTCCTCGCCGTGCTGGTCGAGCAGCGGAGGCGGGGTGTCGGGCGAAAGCGCCTCGCCGTCCACCAGGACGCCGTTGCCGCTGACTCTCAGCGTGCGGCCGGACCCGTCCGGATAGGGCAGATCCGTGAAGAAGCCGCGGTGCGCCAGCTGTTCCAGCTCGACGGCCTCGGGGACGGTCAGGACGCGGGCCGCCGGGACACCGGCCGCGGACAGCACGGCCTCCCACTCCAGAGCGGTCTTCCGGCGCAACGCCGCGTTGAGTTCGGAGTTGAGTTCCGCGCGGTGCCGTTTCCGTGCCTCCCGCTCGGCGAACCTCGGGTCGTCGATCAGCCGGGGCAGCCCGGCGAGCCGGCAGAGCGTGACGAACTGCTCCTGCCGGTTGGCCGCGATGTTCAGCCCCCCGTCGGCGGTCTCGAACGTCCCGGAAGGCGCCGCGGTGGCGTTCTGGTCGCCCATCGGTTCCGGATCCACCCCGCTGACCAGGTAGTTGGAGACGGCCCAGCCCATCGCGGAGAGGGAGACCTCCAGCATGGAGACGTCCAGCCGGGCCCCTTGTCCGGTCCTCTCCCGTCCGACCAGGGCCGCACTGATCGCGAGAGCCGCGCCGAGACCGCCCAGCGAGTCGCACACCGGGAAACCCACCCTGAGCGGGGCGGTGTCGGTGGTACCGGTGATGCTCATCATCCCCGAGAGCCCCTGGATGATCTGGTCGTAGGCGGGCGCGGCACTCATCGGCCCCGACTGCCCGAAGCCGGTGATCGCACAGCTGACCAGCCGCGGATTCAGCTCCCGCAGCCGGTCGGCCCCGTACCCCATCCGGGCCAGCACGCCGGCCCGGAAGTTCTCCAGGAGGACGTCCGCGCCGCGCAGCAGTTCCTCGAAGTCGGCCCGGTCGCCGGGATCCTTGAGGTCGAGGACGAGTGATCGTTTGCCGGCGTTCTGGGCGAGGAACGAGGCGCCGATACCGGCCCGGTTCAGTTCCGGATCGGGTCCGAGACTCCGTGCGAGATCCCCCCTGCCCGGCTGTTCGACCTTGACGACCTCGGCCCCGAGCAGCATGAGGTGGTAACTGCAGTACGGCCCTGCGAGCACATTGGTGAGATCGAGTACGCGGATTCCTGAGAGCGGTCGTTCGGACATGCACCGGCTCCTTCTGCGGTCACAGCGGTTCGAGCGGGTCCTGCGGTCGTTGGTTCACTTCGTCGGGCTGAGCGGATGGTCGAAACCCTGCTCCGACATCCGCCGGGACACCTCGGCGAGCGCGGTGGCGAACCGCTCGACGACGGACTCGGGGAAGCGATGGCTCGGACCGCTGAGCGAGAGCGAGGCGACCACGGCCCCACCGCGCCCCACGACGGGCACGGCGACGGCCGTCAGCCCCTCGTCGCGCTCACCCCGGCTGACCGCGAAGCCCCGCTCCGCCGCCAGATCCGCCCACACCCGCAACTGCCTGGCGTGCCCCTCACCGTGCGGGGAGCCCGCGGCGATCCGGCGCAGCAGGGCATCGGGAGCCGTACGAAGAAGGATCTTCGACGAGGCACCCGCCCACAGCGGGAGTTCGTCACCGACCCGTACGACATGGCGCAGCGGCTGCGGGCTCTCCTGCTGGGCCACACAGACGCGGGACAGTCCGCGCAGCATGAAGAGATTGACCGTCTCCTGCTGCTCCTCGGCCAGTTCACGCATCAACTTGCGTGTCTCGCGCGGCAGTTCCCAGCTGGTGTGCGCGAGGTGGGCCCAGCGCCACAGGCCGGGACCCGCCGTGTAGCCGGCCGGGGTGTCCCAGAGCAGACCGCACTGCTCAAGGGTCTGCACCATGCGGACCACCGTGGTCTTGGCCAGCCCGGTGGCATCGACGATCTCCCGCAGCGTGACCGTCGGCTGATCCTCGGTCAGCAGCCCCAGGATGTCCAGAGCCCTGCGCACACTGCGCACCCCGGTCGCCTCGGCCGCCGCCCCCTCATGGTCGGTCCCGCTCACGCGCCTTCCCCCTCTGCTTCGAAACTTCCTCGAACGGCCCTCTTGTCACCGCGAGTTGGCGCCCGTACGTTACACGCCGACCCACAGAGCAGTCCACCAGTACCACTGAGCGGTTTCCTGGGAGACCTCATGCTCGATTCCCTTCTCAAAGCCGGCATGGACGCGGCGGTGGCCGAAGCGCCTCCCTACGTCGCCGGACAATGGGGTGGCGGCGGACCCGCGTCGACCCGGACGGGCCCGTACCTGCGCCGCGTCGTCAGCCGGACCTCGACGGCGACCGGGGACGAGATCGCCCGCGCCCTGGCCTGGGCCCGTTCCTCGGCCCGTACGGTGGCCGGCCTCGCCCCCGCACTGCGCGCCGACGTCCTGGAACGAGCATCCCGCGCCGCGTCCGCCCACCGCGAGGGGCTGGCCCGCCTCCTCGCCCTGGAACTGGGCAAACCGGTCAAGGACGGCCTCGGCGAGATCGACCGGGTCGCGGACACCTTCGCCGTGTGCGCCGCGGAGGCGCGGCACATCGGCGGCGAGACCCTGCCCGTCGCGGGCTGGGCACGCGGCGTCGGCAACACCGCCTTCACCTATCGCGCCCCGGCGGGGGTCGCCCTCGCCATCACTCCGTTCAACGCTCCCGCGAACCTCCTCGCGCACAAACTCGGCGCGTCCTTCGCCGCGGGCAACACCACCCTCGTCAAGGCACCGCCCCAGGCACCGGCCTCCACCGCCGCGATCGTGGCACTCCTGCTGGAATCCGGTATGCCCCCGCAGGGGGTGCAGTTGCTGCACGGCGGCGGCGAGGTGGGCGCGGTGCTGTGCGCGGCCGACGAGGTGGCCGTCATCAGCTTCACCGGCAGCGCGGAGACCGGCCGGGCCGTCGCCCGCGCGGCCGGGGCCAAGCGACTGGTCCTCGAACTGGGCGGGAACGCCGCCACGATCGTCTGCGAGGACGCAGACATCGGACAGGCCGCGAAGGAGTGCGCCCGCACCGGATACAGCAACTCCGGCCAGAGCTGCGTCTCCGTCCAGCGCGTCTACGTCCACCGTTCCCGCTATGCCCCTTTCCTCGACGCCTTCACGGCCGCCGTCGACACCCTGGAGGTCGGCGACCCGCTGGACCCGGGCACCGACGTGGGCTCGATGGTCGACGAGGAGGCGGCCGAACGCGTGGTGCGCTGGTCGGCCGAGGCCGTCGCCTCCGGTGCCCGCGTCCTGCGCGGCGGCACCCGGGACGGCGCCACCGCGGCGCCCACCGTCGTGGCCGACCCCGCGCCGGACTCCTCGGTCGTGGTCCACGAGGTCTTCGGAGCCCTGGTCGCCGTGCTCCCGTACGACGACTTCGGGGCGGTCATCGACACCTGCAACGCCAGTCGCTACGGCCTGCAGGCGGGGCTGTTCACCCGTGACCTGGGCCGTGTCGTCACCGCCTGGCGGGAACTGGAGACCGGCGCGCTGATCGTCGGCGGCACCTCCAACCACCGCCTCGACCACATCCCCTTCGGCGGGGTCAAGGACTCCGGCTTCGGCCGCGAGACACCCCGCTCGATGATCGACGACTACACGGTCGTCAAGACCCTCATGCTCCGCGGCCTGTCCGTCTGGGGCGACACGCCGTCCATCGACGGGGAGAGCACCGCATGACCGTGACCGCCGCCGAAGCCCTGGTCGCCCAACTGCGGTCGTACGGAGTCGAGTACGTCTTCGGCACCTGCGGCCACACCAACATCGCCCTGCTGGACGCGCTCGGTCCCAGCCCGATCCACTTCGTGATCGCTCGCCACGAACAGGCCGCCGCACACGCCGCCGACGGATACGCCCGTGCCTCCGGAAAACCCGGCGTCCTGCTCACCCACGTCGGCCCCGGCATGATGAACGCGGTCACCGGGGTGGCCACCGCCGCCCTCGACTCGATCCCGCTGATCGTCATCTCCGGCGACATCCCCTCCTACTACGCCGGCCGCCACCCGCACCAGGAGGTCAACCTCCACGCGGACGCCGACCAGACCGCCGTCTACCGGCCTTTCACCAAACGCGCCTGGCACGTGCGCCGCGTCCAGGACCTGGCCCGTACGACCGAGCGCGCCTTCTGGACCGCGACGTCCGGGCGGCCCGGGGCCGTGCTCGTCAACATCCCGATGGACCTGCTCAGCCGACAGGTCGAGGAGTACGCCGACGCGTACCCGCTGCCCGGCGGCGCCGCGTTCCCCGGCCTCGACCGGGACACCGCCGAACGCATCGCCCACGCACTGCTGGACGCCGAACGCCCGCTGATCTACTTCGGCGGCGGACTGCGTGAACCGGCCGCCCGCGAGGCGCTGTCGGCCCTCGCCGAGCACCTCGACATCCCGCTCGCACACTCCCTGATGGGCAAGGGGGTCCTGCCCGACAGCCACCCCCTGCTGCTCGGCATGCCGGGCTTCTGGGGCCTGGAGACCACGCACGCGTACACCAGGGGCGCCGATGTGGTCCTCGCGCTGGCCACCCGGTTCGCGGAGACCGACGCCAGCTCGTGGGACCCGGCGTACACCTGGACGTTCGGCGACAAGCACGGCCCGCCCAGCAGACTCATCCAGATCGACATCGACCCCGCCGAGATCGGCCGCAACTATCCGGTCGAGATCGGCGCGGTCGCGGATGTCGGAGACGCGGTACGGGCCATCGGGGCCGCGGTGCGGTCCGCCAGGCCGGAGCCCCGCGCACGGGAGGGACTGCGCGAGACCGTCGCCGCCGCCCGGCGGGCCGTCTTCGACACCGCCCGCGAGGACGGCCGCAGCGACAACTTCCCCCTGCGGCCCCAGCGCATCCTCGCCGACCTGCGCGACGCGCTGCCCGACGACGCGGTGCTCGTCACCGACGTCGGCTGGAACAAGAACGGCGTCGCCCAGTGCTACGAACTCCCCGACGGAGGGCGCTTCATCACCCCCGGCGGAGCCTCGACCATGGGCTTCGGCCCGGCCGCGGCGGTCGGGGTGCAACTGGCCCGGCCGGACCGCGTGGTGGTCGCGCTCATCGGCGACGGCGGGATGAGCGCGCAGCTGCCCGCGGTGCCGATGGCCGTCGAACAGGGCCTGCCCGTCATCTTCGTGGTGATGAACAACCGGGCCCACGGCACCATCGCCGACCTCCAGGCCTCGTCGTTCGGCCGGTCCTACGGCTGTGAGTTCACCGACGCCGAGGGCCGGCCCTACAGCCCGGACTTCGCGGCCTTCGGGCGGTCCTGCGGCGCCGAGGGACACACGGTCACCGCCCCCGCCGACCTGTCCAAGGCCCTCGCCGACGCGATCGCCCGGCGCAGGCCCGCCGTCATCGACGTACCGATGGTCAACGAACCCGTGCCGACGCCGGGCCACTGGAACATCAAGGACATCTACCGAGGGTCCTTCACCGACTGACCGCCCCCCACACCTTCACTCCCCTACCTCGCCCCCGCACCTTCCCGTCCGCTCACCGCTCGCTCACAACGAGGTGACCCCATGACCCGCAGCAGTACCCCACGACCACGCACCGCCAAGCGCACCACCGCCCGAGCCGCCGCCTGCGCCGCCTCCGCGCTGGCCGTCGCCCTCACCGCGTGCAGCGCGCCCGGTGAATCGGACGACGACACCAAGGCGTCCTCGGGGCCCATCAAGGTCGCCGTCGTCAACGCCCAGAGCGGACAGCTCAGTTCGCTCGGCGACTGGGAGTACAAGGGCGCCAAGCTCGCCGTCGACGAGTGGAACGAGAAGGGCGGTGTCGACGGCCGCAAGATCCGGCTGAAGCTCTTCGACGACCAGGGCGACCCGACCACCGGCACCAACATCGCCCGCAGGCTGGACAGTGAGAAGTACGTCGCCATGATCGGCACGGCGGAGAGCGCGGTGACCATCGCCATGGGTCCTGTGCTCCAGCAGGCGAAGATCCCCAACATCACCTCCGGCCAGTCCGACGGCCTGGTCGCGCTGAAGAGTCCGTACCTCTTCCTCAACGGGCCGACCAGCACCACCTACGACTCGACGCTCGCCCAGCACCTGGTGAAGGACGAGGGCCACAAGAAGATCGCCATGATCACGAACAACGGATCCTTCGGGAAGGGCGAGCACGACGCCTTCCTGAAGGCCGTGAAGGACCTCGGTGTGACCCCGTCGACCGACCAGGTGGTCACCACCGACCAGAAGGAGTTCAGCGCGGCCCTGACGAAGATCCGGTCCACGAAACCGGAGGTGATCTTCATCGGCTCGGAGGAGGTCGAAGCGGGGCTGATCGTCAAGCAGGCCCGGGACCTGGGCATCACCGCCCCCTTCGCGGGCGCGGCCCCCCAGGGCACCCCCGTCTTCATCGACACCGCAGGCAAGGCCGCCGTGGAAGGCACCATCGTCAGCTCGCCCTACCTCAGCAACGACGCCGACGGCGCCTCGAAGAAGTTCGCCGCCGCGTACGAGGCCGCGTACGGCAAGGAGGCGGAACTGCACGGCGCCAAGGCCTACGACGGGGCGAACATCCTGCTGACCGCGCTGAAGACCAGCAACGGCGCGAGCGGTGAGGAACTCGCGGACGCCATCCGCGACACCCGGTACAAGGGTCTGCTCGGCGACTTCCGGTACGACGAGTCGGGCGTCGGCATCACCAGGACCACCATCGGAGTCATCCGCGACGGCGAACTCGTCCCGCAGCAGTAGGCATCGGGAGCACTGGGAACACGGGGAGCACCGAAGTGCAGGAGACACTGCAGACACTCGTCGGAGGCCTGAGCCTCGGGGCGGTCTACGCCCTGGTCGCCATGGGGTTCTCCCTGGTCTACCGCACCATGGGCCTGGTCAACTTCGCCCACGCCGACATCGCCATGATCGGCGCCTACGCCGCCTCCACCTTCTACCTGACCTACAAACTGCCCTTCGCCGTCGCCATGGTCGTCGCCATCGCGGTCACCGCCGCGATCGGCCTGGTCATCGAGCGGGTCCTGCGGCCCCTGGAGAACAAGGACTTCGACCTGATGCTGATCGGCACGATCGGCTTCGGCATCGTCCTCCAGGCCGTCGCCATCCTGATCTGGGGCACCACCGGACGGGCGGTCCGCTCGCCCGTACCGGCCGCCCCGCTCGACCTGTTCGGGGTGCGCGTGCGCACGTACGACCTGCTGGTGATGGCCGTCGCGGCCTTCGCGGTGCTGGGACTCGCCTGGTTCCTCGCGCGCACCAAGCGGGGTGCGGCCATGCAGGCCGTCGCCATGGACCACGAGGCGGCCACCGCCGTCGGCATCGACGTCGGCCGCAGCAACGCCCTCGCCTTCTCCATCGGCGCGGGCCTCGCCGCCCTCGCGGGCGGTCTCGTCGGACCGATGCTGTACGTCGACGCCTCGCTCGGCGGCGCGCTCGGCATCAAGGGCTTCGCCGCCGCGATGCTCGGCGGCTTCGGCTCCATCCCCGGCGCGGTCGTCGGCGGCCTCGCGATCGGCGTCCTGGACTCCTACGCGGCCGGCCACTTCCAGGGCTACTCGGTGCTCGTGACCTTCCTGGTCTTCACCGCCGCCATCATGATCCGCCCGATGGGCGTCTTCGGGGAGAGGACGGTGAGCCGCGCGTGAGGTTCCGTGCCATGACACTCGGGGCCCTGGCGGTGGCCGCCTGGCTGCTGCCGTACGGCCTGGGCAGCTACCCCATCCATGTCGTCGACATCGCCCTCATCTATGCCCTGTTGGCCATCGGCATGGGTCTGGCCATGGGCGTCTCCGGGCAGATCAACCTCGCCCAGGTGGCGTTCTTCGGCGTGGGCGCGTACACGCTCGCCATCCTGACCACCGACTCCGGATACGGGTTCTGGGCGGCGGCCGTGCTCGCGGTGCTCGCGACCGTGGCGACGGGCCTGTTCGTCGGCATCCCCGCCCTGCGCATGCAGTCCCACTACCTGGGGATCGTCACCCTCGGCCTGGCACTCGGTTTCATCAACTGGATCACCAACGCCTCCGTCACCGGGGGCGCCGACGGAATCTCCGGCATCCCGCTGCCCACCCTGCCCGGCATCGACCTCTCCAGCGAATACCTCTACTACTACCTGGAGTTGGTGGTCTGCGCGCTCGGCCTCGGCTTCGGACTCTTCGTCGTCCGCACCTCGCTCGGGCGACGGCTGCGCGCGATGCGCGACGACTCCCTGGCCGCGGGCGCCATGGGCGCGGAGATTCCCCTCCTGCGCATGACGGCGTTCCTGCTCGCCAGCCTGTACGGGGGCCTGGCCGGAGTGCTGTACGCGGGCCTCATCCGCTATGTCGCCCCGGAGACCTTCTCCATCGGCAACATGTTCATCCTGCTCGCCATGGTCGTCATCGGCGGCCGGCGCTCCCTCGTCGGCTGCGTGGTCGGCGCGATCGGGCTGACCCTGATCCGCGAGTGGCTCTCCGACTTCTCCACCTACGCACAGCTCGGATACGGCGTGGTGGTCGTCCTCATGGTGGTCTTCGCACCGACCGGACTCGCCGGAATCCCTTTGCGTGCAAGGGAGTTCGTGAACCGACGGCGACGCAGGCGCAGCCGTGGCGAGACGGACGACCGTGCCGGGCTACGCCCCTTCCAGCCGTACGAGGCCGTCGAACGCCCGTCCTCCACCGCCGAGCCCCTGCTCGACATCAGGTCGGTCACCAAGGACTTCCGCGGACTGCGCGCCCTGGACGACGTCTCCCTCACGGTCGCCCCCGGCGAGATCCGCGGCATCGTAGGACCCAACGGCTCCGGCAAGACCACCCTGTTCAACGTGATCAGCGGCTTCTACCGGGCCACCTCGGGCCAGGTGCGGTTCGCCGGCCGTGCCACCACCACCGCCCGCCCCTACACCCTCTCCCTCCTCGGCGTGGCCCGCACCTTCCAGAACCTGCGCCTCTTCGGGCAGTTGACGGTCCGGGAGAACATCCTCGTCGCCCTGGACCGCACCAGGACACACACCATCTGGCAGTACGCGCTGTGGCAGCCCGGAGTCGTCCGTCGCGAACGGCACCTGCGCCGCCGGGCCCAGGAACTCCTGGAGCGCTTCGGGCTCACCGACTTCGCCGAGGCCGCACCCGGCTCCCTGCCCTACGGCATCCAGCGGCGCATCGAGATCGCCCGCGCCATGGCCGCCCGGCCCCGGCTGCTGCTGCTCGACGAACCGGCCGCCGGACTGAACGGCGAGGAGGTGCGGCAACTCGCCCGCATCGTGCGCTCCATCCGGGACAGCGGCACGACGGTCGTGCTCATCGAACACAACATGGGCCTGGTCATGTCGCTGTGCGAGCGCGTCACCGTGCTCTCCAGCGGCGGGGTCATCGCGGAGGGCACACCGGCCGAGGTGGTGGCCGCTCCCGAGGTCATCGAGGCGTATCTCGGGGACTCGGCACTGGCGGACGTCCCGCGCCCGGAGCCGGGGCCGGGGCCGGGGCCGGGGCCGGGGCCGGGGATGGAACCGGAGCCTCCGCCCGCTTCACCTCCGCCCGCTTCGAAGGAGGCGACCCGATGAGGACGATCCCGTTCCGGCGTACGGCCGCACCCGATCCCGGCACCCCGGCCACCCTCACCGTCGACGACCTGTCCGTGCACTACGGCGGGGTCCGCGCGGTCGCTTCCATCAGCTTCAGCGTGGCGCCCGGGGCGTCGGTGGGCATCATCGGCGCCAACGGCGCGGGCAAGACCTCCACGCTCAAGGCCCTGATGGGACTGGTACCGCGGGGCGGCGGACGCATCACCCTGGGGGAGCACGACCTCACCCGGGTACGGGCCCGCGACATGGTGCGCCACGGCATCGGCTACGTACCGGAGGGCCGGCATGTGTTCCCCGGCCTGACCGTGGAGAAGAACCTGCTGCTCGGCGCGTACGCCCGCAGGTGGGACGCCGAGACCCGGGCCTCGCTGGCGGAGGTGCACGAACTCTTCCCCGTACTGGGCGAGATGGGCGGACGACTGGCCGGCGCGCTCTCCGGCGGACAGCAGCAGATGCTCTCCATAGGCCGCGCCCTGATGGCCGGACCGCGCATCCTCCTCCTCGACGAACCGTCCATGGGGCTCTCACCCAAACTCGTCGGGGAGATCCTGAGCGCGCTGAAACGACTGCGCGAGGACGGGCTCAGCCTGCTTCTCGTCGAGCAGAACGCCAAACTGACCTTCGGCGCGACGAGCCACTGCCTCGTCATGGAGAACGGCGGCGTCGCCATGACGGGAACCTCCGAGGAGCTCAGCCGGGACACGCGGGTGCGGCGGATCTACCTCGGCCTGTGAACCGCCGGCCGGCGGGTGGCGTCACCCGTTGGTGCCGGCGGCGAACATATCGGTGCCCAGCACGGCGAGCAGGAACAGATGGTCGCGTTCCGGCCGCGCGAAGCAGTCGGCGGACATGGCGCACGACTCCGCGACCTCCCCGCGGCGCAGACCCGGAGCGCGCCGGCGCTGCCCGCGGCGCAGTTCGGCATCCGGGCTCCCCTGCCCTCCGTCGGCCGGGCAAGGCAGGTCAGGTCGCGGTGGGCCGCCAGGCGGTTTCGGCGGCCAGGACCGTCGGGTGGACGGAAAAGACCTGGTCCAGGCCGACGATGCGGAAGATCCGGCTGACGGGCTCGGGGACGGCGGCCAGGGCGATGCCCGCACCGGCCGCCAGGGCGTGATTGCGGGCGGCGATGAGCGCGGTGATACCGCTGGAGTCGCAGAAGGTGACGCCTCCGAGGTCGAGGACGAGCTGCCGGCCCGGACGCAGGTCGAGTCCGGGCAGCGCGGCGCGTACCTCGGGGGCGCTGTGGTGGTCCAGGTCCCCGGCGAGCTCGATGACCGCTCCGGCGGGAGCGGTGCGGGTGCGGAGGGTCAGGCGCTGGGTCACTGGAGCTCTTCACTGGGAGGTCGGGGCACATGGATGGCCAGGACGGCGGTGTCGTCGTCCACGCCACTGCCGAAGGTGTCGAGCAGGTCGCGGATCGCGTCGACGGTGTCCGAGGCGGTGGTGGGAGCCAGCGCGCGGGCGAAATCGAGAAGGGCGTCGTCGCCGTAGCGGTCCTCGCTGTCGACGGCGTTGACATGGGCCTCGGTGAGCCCGTCGGTGTGCAGCAGCAGGGTGTCGCCGGGGGTCAGCCGGACGGCGGTGGTGGCGATGTGGGCGTCGGCCAGGACACCGATGAGCTGTCCGCCCGGGGTGGGCAGATATCCGGTGGTCCCGTCGGCGCGCATCAGCAGGGCGGGCGGATGCCCGCCACTGGCCAGGGTGATGTGGAAGCCGCCCCGGTCCGGGTCCGGGGTCAGCAGACCGAAGACGACGGTGCAGAAGCGGGGGTCGGCACCGTTGTACTCGTGGTTGAGGACCGTGTTGAGGTTGGCGAGGACGGCGACGGGGTCGGGGTCGTACACGGCCGCGGCCCGCAGGGTGTAGCGGGCCAGCGAGGTGACGGCCGCCGCGGCGGCCCCCTTGCCGCACACATCGCCGAGGAACAGTCCCCAGGCGCCCTCGGCCAGCGGGAACAGGTCGTAGAAGTCGCCGCCGACCTCGTCGGCCGAGGCGATGTGGTAGTACGCGGAGACGTTCAGGCCGGGCACATCGGCCAGGGTCGGCGGCAGCAGTGTCTTCTGCAGGGTGGCGGCCAGGCGCTGGAGCCGTTCGCGTTCCCGCTCGGCCTCCTTGCGGGCGCGCAGCAGCTCCGTCTCGTAGGCGCGGCGGTCGCGCGCGTCGAAGAGGGTGGTGCGGATCAGCAGCGGCTGCCCGTCCCTGCCCGTCCGCACCGTCGAGGTGACCAGGACCGGCAGGCGGGAGCCGTCGGCGGCCTTGAGCTCCAGGGCGATGCCGCTGACCTCGCCCTGCATCCTCAGCAGCGGGGCGAAGTGGGTCTCGTGGTAGAGCCGTCCGCCGACGGTCAGCAGGTCGGAGAAGTGTCTGCGGCCCAGCAGGTCGTCCCGCTCACAGCCCAGCCAGTTCAGCAACGTGGTGTTGACCTTCGCGATCCTGCCGTCCAGCAGGGTGGACAGATAACCGCAGGGCGCGTGCTCGTACAGATCCTCGGCGCTGTCCTCCAGCAGAGCGGAGAACTGCGCCTGATCGTCGGCGGAGCCGTGGTCGCCCTCGCCCCAGCCACCCACCGTCCCGCCCGCCTCGGCTGTCTCGGCCGCCCCGTCCTCCTCGTCGCCGGAGGTGCCCATCAGGCGAGTGCTTCCACGAACGAGGTGATCGCCGCCGTGGTCTCCTCCGGGGCGGCGAGCTGCGGGCAGTGTCCGGTGGCGTCGAGCGTCACCAGGCGGCTTCCCGGAATCCGGGCGTGCACGAACTCGCCCACCTCCCGGGGAGCGATCGCGTCGCTGGAGCACTGGGCCACCAGCGTGGGGACCTTCACCAGGGCGAGGTCCTCGCGGTTGTCGGATAGGAACGTCACGCGGGCGAAGACCCGGGCGATGTCGGGATCGGTGCGGCAGAAGCTGTTGGTCAGCTCCTCACCCAGTTCCGGCCGCTCGGGATTGCCCATGATCACCGGGGCCATGGCGCCCGACCAGCCGAGATAGTTCGCGTCCAGCGATCCCAGGAGTTCATCGATGTCCTCGGCGTCGAACCCGCCCCGGTAGCCGGTCCCGGGGTCGTCGATGAAACACGGCGAGGGCGCCAGCAGCACCAGCCCGGCGAACGCCTCGGGCTCCCGGGCGGCGGCCACCACACCCATCATCGCGCTCACGGAATGCCCTACGAACGTCACGGGGCCGAGCGCCAGCTCCCGGCACAGCTCCAGCACGTCCTCCACGTAGCCGTCGAGCGTCGAGTACCGTTCCGGGCTCCATGCCGACAGATCCGAGTTCCCCGCGCCCACGTGATCGAAGAGCACGACGGTGAAGTCGCGCTCCAGTGCCGGGACCACCAGACGCCACATGTTCTGGTCGCACCCGAATCCGTGCGCCAGCATCACCACGGGCCCACCGGGCCGCCCGGACACCGTCACATGATTCCTGTGCCGCACATCCATACGAAACATCCTCGCAGACCGGAGGCGATCCCCGCCGATCGAGGAGCTGCGATCCGCGCGGAGCGGACCGGCCCCCGGCCGTACCCGGCTCGTGGGCGCTCGTCAGTACGCTGCCGGGTGGCCGCCGCCGAAGCGGTGACGGGACGCTGGACCGCCTCATACGTTATTCGGTGCGCAGAGCCGTGGCCGTTCGGGCCCTGGCGGCCCAGCCGGCCGGCAGGAGCGCACCCAGGACGGCGATGAGCAGGCCGCCCAGTACGAGGGGGAGCAGCTCGGTCCCGTGGTAGACGCCGATGACGGAACCGGGGAGGCGGAGCCCCACGCTGTCGCCCATCGCGGGGAGGACCCAGCCGTGCAGGGCCACGCCGAGCGGCACGCCCAGCGCGCCCGCGACCAGTCCGGTCACGACGACCGAGGTGAGGACCATCGCGACCGTCTGCCGGGGCGTCATGCCGAGTGCCTTGTGGACACCGATCTCCCGGACGCGCTCGCGGGTGTCGAGCAGGACGCCGTTGAGCACGCCGAGCGCGGCGACGGCGACCAGCATCAGCGTGAGGACCGCGGACAGCGCGTTGAGCGTGACGACCATGTCGCCGCCGGCGTCGAGCCCGCCGGCCCGCGCGGTGACGCCCAGCGGTGCCAGGTCCTTGTTCAGCGCCTCGACATAGCCGGCCACATCGGTGCCCGACGTGACCGCGATGTGATGGCTCGTCTCCGTCAGGTCGGGATGTGCGGCGGTGAGAGTCGCGACGTCGGTGAAAACCTGCATGCCGTCGTTGCGGGGGTCGAGGACCTCACCGACGATCCGGACCGTGACGGGCGCGGCCGGCCCGTCCAGGGTGACGGTGTCGCCGACACCGGCGCCGGTGGCGGCCAGGAAGGGGGTCGGGACCACGGCCTCACCCGGGCCGTCGATCCAGCGGCCCGAGACCATCGTGTAGCCACCCCAGGACGCGTCGCCGGTGAAGGCGATCACGTCGACGGTGCCGGTCGCACCGGACACGGCCGCCCGTACCGTCGCGGCGCTGTAGTACTTCCCGGTTCCGGCGGCGGCCTCGATGGCCGTGGTGACCGCGGCGGGATCGGCCTCGGGCCGCTTCCCGGCGCCGGAGCCCTGGGGGCTCCGGGAACCTTGCGGGCTTCGAGCACCGCCTGGCGGGCCCTGAGGGCCGAAGTCCGGCAGCGGCGCGGGCACGACCACGTCGGCGACGTCATGGGCCTTCGCCTTCATCACCTGGCCGAGCGAGGCACCCATCCCCACGGTGAACGTGACGGCGACCGTGCCGAACAGGATCGCCGTGCCCATGGCCAGCGCGCGGACGGGCCGGGCGAAGGGCCGCGCCAGGCCCAGGGCGACCGGCCGCGGCAACGGCAGCCGTCCGGCGAGGCGGACCGCCCACCGGCCGCGCCCCGCCGAAGCGGTACGGCCTGTGGCGAGCGCGTCGACCGTACGCAGCCGGCCGGCCCGCCAGGCACTCGCCCACGCGGTCGCCGCCACCAGGCCGGGCACCCCGGCGATCACCGCCAGGTCGACCCAGGGGGCGACGGCCAGGGACGACGTGCCGTAGACCTCCTCGGTCTCGGCCATGACGGGGACGGCGAGCAGATGGCCGACGACGACACCGAGGGCCGTGCCGACCGCGGCCGGGATCAGCGCCTGACCCACGTACGCCCGCACGACCTGGGCCGGGGTGCAACCGACGGCCTTGAGGATGCCGATGCGGCGCGTTCCCGTACCGACGGCCGACGCGACGATGTTGCCGACGACGAACACCGACATGACCAGACCCAGGGCTCCGAACGCCATCAGGAACGGGACGTAGACGGCGATCTCGCGCTCGGCGGTCTCCTTGACGTCGAGCCAGGACTGTGTGCCGAGGGTCGCTCCGGACGGCAGGGACCGGGTCACGGCCCTGCTGCCCGCGGTGATCTGCGCGGGGGTGCGCGCGTCGGTGAAGCGGTAGAGCATCTGGTAGCCGCCGCTGCCGGGTGCCGTGAGCGCCGGCATCTGGGACGGGACCACCCAGGCGTCGGCGGTCCGTGTGACCGAGCGGGCGACGCCGACCACCGTCAGTTCCGGACCGCCGGGCAGGTCGGGGAAGGAGATCTTCATGCCCATGGTCGGGAAGAGCGGGGAGTCCGCGGACAGCGCGATCTCGCCGGAGCGTGTGGGCCACCGCCCGTCGAGCAGCGCCACCTCGTCCACGCCCCCGCCGGGATCGCCCCGGCCGGCCACGGTCAGCGGCCCGCCGGGGCCGGCTCCGTCCGACCGCGGGGTGACCGTCGCCGTACGGAACGGGCCGGCCGCACGGCTCACTCCTTCGGCCTCCTCGGACCTCGACACCTGCCCGGCGCTCACCCTGCCCGCGTCGAACCGCACGGACAGATGCGCGCCGGCGAAGGCGTCGTCGAAGGGGGCGCCGGACACCACGAGCAGCGATCCGCCGAGGACGGAGACGGTCACCGCCATCATCGTGGCGAGCCCGATCACCAGTGTCTGCACGCGGCGCCGTCGCACCCCCGAGCGCACCACCCTGCCGAGCGCGCTCATCGGGAAACCTCCGAAGCGGTGGTCTCCGAAGCGACGGTCCCCGGAACGGTGGTCTCCGAAGCCGCCGTTTCCGCGGCGGCGGCCCGCGAGGTGGCGGCACCCGCCGTGCCGGCCCGCGAGGCGACGGCATCCGACGTCCCACCCCGTGACCGGACGTCATCGATGATCCGGCCGTCGGCGATCCGGACGGTGCGGTTCGTGCAGGACCGGGCCAGGGCCAGGTCGTGAGTGACCACGACGAGCGTCTGGCCCTCGGCGTTGAGGTCGCCGAGCAGCCTGCTGACGTCCTGTCCGGCTGCCGTGTCCAGGGCCCCGGTCGGCTCGTCGGCCAGGAGCAGCGCCGGCCGGTTCAGCAACGCCCGCGCCACCGCGACGCGTTGCCGTTCGCCGCCGGACAGCCGCCCCGGGTGGGCGCGGGCGTGCCGGTCGATGCCCAGCAGTTCCAGGAGTTCCGCCGTCCGGTGGTCCGCCTCGCCGCGTGCCATACCCGCGAGGCGTCCGGGCAGAGCGACATTGTCGGTGACGGTCAGATCGTCGAGCAGGTTGAAGAACTGGAAGACCATGCCGATCTTCGACCGCCGGTAGAGCGCCGATCCGGCTTCGCTCAGCCCGTCCACCCGTACCCCGTCCACGGTGACGGTGCCCGTGTCGGGCCGGTCCAGGCCCGCGATCAGGTTGAGCAGCGTGGACTTGCCGCTGCCGGAAGGGCCGAGGATCGCGACGGCCTCGCCGGGCCGCACGGTCAGTGACACCTCGTCCAGAGCGGGCGGGCCGTCGTCGTAGCGGCGGCTCACCTCCCGCAGTTCGATCACGGGCACGGTCACTAGATGCTCCTTGCGTCGGGGGAGTCGGCCGCGTGAACGTTAGGAGCGGCCCCGGCCCGTACACATCGCCCGCCCGACCCCCTTGCGGTACCGCGCTGGGACGACCGCCCGGAACGTCATCCCTGCGATGTAGGCGGGCGATGTATCCGGTGCGGTGAGAATGACCATCAGGACGGACTCCGTGGGATCGCGTGACGGCGACAATGAACGGGTGACGGACGCAGAACCGGTGAGAGACGCAGAACCGGTGGGAGACGCGCGTACGACCCCGGCGCGGCTGCGGAAAGCTGTCCGCCGGGCGGTCCGCGACGCCGGGCTGCCGAGCGGTCCCCGGCTGCTGCCCACCCGGCGGGCCTGGCAGTTCGATGTGCTGGTGGCCCTGGTACTCGGCATCACCACCGTCTACTACGGCATCGACAACGCGAACAACGTCGTGATCCGCGAGATCGCACCCGGCGTGGAGCGCGTCATACCGCGTCCGTCCGGCCCCGCCGGTCTGGCCTTCATGGTGACCCTCGCGGCCGTCGCCTCAGGTGCCCTGGCACTGCGCCGCCGCTACCCGCTCGCCGTGCTGTGCGTCGTGACGGCCGCGACCCTGTCGACACCGCAGAGCGTTCTGCGGCTGACCTTCTACGCGTACGTCATCGCCGTCTACAGCGCCGCCGTGTACAGCCCGTACCGGGTGGCGACCCTGGCGGCGCTGCCGGTGTCGGTCGTCCTGGTCGGCACCTCGGGGAACTCGGTGACCCCGATCGTCCCCAACGAGTACATCGCGCTGCTGATCCTGGTGCCCATGGCCGTGGCCGCCGTCGGCCTGCGGAGCTGGAAGCTCCGGACCGACGAGGGCCGCACCCGGCTCTCCGCCCTGGAACGCGAACAGACCCGGGCACTGCGCCGGGCGGTCGAGCACGAGCGGGCCAGGATCGCCCGCGAACTGCACGACGTCGTCACGCACAACGTCAGCGTGATGATCATCCAGGCGGGCGCCGCCCGCAAGATCATGAAGACCTCGCCCGAGCAGGCCGGCGAGGCGCTGCTCGCCGTCGAGGCCGGCGGGCGGGCCGCCATGACCGAACTGCGCCATGTCATGGGGTTGCTCACCATGGCCGCCGAAGGCGAGGACGAGAGTGACGGCGAGGGCGACGGTGGGGACAGGGGGAGGGGGGAAGGCGCGGATCCGGCCGGTGCGGTGGCGGCGGAGCTGGCCCCGCAACCCGGCCTGGACCAGCTGGACCACCTGGTCGGACGGGTCCGGGACACCGGACTGCCCGTCGACCTGACCGTGACAGGACCACCCCGCCCCCTCCCGCCCGGCCTCGAACTCGCCGCCTACCGCGTGATCCAGGAGGCCCTGACCAACACCGTGAAGCACGCGTCCGGCGCCACCGCCGCCGTCACGGTCGATTACGGACCGCGGCGGCTCCGGGTCGAAGTCACCGACACCGGTGGACAGTCGGGCACGGGCGCGGCCACCGGAAGCGGCCGGGGTCTGATAGGCCTCCGCGAGCGCCTCGCCGTCCACGACGGAACCCTGGAAACCGGCCACCGCCTGACCGGTGGCTACCGTGTGGAGGCCCTGATCCCCCTGGAGACAGTCCCCTTGGAGACACCGTGGACACCGTGACCGAGCCGCTGCGGGTGGTCCTCGCCGACGACCAGACCCTGGTCCGTACGGGATTCCGGTTGATCCTCGGCGCCGACGGCATCGACGTCGTCGGCGAGGCGGTCAACGGCGCGGAGGCGGTCGAGGCGGTCCGCCGCACTCGTCCCGACGTGGTTCTGATGGACGTCCGGATGCCCGAGATGGACGGCCTGGAGGCCACCCGCCGCATCCTCACCGGTGCTCCCGGTGCTCCTGGTGCTCCTGGTGCTCCTGGTGTCCCCGGCGCACCGCGCGTCATCATCCTGACCACCTTCGACCTCGACAGGTACGTCTACGCGGCGCTGTCCGCGGGGGCCAGCGGCTTCCTCCTCAAGGACGTCACCCCCGAGCAGTTGACCGCGGCCATCCGCACGGTCCGTACCGGCGACGCCCTCCTGGCACCCGCCATCACCCGCCGCCTCGTGCAGAGGTTCACCCGGCGTGGCAGCGACACCGATGCCCTCCACCGCGACCTCGCCCCGCTCACCCCGCGCGAACTGGAGGTTCTGGGCCTGCTGGCCCAAGGGCTGAGCAACGCCGAACTCGCCGCCCGCCTCCATCTGGCCGAGACGACCGTCAAGACGCACGTCGCCCGCATCCTCGCCAAACTCCGGCTCCGCGACCGTGTCCAGGCCGTCATCGTCGCCTACGAGACGGGACTGGTCAGCGCCGGCGAACAGCCCGGCGGGCCGACACGGACCGGCATACGCTGACGCCCGTTGTCCGACGAGGAGGACGTATGGCGATCCGGAGCCTGACCCGTACCGAGGCGGAGCGCCGCGCCGCGCTGTTGACGGTGGAGCGGTACGACGTGGACATCGACCTCACCGCTCTGCCCGAGGGGCCGGAGGTGCGGTGCGTCTCCACCGTGACCTTCACCTGCCGTGAGCCCGGCGCCGAGACCTTCGTGGACTGCGCGGCACGGGTGGTGGGCGCGACACTCAACGGCCGCTCCCTCACCCCCGGCGGAGACGGCCGCATACCCCTGCCCGCCCTGGCCGGGCACAACGTGCTGCGCGTGGAGAGTGTCCAGGCGGACACGGCCACGGGCGAGGGCGTGCACAGGGCGACCGACCCCGCGGACGACGAGGTCTATGTGTGGATGAGCTTCGAACCGGACGAGGCCCGGTTCGTCTGGGCGTGCTTCGACCAGCCGGACCTCAAGGCCCCGCACGCCTTCACCGTCACGGCCCCGTCCGGCTGGACCGTCACCGGCAACTCCGGCGGCCCGTGCGTCGAGGAGCTGGACTCGGCCCGCCGCTGGACCTTCCCGGACACCCCGCCCCTGTCCGTGTACAACACCGTCATCAACGCGGGCCCCTTCCACGAGATCCGCCGCGAGGCCGACGGGTACGACCTGGGCCTCTACACGCGCCGCTCCCTCGCCCCGGTCCTCGACCGCGACGCCGACGACGTCTTCACCCTCACTCGCCAAGGGCTCGCCTTCTTCGGCGAGGCCTTCGGCATGCCGTTCCCGCAGCGCACGTACGACCAGGTGTTCATGCCGGAGTTCGGCGGGGCGATGGAGAACTACGGGTGTGTGACCTGGTCGGACGGCTTCCTGCGGCGGGCCGCGCCGACGCCCGCCGAGCAGGAGCTGTTCGCGAAGGTGCTGCTGCACGAGATGGCGCACATGTGGTTCGGCAACATCGTCACCATGCGCTGGTGGGACGACCTGTGGCTGAACGAGGCCTTCGCGGAGTTCGCCTGCCACTGGGCCGCCGAGCGTGCCACCCGGTTCACCGACGCGTGGGCGGGACACCTGGCGGGCGACAAGCTCAGGGCGTACCTCGCCGATCAGGGCCCGGTCTCGCATCCGATCCACCAGCCCATCCACGACGTCGCGCAGGCCGCGTCGATCTTCGACAACATCACCTACCCCAAGGGCGCCTCCGTCCTCCAGCAGCTCATGACGTACGTGGGCGAAGAGCGCTTCCGGGCGGGCATGAGCGCCTACTTCGCACGCCACGCGTGGGGGAGCGCCACGCTCCAGGATCTGATCGACGCTCTCTCCGAGGCCGGTGGCCGGGACCTGGACGCCTGGCGCACGGCCTGGCTCGCGACGGCGGGCACCGACCGCTTCACCCTGGAACGCGACGGCGACGACGTCACGCTGGTGGCCGCGGGCGACCCCCGCCCGCAGGTGCTCGCGGTGGGCGCGTACGGGAGGAACGGCGAGACACTGGAACGCAGGGCGCTGGTCCGTGTCGAGGTGACGCGGACCCGCACCCCGGTCACGGGTCTGCCGCCCGGAACGGACCTCGACGTCCTGCTGATCAACGACGAGGACCTGACCTTCGCCACCACCCGGCCCGACCCCACCGCCAGGGACGCCTTCTTCCAAGCGGCGGCGCTGTTGCCCACGGCCATCTCCCGCGGGGTGGCCACGGCGACCGTGTGGGACATGCTGGTCAACGGCGAGGCCACCGCGGCGGAAGCCGGGCGGTGCGTCACCGCGGTGCTCACCGCCGAGACGTCCGACGCCGTCATCGAGCCCTGTCTGGCCCTCGCCGCGGACATCGCCGAACGGTGGGCGCCGCCCGGCGAACGCGCCGCCCTGACGGCCGCGGTGGCTACCGCCTGCCGGCACCTGGCCACGGACCCCGGCCGCCGCCGGGTCGCCCTGCGCGGACTGGCCCGCACCGCCGCGACCACGGACGACCTGGCCCGGCTCCGCCGAGAGGCGGGTGACGACGTGGACCTGCGCTGGCGCGCGCTGGCCCGGGCGGCGGAACTGGGCGAAGAGGTCGCCTCGGAGACCGCCGTCCTGCTGGCCCGCGACCCGGACCCCGACGCCTGGGTCCGCGCCCTCACCGTACGGGCCGCGCTGCCCGACCCCGCCGCGAAGGCGGAGGTCTGGCAGCAGCTGGCGGTGGACCGCGCGGTCCCGCTCAGCGCGGTCGGCCAGGTGGCGACGGCGTTCTGGCGCCCCGCCCAGGACGCCCTCCTGGCGCCCTACACCGAGCACTACCTGGACCTCGTTCCGCGACTGCACCGAGGCGGCATGATCCCGGCGATGATCTACGCGGGCCGTCTCTTCCCGCCGTACGCCATCGACCTCACGTACGTCGAAAAGGTGCGGCACGCGTCCCGGGAGGCGGTCCCGGTGGTGCGCAACACCCTCCTGGAACGCTCGGACGAACTGGCCCGCATGCTCCGCTCGCGCACCCGGACGGCCTGAAGCGGAGGGGGAGTTGGCGCAGGACGCTCAACCGGCCGCGCTCCCGAACCACTTGGGCAGGTGAGCCAGCAGGTCCCGCTGGTCCTCGCCGGCCCATGCCACATGGCCGTCCGGCCGCAACAGCACGGCGGGTACGTCCAGTTGCCCGCTGCCGTCGACGACGTGGTCGATGCGGTCCGTCCAGCCCGACACCGAGAGCCGGCCGGTCCGGTCGAGCAGCAGACCGCGTCCTTCGTGCATCAGCGAGTAGAGGCGCCCGTGCTTCAGGTCGAGGTCCCGCATCCGGCGGCCGAGCAGGTCGTGGCCCTCGCCGAAGTCGTAGCGGACCCCGACCGCGGTGATCATCTCGGTCACATAGCGGTTCACCTCCTCGAAGTCCATCAGCTTCGAGAACAGCTCCCGCAGCGCGACCGCACCCGCGTCCGTCCCCAGCAGCGTGATCTGCGCACGCGTGTTGTCGATCACGCGTGCGCCCACCGGGTGCCGTTCGTCGTGGTAGCTGTCCAGGAGCCCTTCCGGCGCCCAGCCGTCGATTGCGGCGGCCAGCTTCCAGCCGAGGTTGAAGGCGTCCTGCACACCGAGGTTGAGCCCCTGCCCGCCGGTCGGCGGGTGGATGTGCGCCGCGTCCCCCGCCAGCAGCACCCGCCCGACGCGGTAGCGCTCCGCCTGCCGGGTGGCGTCACCGAACCGGGACAGCCAGCGAGGCGAGTGCACACCGAAGTCGGTGCCCGCGACGTCCCGCAGCCGCTGCTTGAACTCGTCGAGGGTCGGCGCGGTCGCCCGCTCCTCGGCCACCCCGTCGGCGGGCACGATGACGCGGTACGTTCCGTCCCCGTTGGGGATGGTGCCGAAGCGCAGCTGGGTCTTGCGGACCTCCGCGACGACGGCGTCGACCGACGCCGTGTCCGCGGTCATCTCCATGTCGCCCAATAGCGTCTCGACCGTGGCGGGTTGGCCGGGGAAGCCGACGCCGAGCAGTTTGCGCACCACACTGCGCCCGCCGTCGCACCCGACGAGATGGCGCGAACGAAGGCGCGTACCGTCCGTCAGCTCGACGCCCACCCCGTCCTCGTCCTGGCTCAGCCCGGCCACTTCCCGGCCGCGCCGGATCTCGGCACCGAGTTCGACGGCCCGCTCTTCGAGCAGTCGCTCGGTGACCGGCTGCAGGGTGGAGAGACCGTACGGGTGGGCCGTGTCCAGTTGGTCCGGCCATGGCTTCATGATGCCGCCGAAGAGCCCGCCGGCCTGGAACTTCTCACTGACCGCGAGGAAGCGGTCCAGCAGCCCGCGCTGATCCATCATCTCGACGCTGCGCGTGTGCAGGCCACGGCCCCGGGTCTCCGCGGTCGGCTCCATCAGCTTCTCCAGCACCACCACGTGCGCACCGTGCAGCCGCAACTCGCCGGCCAGCATCAGGCCGGTCGGTCCCGCGCCCACAACGATCACGTCAATCATCAAAACCTCAACTCGGCGACGTAGAGACTCCGAAGCCGGTCCGGTGGTTTCCGGCTTCGGCCGGTGATTCTGCGCCACGACCGGGGTCTTGCGGCAAGCCCCCCGGTGCGCTATAGCTTGAGAAAGGCAAGGAGCACACGACTCCTTGCCTTTCTCGTTGCCCCTGTCCGCCGCTGCGCCGTGGGGCGTCGCCCCCGCTCGTCACGGTCGGTCCGCTCGTTACGGTCGGCGTGCGAGGCGGCCGGGCCACCAGACGGCCGGGCCGGTGTCCCGTACCAGGGCCGGCACCAGCAGCGAGCGCACCACGATGGTGTCGAGCAGCACGCCGAAGGCGACGATGAAGGCGATCTGCGCGAGGAACGCGAGCGGGATGACGATCAGGGCCGCGAAGGTGGCGGCCAGGACCACCCCCGCGGAAGTGATCACTCCGCCGGTGGCGATCAGCCCGCGCAACATGCCCTGCCGTGTGCCCAGCCGCAGCGTCTCCTCCCGCACGCGTGACATGAGGAAGATGTTGTAGTCGACGCCGAGCGCGACGAGGAACACGAATCCGTACAGCGGCACCGAGGCGTCCGTACCGGAGAAGCCGAAGCCGTGCCGGAACACCAGGCCCGCGATCCCGAGGGTGGCGAGGTAGTTCAACGCCACGGTGGCCACCAGGATCACGGGCAGCAGGAGGCAGCGCAGCAGGACGACGAGGATCGCCAGGATGATCGCCAGGACGACGGGGATGATCAGGGTCCGGTCGTGCTCCGCGGTGCGCTGGGTGTCGTACTGCTGCGCGGAGTAGCCGCCCACCAGAGCGTCGGCGTCGGCCGTGTGCAGCCGGTCGCGCAGCTTCTGCACCGTGTTCTTCGCCGAGTCGGTGTCCGGCGCGGAGTCCAGGACGGCGTCGATGCGCACCCGGCCGTCCACGACCAGCGGCTTCCCGTCCGGCCGCCCCGACGAGGACACCGCTCGCGCCTCGGCGACCCCCTTCGTCGAGGCGGCGGCGCGTGTGACCTCCGTACGCCGGTCCGCGTCCGCGATGATCACGACCGGCTGGCCGGAGCCGCCGGGGAAGTGCTTGCCCAGGGTCTCCTGCGCCGCGACGGACGGTGCGTCGTTGACGAACAGCTCGTCCAGGGGCACACCCTTCGACTGCAGCGCGGGGAAGAACGCCGCACCCGCCACGAGCAGGGCGGCGGAGGCCATCCACAGCCGCCGGGGGCGTGTGTCCACCCAGTGGGCGACGCGCCGCCAGATCCCGTGTCCGCCCGTCTCCGCGTCGGCCGAACGGGGCTTCGCGGGCCAGAAGGCCACCTTGCCCATGAGGGCGAGCACCGCGGGCAGGAACGTCAGCGTCGTCAGTACGGCGCACACGATGCCGATCGCCCCGACGGGCCCCAGCGCGCGGTTGTTGGTCAGATCGCTGAGCAGCAGGGCGAGCAGCCCCAGGGCCACGGTCGCGGCGCTGGCGGTGATCGCGCCGAAGGAGTCGCGCAGCGCCTTCCACGCGGCCTGGAAGCGGTCGTCGCTGCGCGCGAGTTCCTCACGGAAACGCGCCGTCAGCAGGAGGGCGTAGTCGGTGGCCGCGCCGATCACGAGGATGGACAGGATGCCTTGCACCTGACCGTCTACGCGCACGATGTCGTGGTCGGCCAGCACATAGACGATGGCACAGGCGATGCCGAGCGCGAAGACGGCGCTGATGATGATCGTGAAGGGCAGCAGAACACTGCGGTAGACCAGCAGCAGGATGAGCAGAACGGCTGCCAGCGCCACTCCCAGCAGAATCCCGTCGATGCCCGCGAAGGCCTCGCTCAGGTCCCCCTGGGTGGCCGCGGGTCCGGCGATCTGGACGCGTGCCCCGGGGACGTCACCCGCGGCCTTCTCCAACTCGTCCAGCACCTCGCCCAACCGCTCCCCGAGATCCGGGCGCAGCGGAACCACGCCCTGCAGCGCCGCTCCGTCCTGTGAGCGCAGGGCCGGTGAGGGCCGGCTCTCGACACCCTCCACGTCGGCGAGCGACTCCAGGACCCGGGTCGCCGAGCCCTGTTGGGCCGTGGAGACCTCACCGCCGCCGTCGGCGGTCCAGACGAGGACGGCCGGCAGGGTCTCCCGCTCGGCGAAGGCCTTCTGCTGCTCGATGACCTTGGTCGACTCGGCGTTCTGCGGCAGGAAGGCCGCCTGGTCGTTCGTCGACACGTCTCCGAGCTTGCCCGCGTACGAGCCGAACGCTCCGCCGAGACCGAGCCAGACGACGACGAGGACAAGGGGGACCAGCCATCGGGCGGGTCGCCGCACGGTGTTCATTGACTTTCTCAAGAGCTTTCCCAACAGGCGTGGCACAGGACAGGGACCGGACAGCGGTCAAGGGCAAATGTATCTCAATGAGAAAGTATCTCAAGCGTTGAGAGATATTATCCTTGTGCCATGCAGCCCAACAGTTCGGACAGCCATGAAGGCCCCGCCAGCGATCTCCAGGCCTACGCCGTCCTGCTGCGTGCGCTGAACAGCGAGTTCAACCGGATCGCCCACTCGTTTGCCCAGGCCAACGAACTGCATGCCACGGACGTCCACGCACTGGCCGCGATCCTGGACGCCTCGGCGACCGACGGTGAGCCGATGACGCCCTCGCGCCTGCGGGAGCGCCTCGACCTCACCTCCGGAGCCGTCACGGCCTGTCTGGACAGGCTCGAACGCGCGGGCCACATCAGCCGCACGCGAGAGAGCACCGACCGCAGGGTGGTCCACCTCACCTACAACGCGGGCGCCCGTGCGCTCGCCCGCGAGTACTTCCGCCCTCTGGCGCGCAGCACGGAGGCCGCGCGGCAGAAGTTCACCCCCGAGCAGCTGGAGACGATCGCCGACTTCCTCCACGCCCTCAACAGCGAACTGAGCAACGAGCGCTGAGCGGGTGACCGCGTCGTCAGGGAGCCCGGACCTCGGCGCGCCGGGGGAGTTGTCCGACGACCTCCGCGTCGGTGTTCTTCGGGGCACGGACGGCGAGGTAGCGCCCGTCGGCCTTCGCACGCAGCGGCCCCGACGCCTCGATGCGGCCGACGGACCTGCTCCCGGCGGCCAGCAGGTACGAGGATCCGGACGGGGCCCGCCAGTCGACGTCGGCCAGCACGTCCTGGCCGAACCGGCTGCACTCGGCGGTGTTCTCGCGGACACCGGCGGAGCGGGCGGGCCCGGTGCCCTGGCCGAGGAAGAGGTACTCCACGCGCCCGGGGCCGCGCCAGGTGTCGGCGCGGGCGCACACCCAGGTGGCCCGTCCGGCGTGCTCGGGCAGATCCTGCCGGGCGAAGACCCAGTGGTTCACCGCGCGCACCCCCTGGCCGCGCATTCCGTCCAGCCGGCAGGCGGTGCGTGCCCAGCCCCGCAGTGCGTCCGGTCCGGTGGCCTCCCGGGGCGGGCGCGGACGCACCCCCGGCTCCGGCGGCGGCATGTAGGTCAGATGGACGGGCGAGAGGCCGCCGAGGTCGGTGAGCAGGAACGCGTGCTTCTCGACGATGCGTGCTGAGGACCGCAGTTGCACGACGGGCCAGGCACGGCAGTCGCCGTCGGCCGACGGCACCGGCAGGGGTTCGGTGACGCCGCGCCCGGAAAGGGACACGTCCCGGGCCGGCGTGTCGGGTGCCAGCAGATCGCGGGTGCCCGCCTCGGCGATCCACGGCGCCAGCAGCATCCGTACGGATGCGGGGGTGCGGGAGACGACGACCGCGGCGGCGGTCGTCACGCCGGCGCCGTCGGTGAGGGCGGACACCAGCTCGCGTGCGCCGTCGCCGTGCAGCGGTTCGCTGTAGCGCATGGTGGTCAGGTCGTCGTGCAGGACGACGACCGCGCGTCCGTCGACGTCGTCGGCGAACAGCAGCTGCGGCGCCCGGCCGGTGCCGGTGGACGCCGCTCCCGCCTCCTGCGACCGCCGCCCCCGCCAGGACGGGTCCGACCAGGCCCGCAGGGCGCGCTCCAGCAGCGCCCGGTCGCCGGTCCGCGCGCCGCGGGCGGGCCAGGCCGTGAAGTCGACCCGAGCGGTGTCCGCCCAGACGCCGGCGGGCGTACGGCGCAGCAGCGCGGCGTCCGCCGCCTTCGAAGCCGTCCACCGGGGTCCGCTCTCGGCGGGGACACCGCTGTCGCCCGTGAGGGAGAGGGAGGTGGCTCCGACGCACGCGGCCAGCAGGGCGACGGTCACGGCCGTGCGCACCCGGTGTCTGCGCCGGAGCAGGTCCGTCGGCCGGGCGTGCAGCAGACAGGGGTCGAACTCCGGGGCGAGCAGGGCGGACACGGGTGTCCCGGAGCCGTCGGCCACCGACGCCGGCCGAGGTCCGGTGGCCGCGTCCGCCGCACCCGTGCCGCCGCCGGTGCCCGAGGTGTGGGGGCCGCTCCCGTCGATGAGCCGCCCGGCGGCCAGGAGGGCTTCTCCGGGCTCGGCCACGCCGGTGTCCCGCAGGGCGGCAGCCGCGTCGTCGGCGGACAGCTTCTCCAGGACGAGCAGTGCGACGGCCGCCCGCACAGGCCAGCCGGCCTGCGCGAGGGCACGGTCGAGCAGCAGTTCCTCGGCGCCCCCGGACTGGGGGAAGACCCGCAGCCCCCACACCGCCGGGAGCGCGGGGCGTCCCGCCCACCGCCCCCACCGGCGGGGAAGCGGACCGGGTCGCGCGTCCTGGGCCATGGCCGCCCGCAGCACGGACGTCCGCAGGGCCCCGTACTCGTCCGGGTTCCGGGTGTCGCCCGCGCGGCGCCGGCCCGGTATGGCGGCCCCGCGGTGGGGCAGCGCCCGCTGCACGAGGCCGTGGGCGGCCAGGACCCGGCGGTGGCGGCCGGGAGAGCGGGGGAGGGTGACGTAGACCAGCCGGACCAACCGCGCGTAGTGCTCCATGAGTGCGGCTTCCGCGCGCCGCACATCGAGCACACGCGGGTCGCCGTCCGAGGGTGTCTGCCAGCGCACAAACATGATCGCTTAGCTCTTTCGGGGGACGAGGAAGAACTGTCAGTACGGTCAAACGAGTGATCTTCGATGCCGTCACCTTGGTTGTCGCATCCCGCTCACGCCCCCGGCCCGGCCGAACCCGGCGGGCCGTAACGGGTGTTACCTGATGTGACGCGTGATGCGAGTGGCGCCGTGCAGCACGTACTCCAGCGGACCGCGGCGGAAATACCGCGTCCAGACGGTCGCCAGCAGCATGGCCGCGGTGACGAAGGCGAGCAGCGCGACCACGGCCGGGCCGGGATCCTCCTCCATGCCGACCACGTGGATGGCGAGGATGTGCGCGACGTAGGCGGTCAGCGAGATCGTGCCCACGGCGGCGACCGGCCGGACCAGTCGTGTCAGAAGCGGCATCCGGGCGGCGACGGTGACGCACGCGGCCACCACGAGCAGGGCGGCACCGGTGTTGCCCAGGACGGAGAACGCGGTCTGGCTGTGCGGTGCGCCCACCAGCAGCCAGGCGGCCGGGGCGTCGTCGTCGACGTCGCCCACGCCGTCCGACCACCAGGCCGACGCCGCCCCGCCGCCGTCCGTGGCCGCGGCGACCGCGGTGAGGGCGCCCGGGACGAGGTGCAGGGCCAGCCAGGAGCCCCCGTGGCCGAGCACGGCCAGGCCGCCGCCGGTCAGCGCGAGCCGGGTGCGGGTCCTGGCCCGGGCGAGGTCGAGGCGGGCGACCGCCATGCCCGCGATCACGAACGGCGTCCAGGTGAGCGCCGGGTACTCACCGGTGAACAGCAGTTCGAGCAGGCCGTCGGTGTCGCTGACGCGCGCCAGCGGATCCGCCGCGATGATCGTGTCGGCCCGGTCGCCGTGGTGGATCGACTGTCGGATCACGTACAGCAGTACGGGCATGAGCAGCGCGCTCGCGGCGGCGAGCAGCGCCAGGGTGCGGGCGCGCAGCCGGTACAGCGGCAGGACGAGCAGGAAGATCAGCCCGTAGAAGGCGAGGATGACGTCGACCTCGGTGTCCAGGGCGGTGAGCGCGTAGCCCGCGGCGATCAGGATCAGCGCGCGCAGCACGACCTGGCCCACCGCCTGCCGTCCGGCCCGGCCGGTGCGCGGCCGCGGGCGACCGGTGATGAGGACCAGGGAGAACCCGGCGAGCAGCGCGAACAGCGCGGAGGACCGGCCGCGGGCCAGCTCGGCGAGGAAGCCCACCGGCCCGCCCACTGCCGGCTCGGGGCCCACATGGGCGGCGTACATGCCGAAGACCGCGAGGCCGCGGGCGAGATCGATACCGATGAGCCGGCCGGCCGAGGACATGAGGGGGACGTCGGCCGGCCGGCTCGGCCGCGGGACCGGCGACGAAGGGGCCGGTGCGGAGGCTGAAGTCGCTTCGTGCGTCATGGGTTCCAGGCTGACGTCGCACACCGGTCCGGGCCCATCCGGCAAGTGGCCGACATCATCCGGCCGACCGGCTGGAAGCCATCCGTCGCCCAGCGGGAAACGTCACCGAGGGAACCCCCGGGCGGTCTCCCGCGTGGTACGAATCCTCAGGCGGTCGACGTCGATGGGGGCGCACGTGATTCGCGTACTGGTGGTCGACGACGAAGCGTTGATCCGCACTGGCTTCGAGCACATCCTCTCCGCGGCCGACGACATCGAGGTGGTCGGCGCGGTCGTCGGCGGCCAAGCGGTGGAGGCGGTACGGCGGTTGACGCCCGATGTGGTGCTGCTGGACATCCGGATGCCGGACGTGGACGGGCTGAGCGTGCTGGCCCAGCTGCGGCTTCTGCCGGTGACCCCGGTGGTGGCGATGCTCACGACGTTCGACATGGACGAGTACGTGGCCGCCGCCCTGCGCTCGGGAGCGTCCGGGTTCCTGCTCAAGGACACCGATCCCGTACAACTGCCCGTGCTGGTACGCACGCTGGCCCAGGGCGGGGTCGTGCTGTCCTCCTCCGTCACCCGTACCGTCGTGGACGGCTATCTCGCCAACGGCCCCCAGCGGGCCGCCCTGCGCCGCGTCACACAGCTGACCGGCCGTGAGAAGGCCGTCCTGATCCTCATCGCGGAAGGGCTGCCCAACGCCGCCATCGCCGCACGGCTGCACCTGAGCACCGGCACGGTCAAGGACCATGTGAGTGCCCTGCTGTCCAAGCTGCGGGTGGGCAGCAGGGTCCAGGCCGCCCTGCTGGCCGAACGCGCGGGCCTGCTCAAACCACCGAGCGCCCAGGCGGAAGGGTGAAGTCCCCCGCGCGCCCACGGCAGTGGGTCGCGGACCGGCGCGTTCCGGCCCCCGTGATGGACGTCCTCCTCATCGGCGTCTCCCTGCTGGACATCTGGGTGCACATCGAGGCCGACGAACCGCAGCGCAGGGCCGTCGCACTGCTGGCCGCGGTCGCGCTGGCGCTGCGCCGCCACCTTCCGCTGGCGGCCTTCCTGTGCGCCCTGCCGGCGGCCCTGGTCAGCGACGCGGTGTTCGCCACCCTCGCCGCGCTGTACGCCCTCGCCTCGCTGAGCCGCAGCCGGGTGCTCCTGGTGTTCTGCGCACTGCTCTTCGCCGCGTGCGACAACACCTGGTGGATGTGGCCCACGCCGGCGTTCGCCGACTTCTCCGATCCGTCCGACCTGATCAATGTCACCTACAGCCTGGCCACCGCGGCGGCGCCGGTCTTCCTCGGCCAACTCGTGCAGGCCCGCCGCGAACTGTCGCTGCGGCTGGCCGAGATCTCCCAGGCGCGCGAGCACGGACGCGAACTGCTGGCCCAGAGCGTGCTGGCCAAGGAACGCGCGCAACTGGCCCGGGAGATGCACGACGTGGTCTCCCACCAGGTCAGTCTGATCGCGGTCCGCGCGGGAGCGCTGCAGGTGGGCAGCGAGGAGCCGATGGCGCGGGAGGCCGCGGCCACCATCAGACGGCTGAGCGTGCAGACCCTGGAAGAACTGCGGCACATGGTGAGCGTGCTGCGCGCGGGCGGCAGCCGCCCCACGGAACTGACCCCGCAGCCGTCCCTGGCCGATCTGCGGCGGCTGGTCGACACCAGCGGTATCGAGACGGAGCTGCACACCGACCTGCCGGACGCCCTGCCCGCGACCATCCAGCGCGCGGTCTACCGCACCGTGCAGGAGGCCCTCACCAATGTCCGCAAGCACGCCCCCGGCGCAAGGGCCGCCATCCGTATACAGCTCACCGGAGGGACGGTACGGGCCGCCGTCACCAACACCGCGCCCACCCGGCCCGCCCTGCTGCTGCCCGGCGCCCATCACGGCCTGGCGGGACTGCGCCAGAGAGCCGAGCTCCTGGGCGGCACCGTCATCGCCGGCCCCGCCGCCGACGGCGGTTACGAACTCCACCTGTGCCTGCCGCTGCGGCAGACGCGGTGAGGTGCGCCGGTCGCGCGAGCGGCGGGTTCCCTGCCCCCGCCGGACGGGCCGCGCCCGGCGGGGACCGATGGATCAGCGGAAGTTCACATCACTGCACAGGAAGTAGGTCTGGTCCATGTGCGACGCCTGCCAGATCGTGTAGACGACATGGCGGCCACTGAGGCCCGAGGTGCTCACATCGATGGCGTAGTTCTGACTGGGGGCGTACGTGCCGGTGCGGGCGACCAGCTGAAGGTCGTCCCAGGTCAGGGGCTGGGTGGCGGGGTCGAAGCCCTGGCGGGTGACATAGACGAGGAAGTAGTCGGCGCCGTGGCTGGCCTGGTCGTACAGCTTCACGGTGAAGTTGCCGCCGATGTCCGTCGTCTTCCAGGCGCCCACGGTGTCGAGGGAGTTGTAACGGCCGCCCTCGGTCCGGCCGCCACTGCACAGTTGCCCGTCGGGGACGACTGCTTCGAAGTCACCGGCGGAGCCGTTGCGGTAGAGGCCGTTCCAGTTCCACATGGCGTTCGGGTCGGCCTGCCACGCCTGCCAGCACATGGGGTCTTCCTGTGCCATGGCGGGGTTCTGGAAGTCGCTTCCCCAGCGGAGCCAGCAGCCGTAGTTGCGGGACGCCGGGTCGACCACCGAGCCGTGGGCGTGGGCCGGTGCGCTCCAGGGGATCAGGCAGAGCAGCACGGCGGTGAGCAGGCTCAGGGCGAGGGTCGCGCGAGAAGAGCTGACGCGATCATGACAAAGCAAGGCGTGCCCCTTTCGGATGGGGTGGGGGTTTCCCGGTCTTCTTGAGGTGGGGGACCAGGTTTGGACTGGACCTGTGGGAGTGCGCCGGAACTGTGGGAGCGCTCCCGCGCCACCCAGGCTCGGTGCGCCGAAACGGAATGGCAACACTCGATTGCGCCAGATTCACGCCCGGGCCGCCGCCGCGGCCGGCGTCCACGGCGTCCACGGCGCCCACCTCGCCACCGAAGCACCGGACAGCCCGCACCGCGTGGCGCACCCCGTGGCCGACCGCATCACGGCCGAGGGACGCTCGCCCACCGGGGCCGGGGTGCGCAACCGCACCGAGGTGTACGCCGGCGCTCAGCACGGATGCCCCCGGGACGGATGCCCCCGGGCCGAGGGACCCGAAAGGTCAGTCCGTCGCGGTCCACGGCGAGCCGTACCTCTTCGCCAGCGGTGCGATCTCCTCGGCCGACAGGAGCCGGGGGGCGCGTTCGCCGAGCGCGAGGAGGAGCGCGGAGACCTCTTCCAGCTCCACCGCCGACTCCACCGCCGCGGACATCGAGGGGCCCGCGACGACCGGGCCGTGGTTCTGCAGCAGCGCCGCCCGGAAGGGGAACGGCAGGGACTCCATCAGATCGGCCTGCCCGCTGTCGCCGGGTGCGGCGTAGGGCAGCAGGGGAGTCTGGCCGACGCGCATCACGAAGTACGGCGTCAGCGGGGGTATGGCGCTGTGCTCCCGCCAGGCGGGCAGACACGACACGGCCGCCGCGTGGCGGGAGTGCAGATGGACCACGGCCCGTGCGGACGCGTCGCGGCGGTAGAACGCGGTGTGCAGCGGGAACTCCTTGGACGGCTTCGGTCCGTCGAGGTGCGCTCCCGACAGGTCGAGGACGCTGAGCGCCTCGGGGTCGACGCGGGACAGGTCCGTACCGGTGGGAGTCAGGTAGATCCGGGAGTCCTCGCGGACGCTCAGGTTGCCGGAAGAACCGGGGCTGAGGCCGAGAGCGGCGAGGTGGGCGCCCGCAGCCGCGAGTTCGGTCCGCGGGTCGTTGTCTCGCGGGTCGTTCATACGAGCGCGCTCCAGGCCTCGGTGAAGATGTCCGGGGCACCGAAGTTGCCCGACTTGAGGGCCACGTCGACGAGGTGTCCGTCCTCGGTGTGCCCGTCGCTGCCGCGTCCGTCGTCCTGGTTCCGGCACGCGACCTGGGCGCGGGCCCAGGTGACGCCCGGGGCGATGGGTGACCCGATGGTGAGCGTGCGCACGCCGAGCGCGGTGATCACCGAGCCGGACGTCTCCCCGCCCGCGACGAGCAGCCGTCGTGCGCCGTCCGCCACTAGGCGCGTGGCGCAGGCGGCCAGCGCCCTCTCCACCAGCGCGGACGCGGCGGGGGAGTCGTCCAGGTCGCTCGGATCGCCGACGGCGTAGAGGAGGGGTGGACGCAGTGGGTCGTCCTCCCAGCAGTCGCGGGCGAACGCCACCAGTCCACCGACCGCGGCGTCGAAATCGGCCCGCAGGGCGGCGAGATCGAGCTTGCGGTGCGGAAGACGCGCACGGCCGTGCGCCACCTGGGCGCGGGTGGCCGAGGACGCGCTGCCGGAGAGCACGACGGCCGGATCGCCGGGGCGCGACGCGGCTGCCACGCGTGCGGCCCCCGGCCGGGGGCCGGTCAGGCCGAGCGCGAGTCCCGCGGCGCCGGTGACGAGCGGGTGGTGCGCGGTGGCCGCCGAGATGGTGCGCAGATCCTCGTCCTCGGTGGCGTCCACCACGACGAGCGCGTCGGCGAGACCGGGATCGTCCAGCACCGACGCCAGAGCCGCGGCCCCGGACCGTACGGTGTCCAGGCCCACGAGCCGTACCGGGTGCGTGGTCTGAGGTGTCAGCAGGCGCCCCACGTGCGCGTCGCGCATCGGGGTGAGCGGATGGTGGCGCATCGGGCTCTCGTCGAGGAGCTCGTCGTGGACGAAGAGCCTTCCGCGGTAGACGGTGCGGCCGGTGGCCGGGAACGACGGTACGACGACGGCGCGCCGTTCCCCGATCGCGTCCAGCAGCGCGTCGGCGACGGGGCCGATGTTGCCCTGTGCCGTCGAGTCGAAGGTGGAGCAGTACTTGAAGTAGAAGCGCCGGCAGCCGGCCGCCCGCAGGGCGCGCAGCGCGGCGAGCGAGGAGTCCACGGCCTCGGCGACCGGGGCTGTACGCGATTTGAGCGCAATGACGACCGCGTCCGCGTCGTCCACCGCGGTGCGCCCGGGTTCGTCGGCGATGCTGTCGGAGCCGACGGCCACCACGGTGCGGAAGCCGCGGGCGACCAGCATCGTGGCGAGATCGGTTGCTCCGGTGAAGTCGTCGGCGATGGCCCCGAGGGTCGGCATCAGGCCTCCTTGGGAGGGGTGGGTGGTTGCCCCTGGACATGACCCCCTGGACACGACCAGGGGCCGTGGTCAAGGTGCGCGATCAGGGCGTGTGAAAAAATGTTAACAGACTTTACCTGGATGGGATCTGCTGATACATCTTGTTAACGAGCCGCGCATCGCGCTCGTCATCCAGGAGGGTCCATGAACCTGCACCATCTGTTCGCCGACACCGGCAACCGGATCGTGCGCTACGCACTGTCCGGAGCCGGCGGCGGCTTCGCCCGGACCCTGCTGGCGCAGACGCCCCGCATCCCCGGGCTGGCCCCCGCCGTCCTGTGCGACCGCGACGTACCGGGCCTCCGGACAATGCTGTCGGAGCTCGGGTACCCGGCCTCGGACCTGACTGTCTGCGGCACCGCGGACGAGGTGGCCGCCGCCGCGCGGGCCGGGCACATCGCCCTCGTCCAGGACGGCTCACTGCTGTCCGCCGCGCCCTGGGACATCCTCGTCGAAGCCACCGGCAGCCCCGCGGACGGCTACGCGATGGCGCGCGAGGCGCTCACCGGCGGCCGGCACGTCGCCATGGTCAGCAAGGAGGTCGACTCCGTCGCCGGCCTGCACCTCGCGGACCTCGCGAAGGACAACGGCGTCGTCTGCACGACCGCGGACGGCGACCAGCCCGCCAACCTCATCGGCCTGGTGACCTGGGCCGAGCTGCTCGGCCTCGACATCGTGGCCATCGGCAAGTCCAGCGAGTACGACCTCGTGCTCGACCCCGACCGGGGCACGGTCACCCAGCTCGACACCACCGTCCCCGCGCCGGAACTCGCCGCACTGCTCACCCTCGGCGACGACGTCCGCGCCACCCTCGCCGCCCGCGCCCAAGCGGTGTCGGCACTGCCGGTCGGCGCCACCGCCGACTACTGCGAGATGGCCGTCGTCGCCACCAACACCGGCTTCCGCCCCGACGTCGAGCGCCTGCACTACCCGGTCGCCCGCATCGCGGAACTCGCCGACGTCTACGCGCTGCGCGAGGACGGCGGACTGCTCCACCGCACCGGAGCCGTCGACGTGTTCAGCGCGCTGCGGCTGCCGGAGGAGGCGTCCTTCGCCGGTGGCGTGTTCGTCGTGGTCCGCACCGGCGACCGGACCACCTGGGAGACACTGCGGGGCAAGGGGCATGTCGTCAGCCGCGACGGCCGCTACGCCGCGATCTATCTGCCGTACCACCTCATGGGTGTCGAGACCCCGGTCTCCCTGCTCTCCGCGGTCCTGCACCACCGCCCGTCCGGAGGCACCGACCCGCGCGCCCACGCCGCCCTCGCCGGCCGCGCCCAGCAGGACCTGCCCGCCGGGACCGTCCTGGCCATGGGCGGCCACCACCACGACGTCACCGACGTCCAGGCCGTACTGCTGCGCGACGAGGACACCCCCTCCGACGTGGCCCCGCTCTACCTCGCCGCGCACTGCACACTCGCCCGCCCGGTCGCCGCCGGTGAACTCATCCGCCTGGCCGACCTCGCCGACGCCGACGAGGACCTGCTGGAGGCCTGGACCCTGGGCCGCGCCTCCCGCGCCCCCGCCACCTCCGGCCACACCGGCTCCGCTGCCGGGAGGGTCGGCTGATGGACACGGACATCCAGAACCTCCTCCTCGGCGTGGCGGCCGTCGTCGTCCTGATCCTGCTGATCACCAAGGCGAAGCTGCACCCCTTCCTGGCGCTGAGCATCTCCGCGCTGGGCCTGGGACTCGCCGCCGGGATCGGTCCGGGCAAGACCGTCGAGTTCTTCCAGACCGGCTTCGGCGACGCGCTCAAGAGCACCGGCCCCACCATCGGCCTCGGCACCATCCTCGGCGGCATCCTGCTGGGCTCCGGCGGCGCCGACCGTATCGCCACCGTGTTCATCGGGGCGCGGCCGGTCAAGTGGATCCCCACCGCGATCACCGCGGCGGCCCTCCTCATCGGCATGCCGCACCTGTTCGACGTCAGCTTCGTGATGCTCGTACCCCTCGTGTACGCGGTCGCCAAGCGCACCGGCACCCATCTGCTGTACGTCGGGCTGCCGATGGCGGCCGGGCTCTACATCTCGCACGGCCTGCTGCCCCCGCACCCCTCGCCGACACTCGCCGTCTCCGCCTACAGCGCCAACACCGGCCTGACCATCATGTACGGCCTGATCATCGGTATCCCGATCGCCGTCATCAGCGGCCCGCTGCTCACCAAGGTCGCCAGTCGCTGGTTCGGACCCGCCCCGGACCTCGACAGGGGGCCCGTGCCCGAGCCCGAACCGCTGCCCGAGAACCAGCGCAGGCCCGCGTCCTTCGTCCTGGCGCTGATCACGGTGCTGCTGCCGCCGGTCCTCATGCTGATCGGCACGGTAGGCACGTCCCACACGGCCGAGGGCACCCTGCCGTACGCGTTCTTCGAGGCCTGCGACTCCTCCGTGCTGTCCCTGCTGGCAGCCGTCGTGTTCGCCTTCTTCGCCCTGGGCGTCCGCTCCGGCTTCGGCCTCGGACAACTCCAGAAGATGGCGGGCAAGGGCCTCGGACCGGTCGGCGGCATCGTCCTGATCCTCGGCGCGGGGGGCGGCCTCAAGGCGATGCTGACCGCCACCGGTATCGACAAGCTCATCTCGGACTACGCCGTGGACTGGTCGATACCCCCGCTGCTGCTCGCCTGGCTCGTCGCCGCGCTGCTGCGGATCTGCCTCGGCTCGGCGACGGTCGCGACCGCCGCGGCCACCGGCATCGTCGCGCCGCTGCTCGGAGCGTATCCGGGGCTCTCTCCCGAACTGATGGTGCTGGCCAGCGCTTCCGGCGCCGTGATGCTGTCCCATGTGAACGACTCGGGCTTCTGGCTCTTCAAGGAGTACTTCCAGCTCTCGGTGTCCCAGACCTTCCGGACCTGGACACTGATGCTCTCCCTGCAGTCACTGCTCAGCCTGGGTGGAGTATTGCTCCTGAGCACGTTCGTCGGCAGCTGACGCACGAGCCGGTGAGACACGTCTTGGTGAGACAACAGGAAGGACCATCGACGATGGCCGAGGACCGCTCCCTCCCGCTGATTCCCGACCAGCGGCGTGAGCAGTTGCTGAAGCACCTGCGCCGCGACGGAGTGCTCAGCGTGCAGCAGATCACCCAGCTCCTCGGTGTCTCGCACATGACCGTCCGCCGTGACATCGCCGAACTGGAGCGGCAGGGGCAGGTCTTCTCCGTACCGGGCGGTGCCCGGATCGCCAGCCACCTGCAGAGCGAGCCCAGCCACCAGGCCAAGACGCTCATCGAGCAGCCCGAGAAACAGGCCATGGCCGCCAAGGCCGCGCGACTGGTCGAGGACGGCATGACCGTCTACCTCGACGCGGGTACGACCCTGTCGGCCATGGTTCCCTTCCTCGTGGACCACACCGCCCTGACCGTCGTCACCAACGACTTCACCACCGTGGACCAGCTGATGGCCGCCGCTCCCCACCTCGACCTCATCCACGTCGGCGGGAAGGTGGAGTCCGCCAACCGCTCCAGCGTCGGCCGTCTCGCCGCCACCGTCCTGCGGCAACTCGCCCTGGACATGGCCTTCATCAGCACCAGCTCATGGGACCTCCTGCGCGGGGTGACCACTCCCTCCGACCTCAAGGTGGAGGTCAAACAGACGGCCATAGAGTGCACGGGCACGTCCGTGCTCGTCGCGGGCTCCTCGAAGTTCGGCACCTTCGGCAAGTACCGGGTGGCCGCCCTCGGCGCGTTCGACACGATCATCACCGACAGCGCGCTGGCCGACGCCGCAGCAGAGGGCGTACGAGCCTCCGGAACCGAACTGCATCTGGTCAGGCCCTGAGGACGCCGCCCCGCGGTGGGCTAGAGCGCGTCCCAGACCTTGAACCAGCCGATGTTGTCGTTCGCCCGGTCGCCCACGTATGCCGTGGCGTAGCCGTAGTAGTAGAAGGCGCTCTGGCCGTCGTTGAGGACGGCCTGCTGTCCGTCGCAGTTGTTGTACGTCTCGAACGAGGAGATCGTGTAGCGGGCGAGCCCGGCGTCCAGGACGTAGCCGGACCGGTCGCAGGGACCGTAGTCCCCGTACACCTGGGTCAGGCCGCCGCCGAACCCGGCATCCTGGTACCAGGACATGAGCAGCGTCCCGGCGCTCTTGTTCCTCGCCACCGCAGTCCTGTCGTCGGAACAGGTCCGGCTCTTCACCCGGGAGACCTTCTCGCCCGGCCTCACCCGCTCCACCACCACGGAACAGTACGTGCCTTCCGATGACGCCGAGGGCGACGGCGAGGCCGATACGGACGGTGCGAGTCCGACGAGGCCGACGAGCGACGCCGCCGCACTGAGCATGGCGGCCGTACGGGTGCGCAGATGCATGGTGCTCCTGACGACTGGGCCGGTGGGGATGACGCGCGCAAGGCTAGAAGGGACCACGGCCGCACCGACCCTGACATCTGTCAGGGGGCGCGGGCCGGCTACCGGGACGGCGGCAGCCGGTAGACGGAGACGTGGGAGCGCGAGTCGGCGGTGAACGCCGTGCCGTCCCAGTCCGCGTGCCTGGACTCCAGTTCCAGACCGGCCAGTTGGGCCATGAGGTCGAGTTCGGCCGGCCAGATGTAACGGTGCGGGCTGCGGAACAGCCGCGCCCGCTCGGTCTCGTCGAACCGGAAGTGATGCGAGACGACGTGCTGGCGCAGGACGTCGTACGTGTCCAGGCCGATGTAGTCGGAGTCGGACTGCCAGACGGTGGCCGCCTGGCCAGGCGGGAGCTTGCGCAGTTCGGGTACCCAGAGCTCGATCACGAACCGGCCGCCAGGTGTGAGATGGCGGGCGGCGTTGCGGAAGCACTCGACCTGCTCGGCCTGGGTGAGGAGGTTCGAGATCGTGTTGTACACGAGGTAGACCAGGCTATATTCGCCCGGGGCGGCAGTCGTCGCCATGTCCCCGATGACCACGGGGATCGTCGCCTCGTCGGCCTTGGCGCGCAGTTGCTCCACCATCGGCCGTGACAGCTCGATGCCGGTGACGGAGACTCCTCGCTCGGCGAGCGGGACGGCCACCCGGCCGGTGCCGACGGCGAACTCAAGAGCGGCCCCTTCCCCCGCGAGGCGGGCGAGACGGTCCACGGCCGGCCCCAGCGTCTCCGGCGCGAACATGCCGGTGCCGGGCGTGTCGTAGCGCCGCGCGGTGGCGGCGTCCCAGATCTTTGCCTGCTGCATTCCGTCAACGGTCGCCGTCGGCCGATGCGATGTCCAACGAGTTTCGCCCTATGACGGGCAGCCGACTGACGCTTGAATGGGGTCACTTCGCACATCGTGTACGAATGGGCCGAGGCGGGGGTCTGGCGTGAGGGCGATCGTCGTGGGAGCGGGTATCGGCGGACTCGCGGCGACGCTGAGCCTGCGCCGGGCCGGGCACGACGTGACACTGGTCGAGCAGACCCCGCGGTTCACCGAGATCGGCGCCGGTATCCAGCTCGCGCCCAACGCCACGCGCGTACTGCGGCGGCTGGGCCCGCTGGACGAGGTCGCCACGCGGGCGTACCGCCCCTCCGAGGTGTGCTTCTGCACCTGGTCCGACGGGACCGACGTCTGCCGCTACCGGCTGGGAAGCGAGGTCGAGGACGAGTTCGGGGCGCCCTACCTCCTCCTCCACCGCGCCGATCTGCACGAGGCACTGGCCGCCGCGGTGCCGTCCGGGTCGGTGCGCCTGGGCACCACGGTCGTCGGAATCGATCAGGACGACACGGCCGCCCATGTCACCACGGCGAGCGGCGAGCGCCTGAGCGCGGACCTGGTCGTGGCGGCCGACGGAATACGGTCCGCGGCCCGTCAGTGGCTCTTCGGCGCGGACAAGGCGCTCTTCTCGAAGACCACCGCCTACCGGGCGCTGCTCCCGGCCGGCCGGGTGGCCGATCTGGACCTGCCGGAACTCGCCGTCTGGATGGGACCGGGCCGCCACTTCGTCCACTACCGGGTACGTCGTGGGGAACTGCTCAACGTGGTGGCCGTGTGCACGGCGGACGAGGCGGAGCAGACGCAGGAGTCGTGGACCGCGCGGGCCGAACCGGGCGAGCAACTGGGCGAGTTCGAGGGATGGGACTCCCGGGTGCTCGCCGTCCTGGAACGCGCCGGACGGATGTTCCGCTACGGCATCTACACAAGAGCCCCGCTGGAGCGGTGGAACGTCGGACGCGTGACCCTGCTGGGCGACAGTGCGCACGCGATGGTGCCGTTCCTGGCCCAGGGCGCGGCCCAGGCGATCATGGACGCGGCCGTGCTCGGCGACGTACTCAAGGACGCAGCGCCGGCCGAGGTGCCCGACGCACTCGACCGGTACGTACGCCGACGGCTGGCGACCGCCACGAGCGTGCAGGCCGGGGCCGCGCGGGCGGGCGACGAGTTCCACCTGCCGGACGGCCCCGAGGCCCGGGCCCGCAACGCCCGCATGGCGGCCCACGCGGCCGAGAACAGGTTCATGCCTCAGTCGGCCGGGTGGACGGAGGCCGCCCGTCCCTCCCGGTCAGGGGGATGAACCGGCGGTGCGGTCCCGGCTGAAGTCCAGCGACAGGGCGAAGCACCGCTCGACCTCGGCGTCCGGAAGGCCGTACCAGAGGTGATCGGCCCCGTCTATCAGCCGCAGATCGGCCGGCACTCCGACGTCCCGCAGTGCGGCGGCCAGCCGTACACCCTGGTCGCTGGGGATGATGTGGTCCTCGGTGCCGTGCAGGACGAGGAAGGGCGGCGCGTCGGCGGTGACGTGGTGAAGGGGGCTGGCGTCGCGGGTGCGGTCGGGCACGTCGGCCGGAGCACCACCGACCAGCATCGCCTCGAAGGTGTGCCCGTCCGCCGGGTCCCTGACGAGTGCGAGGAGATCGGTGGGGGCGTACCAGGTGACACAGCCGGTCACGGGCGGGACGGAGGGGCTGCGGCGGCGGGAGGTGAGAGCGAGCAGGGCGGCCAGGTGGCCGCCCGCGGACTCGCCCCAGAGGACGGTTCGGGCGGTGTCCAGTCCGAGTTCACCGGAGCGCACCTGCAGCCAGGCCAACGCGGCGGACAGGTCGTCGACCTGGGCCGGATGCACGGCCTCGCCGCTGAGCCGGTAGCCGGGGCAGGCCACGGCGAATCCGGCCTGGGCGAGGCGGGCGAAGGGACCGGGCCGCCAGGAGCGGAACGCCGGGCCCGGATCGCCGCGCAGACCGGTGCGCCAGGCGCCGCCGTGGACGAAGACGACGACAGGAAGTGGCCCTGCCGGCTTCTCGGGGAGCCACAGGTCCAGTTCCAGGGGACGGTGGCCGTCGGGCACCAGATAGGGGACACCGCGCAGCAGTCGTACGCCGGGAGTGGGCAGGGCCGCGGGTGGCAGGGGCAGCCGGGCCGGGTCCGGCGGGGCGAGAAGCGCGGCGAGGTCGGGTGCCAGGGACATGGGTTCCTCCGGGATCCGCGGAAAAGGGATTCAGCGGGCGAGGCGGGGCAGCAGGCGGTGCGCGTTGGCCGTGGTCAGGGATCGCCAGGTGACGCCTCCGCCCGAAGCCGAAGCCGAAGCCGAAGCCGAAGCCAAAGCCGAAGCCGCAGTTGAAGCCGAGGTCGAGGTCGAGGTTGAGGTCGAGGTTGAGGTCGAGGTCGAAACCGAGGCCGGGACCGGAGCCGCGTCGACCGAGGCGACGTGGGCTTCGGCGGCGGCGGGCGGCGTCCAGCAGTAGTCGCTTCCGTACAGCAGCCGGTCGGGATCGACCAGGTTCAGGAGCGCGGGGACCTGGCGGGGGAACGGGGTGCCGGCGAGGTCGTAGTGCAGGCGGCGCAGGTGCGTGAGGGCGTCCGGAGCGCCTTGGTCGTCGGGCATGAACAGCTTCATGAAGCCGTTGACGCGGTCGGCGAGCACCGGCAGGGCGCCGCCGCAGTGGGGGACGACGACCTTCAGGTCGGGGTGGCGTTCGAGGGTGCCCGCGAACAGCAGATCCGTGACGGTCCGCGCGGTGTCGAAGATGAACTCCACCATGGGGCGCGGCCGTCCGAGCGCGGACTCTTCCCAGCACACGGGAGAGGTGGGATGGAGGAAGACCACGGCGTCGCGCCGGGCGAGCTCCGCGAAGACCGGCTCCAGTCGCGCGTCACCGAGGTAGACACCATGGGTGTTGGTCTCCAGGACCACCCCGTCGGCTCCGAGGGTGTCGAAGGCGTACGCGATCTCGTCGAGGGCGCCGTCGACGTCGGGCAGCGGCAGCGAGGCGAACAGGCCGAACCGGCCCGGGTGTTCACGTACCACCCGGGCGCTCTCCTCGTTGACCTCGCGAGCCAGCCGCCCGGCCGCGGTGTCGTCACCGAAGTGCACGCCGGGGGAGGAGAGCGACAGCATCGCCGTGCCGATACCGCAGCGGTCCATCAGGTCCAGGTGGGCGGCGGGTGACCAGGTGGGCCAGCCGGGCATGCCGTCGGGCAGTTCGTGCCCGGCGGCCCTGGCCTGCCGGACATAGGACTCGGTGACGAAGTGGGCGTGCACGTCGACGAGTGGCGGAGCTTCAGGGCTTGTCATGAGTGGGCTCCTGAGAGGTGGGGGTCGAGGCGCTGGGGCTCTCGGCGGCGGAGGGCACCGGGCGGCGGCGGGAGGTCCGGTTGCGGACCGCGGTGACGATCCGCTCGCCCGCGACGATGCCCGCGAGCCCGGTCAGACCGAGCAGCGGAGGCGCGGGGGAGGGCACGGACAACGCCCAGTAGACGGCGCCCATCAGCGCTCCCGCGACGAAGGCGAGGGCGGCGTGCCGGGTGAAGTGTCCGGCGCGGACGATGCTCGGAGCGGTCTTCGGAGTAGTTCCCGCCGCGGTCTTCGGGACGGTCTTCGGGACGGCCTTCCGGGTGTTCACAGCGCCGCCAGGAGGGCCTGGCCGAGCAGCATGCCCAGCAGGCCGAACAGCGCGACCGGCGGTGGCGCGGGGGACCTGACCCGCATCATCGCGTAGAGCGCGCCGACGAGCAGCCCGGCCGCGAGCGCCTTGAGACAGGCCATGCCGCTCATCCGCGCGTACGCCACTGGTGATCGGGCAGGAAGCGCACGTCGTACTGCTCGGGGACGGAGCCGAACTTGTGCGGCTCGGGCACGAACGGCCGCTGCGGCAGGCCGAGTTCCTCCGTGGGCGTGCCCAGGTTCTCGAAGAACCGCTCGAAGGTGCCACCGGGACCGGCCGCCACTCCCACGATGCGGCTGTGATGCCGCTCGATGCGGTAGGCGTGCGGACAGTTCTTGGGTACGAAGCCGAAGTCGCCGGCGGTCAGCAGCTTCTCGTACTGCTCGCCCGCGGTGTCCTCGACGAACAGCCGTACCGCGCCGTCGGCGATGTAGAAGACCTCGTAGGTGTCCGGGTGCGAGTGGGCCGGGATGATGTCGCCCTCGGGGCCCTCGGCGGTGAAGAAGTTGAACGTGTTCTCGGTCTGCTCACCGCCCGCGTAGACGGTGAACAGGTCGCCGAAGAGGTGGGCGCGGTCCCCCATGCCCTTCTCGATGAAGTACGGCTTGCCCGGATCGGAGGGGATGTGTGAGGCGGAACGGTGGCGGGTGGCGAATTCAGCGGTCATGTTCTCTCCCGGGGGTGGCTCACGGAGGACACGGGTGAATCTCTATGTCAGGCAGCCTGACATAGAGATTGGGTGCGTGGCAATCCCCCGACCTAAGCTCGGATCCCCTGTGCGTCTTTCTTGAGGAACCCATGAAGTCCGTCGGCACCCCCCTCCCGCAACTGCTCCTCGACGCCCGCCGCTGGTTCGACGAGGCGCTGGTGGCGACGTTGGAGCAGGCGGGGATGGCGCCCATCTCGCCGACACAGGCCCAGTTGTTCGCCGCGCTGGACGAGAAGGGCACCACGGTCTCCGAGCTGGCCCGGCGCATGGGTGTCACCCGCCAGACCGCGCATCAGGCCGTGCACAGCCTCATCGGCATGGGGCTGCTCGAACAGATCCCTGATCCGTCGTCCGCTCGCCGGCGGCTGATCCGCCGCACCGGTGAGGGCGCGGCGGCGCACCTCGAAGCCGTCTCCGTCCTGGCGGCACTCGAAGGAGAACTCTCGCTGCGTATCGGCCGTGGCTCCGTCGACTCCCTGCGCGCCGCCCTGGAGGCTCCTCGGGGGGACCCGCCCACGCTTCGGATCCCGCCCGCTGGCGCGCCGGGCCCGGGGGGCACGGCTCAGTAGCCGGGCGCCGACCCTCGCGGGCTTCCGGGGTCAGCGCTTGGCTCACCCCACATCGCGCGCCGCACACCGCACGCTATAAGCCGCACGCCGTGCGCCGTCCGGTCAGTCGGACCGGAGGTTCTCCAGTGTCGACCGGGTGTCCGACTTCACCCACCGCGAGACCTCGCCGATCTCGGGCGGTGAAGTCGTCTCGTAGGAGGTCGTGTAGACGTTCCAGTTCATCTGGTAGGTCATCCAGCCGTCGCGCACCGCGAGAATCACCGCCCGACTGCCGCCGACCCCCGAGGCGGTCGTGGTGTCCTCGGTCACCAGATAGGCCTCGTCACCGAAGCCGGACACCTTCGCCACCTCGTAGTCGTCGTACCGCTGGCTGTATTCGGACCACAGCGCGGTGAACTCGGCGGAGGGGTCGGTCTCCTTGTGGAGATCCATCTGTACGGAGAGATAGGCGTCCGCGTACGAGGAGGTCGAGGATGTCTTCAGGGAGATGCTGCAGTAGCTCTGATCGATGGCCTCGTGCTTCAGCGCGTTGTGCGTGGGGGCGCTGTCCTCCTCGGTGTACTCGGTTCTGAGCGAGTCGTAGTCGACCGAGGAGCAGAGGTTGGCCCGGGCCCGGTATCCCGCCAGATCCGGGTCGTCACCGAGCGGGCCGAGGAGGAGGAGCCCGCCGGCCCACAGGGCCGAGGCGACGACCGCACCCACCGCCGCCCACAGCACCGCGCGCCCCGCGGTGCCCTTGCCACCGGAGGGCGGGGGAGACCCGGGCGGTGGCCCGTACGGGTACTGCTGGGCCGGAGGAAAGGCCGGAGGGGCCCCGTAGCCGTAGCTGTTCGTCGGCTGTGTGCTCTGGGACGGCACCACGGGCTCGGGTCTCGGCGGCGAGGGTGGTGAGGGTGGCGAAGGTGGTGAGGACGGCGGGTGTTGCGCCTGCGCCTGGTGTGCCTGCGCCTGTGCCTGTGCTTGCGACTGGTGTGCCTGGGCCTCGGGCGGCGTCTGCGCCTGCGTCTCCGTCGGCGGCTGGCCCGCTGGTGCGGGCTGGTCCGCCGGCGGAGAGGTGGAGCCGGGCGGAGCGGTGGAGCCGGGCCCGGTGGTGGAGCCACTCGCAGCCGTGGAGCCGGCTGGAGGCGACGCCTGCGGTTCGGGCTGCGCCGGGATGTCTTCGGGCCGGTTGTGCATCCTGTGCTCCTTCTCCGAAGGGCAGTTCTCCAGAAGCGACCTTCCCGCATCGGCCATCGCGTAGTCGTGGACCGGCTCTCACGGAATCCGATACGTGGTTCGGCGGCACGCCCGCCGTCGCCGGGCCGTTCATCCGGCCCACCCGTCGGACATGCCCGCCTCATGCCCCTTCACGAAGGACGCGGGCATGAGGCGGGCATACGGCTTGCCTGCCGGGTCCTAGCCGATGTCGAAGTCGAGGTTCGTCACGTACCAGGAGTCTTCGATCCGGCTGGACTGGACCTTGATGTCCAGCTGGTCCGCCGTCACTCCGGTGGAGTGGGACAGGACGATCTTTTCGAGGGTCTGCCCGTCGACGGTGATCTTGTCGGCGGGGAACTCGACGGTGTCGCCGGTGGCCGGAGCCTTGGCGACTTCCACCTTCGGGTCCGCGGAGGGCGGCTCGGGTGTGAACGATTCCCCGAGCTGCTTGACGGTCGCGTCGATCTGCTTCCGGTCGGGTGCGTCGTCGCCGCAGGTCTGCGCACTGCCGACCTTGGCGGGCGTCGAGCCCTTGGCCGGTTCCGCCATCACCAGGCAGGCCTCCTCGGGCTGCTGCTTGATGACCGCGGTGACCCACGCGGCGACAGCTCCCTCGGCCGTGGACCGGTCGGCGGCCGAAGCCGGTGCCGATGCCGAGGCGTCCGAGTCCGGCTTCTTCTCATCGGCCGCGGGCGAGCCGCTCGCGGTCGACTTCTCCTCCGAGCCGGAGTCCGTCTCGCTCGAACATCCCCCGAGAGCCACGACCGCCGCCAGCGCCACTCCCGCGACCGAGCTGATCCGTCTCGTCCTCTGATCCACTAACACCACTTCAACAGCCTTTCGTGTGAACACACATGTGCCTCAGCGGCCCCACGAGTCATCTCTCGTCGCAGTTCCGCCTCGACCATCAAGACGGCGCGCGGAGCCGAGCGGTTCTCTTTTGAACCGCTCGGTATCGGCCGGGGGTCCAGGTCAGGCGAACTGCCACAGGTGGTCGTCGGTGCCGTTGTCCTCGAATTGGACGACATGGGCGCTGTTCTGCGTCGACATGCCGTCCACTCCCAGGACCTTCCCGCTGTGCTTGTTGCGGATCAGGAACCAGCCGTTCCCCGCGTCGGCGAACTGCCACAGGTGGTCGTCTGTCCCGTTGTCCTCGAACTGCACGACGTGCGCGCTGTTCTGCGTGGACATGAGGTCGACGCCCAGGACCTTCCCGCTGTGGCCGTTGCGGACAAGGGACCACCCGTCGTCCCGGCCCAGGACCTGCCAGGCATGGTCCCCGGTCCCCGAGTTGTCGAACTGCACCACATGGGCGCTGTTCCCGGTGGACATGCCCTCCACGGCGAGCACCTTCCCGCTGTGCTTGTTACGGATCCGCCGGTACGGGGCCTCGGGCTGCCAGGGTGTGCCGTCGGGGGAGGCGGTCGGAAAGGACGCGATGCGGAGCCGGGCCGCGCCCATGGGGATCAGCGTGACCTGCTCCACCGCACCAGAGGACCGGGCCGGGCTCTGCTGGAGCGGAGCCACCACATGCTCGTCGTCGGCGATCCACTCGGGGACCCGGCGTGCCTCCGCCGTGATCGAGACGGGGACGGCCGACTGCGTGAACGGATTCGCGGGGACCGGTCCCGGAACGCGGTGCACCACCAGACTCCCGCCGGGCACCAGCCCGTAGTTCCAGGGGGTCGTGGCATGTACCTCGTACTCGGGGAAGGCCGTGTCGCCGCCGTAGCGGGCGTATCTCTCACCGATGCGCAGTGCGTAGCTGAGCGGACCGTGGCTCACACCGACCGAGTCCCGGTTGCCGGGCCAGGTGTGCACGGTCGTGCTCTGCGGCAGACGCAGGGAGACACGGTCGCCGTCGGCCCATGTGCGTTCCACCCGTACGAAAGCCGGTCCGCCCCGCGCCGGCACGCTCTTCCCGTTGACCTGGAGGCGGGGCGCCGCGCACCAGCCGGGTATCCGCAGCAGGAGTGGGAAGCGGACGGAACGCGGAGCCGAGACGACGAAGTCGACCGTCTCGCCGAACGGGTAGTCGGTGGTCTCGGTGAGGGTGACCGTCGTGCCCCCTGCGACCTCTGTCGTGACCCGGCAGGCCGCGTACATGGCCGCGGCGAGACCGCCGTCCGGTGTGCCGAGCCAGAGTTCCTCGGCGAAGTAGGGCCATCCCATGCCGTAGTTGTGCGGACAGCAGCGGTACTGGTCGATACCGGGCTGGAAGGACTGCATGGCGAAGCCGTTCTGGAACTGCCCCTGCGTCTTGCGGGAGTTGTCCAGATCGACACTGTTGGCGCTGGTCACGTAGTGCACTCCCTTGCCCTCGGGGTCCAGGGACGCGGGCAGCATGTTGAAGGCCAGCTCCTCGCACCGGTCCGCCCAGAGCGGATCGCCGGTGACGCGCGTGAGCAGTTCGTGGCTGGCCATGAACTCGACGACGCCGCAGGTCTCGAAGCCCTGCCGGGGATCGCCGAAACCGGGCCGGATGTTCTCGTCGCCCGCGAAGCCCCCACCGGCGAACTGACCGTGCGCCGCGAGGAGTTCCGCGTACGTGCGGTAGCTGGCGCGAGTGTGCTCCGCCGAGCCGGAGCGCTGCGCGTACTGGGCCGGTTCGCGAAAACCCTGCGCGATGTCGACGTTGTGGGCGTTCGGCAGCGCGCCGGTCCAGTCGGCACCCCATGTGTGCATCTTGTCGACCAGGTCGAGGAGGAAGGGCTCGGGCGTCCGGCGGTGCAGCCACAGGGCGATGTCCATGCAGTCGCCCCACCGCTGCGACACCCAGCTGGTGTCGAAGGCGCCCTTGCCCTGCGTGTTCATGTACCGGAGGAACCTGGTGAGGAAGGGGGCGACGCGGGTGTCCCCGGTGAACTCCTCGAAGCTGCGCAGCGCTTGCAGGAGCGGGAGGAAGGGCCAGAAGTCGGGTCCGCCGTTGAGTGCGGTCCGCAGCGCGCGCGGTCCGAAGAAGCCGTCGCTCTGCTGGGTGGCGAGAATCGCGTCGATCCAGCGCCGCGCCCGGTCCAGCGCGACGGCGTCGCGGGTGGCGACGGCCAGCGGCACGTAACCGCGCAGCCAGTACGGCAGTTCCTCCCAGGCGTTGTTCTCGGGATGGACCCAGCCGCTCGTGGCGAAGTCCAGGAAGTGGGACTTCTCGGTGAGACGCCCGCAGAGTCCGTCCAGTTGGAGCCGCAGCTGACCGGCCAGCCAGCCACGCGGGACGATGCTGCCCGGTCTCAGCCGGAGGAAGGCGTCGGCGGCCACGTCGTCGGCCGCCGCGGCGGTCACCCGGGGTGTGGCGGCGGCGACGGGTCCGGTGTTCATCAGGGGTGTGCCCGCACCGAGCGCGAGGCTGCCGGTGCGCAGCAGGTGGCGTCTGTTGATCGGCATGTCACTGCTTCCTGTTGGGGGAGAGGAAGTGGCCACGGACGGCTGCCGGGAAGGACGGGCGGGCGTCGGCCGTGAGCGGCGGAACCGCAGCTGTACAACGTTGGAAAGGTGACGTGCGGCATCACAGCACGGCGTACGGCGGCTGTCCAGAGAAATGACAAGGACATGCCCGTCCTGTCGTGCCAGCGGAGCCGGGTGCGGCGACGTATGGTTGAGCCGCCTGTTCTGACGTGTGGACCTGCGGCCTCGGCTGCGCCCGACCTCCTGCCGCCGGCCACCGCCATCCCCGGGAGCGTTCATGGGTACCCAGTTCGAGGCCACTGTCGACATCGACCGTCCGATCGACGAGGTCTTCGCCTTCCTTGCCGCCGGCACCAACGATCCGAAGTTCAGCCCCCGCGTGCAGAAGATCGAGAAGAAGCCGGAAGGGCCGACGGCTGTCGGCACGATCTTTCGCAGCACGGTCAAGGACGCCGGCATGAAGACGGGCCGGGAGTTCGAGATCACCGAACTCGTCTCCCCGAGCAGGATCCGCTGGAGCGAGCGGTCACGGAACCTGGTCACCGCGGCCGACGGCGGTTACGACCTGGAGCCGGCGCCGAGCGGCGGAACCCGCGTCCGTATCTTCAACGTGCTGGAGGGCCACGGCGTCGGCAAGTTGCTGCTGCCCCTCGCGGCCGGCGCGGCGCGTAAGGACGCCCCTGCCTTCGGGCGGCGCATCAAGGCGGCGGTGGAGTCCTCCTGAGTCCGCCGGCCTCGCGGGCACGCGCGCAGAAATGCAGTGGAACGCCACCCGCGCGGCTCGTTAAGGTCGCCCGATGAGTACTCGTACCTTCCGCATCACCGTTCGAGGCGTCTTCGACGGGCTCGGCGCCGATCAGCGGGCCGCCCTGCTGGCCGACGCCGCCCCGCATGACGTGCTGCGCGCGGCCTTCACCCCGGAAGGGCACCTGAGCTACGACATCGCCGCACGGTCCGCCTTCACCTTCCGCTTTCTGGACGCGGGGGAAGAGGAGGAGGACATCCTCGACGCGACCGAACGTGCCGAGAAGGCGGCCGAGGCCTGGCTGACGGCACACGGATACGGCTTCAAGAACCTGCGGTCCACCGCGGAGGACCTCTCACAGGCCCCGCTGGGCAAGCGGCAGCGGCGCGAGGCGGCTCGGAAGTACACCTGACCGGACAGCGAGCCGCTCGTTCAGCAGGTCTGTCTGCCCAGCGTGCGAGCGAGTTCCGTCGTCGCGTGCGCGATCTCCGTGTCGTCCTCCGACACCAGCACGTCGAGCGCGCCCCGATGGGCATGGACGGCCTCCCTCGCCGCACGCTCCCACACGGCGGGGTTCTCCCGGTGGTTGAGCAGCTTCGGGTAGGCGTCCGCGATGCTCTCCCACTGCCGGGTGTCGGCGATGTTCTTGAGCAGGTGCAGGATCCGCGCCCGGCAGGTCACCTGGGGCAGCTGGGCGAGCTCCCAGAGGAAGGGGACCGTGGCGGCGGTCGCCTGCTCCACGACGAAGCCGTACTGGCAGACGCGTTCTCGCAGTTCCTTGAGGGCCGTCGCCGCGGTCTTCGCGTCGCCCCAGGCGACACTGCTGAGGAGCAGGGGGATGGCGGTCGCGCAGCCCGTGGAGTCCCGCATCTCGCTCCAGGAGATGTGGCTCATGGCGGTCAGCGGCGTTGTCGACGCCTTTCCCGTCCGGGCCAGTTCTTGCCCTCGCTGCCCGGTCCTCGGCTGCTGCGGCGGAACGCTATGCATGGGGTAAGGCCTTTCCGGCGTGTCGTATCGGTGGGAGGGCGAGGGGGGCGAGTCCGTCCGGAGCGGGGATCCGGAGGGACGTACCGCGCCCCAGGTGTCCACGGATGTAGTCGAATCCCGATACGACTGCCCCGCCGGCCATCAGAGGCGGTCGCGCCGGAAGTCCCGTGAACCTGTCCAGGCCGCCTGCCGGCGATGCGGTCGGCCGCAGCGACGGGGGTTCTGGACGCGCAGGTGACAACACGTCATCTCCCTGATGTGACGTCAGGACGCAATGCCCTGGCTGGGGTTGTCGGCGCTGCAGTTATTATCCACACTGAACACGGTCGTGTGCAATTGCACGCGAAATTGCGTGAAGTTTGGCCGAAGACGCACGGCACCAGGTCGAGGGCTGCCGGGCTGCCGGCTCGACTCGGTGGCGGGGCAACAACGGGAACGGCGAGGAGACGCGGTGCCACAGGTGGAGAACGGGATGCGAGCCAGCTCGCTGGACGTCAGCTGGACCAAGAGCCGGCACAGCAATGCCGAGGGGAACTGCGTCGAGGTCGCCCGGATCGACGGGGGCGTCGCCGTGCGCAACTCCCGTGATCCCGAGGGGCCCGCGCTCGTCTACACGTCCGCCGAACTGGCGGCCTTCCTGGCGGGAGCCAAGGACGGCGAGTTCGACCATCTGCTGTGAGCCGCCGTTCAGCGGCCCAACTCGCCGACCCCTGACGGGGGATGGGATGCCGCGCGGTCCGGTGCGATACTGTTGCCGTCCTTGTGCCGGGTTGCGGGGGAGTCGAAGATGGTCGCCGAGTCGCCGCGCGTCGCACGGCTCGAATCCTATCTGGAGCGTTCCGAGCCGGCTCCCACTCTGCTGAAGATGCTGGTCGGCGTCCAGCTCTCGGGATTCCGGGAGGACGCCGGCCTCGCTCAGGACCAGGCCGCGCGCTCCCTGGGCTTCAGCGGCGCCAAGCTCTCACGCATCGAGTCGGGCAAGGGCCGCAAGCCGCCGTCCGAGACCGATGTACGCGCCCTGCTGCGGTTGTACGGCACCGACGAGTACGAGGGCTCGGTGCTCCTCAAGCTGCTGCACCGGGCCGGCGAACCCGGCTGGTGGCAGCGTTACGACAAGCGCCTCATGCCCGAGTGGTTCGAGCGGCTGGTTGGCCTCCAGGAAGCGGCCGCCGCCATCCGGACCTTCGAGATCCAGTACGTGCCCGGCCTGCTGCAGATGCCGGCCTACACCCGGGCCGTGGTGGAACGGGGCCTGCCGAACGCGCCGGCCGCCGAGGTGCACCGCAGGGTCGAACTGCGGATGCACCGCGCCCAGTTGCTGAACCGCGAGGACGCCCCGCAGCTGTGGGCCGTAATCGACGAGTCCGTCCTGCTGCGGGTACTGGGCAGCCGGGAAGCCATGCGCGAGCAGCTCGCCCACCTCGTCGACATGGCTCAGCGACCCCACGTCGTCCTGCAGATCGTGCCCCTGGACGTCACGAACGCCTCGGCGCCCGCCATACCGATCACCTATCTGAGGTTCGGCGGACTCGACCTGCCGGACGTCGTCTATCTGGAGCACATCAGAAGCGCCCACTTCCTTGAGGACCGCGACGAGACCGAGGAGTACCGGCTCACGCTCGACCGGCTGGCCGACGAGGCATTGACGCCACGTGACTCCCTGGAGATGCTGCGGACCACGATGGAGCAGCGGTACGGGTCCGACTGAGACGGCGCCCGACTAGATACGGCCCCCGACTGCTAGGGAAGCCGGCCCAGGCCGCCGAACTCGATCCATTCCTGCGAGAGTTGCCGCGTCCGCACCTCACTGTCGGGGCGCCAGGTGGAGACCTCGACCAGTCCCGGCTCCAGGATCTCCATGCCGCCGAACAGTGCTGCCACGTCCTTCTCCTGGCGTACGCGTCCCCAGTGGCCCTGCGTCGCCTGGTCCATGAAGCCGGTGACGAAGTCCCGGACCTCGGCGTCCTCGCTGACCAACTGGCAGATCACCATGAAGCTGCCGGGCGCGAGCCGCTCGGTGACGCGCCCCACCACGGCCTGCGGGCCGTCGGTGTCACTGTCGGGGATGCAGTGGAAGACCGAGTTGAACAGCGCGGCGACCGGCTGTGAGAAGTCGATCAGACGCTGGGTGTCGGGATGGGAGAAGATCTCTTCGGTGTTGCGCATGTCCGCGTGGATGACCGCGGTGCGGTCGTTCTGCTCCAGCAGCGCCCGGCCGTGGACGAGCACCATGGGGTCGTTGTCGACGTAGACCACGCGGGTGTCGGGGTCGATGCTCTGCGCCACCTGGTGCACGTTGTCCTGGGTGGGGAGACCGGATCCGTGGTCCAGGAACTGCCGGATTCCGTAGTCCGTCGCCAGCGTCCGGACGACCCGCTGCAGGAAGCGCCGGTTGTTGAGGGCGAGCCGACGGGTGCTGGGCACGACCTTGTCGAGCTCTTCGCAGGCGGCGCGGTCCGCGGAGTAGTTGTCCTTGCCGCCCAGATAGTGGTCGTACATGCGGGCGGCCGTCGGAACAGTGGCGTCGATCTTCTTGGACAGCGGCCTGTCGGTGTTCATGGTTCCCCCGGCTCGATCGGCACCAGCTGCATCCGTAACAGGGAATACATCTTAGGGAGTTGGCGTTTGCGGCGGCCAGCCTGTTGCCGAACCAGGCCTTCGAATGAACAAGTCGGTCATGTGTCCGACGATCACGGGGTCGGCCATCGGCGCGCCCCCGCGCACCACATCTCCCTGCGCCACCTGCACAAGCCGTTCCACGCCGAAGGGCGCACCTGCGCCGCCTGGATCCGCGAACGCCGCCTGGAGCCGTGCCGGCGTGATCTGGCCGACCCCGCCCTGTCCGATCGCCCGATCCGCGCGATCGCGGCCCGGGGGGCACCAGCCCGGCGTATTTCAGCCAGGCATTCCGCAGGGCCCACGGCCTCTCGCCGCGCCAGTACCGCCGGCGGAGCACAACGGCGTACGGGGATCAGGCCGCCGCCACGCTCGTGGTCAACGCCTCACGGAGCCAGCGGTCGGCCCCGCCGAGGGTCGGACCGGGCGTCAACTCCGCCGCCAGTTGCCAGTAGCGGGCCATCACCGGGTGATCCGCCACGGCGAGGCGAGCCGTGAGGGCGCGGCGGAAAGCGGGGCTGTCCCGGGTACCGGAGTCGCGGGCGTGGGCGGCGACGTAACAGTCCAGTGCCTCGCCCGGACCCGGGGCGCGGTCGACGCGCAGGGCGGCGGCCACCAGGAGGTACGCCTCGTGCAGACCGTCGTAGAGCAGGTCCGGGTGTGCGGCGGTGGCGGGCCGGTGGGACACGAGGCAGCCATCGCTGGCGGCCGTCGCCAAGGCGTGGATGCGGGCGAAGGCGAGGACCTGGTCCGGAGCCGGGTCGGCCGGGGGCTGCGGGACGGCCGCCTCGGTGACGGCGCCCCGCAGCCGGGCGGAGAGGCGGACCGGCAACACCCGGCGCCAGTAGTGCGCGAGGGCGGAGGTGCTGGGCGGGACACCGACCGCCCCGATCAGCTCCAGCCGCTCCGCGAGCCGCTCCGGGTCGCCGTCGTGCACCGCCCGCAGCGCGGCCTCGCGCCAGCGCAGGGCGGCGAGTTCGCTGCCGAGGTCGGCCAACCGGCGTACCACCACGGCCTCCAGGGTGTCGCCGCGGTCGAGGACCCGCCCGATCTCCGGGACGGGCACGCCGAGCGAGCGCAGCGCGCGGATCATGCGCAGCCGCTCCGGCGCCTCAGAACCGTAACGCCGGTGGCCGCCGCTGCTGCGCGAGGCTTCGGGCAGCAGGCCCCGGTCGGAGTAGAAGCGGACGGTCTTGACCGTGGTGCGCGCCTGCGCGGCGAGTTCGCCGATGCTCAGGGTGCCGTTCATGCCGTTCATGCCGTTCATGCCGCTCGTGTCGTCGGGTGGCAAGGGTTGAACCTCCCTCAGGGGGAGTTCCTAGGTTAGCCAGGGCGGTGGCCGACCAGGACGGTCGGCCACCATGAACCCCCTGGAGGTACCGATGTCCGTGTTCATCCTGGTCTCGGGCCCGTTCACCGACGGACGGATCTGGAGCGAAGTGGTCGGGCGGCTGCGCGAGTCGGGCGCCCCGGCGCACCCGGTGTCGCTGAGCACGCAGCCCGAGGCCGATCTGGAGACGCATGTGGAGGACGTGGTCCGGCTCATCGATTCCCTCGGTCCGTCCGCTTCCCCCGATCCGTCGGGGGAGGTGGTGCTGGTCGGCCACGACTACGCCATCCACCCCGTCCTGGGTGCGGCGGACCGCCGCCCGGAACGGGTCGCACGGGTCGTGCACCTGGACGCCGGGATGCCGCAGGACGGCGACGCGGCTCTCGCCCTGGTGCCGGACCCGTCGGTCCATGAACTACTGCGCGCGGACGGCGATACCGGGCCGGTCCCGCCACCGGAGCCGGCGCACTGGCAGCGTTGGGGCAGCACGGAGGGCCTGTCGGCGCGGCACCTGGAGCTGCTGAGCCGGCTGGCGGCCCCGCAGCCACCGCGCACGCTGACCCGGCCCCTGCGACTGACCGGCGCCGCCGCGGCCGTGCCCACCACCGGAATCCTGTGCACGGCCAGCGGGACGACCGTGGAACTGGTCGAGGCGCTGGTACGCACCGGTCCGCCGCACCTGCGGAAGCTGGCCGATCCGAAGGTGGGCTTCTTCGAACTGGCCACCGGCCACTGGCCGATGCTCTCCTGCCCGGACGAACTGGCCGGGACACTGCTCCGCGCGGCCGCCGACGAGGGGCGCCGGCTGACCGTACCCGAGGACGAGTCCTCGTCCGTCCGGCCCTTTCTGCTCGACACTGCGGAGCGCCCGCGGGTACGCAAGGGGAGGGTGGACCTGCACCTGCCGGAGACGGAAGCGGGGGAGACCGGGGGAGAGGGAGAAGCGGGAGGCCCCCGGCCCGCGGTGCTGTTCGTGCACGGCGGGCCCGTGCCCCCGGACCTCGTCCCGGCGCCGCGCGACTCGCCGTTCTACCTCGGCTACGCCCGCTACACGGCGAGCCTCGGCGCGGTGGGCGCCGTCGTGGAGCACCGTCTGCACGGCATCACCGACTACGCGCGCGCGGCGGACGACGTGGCGGAGGCGGTCGACCTGCTGCGGGCCGACCCCCGGGTGGACCCGGAGCGCATCGCCCTGTGGATCTTCTCCGGAGCCGGACTGCTCGCCGCGGACTGGATCACCGCGCCGCCGCCGTGGCTGCGCTGCCTGGCTCTCACCTACCCGATCCTGGCCCCGCTGCCGGGCTGGGGCGCGGTCGGCCCGCGCTTCGGCCCGGTCGGCGCGCTGCACGCCGCCGCCGGAATCCTGCCGCCCGTCGTCCTCACCCGGGCGGGCCTGGAGACGCCGCAGATCGCCGCCACGGTCCGGGAGTTCGAGACCGCGGCGAAGGAGACGAACGCCCCGGTCGAGATCATCGACGTCCCGCACGGCCGCCACGGCTTCGAGACCGACGAACCGACGGACGAGTCGCGCGAGGCCGTGGTCCGGGCCGTGCGCACGGTGCTCGCCCATCTGGCCCGGCCGTCGTGACGCGTGCCACGGTTCAGGGGCGGGGCCGGGCGGCGGTGTCGAGGTAGAAGGCGTCGATGCTCTGGACGGCCTGCTCGAACTCGTCGAGGTTGACGGGCTTCGTCACGTAGGCGTTGGCATGGCTGCTGTACGCGCCCGTGACGTCGTCCGGAGCGGTGGACGTCGTCAGGACGACCACGGGGATCGTCTGGAGGTCGTCATCGGACTTGAGGACCTTCAGCAGGTCGCGGCCGTTCATCCGCGGCATGTTCAGGTCGAGGACGATGAGGTCGGGTCGCGGGGTGCCCGGCGTCCGCAGGTGCTCCAGCGCGGCGACTCCGTCGGTGACCTGGACCAGATTGCGGGCCCCGCGCTCGGAGAGGGCTTCCTCGATGAGCATGGCGTCGGCCATGTCGTCCTCGACGAGCAGGACGTCGAAGGGGCGGGCGGGGGTGGTCATTGTCGGTTGCTCCGTGGGTTTCTCGTTGGAGTGGTGGAAGAGCCCGGGCCAGCGGCGCCGGGCTCCCTGCCGGGTCATGCCGCAGGCGGCGCCGATCTGCGGGTATCCGGCACCCGCGCGTGCGGCGGCCACGGCCGCGTCCTGCTGGAGTCGTTCACTGGCCTGCTTGAGATGATCCAGCACGTGCAGCAGGGCCAGGGCTTGTGCCGGGTCGTCCGATGCGGGGGACGACGGGGCTTCCACCAGCCGGCGGGCGAGGCGCTGCGCAAGATCGCCGACCGTCGCGTCCGCGATGGTGGCGGTCTCCTGCGGAGTGATCCGCAGTGCGAAGTCCTTGCCTGGCATACCCGGCACTCTAGGTCCCCGAGGAGGCCCGCGACAACAAGGGTTGTCGCCCTCTAAAGTGTGCTGGCCAAACAAGCAAGGCGACAGTCACAGCGAGGAGCCCACAGAATGACCGGCGATGAGAGGCAATCGCGTACGCGAGGGCTTTCCGCGTGGACGACCAGGCGGTGGCTTCGTGTAGGGGTGGCCGCGTCCCTGGTGGTTCTGGCCGTGCTCGGGGCAGCGGGCGCCTACGTCCTGGGGCGGACCGAAACGCTCAGCAGCGACCTCGTGGACGTGCGCTCGCCCGCGCTGACCGTCTCGATACGCCTGGAAGCGGCCGTGCTCAACCAGGAGACCGGGATCCGCGGCTACGGACTCACCGGCACGAAGGCCTTCATCACCCCCTACGAGGAGGGGGTGACCGAGGAGAAGGCGAACCGTGAGCAGCTCGCCGCGCTGCTGCGGGCCAACCCCGCACGCCTGAAGGACCTGAAGACCGTGCGGGACGCCGTGACGAGGTGGCAGGAGAGGATCGCCCGGCCCGTCGCCGCCGAGCCGGCCGGTTCACCCTCACCGCTGGCCACCGAACGGGCCGCGGAGGGCAAGGCCCTGTTCGACGATGTTCGTACCGCCCTCAGCAGCCAGCAGGAACGGCTGCGTGCGGACCGTGTTCAGGCGAGGGACGACCTGATGTCCACGATGGCCCTGCGCAACTGGGTGTTCAGCGCCATCGCGGTGCTCATCGTCGTCCTCACGGCGTTGATCTTCGAAGGGCTGCGCCGCGGCATCAACAGGCCCCTGGAGCAGCTCGGCGCGGACGCCCGCGCGATCGCCGGCGGTGACTTCGAGCACCCCATCGCCCCCACCGGCCCCGCGGATCTGCGGCGCCTCAGCAGCGAGATCGACTTCATGCGCCGGCGTCTCGTGCGGGAACTGGCCTTCAGCGAGGAGACACGGCTGCGGTTGGACGCGCAGACCGCGGACCTCCAGCGTTCCAACGCCGAGCTGGAACAGTTCGCGTACGTGGCCTCCCACGACCTGCAGGAGCCGCTGCGCAAGGTCTCCAGCTTCACCCAGCTCCTCCAGCGGCGCTACGGAGGGCAGCTCGACAGCCGTGCCGACCAGTACATCGACTTCGCGGTCGACGGGGCGAACCGCATGCAGATCCTCATCAACGACCTGCTCGACTTCTCCCGGGTCGGGCGGCTGCACAACGCCCATCAGAGCGTCGACCTGGACGAGGTGCTGGAACGGACCCTGTCCACGATGAGCGTCGGTATCGAGGAGGCCGGAGCGATGATCACCCACGATCCGCTGCCGACCCTGGTGGCGGACCCCACCCAGCTGGGCATGCTCTGGCAGAACCTGATCGGCAACGCCGTCAAGTTCCGGCGCCCGGGCGAAACGCCGAAGATCCATGTCACGGCGGACCGGGAGGGCGACCTGTGGCGGTTCACCGTCACCGACAACGGCATCGGCATCGCCCCGGAGTACGCCGACAAGATCTTCGTGATCTTCCAGCGGCTGCACACCAAGGACACCTACTCGGGCAGCGGGATCGGCCTCGCGATGTGTAAGAAGATCGTCGAGTTCCACGGCGGCACCATCTCCGTCGACCCGGCCTACCACGACGGCGCCCGCATCACCTTCACCCTCGCGCCCCGGCCGCCGGAGAGCCCCGGCGCGGGCACCACACCGGAGGCCACCCGCGCGGAGGCGGAGCAGGCACGATGACCGGATCCACGACGGCCGCCACGGGCGCGGCCTCCGACAAGCCGATGTACCGCATTCTCCTGATCGAGGACGACCCGGGCGACGCCCTGCTCGTGGAGGAACTCCTGCACGACACCGGGCTGCGGTTCACGCTGACCACCCGGACCACGCTGGCCGAGGCGCGCACCGAACTGGCCGGCGCCCCGATCGACTGCATCTTCCTCGACCTGCACCTGCCTGACGTGTCGGGCATCGACGCGGTCACCGCCGTCCGGGGGTTCGCCCCGCATACCGCGGTGATCGTTCTGACCGGGCTGTCCGAGGACCGGGCGGGTACCGACGCCATGGCGGCCGGAGCCCAGGACTACCTCGTCAAGGGCAAGGTCGAGGCGGACCTCCTGCAGCGGACCCTGCGCTACGCCGTCTACCGGAGCGAGACCGAACGGGCGAGCGCCGCGGCCCAGGCCGCTCAGCTGCGGGCGGAGGAGAACGCCCGTCTGGAACGCGGTCTGCTGCCGCAGCCGATCCTCGACACCTCCACGGTCAGAGTGACGTCCCGCTACCTGCCCGGTGCCACGATGGCCCTGCTCGGCGGGGACTTCCTCGACGTGGTCGAAGGAGACGACGGGCTGCTGCACGCCGTGGTCGGAGACGTCAGCGGGCACGGCCCCGACGCCGCCGCACTCGGTGTCTGCCTGCGCATCGCCTGGCGCTCCCTCGTGCTCGGCGGGCACCGCGGGGACGACCTGCTGCACCTGATGGAACGCATCCTCATGGCCGAACGCGGCAGCCAGCAGCTGTTCGCCACCTGCACCCTGCTCACGCTCGACCAGGAAGCCGCCACCGCGACCCTCCACCTCGCCGGCCACCACGAACCTCTTCTCACCGCACCCGAGGGGACCTGGGAGGTGACCGCCGCGCACGGCATCGCGCTGGGTATAGTCCCGGGAGTCCACAGCTGGCCCTCCACGGTCATCCCGCTCCCGGCCTCCGGCGCTCTGACCCTCTACACCGACGGCCTGACCGAAGGACACAACGGGGCGATGGACGAGCGGCTCGGCGTCGAGGGGCTGCTCGCGCTGATCGGGAAGCTGCCGTCGGCGGACCCGGCCGCCCATGTCGACCTCCTCATCAAGGAGACCCATGCGCTGAACGCCGGCCGGCACTCCGACGACCTGGCCGTGCTCCGCCTCGACTGGGGCGGCCGGCCCGCCCGTCCTTAGCCCGACGACGGCCCTTGTCCGCCCGAGACCCCTTCTGCGGTGGGCGAGTTCACCCGGGCGGGTTGTTTGCACGGCGGGTGGTACCGGCCGGCGCATGAGCGCCGGCCGGCCGGGGAGAAACAGACTGCGCGCATGTGTCCCTGTTCCTCCATCACAAGGAGCCGGACTGTGTCCGACGTCGTCTTCACAGCCGATTTCAGTTCGCGAAGGCAGTGGGTGGCCGGCCGCTCCTGGGCCTATCCCGAGGGCGGTCCGGTCAATCCGACCGACAACAAGCTGGACTACCTGGTCTCCGACCCGGAGTACTCCCGTAGCGGCACGTTCCGCGCCAAGCGCCGCAAGGACGGCCTGTGGAGTGCGGGCCTGCTCACCACCGAGGGGAGCGAGGACGACTTCGTGGTGCGCGCGGGGGACGTGCTGGAGGCACGGGTGCGCCTGCCCACCGAGGTGGGGGCCTGGCCGGCCATCTGGACCTGGCGGGACGGAGGCCAGGAGATCGACGTGTTCGAGTACCACCCCGACAACCCCGATCTGCTGGAGTTCTCCAACCATGTGCGGGGCGGGCACAGCTATCACCACGACGAAGCCGTGCGTCCCGGCGGTCACGTCGACCTGAGGGTGGAGTTCGGCGCCCGCTCGGTGGTCTGGTGGCTCAACGGCGCGCAGATCTTCGCCGACAGACGCGGGGTGGGGAAGAACTGGCACGCCCACCTCATCGTCAACCTGTCGGTGAGCGCCGGTCGCTACCATCCTCGCCCCGAAGCCGGGACCAAGGAGATGTCGTACGCCGTCGAGAGCCTGATCGTGCGCCGTCCGGCCGCGGAACCGCACCGGGCGGCCGAAGCGCCCTCGTGAGCGCGGGACGGGACGGTGGCCGGTCCGGCCGCCGTCCCCCGCGTGCGGTCAGGGGGCCCAGGGTGCTTCGACGGCCCAGGTGGTGTCCTCGGTGAAGGAGGCGGGGTTGTCCCAGGTGTGCGAGCCACCGGGGGTGGCCAGCCACAACTCGGCGTTGTAGTGGCGCAGATACTGCTCGGGGAAGTTGGACGCGGACAGCCGGACGCCGCCGTTCGTGCCGCGCACGGCACAGAACGTCGCGTCGGCCTGGAACACGGCTCCGCTGCCCGACTCCTTGTAGACGCGGTAGTCGCGGTGACGCAGGTACTGGCCGGGGTAGTTGCGCGACTCGAAGGAGTAGCAGGCGCTGTTGGCGAGGCCCGGCACGATCCTCCAGGTGGCGTCGCTCTTGAGCAGGGCGGCGCTGTTCGCGTCGACCACGTCGGTGTAGGCGGCCCCGTCGCGGTGCCGCAGATAGCGGTTGGTGTGGCCGGACGTGGTCACCCGCAGGGACTTGTACTGGTTCGTGGGCAGGGTGACCGGGGTGGTCGTGGCCCGGGAGGCGTCGATGAGGGCGCGGTTGGCGGCCTGGACGCGGGCGGCGTCCACCTTGACGACCTGCCGGTCATAGGTGAGGAGGCCGTTCGCCTCGTTCTCCACATCGGTGATCTCCGTGTACACGGAGGCCGAGAGCCCGGCGGGCATCCGCACCTCGCGCAGGGCGTCGAGGAGTCCCACGAAGCGGTTGTCGAGATGGGCCTGGTCCGCCTGGTCCTCGTAACTGAAGCCGCCGCCCGGATACCACTCGTGACCGGTGACCTTGAACCCCAGACCGCCGTACTCGCCGAGGACGGCGGCGCGGGTGGCGCTGGGCACGGTGGTGCCCGGACCGACATAGACATGGTGGTCGAGGACGTCGCCGTTGCCGCCGTCGACCGCGCCGCAGCAGTTGATGCCGCTCATGTTGTTCACCAGCCGCGAGGGGTCGTACGCCTTCACATGATCGGCGATACGGGCCTGGTCGTACTGCCCCCAGCCCTCGTTCTGGTCGACCCACATCACCAGGGACGGTGAGCTGCGGTGCTGGTCGATGATCCGGTCGTACTCGGCCTCCCACTGTGTGCGGGCGGCGCTGTCGGGGGTGCGGGTGTCCATGGCGGGCATGTCCTGCCACACCAGCAGCCCCAGCCTGTCCGCCCAGTAGAACCATCGCTGCGGCTCGACCTTGATGTGCTTGCGCACCATGTTGAAGCCGAGGTCCTTGTGTTTCTGCAGGTCGTACTTGAGGGCGTCGTCGGTCGGCGCGGTGTAGATGCCGTCCGGCCAGTAGCCCTGGTCGAGGGTGCCGGTCTGGAAGACGAACTTGCCGTTGAGGACGGGACGCAGGACGCCGTCGACCCGTGCGACCCCCACGGAGCGCATCCCGCTGTAGCCGCCCACGGAGTCGACGACGGTCGAACCCGAGAGCAGCTCGGCCTTCACGTCGTACAGGAACGGATCCTCGGGGGTCCACAGACGCGGATTCGGTATCGGCACGGTGATCGTGCCGCCGACCGCGCCGGTCGCGCTGCCCACCGTGGTCGAGCCGGAGGACACGGTCACCCTGGCGCTCTGCCCGGAGACACCGTCGCCCCTGACGGTGACCTTCAAGGTGCTGTTCGTGAGATCCGGCACCATGTCGAGGCGCGTGATGTGCGCCGCTGCCGTCGGCTCCAGCCACACCGTCTGCCAGATGCCGGAGGCCGCGGTGTAGAAGATGCCGCCGCCGGGGTGCGGGGTCACGTCGCTGATGCGCTGCTTGCCGACCGCCCCGATGCCCGTCTGGCTGGGGTCCCAGACGGACACGACGACGGTGTTGGTGCCGCCGTTGAGCAGACTCGTGATGTCGTACGAGAAGGAGTCGTACCCCCCGCTGTGGGTGCCGCCGGCCTGGCTGCCGTTGACCCAGACCGTCGTACGCCAGTCGCTGGCACCGAAGTTGAGCTGGACGCGGCGGCCGTTCCAGCCCGCCGGGACCGTGAAGGTGCGCTTGTACCAGAGCTTGTCGTTCTGGGTGATCCTGCGCTGGATCCCGGAGAGCGCCGACTCGGCGACGAACGGCACCCGGATCTGCTCGGAGAACGACGCGGGCTGGCCCGCGTCCGCCGAGGTGACCGCGAAGTCCCAGATGCCGTTGAGATTGGCCCAGTCGGGACGGGTGAGCTGCGGACGCGGATACTCCGGCAGCGGATTGTCGACCGATACCTGGTTGGTCCACGGGGTGGTCATGGGGGAGGGCTTGGGCGTCCACGCGGCCGGTGCGGCCTGCACGGTGCCCGTGGCGGTCAGCGCGGCCGTGCAGACCAGCGCGAGGGTGGCGAGCACGGTGGTGAGACGCCTCGCCCGCTGTCTCAGCCAGCGTGCCCACGGGTGCGGGGCCGGGGTGGTGCTGCGCATCGTGACTCCTTGGGTGTCGGGGGCAAGGACGTACACGTACGGAGGGAAGGCCGGCGGCTTGCCGTCCCGGCCTGTACAACGTTGGAAAAGGCAGTTGTTGGCATGACAGCACGACACCGAAGATCTGTACAGGTGCATGACAAGACCATGTGCGATGGGACTCGCCGCCGACCCCTGGACCCTTCTCGCCCAGGGGCCGCACGCCTTGCCCGGTACAGGCGCTCTCCCCGCTCAGTACCGTCGGTCGCCCCGCTCAGTACGGGCGGTCGCCGGCGATGGCGACGCGTTCCGCCACACGGCGGTGCGAGCCGTAGTCGTTCACCGCGTAGTGCTGGGTGGCCCGGTTGTCCCAGAAGGCGACGTCCCCGGCCTGCCAGCGGAAGCGCACCTGGTACTCCGGAACATGCGCCTGCTGTACGAGGTGGCGCAGCAGCTGGTCGCTCTCCTCGCGGGCCAGGCCGGTGATGTGCGTGGTGAAGGAGGTGTTGACGAAGAGCAGCTTCCTGCCCGTCTCCGGATGCGTGCGGACGACCGGGTGCTCCACGGGCGGGAAGGCGTCCTGGAACGGGGCGAGCCGCTCGGGGCCGTAGAAGCGGGCGAAGCCGGGGATGAAGTCGTGCACGGCGGTGGCATGGTCGATACGGTCCTTCACCTCCTGCGCGAGGTTGTCGTACGCGGCGGCCATGTCCGCCCACATGGTGTCTCCGCCGAAGGGCGGCACCTCGCGCAACTGGAGCACGGCACCGAGCGCGGGCCGCTCCCGGAAGGTGACGTCCGCGTGCCACACGTTCTCGAAGGTCGGTGTGGCGCCTGCCCCCTTGTCGAAGCGCACCACGTCCGCGCTGGAGCCGCGGGCGAGCAGGGGATTGGTCTCCAGCTCACCCCAGTTGCGGGCGAAGCCGCTCTGCTGCTCGGACGTGAGGTGCTGGGCGCGGAAGAAGAGCACCTTCCACTCCAGCAGGGCCCGGTCGAGTTCCTCGCGCAGCGCGGGGTCCAGTGGGCGGGACAGGTCGAGGCCGCGGATCTCGGCCCCGATCGTGCTCCCCTGCGGTATCAGCTCGAAGAGGTCGTAGGGGCGGGCCGGCCGGCCCTCGGGCAGGCGCCGCAGCTCGCGGACACCCTCGTAGATACCGCCCGTCGGCACGTGGGCTTCGCGCAGGATCGGCACGATGGTCTGTGGAACGGTCACGGTCATGAAGTTGCTCCTCGTTCGCATGGCTCGATGGCAGTCGCCAACAGGCGCGAGACGTGTGGTCAAGGGCGCCGCGAACGCGTGAGTGCGGTGGAGGGCTGAGGGACGAATCCGTCGTCGCCCCACCAGGAGGCGCACAGGACGAGAAGGATGTCCGGATACTCTCGGTCACCTGGGAAATGACCAGCACGACTGCACTGCGGCGCGGTGGATGTCACGGCCGGGCGGAACCCGCTAGCGGCCTGAGCGCTCGCACCCGAACCGATTCGGGACGCGCAGAGGCCCCGTCATCGTGTCGCAACAGTGCCAGGTCATGCTGATCATTGTGGGAGGCACCCTCCCAGGTGTCAATGTGCCTCCCGCGGAGGCCGCTGCTGAACGCGGCCCACCGCTCCCCACCGGTCATGATCGCCGACGGATCAGGCGCAGCCAGGGCTGTGCGTGTCCTCCTGCCGTCGTGTCTCCAGGGCGGCCAGCGACTCGCTCACTCCCGCGGCGCGCGGTGAACCGATGGCGCTGTACAGGGCGAGCGCGTCCTGCCAGTGTCCTCGGGCCGTCGGCAGGTCGTCGCGGTCCTGGTGGATGCGGGCAAGGCCGATATGGGCGCGGGCCTGCTCCTCCTTCTCCTCGATCTCCATGGCCAGTGCGAGGGCGGCGCGGTGGGCGGTCGCGGCCTCGTCCGGTTGCTCCGAGCCGTGCAGGGCCTCGCCGAGACCGTTGAGGCTGCCCGCTTCGCCGTAGCGCTCCCCGGTCCGCTGGAACAGGGCGAGAGCCTCCCGTTGATGGGTGGCCGCCTCCCGGTGGTGGCCGAGCCGGTGGTAGGCGTCACCGAGGTTGCTGAGGGCGTGCGCCTCGCCCCCGCGGTGGCCGAGCCGCCGGAACAGGGCGAGGGCCTGCTCGAAGTGCTCGGCCGCCGTGGCGTGCTGGTCGAGCCGGGACAGCACGATACCGAGATTGCCCAGCGCGCTGGCCTCGCCGAAGGCATGGCCGAGGGAGCGGAAGAGGGCGAGCGCCTGCCGGTGCTGTTCCGCGGAGGTCTCGTAGTCGTTGAGCAGTTCGTGCACGATGCCGAGGTTGTTGAGCGTGTCGGCCTCGCCGCCGGTGTCCCCGACCTTCCGGAAGAGGACGACTGCCTCGCCGTGCCGCTGGGCGGCCTCGCGGTACTGCCCGCGCAGTTCGTGCAGGACACCGAGGTTGGTGAGATTGCGGGCCTCGGTCACCGGCAGCCCGATCCGCCGGCAGAGGGCGAGCGACTCCGTGTGGTGCCGGACCGCTTCGTCGTACTGCGCAAGCCTTCGGTGGGTGGTGCCGAGCGAGGTGCCCACCTCGGCCTCGCCCCGCTGGTCGCCCGCCGCGCGGGCGGCACGCAGGGCGTTGCCGTGGATGACGAGCGCGTCGGTGAAGAGCCCACGGCTGTCGAAGTGGCGCTGCAGGGTGGTGGACAGGCCGACGGCGTGCTCGGCCCTGCCACGCCCGGCCTCGGCCGCGGTGACCGCCGTGAGCACGGTGTGCTCGGCCGCCAGCCACTCCTTGGCGTGGGTCGCGTCGGGAAACGGCGGCAGCTCGGTCCGGGGGGCCGGGATCCGGGGCCGCAGGTGTCTCTCGGCCGGGAACAGTACGTCCATGGCGGCGCAGGACGCCGCGAGGTAGTGGGTCAGGAGACGGTCGAGCGCCGCCTCGCGGTCGGCCGGCCCGTCGTGCCGTTCGGCCTGCCAGGCCGCGTACACCCGCAGCAGGTCGTGCATGCCGTAACGGTCGGCGCGGGTGGGCTGGATCAGATGGCTGCGGGCCAGCAGGTCCAGTGTCCGCCGGGTGTCGGCGACGGAGCGCCCGCACAGGGCGGCCGCCGCGTACGCGTCCACATCGGGTCCCGGGTGCAGACCGAGCAGCCGGAAGGCGGCGGCGGCTTCGACGGGCAGGCGGTCGTAGGACCAGGAGAAGACGGCACGTACGGCAGCCCGGGGATCGTCGTCCGAGTCCAGCAGTTCCAACCGGCTCCGCCGGTCGTCCAGTTCGGCGGTGAGGGCGCTCAGCGGCGACGCGGGACGGGAGAGCGCCAGCTCGGCGGCGATACGCAGGGCGAGAGGCAGCCGTCCGCACTGCTCGGCGAGGACGGCCGCGGCCTGTGGCTCGGCCGCGGCCCGGGGGCCGATGAGCCTGCTCAGCAGTCGTACGGCGTCCTCTGGGGGCAGCACGTCGAGTACGAGCCGGTGGGCGCCGTGCAGGGACACCAGGGAGCTGAGGACGTCCCTGCTCGTCACCACGGTCCTGCACCGGGTCGCGCCGGGCAGGAGCGGGCGTATCTGCTCGCTGGAGGAGGCGTTGTCGAGCACGATGAGCATGCGGCGCCCGCTCAGCTCGGTGCGGTAGCGGGCGGAGCGGTCGTCCGGCCGCAGCGGGATCTCGGGGCCCGGGACGCCGAGGGCCACGAGGAATCCGGTGAGGATCTCGGCCGGGTGCACCGGTTCGTCCGTGTCGTAGCCCCGCAGGTCCGCGTAGAGCTGGCCGTCGGGGAACTGCTCGCGCACCCGGTGGGACCAGTGGACGGCCAGGGCGGTCTTGCCGACTCCGGCGGTGCCGGACACGGCGGACACCACGACCGTATTGGTGGCGTCGGCCCCCTCTTCGGCGGAGAGCAAGTGCTGGGAGAGTTCGCCCAGTTGTTCCTCGCGGCCGGTGAACGCCCGCACATCGAAGGGAAGTTGCGCGGGCCGCGAGGATGAGGTCCGCGTGCCGCCCGCAGCGGGGCCGGACTCCGTGCCGGTGCCGGGCGGGGGGCGGTCGCCCAGGGCCTCCCTGTAGGCGGTGCGCAGTTCCACCCCGGGGACCGAACCCAGCTCGTCGGCCAGCCGGCGGCGGACTTCGGCGTAGTGGTCCAGGGCCTCGGCGGTCCGGCCGGCCTGGGCCAGGGATCCGACGAGCAGGGCGGCGAGGGGTTCGGCCAGGGGGAACTCGTCGGACAGGGCCCGCATCCGGCCGATCGCCTGCGCGTCGTGTCCCGTCGCGGTCTCGGCCCGCGCCCACTGGAGGGCGGCTTCCAGTCGTTCGTTCAGCCAGGCCGTCCGGGTCCGCTCGGCCCAGGCACCCGGCAGGTCGGCCAGTGGCGAGCCCCGCCACAGGTCGAGGGCGTCCCGCAGGAGCCGGCCGCACTCGGCGTCACCCGGACGCAGACCACGGGCCCGGGTCACCAGCGCCCTGAAGCGCAGGAGGTCGATGCTGTCGTCGGCCGCCCGCAGAAGGTAGCCGCCTGAAACCCTTGCCAGTTGGAGCGGCGGACGGTCCGCCGTCCCGTCCTCGCCGCGTACCGCGTCGTCCAGTACGCGCCGGACCCGGCTCACATGGGAGTACAGCGTCGAACGGGCCGCGTCGGGAGGGGTGTCGTCCCAGACCCGGTCCACCAGGGCGTCCACGGTCATCAACCGGCCCGCGTTGGCCGCCAACGCCGCGAGGACCATGCGCTGTCTGGGCGGTCCCAGCTCGATGCGACGGTCACCGGCCCACAGTTCCAACGAGCCCAGTAATCGAAGATCCACGTCCCCACCCACGATCGCCCGCTCTGCTTTTCACGAACTCCCCCGATCTTGCCCAGGATTCCACACATGCGGGGCCGGTGGTGCCGTCATGGTGAGGGTTCCGGTACGCCCCGTGAGCCCGGCTCGGCCCAGGGACGACAGGCAGGTCCGGGGGACGGCCGGGCCGGGGCCGGGAGGACCGGCAAGGTTTTCACAAGGTCGCTCTTGCAGTCTTCGAGCAGCCGGTTGGCCGGCCCGGCGGACGGACCCCCCTTCGTGCCGGGCCGGTCAACCGGATCAGCCGCAGGTTTTGACACGGAGTCGAACCTGTTGTGGGGCTTCGCCCGTCGCCGCTGTCAACGGGGGTCAGCGGCGGCGGAGCGGAGCACCGGACGGAGCCGATGCCGCGCTTCGCGCACGCGCCGTCAGGGGACGCGCACCCAGTCGAGGGTGCGTTCCACGGCCCTCTTCCACCCCGCGTAGCCTTCCGCGCGCTGCTCGTCGGACCACTGCGGCTCCCAGCGTTTCGACTCGTTCCAGTGGGTGCGCAGTTCGTCGGTGTCCCGCCAGAATCCGGTGGCCAGTCCCGCCGCGTACGCCGCGCCCAGCGCGGTCGTCTCGGCGACGACGGGACGGCTCACGGGGACGCCGAGGATGTCGGCCTGGATCTGCATGCAGAGGTCGTTGGCGGTGACCCCGCCGTCGACCTTGAGCACGTCGAGGTGGACCCCGGAGTCCTGTTCCATGGCGTCCACGACGTCGCGGCTCTGGTAGCAGATGGCTTCCAGGGTCGCTCGTGCCAGGTGCGCGTTGTCGTTGTACCGGGCGAGCCCGACGATCGCCCCGCGTGCGTCGGAGCGCCAGTAGGGCGCGAACAGACCGGAGAAGGCCGGCACGAAGTACATGCCGCCGTTGTCCTCGACGCTCCGGGCGAGTTCCTCGCTCTCGGCGGCGGTCTTGATGATCTTCATCTGGTCGCGCAGCCACTGCACCGCGGAGCCGGTCACCGCGATGGAGCCTTCGAGCGCGTAGACCACCGGCTCGTCGCCGAACCTGTACGCCACGGTGGTGAGCAGTCCGTGATCGGAACGGACGAGCTCCGTGCCGGTGTTGAGCACCAGGAAGTTGCCCGTGCCGTAGGTGTTCTTCGCCTCGCCGGGCGCGAAGCAGACCTGTCCGACGGTCGCCGCCTGCTGGTCGCCGAGCACGCCGCCGATGGGAAGGGCCGCGCGCAGTGGCCGGGAGGCGCGGGTGACACCGTACGCCTCCGGGTGCGACGAGGGCTTGATGGCCGGCAGCATGGCCCGCGGGACGCCGAAGAAGCCCAGCAGTTCGTCGTCCCAGTCGAGGGTCTCCAGATTCATCAGCATGGTGCGGCTGGCGTTGGTCACGTCGGTGGCGTGGATACCGCCGTCGGGCCCGCCGGTGAGGTTCCACAGGACCCACGCGTCCGTGTTGCCGAACAGGGCATGGCCCTGCTCCGCCGCCTCGCGTACGCCGTCGACGTTCTCCAGGATCCACTGGATCTTGCCCCCGGAGAAGTACGTGGCCGGCGGCAGCCCGGCCTTGCGGCGGATGACGTCGCCCTTCCCCGAGCGTTCCAGGGCCGCCGCGATCTGGTCGGTGCGGGTGTCCTGCCACACGATGGCGTTGTAGTACGGGCGGCCGTTGCGCGGATCCCAGACCACCGTGGTCTCGCGCTGGTTGGTGATACCGATCGCGACCAGGTCGGTCGCCGTCAGACCGCCGTAGCGCAGGGCGTTCTGGATCACCGAGTTGGTGCGTTCCCAGATCTCCACCGGGTCGTGCTCCACCCAGCCCGAACGCGGCAGGATCTGGGCGTGCTCCAGCTGGTGCTTCGCCACCTCGTTGCCGCCGTGGTCGAAGATCATGAATCGGGTGCTGGTGGTTCCCTGATCCACCGCGCCGATGAAGTCCGCCATGGGTTTCCGCCTCTCCGGCCGGTCGGGTCAGTCCTTGGATGCCGGGGCGCGTCCCGGCTGCTCGGGTTCCGCGGACGGCAGGAAGCGGCTGATGAAGACCTTGTAGAGGCCCGCGCCGAGCAGCCCGCCGATCAGGGGACCGATGATCGGAACCCAGAAGTAGAGGTTCCCGTACTGATCTCGCCACGCTCCGCCGTAGCCGGTGAGGAAGCTGGCCAGCCGCGGTCCGAAGTCACGGGCCGGGTTGATGGCGTACCCCGCGTTCGTCCCCCAGGCCATGCCGATCGCGACCACGACCAGGCCGGTGATGAACGGGCCCAGGTTCGCGCCCGGCGGCGTGTTCAGCATGTCCGTGATGGCCATGATCAGCAGGAGCAGGATGGCGGTGCCGATGACCTGGTCACGGAACGCGCCCCACTCGTGGACCGGAAGGGCGGGGTTGCCGTTGCCGGGGAGGGTCGAGAACACGCCCTGCGTCTTGAGGGTGTGTCCGGGGTCGGCCTTCGCCAGTGCCTCGCTGTAGTTCCAGCGGACGAGGAGCGCGGCCACGAAGGCGCCGGCCGTCTGGGCCAGCGCGTAGGGAGCCACCTTGCGCCACGGGAATCCCTTGAACGCGGCGAGTGCGACGGTCACCGCGGGATTGAGGTGGGCGCCGCTCAGCCTCGCCGCCACGTAGACGCCCAGGGTGACACCGAGGCCCCATGCCCAGGCGATGCTGTCGTGGTCACCCAGGCCGCCCGCCGGATCCGTGAGAGCGCCTCCCGCGGACACCTGGGCCACCACACCGCAGCCGAAGAGAATGAGGATCAGTGTGCCCGCGAACTCGGCCGACAACTCGCCGACCAGCCCGGACCGTATACGTCGCTCAGCCATGGAAGCTCACCCTCCGCCGGCTGTACCGGCCGTCGACCGCCCCGAGCGGTATCCGCCAGGCTAGGACGGTTCACGGAAAAGCGCATATCAGGGCATTTCAGGCGCGACGTCGGTCGGCGGCGGCCCTTGCCTGCCACGCACCCGGGCGGACACCTGTCGCGTTCAGGAAGAACACCGAGAAGTTGGACGCGTCGGGGAAGCCGAGTGCGCGCGCACAACCGGCCGCTGTGAGGCGGTCGTGCGCGAGGAGCCGTCGGGCCTCCAGGACGATCCGGTCGACGATGTACGCCTTCGCGGTGCGGCCGGTGACCTGCCGCACCGCTCTCGAAAGGGTGCGGGGCGCGTAGCCCAGAGCCCGGGCGTAGTAGGCGGCGTCGTGGTGCTTCCGGAAGTGCGCCTCGACGCTGGACCTGAACAGCTGGAACGTCGGATTCATCGTCCCCGCCCCACCGTACGGTGGCCGCAGCCGGGTGAGGAGCGCGGAGAGCAGGATCTCGGGCAGCTCCGGCACCCTGTCCGAGGGCGGGGCGGATGCTTCGAGGAGGAGATGCCTCCGCGCGGCGTCGACGAACGGCCAGTCGGCGTCGGGAACGCGCCACCGTGCGACCCGGTCCGGAGACGCGACGAGTTCGCGGGTGGCGTGGGTGACCGGCGCGGCCGGCGTGAACAGAACGACGTGCCCTGCCACACCCGCGATGTCGTCCCATCGGTGCACCGCGCCCGGAGCGACCCACACCGCGGACCGCTCCCCGAGCGGGTGTCGCAGGAAGTCGACCGTGACGGATCCCCGCCCGGCGTCGACGACCGCGAGGACATGGAAGTCGGCACGTTGTGTACCGCCGTCGTTGAGCTCGCGAAGGCGGTCGAACGTCATCGTCTCGACAGCGCCGGCGTCGCCCCCGACGGGCTGATAGGTCATGTGTCGGATCGCGGTCACGTGTCCAGTTTCCACCATGGGGCGACCAGTCGTGCCGATGTCCTGGAGCGGCCACGGAGCTTCAATCGATGCAGGAGGACACACCTCAGCACACCGATCGAGGAAGTCGCGATGATCGATACACCACAGACGCCGCTTCCCGCTTACGACCACCGTCCCGGAACCGGACCGGCCCTGGTGTTCCTGCACTACTGGGGCGGTTCCGCCCGCACCTGGGATCTCGTCGCCGACCGCCTCGCGGGGCGCGACGTACTCACGGTCGACTTCCGAGGGTGGAGCCGCTCAAGCGGTCTGCCGGGCCCCTACACGCTCCGACGGCTCGCGGACGACACGCTCGCCGTGATCGCCGAGGCGGGCGTCACCGACCATGTCCTCGTAGGCCACTCCATGGGCGGGAAGGTCGCGCAACTGATCGCGGCGACCCGCCCTTTTGGCCTCCGTGGGCTGGTCCTCGTCGGTCCCGGTCCGGCGAAGCCCTCCGCGGCCATCACTCCCGAGTACAGGGAGGGCCTGTCCCGCGCCTACGACTCCGACGAGTCCGTCGCCGGTGCGCGGGACGCCGTCCTGACGGCGACCGAGCTGCCGGCGTCGATCAAGTCGCAGATCGTGACCGATTCACGTGCCGGTGCCGACGACGCCCGCACGGAGTGGCCGCTACGGGGGATCGCGGAGGACATCACCGAACACACCCGCAAGATCAGCGTCCCCACCCTCGTCGTCGCCGGAGAGAACGACCGGGTCGAGCCCGTCGACGTGCTCCGCGACCACCTGGTGCCCTACCTCTCCGAGGCCGACTTCGTGGTGCTCCCGCACACGGGTCACCTGATCCCGCTGGAAGCCCCGGGCGGCCTGGTCGACGCGATCGTCGCCTTCGCACCCGTTTCCTGACCGGCGCGGGGCTGTGGGGCCACAGCCACCCCTGCGAGGGTGTGGACATGCATACGACACCGGACGGACGACCCATCCCGCCCACCCACGCCGGCGAACGCGCCATGCTGGAAGCGTGGTTGGACTTCCACCGCGCGACTCTCACCCTCAAGTGCGCGCACCTGAAAGACGATCAGTTACGACTGGCCGCGGCGGCGCCCTCGTCGATGACACTGCTCGGCCTCGTTCAGCACCTGGCCGAGGTGGAGCGCAACTGGTTCCAACGCGTCTTCGCAGGACAGGACTTACCACCTGTCTTCGGGCAGGGCAATCACGACGGCTTCGCCCTTGAGCCGGGCCGGGGGCTGGACGACGTGCTGGCCGTCTGGCAGGCGGAGATCGCCCGGGGACGTGAGCTGATCGCCGACGCGACCCTGGACGACTCCGGCCGCCTGTCCGAACAGGATGCGGGGCACGTCGGTCATCAGGGGGTCTCGCTGCGCTGGATCCTGGTGCACATGATCGAGGAGTACGCGCGTCACAACGGTCATGCCGATCTGATCCGGGAGGGAATCGACGGAGTCACCGGCACTTGAGGGGTGCCGACCGTACGCGGGGTGCCGACCGTCCTCGGGGTGCTCCTACGGGAGTGTGTGGTCGGCGCCGCTGCAGGGTGCGGCAACGGCGCCCGTCGCTCACCGCCGCGTCCGCGCCCCGCTCAGGCCAGCAGGACGTCCTCGCCCGCCGTCACGGGGACGACCTCCTCGGCCGAGGGCGCCTCGGCCTTCACCGGCGTCCCGAAGTCCGACAGCGTCATCGTCGTCACGGCCTTCATGCCGCCGAAGTAGGACAGCCGGACCTGGACGGCGCGCCCCTTCCCGTCGACCCACACATCCGCGTACACGGGCACGTCGTCGCCCAGTTTCTCGCGCACCTCGTCCAGACCCTGTCTGGTCTTCGTCGTCATCCGGAGCGTCGCGGTGGCGTGGTCGACCGCGCCCCGGTAGTGCACCGCCGCAGCGTCGTTCACCCGCCGCTGTCCTCAAGGTCCACCGTGAGCCGGCCCCTGTCACCCGCCAGGTCGAAGGCGCCGGCGATCGCGAACACGTAGGTCGTGGGGCTGTCGGTGGACCGCATCCCGATCGACCCGTAGTTGAACATGTTCAAAAATGAGCGATACGCTGTCCTCGAACGAAGCCGAGGGGGTTCGATGAAGGTAGTGCTGCCCGGGGGAACCGGACAGGTGGGCGCGATTCTCGACCGTGCGCTGACAGCGGCAGGCCACGAGGTCACGGTGGTGACCCGGAGCCCGTCGAGGGCACACGACATCCGCTGGGACGGGACCACACTCGGACCCTGGGCCGAGGCGATCGACGGCTGCGACGTCGTCGTCAACCTGGCCGGACGCAGCGTCTCCTGCCGTTACACCGAGGAGAACCTGCGGGCCATGATGGACTCCCGGGTGGACTCGGCGCGCGTGGTCGGCGAGGCGATCGCCGCCGCCGCGCGACCACCTCGCGTCTGGTTGCAGATGAGTACGGCGACGGTCTACGCCCACAGTGTCGACGCGGCACACGACGAGGCGACCGGGGTGATCGGCGGTTCGGAGACCGGGGTGCCGGACTACTGGGCGTACAGCGTCGAGATCGCGAAGAACTGGGAGCGGGCGCAGGCCGAGGCGCCTACTCCCGCGACCCGCAAGGTGGCGCTGCGCTCGGCGATGGTCATGAGTCCGGACCGGGGCGGCGTCTTCGACGTACTGTCGCGGCTCGTGCGACTCGGACTGGGCGGGCCGGTGGCGGGCGGCGCGCAGTACGTCTCCTGGATCCATGACGAGGACTTCGTGCGCGCGGTGGAGTTCCTGATCGACCGGGACGACATCGAGGGACCGGTGAACCTCGCCTCGCCCGAGCCCCTTCCGCACCGCGACTTCATGCGGGCGCTGCGCACCGCGTGGCGTGTCCCGGTGGGGCTGCCGGCGACACGCCGGATGGCCGAACTGGGGGCGTTCGCGCTGCGCTCGGACACGGAACTGCTGCTCAAGAGCCGTCGGGTGGTGCCGGGCCGGCTCGGCGCGGCCGGGTTCGCGTTCGCACATCCCGAGTGGGGGAGTGCCGCCGCGTCTCTCGTCGAGCAGGCCGGACACGGGCGTCCGGGCCGCGACGCCGGCCAGTTGTCGCAGCGGTAGCGGTCTTCCCCGGCCCCCACCGGTCGGGGAGGATCCACGCATGACGCACCAGCGAACCGACGGAGTCCCGTCGGCCGCCGCGCCCGGCGCCTGTCTTGAGGCACTGCGTGAGCGGCTGGCGGCCGACGGATGCGCAGTGACCGCGACCGACCGGGACGATCACCGGGTGCTGATCGGCAGCAGGTCGGACCGCAAGGTCCGGTGGTTCGGCACCAGGGTGGAACTGTTCGTCCTCGCCGCCGCCGTTCCCACCGTCGACAGCACCGCGCTCGCCGAGTTCACGGGGTGGGCCCTGACCCACGTGAAAGGCCTCCGCGGCGGTCTGCCCGGCGCACGCGACGCGACGAGGGTCCTGCCCGCCCTGGTCAGCGGCAGCGTTCAGCGGTCCGCGGCGCGCTGGGCCGCCGAGGACGCCCGGATCCTCGGTACGTCCCTGATCGCGCGACCCCTCACGGTGGAGACGTCGGCGCCCGGGGCCGCCCGGGTCACCATGTACGCGGGCGGGGTCGTGTGGGGCGGGATGTTCACGCGTCACGTGCTGGAGAAGGCGGCGCTGTACTACCCCTGACTCAGGACGATTCGCGTACGACGAGTTCCGTGGGGAGCACGACGTGCCTGCGCGGCTCCTCGGGGTTGCCGATCTCCTCCAGGAGGATGCGGGCGATCGTCTCGCCGATCTCCTCGACGGGCTGACGCACGCTGGTGAGGGGCGGGTTGGTGTGCCGGGCGATGATGGAGTCGTCGAAGCCGACCACCGCCACGTCCTCGGGGACACGGCGCCGCTGCCTGCGCAACTCCACCAGCGCCCCCGCGGCCATCACGTCCGAGGCGACGAACACGGCGTCCAGCGCGGGGACTTGTTCAAGGAGTGAACGCATCGCGGCCCCGCCGCCCTCCTCGGTGAAGTCGCCGGAGGACACAAGCCGCTCCGTTGCTTCGTGTCCGCCCTTCTCAAGGGCCTCGCGCCACCCCTGGAGCCGGCTGCGTGCCACGTCCATGTCGAGGGGGCCGCTGATCGTGGCGATCGTCCGCCGCCCCTGTGCGAGCAGATGGCCGACGGCCGTCGCGGCTCCGCCCGCGTTGTCGGAGTGCACATGGCTGAGCGACTCGGCGGGGGAGCGGCGCCCGGCGAGCACCGTGGGCAGCCCCATGTCCTCCAGCAGGCCCGGCAGCGGGTCGTGCTCGTGCACCGAGACCAGGAGCACCCCGTCGACACGGCGCTCCGCCACCGACTCGGTGAGCTGGTCCCGCTCCGCCTGGTCGCGTACGAGGACGAGTTGGAGCTGTGTGCGGGTCTTCGCGAGAGCGGTGCTGACCCCGCGGATGACCGCCGAGAAGTACGGCTCCGAGCCCAGCCTGCTCTCGGACTCGGGAATCACCAGGGCCACGGAGTTCGTCCGGCTCGTCACCAGGCCCCTGGCGACCGAGTTCGGGACGTAGTTCAGCTCGGCGATGGCGGCCAGCACGGCAGCCCTGGCCTTCTCGCTGACGAGCTCCGAGCCGTTGATGACTCGTGAAACCGTGGTGCGTCCGACACCGGCGCGCGCGGCCACGGTCTTGATGGTCGGACGCTGTCTGCCCCGCATGCCGCCTCCTCGCCCGCGCGCCGCCCGAACGGCTGTCACCTGCGCATTGTGCCAGACCCGCGAAGAGCGCCCGAAGGGTCCGGGCAGGGCGCCACGACATCTTCCGGAAACGAAGTGGTTTCTACTTCTTGACAGGACCCTGTGACGGCGGCCACGCTCTGGGCCACCGAGTGGGCACGTTCCCATCGTAGTTTGGGAACGTACCCACCGGACAAATCGGGCCTACGGAGCGGACCGTGGGGCTCGAACTCCGGTGCGTCAGCGCCGCCGCTAGGAGGACGAAATGGGCAAGGTCCGAAGGAAGTCGCGTACACGAGCCGTGGCCGCCGTATCGGTTGTGTCGGCTCTCGGCCTGGTCGTGGGCTGCGGAGGCAGTGACAGCGGGGGGACGGGCGGAGGGAAGAAGGACGGCAAGACCACCATCACCATGGGGCTGTTCGGCGTCATGGGCTACAAGGAGACCGGGCTGCTCGACAAGTACATGAAGGAGCACCCGGACGTCGTCATCAAGGCGGACGTAGCGGGTGACGAGCAGACGTACTACACCGCCCTGCAGACCCACTTGGCGGCAGGCAGCGGGCTGAAGGACATCCAGGGCATAGAAATTGGTAGGGCCAAGGAGCTGTCCGACACGCAGAAGGACAAGTTCGTCGACCTGGCCGGCGCGGCCGGCACGGACCACTTCCTGCCGTGGAAGCAGCGCCAGGTGACCACCGCGGACAAGAAGGTCATCGGCCTGGGGACCGACATCGGCCCGATGGCGGTCTGTTACCGCAAGGACCTGTTCGAGCAGGCCGGTCTGCCCACCGACCGCGAGGAGGTCGCCAAGCTGTGGGAGGGCGACTGGTCGAAGTACGTCGCGGCGGGCAAGAAGTTCAAGGCCGGGTCCAAGGACGACAAGGTCGCCTTCATGGACAGCTCCAGCGGGCTGTTCAACGCCATGATCTACGGCAACTCCCAGCAGTTCTACGACAAGCAGGGCAAGCTCATCTACGAGACGAACCCTGTCGTGAAGGACGCGTGGAAGCTGGCCTCCGAGGCGGCCACGTCCGATCTGACCGCCAAGCTCCGCCAGTTCCAGCCCGGCTGGGACCCCGGCCTGGCCAACAGCACCTTCGCCTCCACCGTCTGCCCGGCGTGGATGCTCGCGCACATCAGTGAGAAGGCCGGACCGAAGAACAAGGGCAAGTGGGACGTGGCCAAGGCACCCAAGGGCGCCAACTGGGGCGGGTCCTTCCTCGGGGTGATGGAGAAGAGCCCGGTCAAGAAGGAGGCGCAGGACCTCGTGGCCTGGCTGACCGCCCCCGAGCAGCAGGCCTACCTGTTCAAGGAGATCGGCAACTTCCCCTCCTCGCAGACCGCGCTGGAGATGCCCGAAGTGGTCGACGCCAAGTCCGACTACTTCGCCGGCGCGCCCATCGGGCAGATCTTTGGTGAAGCGGCCAAGGAGATCCCCGACGAGCAGGTGCTCGGCCGCAAGGACGGCACGATCAAGGACATCTTCTCGCAGGGTCTGACCTTGATCGAGGCGCAGAACAAGAGCCCGAACGAGGCGTGGAAGACCACGGACAAGCGCATCGAGAAGGCCGCCGGCTGACCTGGGCTTCCATCGCCCACGGCCCGCACGGCACACGGCCTGCGGCCCGTACGGCTCACGGTCTGTGGCCCTCAGCTCACGACCCACCGACCGCCGCCGCTTCCGTGGCAGTCGCCCGGCGTCCCGCGCACGGCCCGTGCGGGCCGCCGGGCCCCTGCCCGCCCCTCGTCACCCCCAAGCTCCCACCCTCCAGGAAGGACGCCTTCCGGTGGCCATCTCCACCTCCACACCCCCAGACGGTGCGCCCGGCACCGCCGCGCCGGACGGGACCGGTTCCGGCGCCGAGCGCCGCAGTACGCTGCTGCACCGCCTCGACGTGCGCGGCGCCCCGTACGCCTTCGTCGCCCCGTTCTTCGTCGTCTTCGCCGCCTTCAGCTTCTACCCGCTCGTCTACACCTCGTGGATCTCGCTGCACCGCGTCGAACTGTCGACCCTGAACGTCATGGAGTGGGTCGGCTTCGACAACTACACGGCTCTGTGGGAGGACGACCGCTTCTGGAACGCGCTGCTCAACACGTTCACCATCGGCGTCCTGTCGACCGTGCCGCAGCTGATGATGGCGCTCGGTCTCGCGCACCTGCTCAACTACCAGCTGCGCGGCTCGACGTTCTTCCGCGTCGCCGCCCTCACCCCGTACGCCACCTCGGTGGGCGCCGCGGCCCTCGTGTTCACGATGCTCTTCGAACGCGACTTCGGCATGATCAACTGGATGCTGAGCCTGGTCGGCATCGACAACATCGACTTCGAGAACAACAAGTGGGCCGCGCAGACGGCCATCTCCACGATCGTCATCTGGCGCTGGACCGGCTACAACGCCCTGCTCTACCTCGCGGCGATGCAGGCGATCCCGCGCGACCGCTACGAGGCCGCGGCCATCGACGGCGCTTCGCGATGGCAGCAGTTCCTCAAGGTCACGGTCCCGGGTATCCGTTCCACCATCGTGTTCACCATCGTCCTGTCCACGATCGGCGCCACCCAGCTCTTCGGTGAACCCCTGATCTTCGGCCAGGGCCCGAACGGCATCACCGGGGGAGCGGACAACCAGTACCAGACGCTGGGACTGCTGCTGTACGAGGAGGGCTGGAAGAACTACCAGATGGGCCGGGCCGCCACGGTCGCCTGGGCGATGTTCCTGCTGCTCATCGTCCTCTTCGTCGTCCAACGAGTCGTCAAGCGCGTCCTGGCGCGCAGGGCCTGACCGGGAGATCCCCATGACCACAGACAGCATCCCGGTCGAGACGGCGGACGCACGCCCCGGGACCGTACAGAAGAAGACACGGAAGAACGCCCCGACCGGCGGCCGGAGCCGGCAGCTGTTCCGGCACCCGGGGGCCGGACGTCAGCACCACGCGGGCCCCGTCGCCTACATCCTGCTGGCGATCGCGGCGCTCTTCTCCCTCTTCCCGCTCTACTGGACGATGGTGGCGGCCTCGACCGACAACACGCGCGTCACCCAGACGCCCCCGCCGTTCCTGCCGGGACCCCACCTGCTGGAGAACCTCGGCAAGGCCTGGCAGGACGCCGCGCTGGGCAAGGCCATGCTCAACAGCATGATCGTGGCCGGTGTGATCGCCCTGTCGACGGTCCTGTTCGCCACCCTCGCCGGTTTCGCGTTCGCCAAACTCCGCTTCAAGGGCCGCAACATCCTGCTGATGCTCGTGATCGGCACGATGATGGTGCCGCCCCAACTCGGCGTCGTACCACTGTTCATGATGATGACCGAGCTGGGCTGGGGCCAGCAGTTGCCCGCCGTCATCTTCCCCACGCTCGTCAGTGCCGTCGGGGTGTTCTTCATGCGGCAGTACCTGAGCGAGGCGCTGCCCGACGAACTCGTGGAGGCCGGGCGGGTGGACGGCGCGCACTCCCTGCGCATCTTCTGGAGCATCGTGCTGCCGATCGCCCGGGCTCCCATGGCCGTCCTGTTCATGATCACGTTCGTGCACGCCTGGAACGACTTCTTCTGGCCGTTCATCGTGCTCGACATGTCGAATCCGACGGTGCCGGTCGCCCTCACCCAGCTGAGCGCGGGGTACGTGCGCGACCAGTCGCTGATCATGGCGGGCGCCCTGCTCGGCACGCTGCCCCTGCTCGTCATGTTCATCGTCTTCGGCCGTCAGATCGTCGGCGGGATCATGCAGGGCGCGGTCAAGGGATGACCGACCCGCCGTCCCCCTCGTGCCGCGGCCCGCCGGCTCCCGCCACCCCGTACCACCCCACCTCGCCCCTCCCGTCCCGCAGCACATCTGGAAGGACTCACGTGACCACCGTTACCCGACGTGTCGCGCCCACCCCGGAAAACTCCACCACCGTCCGGTTCCCGCAGAATTTCACCTGGGGCACGGCGACCGCCGCCTACCAGATCGAGGGCGCCGCCACCGCGGACGGACGCACCCCCTCGATCTGGGACACCTACTCGCACACGCCCGGCAGGGTCCGCAACGGCGACACCGGTGACGTGGCCACCGACCACTACCACCGCTGGCGCGAGGACGTCGAGATCATGGCCGACCTCGGGGTGAGCGCCTACCGGTTCTCCCTGTCGTGGTCGCGGGTGCAGCCCACCGGCCGCGGCCCGGCCGTCCAGAAGGGCCTCGACTTCTACCGCGCCCTGACCGACGCCCTGCTGGAGAAGGGCATCGAACCGGTCGTCACCCTCTACCACTGGGACCTGCCGCAGGAACTGGAGGACGCGGGCGGCTGGCCCGAGCGCGTCACCGCCGACCGGTTCGCCGACTACGCGACCCTGGCGGCCCGTGCGCTGGGGGACCGGGTGAAGACCTGGACCACCCTCAACGAACCCTGGTGCAGCGCCTTCCTCGGCTACGGCTCCGGAGTGCACGCCCCCGGACGCACTGACCCGGTCGCGGCCCTGCGCGCGGCGCACCACCTGAACCTCGCCCACGGCAAGGCCGTTCAGGCACTGCGGGCCGAACTGCCGTCCTACGCGCGAGCCTCCATCACGCTCAACATCCACCATGTCCGGGCGCTGACCGAGGCCGCCGAGGACGTGGACGCGGCCCGCCGGATCGACGCGCTGGCCAACCGTGTCTTCACGGGCCCGCAACTGGAGGGCCGGTACCCGCAGGACCTCCTCCAGGACACGGCCGGCCTCACCGACTGGTCCTTCGTACAGGACGGTGACCTCGCCGCGATCCACCAGCCGCTGGACTTCCTGGGCGTCAACTACTACACGCCCACCGTCGTCTCCGCCGCCACGGGTGAGGCCAGCCACGGCTCCGACGGGCACGGGCAGAGCGAGCACAGCCCCTGGCCGGGGGCCGAGGTCGCCTTCCACCGCCCGGAGGGCAGCACCACCGCGATGGGCTGGGCGGTCGACCCCAGCGGCCTGTACGACCTGCTGCTGCGCCTCAAGGCGGACTTTCCCGCCATGCCCTTGATGATCACGGAGAACGGGGCGGCCTTCGACGACTACGTGAACCCGGCGGGCGAGGTGGTCGACCCCGAGCGCATCGCCTACCTCCGCGGCCATCTGTCCGCGGTGCACCGGGCGATCAAGGACGGCGTCGACGTGCGGGGCTACTTCCTGTGGTCCCTGCTGGACAACTTCGAGTGGGGCTACGGCTACAGCAAGCGCTTCGGCGCCGTCTACGTCGACTATCCGACCGGCAGGCGCATCCCCAAGGCCAGCGCGCGGTGGTACGCCGGTGTGGCGCGCACGGGCACCTTGCCGGGCGAAGGAGGCGAGCACTGAGCCGGTCCGCCTCGACGCGCGCGCCCGGGCGCGGAGCCGTGTGGTGGATGTGGGGCATGTGCAGGTATGGACCCGCCACGACGGGGCACCAGGGGGTGTACCCGACACCGTGAGCGGTGTCGCCCAGTGACAAAGACGCCACTGAGGAAGTCCGGGTTCTCGCGGTGGCATCTGCCCACGTGCGAGCTGTGCTGTGTGTGGGAGAGGAATCACCATGATGGTGCCGGCGGAGAAGGAACTGCGTACGGTCCTGGCCCAGTTCGCCGAGGTGCGGATCGAGCACGACGTGCGCCCCACCGGCCGTACCAGCCGCGCTCTGGAGGACGTCACCTACACGCTGTGCGTCATGACCGCCTCGCGCACCGCCGAGGAGGCGCTGCGTACGGCCGACCTGCTGATCGAGAAGTACCGCGCCACCCGGGAGGGCGCGGCGCAGGAGGACGAGACGCTGGCCGCGTAAGGGCCGAGGCCGCCCGGCGACGGCGGCTCCGCCGACGCGGGGACACAGTCGGCCTCCTCCGCCGGGGTCCCCGCGGCGGCCCGGAGCCCCATGGCACGGTGACCTCGCGGGGGCGCACACCGGGCCGACCGGAGCAAGGGACAGCGCACCGCCGCGCGCACCCGATACGCAACACCCCTGCCCCGTGGGCGCGGTCGATGTCCAGGCCGCTGTCCAGGTCAGTGCTCCAGCAGCATGCGGCGGGCCAGGCGGGCGAGCTCCCGGGTGGCGGGTGACAGGACCGCTCCCTGCCGCCGTACCACGGCGATGGTGTCGTACAGCGGCTCGGCGAAACCGACGGTGTGCAGGTTCTCCGGGAACGTCCGGCTGCCCGCGACCGCCCGGGACACGATGGTGTCTCCCGCGCCCCGGGCGACCAGGTGCAACGCGGAGTCGACCTGCTCGACCTCGACCACCGGGGACAGGGTGACACCCTCCACCTGGGCGCGCTCGGCCAGCTGGCGCCGCGTGGGATCGCGCCAGCCGTAGTGGGCGTCGTACAGGATCAGCGGCGCCTCCGCGAGGTCGGTCATGGTCACGGGCCGGGCGGTGCGCTCCGGGTCCGCCGAGGCGTAGACGACCTCGTCCCGCATGAGAGGCGTGATGTCGAGGCCCTCGGCGTCGATGGGGAGGACGACCAGACCGGCCTCCAGATCGCCCGCGGTGACGGCCTCGGCGACCTCCACCGAGTTCAGGCCCACGATCCGCAGCCGTACCCGGGGATGCCGGGCGTGGAACGTCTCCAGCAGGTCCGACAGGAGGTAGTAGTCGGCGTTGCGCAGCAGACCGAAGGTGGCCACTCCGCCGTCGAGCGAGGTCAGGGAGCGCAGTGCCCGGTCGGCGCCCTCGGCCGCCTCCGCCGCCTGCTCGGCGTAGGGCAGCAGCTCCTCGCCCGCCGCGGTCAGGACGAGCCGGCGCGCCCCGCGGGTGAACAGCGGCACCCGGTAGTGGTCCTCCATGCGTTTGATCAGTTCCGAGACCGAGGGCTGTGTCGTGCGCAGCTCGGCCGCGGCGGCGGAGAACGTGCCCAGCCGGGTGGCGGCCAGGAAGGCGCGCAGCTGGTTGAGGGTGATCGCCGGAGTGGACGAAGGAGGCATGCCGCCCACTCTGCCATAGGGTCGCCCTATGGGTTGGCGAGGACAATTCGAGGTTGTCCCGGGGCAAACCGTCCTTCAGGCTCAGCAGTATGAAATTGAGCTCCCGCTTCACCGCTGCCTTCGCCGACCGGTTCACCCTGCTCAAGGCTCCAGCGGTCGACGCTCCGCCCGCCCAGCGCGACCCCGAGGTGATCGAGACGGTCAGCCGCATGCTGTCCGACATCGAGCGCGACGGCCTCGACGCCGTCCGTCGTTACGCACGCACCCTCGACGGCCAGCCCGACGGCGCGATCGAGCTGGACGCGACGGAGATATCCCGCAGCGGCGACCGCCTGCCGAAGGATCTGCGGGCGGCGATCGAGCTCGGCGCGGAGCGCACCCAGCGCTTCGCCGCCCTCCAGCGCGACCACCTCGCGGACTTCGAGGAGGAGATCGCCCCCGGCCTGGTGGTCGGCCAGCGGTACGTACCGGTCTCCGCCGTCGGGGCCTACCTCCCCGCCGGCCGCTTCCCGCTCACCGCCAGCGCCTTCATGACCGTGGGCGTGGCCAAGGTCGCGGGCGTACCCACGGTGGTCGGATGCACCCCGCCCCAGCCGGACGGACGCGCCAACGACGCCGTCACCTACGCCGCCCACCTCTCCGGCATCGACCACCTCTTCGTCGTCGGCGGAGTCCAGGCACTCGCGGCCATGGCCTTCGGGCTGCTGGGCCGCCCGCCCGTCGACATGCTCGTCGGCGCCGGGAACGCCTATGTGGCCGAGGCCAAGCGCCAGCTGTTCGGCACGGTCGCCATCGACCTCCTCGCGGGGCCCTCCGAGGTCGCCGTCATCGCCGACGGCACGGCCGACGCCGAAGCCGTCGCGGCGGACCTGCTCGGCCAGGCGGAGCACGGCCCCAACTCACCGGCCGCCCTGGTCACGACCTCCGAGAAGCTCGGCCGCGACGTGCTCGCCGCCGTCGAGCGCCAGCTGCCCACCCTGTCCACCCGGGACATCTGCGGACCCGCCTGGCACGACTTCGGCTCCGTGATCCTCGTGGACAGCAAGGAGGACGCGGTCGCGGTCATGGACGAACTCGCCCCGGAGCACCTGGAGGTGCACACGGCCGAGGACGACTGGTACCACGACACGCTGCGCAACTACGGCTCCCTGTTCCTCGGCCACTGGAGCACGGTCGCGTACTCGGACAAGGGGATGGCCGGCACGAACCACACCCTCCCGACCGCCGGCGGTGCCAAGCACAGTGCCGGTCTCTCCGTCTCCCGCTACCTGAAGCCGCTCACGTACCAGCGCATCACCCGTGAGGCCACGCCGTCGCTCGCCGAAGCGGTGGAGGTCATCTCCGCCAGCGAGGGCATGACCGCCCACCAGGCCACGGCCACCCTCCGCCTGCGTTCCTACGCGGGCTGACCCTCTCCCACACAGGTCCACACGGGTCTGCACAGGCCCACACAGGAACGGTGCACCGGATGAAATCCGTACGTCGTGAGGTACGTCGTCACGTACTCCGTGAGAGAGCGGGCGGGACAGCGGGCGCGCCCCGTCGCGCCTGGGGTACGGCCGCGGCCGTCGCGCTCGCCGCGGTCCTCGCCTGCGCCGGGTGCAGTGCGCCCGGCGCGGGGAAGTCCGCCACCGCCGGGACGCAGTCCTTCATCACCGAGCCCGTCACCACCGGGCAGGTCGCCGCCCTCGGTGACGTCACCCTGCGGATGTGGGCGGACCAGGCGGAGAAGCCGCTGATGAAGTCGGTCGTCCCGGCCTTCGAGAAGAAGTACCCGAACGTCACCGTCGACATCACCTACAAGAGCTTCGACGACCTCGTCGCCACCGTCGTCAACGCCGCCTCCGGCAGCACCCCGCCCGACCTGTTCCAGGGCAACATCGGCTACGCCGTCGACGGCGCCCTGGTCAAGGCCAAGCTGGTACGCCCCCTCGACGACGTGGCAGCGACCTACGGCTGGCTCACGGGCACCGGTGCGAGCACCCTGGCACCGGCCCGCTGGAACAGCGCGGGCACCGCGTTCGGCGACGGGAACCTCTACGGGATGTCCCCGATCAGCGAGGTGCAGGGCATCTACTACAACAAGGCCCTGCTTAAATCCCTTGACCTGGAACCGCCGCAGTCCCTGAGCGACCTGGAGAAGGACCTGCCGGTCGTCGAGAAGGCCGGCAAGCAGCCCGTCATGCTGGGCAACAGCGACCAGTACGCCGCCACCCACATCTTCTCCGACCTCGCGGTCACCGAGCAGAGCCCCGCCTCCATCAGCGACTGGATCGGCGGCAAGGCGGGCACGACCTTCGCCACCTCCGGCAACGAGAAGGCGGCCGACACCATGGCCGACTGGGCGAAGAAGGGCTACTTCGGCTCCGGCTACGACGGCCTCAGCAACGAGGACGCCATCGCCCGGTTCGCCAAGGGCTCGGGCGCCTTCTTCGTCGGCGGCTCCTGGAACGGCGCCAAGCTCGACCCCGAGAAGTTCGGCTTCGGCGCGCTCACCACCGGCGGCGCCGGAGCCACCGCCTCGCCGTGGCACATCGCCGCCTCTTCCAAGGTCACCCCCGCCGCCGTCGCCTTCCTCGCGGCCCTGCACACCCCCGAAGCCGGTCAGGAGATCCTCGACACCGGCCGCCTGCCCGTCGTCACCGACGGCGTCAAGGGCGCGAACAGCCTGCAGAGCCAGACCCTCGACGTGCTGAAACGCACGATCGCCGCGGGCACCCAGGTCGGCTACTACGACTGGAGCGCCACCGACATGCTCTCCGTGATGGGCGGCAAGCTCCAGGAGGTCATGGCAGGCCGCACGAGCAGCGCCGCCTTCACCAAGGCCGTCCAGGACTCCTGGCAGAAGGCGAGGGAGTCCAAGTGAGCACCGTCGCCCCCGCGCGGGAACGCGACACCGCGCCCCCGCCGACCGGCATACGCCGGATCAGCCGACCGCGCCGCCACCTGACCTCCCTCTCCTGGTCCTCGCTGCTGTACGTGGCACCGGCCCTGGCCTTCTTCGCCGTCTTCGTCCTGTACCCCATCGGCATCTCGGTCTGGTACTCGTTCTACGCGTACGACGGCCTGACGGAGGGCACGCCGGTCGGCCTCGGCAACTACACGGCCGTGTTCACCGACCCGGACCTGCGCGCGGCCCTGCTGCACTCACTGGTCCTGCTGTTCTTCTACGCCGCCCTGCCGGTGGCCGTCGGCCTGCTCCTCGCCGGAGCCATGTCCCGTATCCGGGTGTACGGCCTGACGCTGTTCCGGGCGCTGCTCTTCGTGCCGCAGATCCTCTCCAGCGTCGTCGTCGCCGTCGCCTGGCGGAACCTCCTCGCCGAGGACGGCCCGGTCAACGCATTGCTGCGGGCCGTGGGCCTGGGTCGCTTCACGACGAGCTGGCTGGGGAACTTCGACACCGCGCTGCCCTCGATCGGCGTGGTCGGCACCTGGGTCGAGTACGGCCTGTGCATGGTGCTCTTCCTCAGCGGCATCGTCGCCATCGACCGGTCGACCTACGAGGCGGCCCGGCTGGACGGCGCCGGAGCGGTACGGGAGTTCTTCTCCATCACCCTGCCCGCCCTGCGCCCGCAGATCTCGATCGCGCTGATCCTCACGGTCACCTTCGCCCTGCGCAACTTCGACCTCATCTGGAACACCACCCGCGGCGGACCCGGCACCTCGACGACCGTCCCGAGCCTGTACGTCTACCAGGACGCGTTCCAGAACCGCATGCTCGGCCGCGCATCCGCCCTGGCCATCGTCCTCACCGTGGTCATCCTCGCCGTCGTGGTCGCCGTACAGCTCCTCCTGCGGGAACGCGACGGCACCGGTCGCGGCCCCCTACGACGCGGTCCCGCCCGGCCGGCCAGGAAGGTGCAGCCATGAGGATCGCCCGTACCGAGAGCGTCACCACGCACGCCCTGCTCGTCCTCGCGTCCGTCGTCGCCGTCTTCCCGCTGGTGTCGATCGTGGTCTCCTCCTTCGACGGCTCCTCCGGCGGACTGTCCCTGTCCAGCTACTCGGCGGCCTGGACCCAGGGCCGCTTCGGCTCCGCCCTGCTGTCGAGCGCGCTGGTGTCCGTCACCGTCGTCGTGGTCACCGTGATCCTCGCGAGCCTGGCGGGCTACGCGCTGGCCACCATGCGCGTCCCCGGCGGCAAGGTCATCCTGGGCCTTCTCCTGCTCGGCCTCGTCCTCCCGTACGAGGTCACCGTGCTGCCCCTCTACGAACTGCTCGCGGGCTGGAACCTCATCGACACCTACTGGGCGCTGATCCTTCCGCAGATCGCCCTGTCGGTCCCGCTCGGGGTGCTCTGGATGCGTACGTTCTTCGCCTCGGTCCCGCAGGAACTGCTCGAAGCGGCGCGCATCGACGGCACCAGCAGGTTCCAGACCCTGCGACTGGTGGTGCTGCCCATCGCCGGGCCCGCCCTCACGACCCTGGGCACGGTGCTCTTCCTGTTCACCTGGAACGAGTTCCTGCTGGCCCTCATCCTCGTCCCCGACAACGCGGCCGTGCAGACCGTTCCGCTGGCGCTGTCCTTCTTCTCCGGGGCCGCCCGCTCCAGCGACCCCGCGGTCACCGCCGCTGCCGCCGTCCTCGTAGCCCTTCCGGTGCTGCTGGCGTACACGGTCCTGCAGCGGCGTCTGATCAGCGGCCTCACGGAAGGAGCGGTGAAATGACCGGCAGCCGTTCGTCGTCCGCGCAGACCGGGGTGACCCGTGTCGTGTGCGAGCAGCTGGCGCCACGGGTCGGCGATCTGATCCACAACAAGGGGCTGGCCCTGGACGCCGTCCGGCGTGCCCTCGCCGACGGGGCCGACATCGTCGTGCTGCCCGAACTGGTCACCTCCGGTTACGTCTTCGAGACCGCCGAGGAGGCCCGGACCACGGCGATCACCGTCGAGGACCCCTTCTTCTCCGACCTGAGCGCGGTGCTCGCCGGTTCGCAGAGTGTCGTCGTCCTGGGCTTTTGCCAGGCCGCGGACGACACGCTGTACAACAGTGCCGCCGTGGTCGACGCGAGCGGTGTGCGGGCCGTCTACCGCAAGACACACCTGTGGGACAGGGAGACGCTGTTCTTCACGCCCGGTGACCGGACGCCTCCGGTGGTCGACACGGCACACGGCCGCATCGGTGTACTGATCTGCTACGACCTGGAGTTCGCGGAGATGCCCCGTCGGCTCGCCCTCGCCGGCGCCGACCTGATAGCCGTTCCGACCAACTGGCCGCTCGTCGGGCATCCGGCGGGCCAGTATCCGGCGGAGATCATCCAGGCCCAGTCCGCAGCACGCGCCAACGGTGTCTTCATCGCGTGCGCGGACCGCAGCGGCGTCGAGCGCGGGCAGCAGTGGACGCAGGGCACGGCGGTCATCGACCAGTTCGGCTGGCTCACCTCCGCCGCCACCGGTCCCACCACTTCGAGCGCTCCGAGCGCTCCGAGTGCTTCGAGCGCCTCGGACCAGCGGGCCGTGGCCGACCTCTTCCTCCACCTGTCCCGCGACAAGGCGATCTCCCCGCACAACGACCTGCTCGGCGACCGCCGGCCCGACATCTACGCACAGGAGACCCCGCTGCTATGACCACAGCAGACTCCACTCCCGCAGCCGCCCAGGCCGGCCCGCTGTCCGGCGCGGCCGACGACGACTGGTGGCGGACCGCCGTCATCTACCAGATCTACCCGCGCTCGTTCGCCGACGGCGACGGCGACGGTACCGGTGACCTGCCGGGCATCACCGGACGGCTCGACCACCTGGCGGACCTCGGTGTCGACGCCCTGTGGCTGTCCCCCTTCTACCCCTCGCCGCAGCGCGACGGCGGCTACGACGTGGCCGACTACCGCGCGGTGGACCCGCGGTACGGCACACTCGCCGACTTCGACGAACTCCTGGCACGCGCCCATGAGCTGGGCATCCGAGTCATCGTCGACCTCGTGCCCAATCACTGCTCCTCGGAGCACATCGCGTTCCGTGCCGCGCTGGCCGCCGCCCCCGGCAGCGAAGAGCGGGCCCTGTTCCACTTCCGCGACGGCCGCGGACCGGACGGCTCCCTGCCGCCCAACGACTGGACGTCGATGTTCGAAGGCGCCGCCTGGACCAGGGTCACCGAGGCCGACGGAAATCCGGGGCAGTGGTATCTGCATCTGTTCGACCCCTCCCAGCCCGACTGGAACTGGGACAACCCCGCGGTGCGGGAGGACTTCGAGCGGACGCTCCGGTTCTGGCTCGACCGCGAGGTCGACGGCTTCCGCGTCGACGTGTGCGACGCCCTCGTGAAGGCTCCCGGTCTGCCCGACTGGCCCCGGCCGACCCACGGGGTGATCGAGCCCGTCGACGGCGTGATGCCTCCGATGTGGGACCAGGAGGGCATCCACGAGATCTTCCGGAACTGGCGCCGGCTGCTGGACACCTACGACGGCCGGCGCATCCTGTGCGCCGAGGCATGGCTGCCACCGGAGCGCGCCGCGCGGATCATCCGCGCCGACGAGATGCACCAGGCCTTCAACTTCCGCTTCCTGGAAACGCCCTGGCAGGCGGCCCCGCTGCGGGACGTCATCACCGAGTCGCTGACGGCCAACGACGCCGTCGGCGCGCCGACCACCTGGGTGCTGTCCAACCACGACGTGATGCGGCACGCGAGCCGCTTCGGGTACGACGGACAGGTCGAGCTGGAACACGGCGTGGGCGCCGACGACCCGCAGCCCGACCGCCCGCTGGGACTGCGCCGGGCGCGAGCGGCCACCGCGCTCATGCTGGCACTGCCCGGATCCGCCTATCTGTACCAGGGCGAGGAACTGGGCCTGCCCGAGGCGACCGACCTGCCGGACGAGGCACGCCAGGACCCGGTGTGGGAACGGTCCGGACACCGCATCCGGGGACGCGACGGCTGCCGGGTGCCCCTGCCGTGGACCGAGGAGGGGCCTGCCTTCGGTTTCGGCACCGGCACCGGCTCCGACACCTGGCTGCCCCAGCCGCCCGACTACGGTCCGTACGCCGTGGCCGCACAGCGCGGCCGTCCGGGGTCGACGCTGGAGCTGTACCGCACCCTGCTGGACCTGCGCCGCCGGTACCGGCTGGGGGAGGGGACCCTCAAGTGGGTGACCCCTCCCGACGACGCCCCGCACCCCGGAAGAGACGACGCCCCGCGCCCCGGAAACGACGACGTCCTGCACCTCGCCAACGGCTCCGTCGAAGTCGTCGCCAACCTCGGCGCGCAGCCCGTCCCGCTGCCTCCCGCGGCGCGTGTCCTGGCCGCCTCCGAGCCGGTGACGGCCCATGTGCCCCCGGATGCCACGGTCTGGTTCACCACGGGGGAGGCCGGCACCGCGCAGGAGCAAGCCGGTTAGGATCCGGGTCATGCCGCTGACCGTGGAAGACGTGGACCGGTTCGAGACGCTGAGGCCTCGTCTGGAGGCCATCGCCTACCGCCTCCTGGGCTCGGCGAGCGAGGCCGAGGACGTCGTACAGGAGACGTTCCTGCGGTGGCAGGCCGCCGACACCGGGCGTATCGAGGTCCTGGAGGCCTGGTTGACGAAGGTGCTCACCAACCTGTGCCTCAACCAGCTCACCTCGGCCCGCGCACGGCGTGAACGGTACGTCGGGCAGTGGCTTCCCGAGCCGCTGCTCGACGGGGACCCGATGCTCGGCCCCGCGGGCACCGCCGAGCAGCGCGAGTCGCTCTCGTACGCGGTCCTGACCCTCATGGAGCGGCTGTCTCCCAACGAGCGGGCCGTGTACGTGCTGCGGGAGGCCTTCGACTACCCGCACCGGGAGATCGCCGAGATCCTCGGCGTCACCGAGGCGGCCTGCCAGCAGATCTTCCACCGGGCCAAGCGGCACATCACCGACGGCAGGGCCCGTGCCGAGATCGACGGGGCCGCCGCGCGGCGGATCGTCGAGGAGTTCCTGTCGGCCGCCACCACGGGGAAGACCGAGCCCCTCGTGCGGCTGCTCACCGCCGACGCCGTGTCGATCGGCGACGGCGGCGGGAAGATCCCGGCCCGGACCACACCGGTTGCGGGCGCCCTCGCGGTCGCGAAGTTCATGCGGGGTCTGTTCAAGCCGGCGCCGGCCAAGCGCGCTCTGCTCGGCGGGTCGGCCGGGATACACCTGACGACCGCCAACGGCGGCCTCGCCGTCGTCGCCGTCGTCGAGGGAAGGGTCGTCGGCGTCACGTGCCTGGAGGTCACCGCCGAGGGCATCGCCGCGTTCCGCAGCCAGGCCAACCCCGACAAGCTGGAACGCGCGGCCGAGGTGTGGGCGGCGGCCGACCACGGGGAACCGCTGTTCAACGCCTTCTGACGCCGGTGTGAGCTGCTTCACAGGTGTTCCTGTCAGGAATCGGCGTGCTGTCCGGTTCAAGGGCCGTAACCGCGCTCGACACGGGCCGGACCCGCCCAGACAGGAGTCACCGTCATGCAGCATCGCATCGTCGTTCTCGGCGCCGGATACACCGGAGCCATCGCGGCCGGCCGCCTCGCCAGGCGGCTGCACCGTGACGAGGTCGCCATCACCCTCGTCAACGCCGAGCCCGACTTCGTCGAACGGGTCCGGATGCACCAGCTCGCGGTCGGCCAGGACCTCACCCCGCGCCCCTTGAGCGAGATGTTCGAGGGCACCGGCGTCGAGCTGAGGATCGCCGAGGTGACCGGGGTCGATGCCGACCGCAAGACGGTCACGGTCGCCGATGCGCACGGCGGACGCCCCGAACAACTGCCGTACGACACCCTCGTGTACGCCCTCGGCAGCGGCTGGAACGACCAGGGCGTCGCCGGTACCGCCGAGCACGCCCACGAGATCGCGAGCAGGCCCGGAGCACTCCGGCTGCGCGAGCGGCTGGCCGGCCTGGAGGCCGGCCGGCCCGTGGTCGTCGTCGGCGCCGGTCTCACCGGTGTGGAGGCCTCGACGGAGCTGGCCGAGGCCCGCCCGGATCTCTCAGTCGCCCTCGTCGCCCGCGGCGGCCTCGGTGACTGGCTCTCGGACAAGGGCCGCGAGCACCTGCGCAAGGTCGTCGGCAACCTCGGCATCACCGTGCACGAGAACGCCGCCGTGACCGGAGTCGAGGCCGACCGGGTCACGACCGCGGACGGGGCGGCCGTCCCCGCCGCGGTCACCGTGTGGACGACCGGCTTCGCGGTCCACCCGATCGCGCGGGCCACCACCCTGGAGACCACCGGCACCGGCCAGATCGTGGTCGACAGCACGATGCGCTCGCTCTCGCACCCGGACGTGTACGTCGTCGGCGACGCGGCCATGGCGATGGGACCCGGCGACAAGCCGCTGCGGATGTCGTGCGCCTCCGGCACCCCCGCCGCGTGGCAGGCCGCCGACGCCATCGCGGCACGCCTGACCGGCGGAAAGCTCCCGAACGCGTCGGTGCGCTACTACAACCAGTGCATCTCGCTGGGCCGCAAGGAGGGCCTGATCCAGTACGTCACCGCCGACGACCGAGCCGTCGACGCGACCCTGACCGGCCGACTGGCCGCCCTCTACAAGGAGTTGGTCTGCAAGGGCGCCGTCTGGGGCGTGGCCAACCCGACCCTCGGCCTGCCCGGCCGGCGCCGCCACCTGGTGGGGGAGGCGGACCGGGCGGGAGCGGACGTCAAGGCGGTGGCCTGAGGCGTACGGCACCGGTTCTCGCGATTCGCCAGGTGTCCAGGAGCCATGGATGCGCGGGCAGGGGGAAACCGACCGGGCATGGACGCAACGACAACGACGCGCGCACGGAGCCTGGTCGCCCTGATGGCGGTCGTCCCCCTCGTCGCGGCGTGCGGCGGAGGCCACGGCGGAAACGACGACGAAGGCGCGTGGGGAGCCGCGGCACAACCTGCCGTGGCCCGGGGCGCCGACCTGGTGATCACCACCGACAACGGGGTGCGGCTGCGCCCCGCCGACGGCGACCGGATCGGCGTCGGAGGCCACGTCCGGCACGAGTGGTCCCACCGGGACGACACCTGGGTGCTCGACCTGTCGTGCCCGAAGCAGGACACCGACGGTCAGGAGGCCGGCCAGGAATCCGGCCGGGAGTGCGCCCGGATGCCCGAGGTCGACGTCCCGGAGGGCACGTCCGTCACCGTCTCCGCCCGCAACGCCGGTATCGACGTGGCCGGTGTCCTCGCCGCACTGGACCTCACGACCGTCAACGGCGATGTCACGGTGACCAGGTCCGGTAAGAAGGACGCCGCCGTCCGGCTGGAGACCCGCAACGGATCCGTTCGCGCGGGCACCCTGCGCGCCGACGACGTGCACGCCGAAACGGTGAACGGCGATGTGACGCTCGACTGCGCCACCTCGCCGGACGGCGTCGGCGCCCTCACCACCAACGGCTCGGTCCGGGTCATGCTGCCGCACGACGCCCCCGCCTACCGCGTCGCGGCGACCACCGACAACGGCCGCCCCTCGGTCACCGTCCCCACCGGCGACGAGGACGAGGACCGCAGTATGACGCTCACCACCGTCAACGGCGATGTCACGGCCGGCGTGGAATAGTGCACGCGCCGCGGGTGCGGTCGGCTCAGGGCTCAACCGTGAGGGGCGTCCCACTGGTCCTGTCGGACGACGGGCCGGTCTCCAGCAGGAGTTCGCCCGCCTCCACACCCACGGTGAGGTTGCGCGTCACCGAACCGAGCGTGTCCGCGTCGATGTCGAACACGGCTTCCGTGCTCTGTCCCGGGGCGAGCCGAACCCGTGCGAACCCGCGAAGCTCTCTCGTCCTGGGCCACGAGGAGCCGCCCGACATCCGCCGCACATACAACTGCACGGTCTCGCACACCGGCCGGTCGCCCGTGTTCGTGACGGCGACCGTACAGGTCAGCTCGGGCGCGTCCGACGGCACGGACGCATGCGACAGTCTCGGCACCCCGTAGGACACCGTCGTGTACGACAGTCCGTGGCCGAACGGGTGGCGGGCGGACGCCGGTTGGTCGACGTATCCCCGGTAACGGTGGTCCTTGCCGTTGTAGAAGACGGGCAACTGGGCCGCCGAGCGCGGTACCGACACGGGGAGCCGTCCCTCGGGTTCCGCCCGGCCGAAGAGGACGTCGGCGACGGCCCGGCCGCCCCACGGTCCCGGGTACCACGCGCTCAGTACGGCGCCCGCGGTACGGGAGAGGTCCGGCAGCGCGTGCGGGCGCCCCTGGACCAGGACCACGACGACAGGTGTGCCCGTAGCGGCCACGGCGTCGATGAGCCGCAACTGACCGGTGGACAGTGAGAGTTCGGCCAGATCGACGCCCTCGCCGCAGGTCATGTCACTCGGCGCGGCCGAACCGACCCGCGCGGCCCCGTTGCTGTCGAAGGCCGTCCCGCCGTCACGGGCACTGGAACCGCCCAGCACCAGCACGGCCACATCGGCCGCGGCGGCCAGGGCGACCGCCTCGGGGAACGCGGACAGATCGGCACCGGTCAGTGCGCACCCGGCGGCATGGGTGATCTCAACACCGTCGGGGGCGGCCTCGCGGATGCCTCGCAGCACGGTGACGCCGGTCCCGGGGCGCTGGGGCGCGGTGTAGTCCCCGATCTGGTGCGGTACGGAGTCGGCGTTGGGCCCCAGTACGGCGATCCGCCGGGCGGCCGGGCCCAACGGCAGGGTGTCTCCGTCGTGTTCGAGCAGGACGACGGAGGCACGGGCGATCCGCTCGCTCAACTCCCGCACGGGGTGGGGCGTTTCATGAGTGGGCCGCCCTGACGTGTACGGCTGCTCGAAGAGGCCGAGCCGGAACTTGAGCGTGAGGACCCGGGCGACGGCGGTGTCGAGTGCGGCCTCGGGAACGAGTCCACGGGTGACGGCCTCGGCCAGCCGCGGGAAGCCGGCGTCCCACAGGCTCAGATCGCAGCCCGCCGACAGGGCCATGGCCCCCGCGGCCACCGGGTCGCCGGTGAGGCGGACCAGACGGTCGATGGCGCCGCCGTCCGCCATGACGATCCCGTCGTAGCCCCACCGCTCCCGCAGCAGCCCGGTCAGCAGAGGCCGGTTGGCGACACAGGGCAGCCCGTCGAGTTCGTTGTACGCCGCCATCACCCCGGCGGCGCCGGCCCGGACGCCCGCGCGCGCTGCCGCGAGGTGGATCTCGTGGAGTTCCCTCGGTCCCAGTTCGGTGGCCGCGCTGTTGCGTCCGCCGACCGTGGCACCCTGCCCGGCGAAATGCTTGAGGACGACCGCGGTGTCCACCCTGTGCATTCCGCGTACGAGCGCTTCCGTGAACCGGGCCGCCAGGAACGGGTCTTCGCCGAAGCACTCCTCGGCGCGGCCCCAGCGCGGGTCGCGCACCAGGTCGAGGGCCGACACGAGCGCCACATGGCCCCCGCGGGACCGCAGTTCGGCGCCCGCGGCCTCGGCGGCGGCCTCGTACAGGGCGGGGTCCCAGGTGGCGCCCACGCCGAGGTTCACCGGCAGGAGGGTGCCGTCGAGGGCCTGGTGGCCGTGCGGTACCTCCTCCACGAACAGCACCGGGACACCCAGGCGGGTGTTCTCCACGACGTGCCGCTGCACGTCGTCCGAGACACGGGCGCCGTCGGCCGCCGTGATGCCGTCCGCGAACCCGACCCCGGACCAGGGATCCGCGCGCTGCAGCCCGTAGAGCGCGCCCATGCCGTCATGGGCGGCGACCTCGCTCCGGAAGGCGTCGGTGAGCCGGTACGCACCGGACGACGTCCGCTCGTAGGCGTCCCAGCCGTAGAGGCGCTGGTTGACCTGGCCCACCTTCTCCTGGAGCGTCATGCGGCCGAGCAGGTCCCGCACCCTGGCCTCGACCGGCGCGTCCGGGTCCCGGTGGAGCGGGCCGGTCATGTCAGCTCCAGGACGGCGATCCCGTACGGGGCGAGCGGCACGTCCGTCACCTGCTCGCCGGACGCCACGTCGTGCAGGGTGCCGACCGCCTCCGGGCGTACGGTCAGCTCCTCGGCGGACTGGCTGACCAGCCACACGAAGCGCCGTCCGTCCTCGTGCACGAGCAGGTCGGCGCCCACGTACGGGCTGTCGACGGTGACCGGGCGGTCGGCGCCCGCGAGGTCGGCGAGCGCCGCGTACAGACGGTGCGTCTGCTCGGGATTGACGTGGGCGGTGCGGGCGGCCATGTGTTCCAGCGGGTAGGTCGCCAGGACCGTGCGTCCCTGTCCGGTCTCGCGCACGAGCAGGGCGGGGCGGCCGTGCCCGTCCACGGCGACCACCCTTGCGTCGCGCGGGACCACCGGCAGATAGGCCCGGCTGTCCTCGTTGCCCGCCACCGGGAAGGTGAGGGTCTCGCCCGCCGTGAGCGGTCCGAAGTCCTCGGTGAAGGTCATCTCCAGTACATCGTCGGTGATGGGCTCGGCGACCCCGTACGACAGTTGCAGCTCGACCCCGAACAGGCCGTCGAGGTCGTCGAACCACGGCCCGCGCGTGCCGGGATGCTCACCGGAGCAGAACGACAGGTAGACCGTCGCCCCCTCCGCCGCCCGCCGGGCCAGTTCGCGCCGGGTGCGGGCGGTCAACTGCCGGGTGGCGGGCAGCAGGTAGAGCTTGGCGTGCCCGGGGAGGTGGTCGGCCTCGCGGACCAGTCCGGCGGGCAGGTCCGCGACGCGTGCGGCGACGTACGCCTGGTGCAGCGAGGTGAAGATCAGCGGTCGGTCGGCGGGCCTGCTGTAGGGGTATCCATGCTCCAGGAACGCGGGCACGACCAGGGCGGCGTCGGTGTCGGCCCGTCGGCAGCGGGCAAAGTCCACGGCTTCCAACACCTGGGCGAACGCAGCCAGTTCGAGCAGCGGAGCCTTCGGCGCTCCCTCGCTGTCCGTGATGCCGAAGTGCATCTCGAAGGGGTGGTGGTCGTACGGCGAGCGGTCCCACAGGTCGTCGTAGTCGGTGTTGTTCCAGGCGATCCAGCCCGTGGCACCGCCGAGCAGGCTGTTGTGCAGGGTCTGCCGGTAGTAGATCCCGGCGTTCTCGGCGGACACGGTGTCGGTGGAGAGGCCGAACTCCTCCAGTACGACGGGCTGTTCCGTCACCGAGGCCAGCTCGCACTCGAAGGCGGCACGGTAGTGCTGGCGGGGCCGGTCGGTGTCCGAGCGGTAGACGTGCGGGCCGACGAAGTCGACGTACTCGGCGGTGTCCCGCAGCGAGAAACCGTTGTCGCGGCCGGTCACCTCGATGCCCCAGGCGCCGTCCCCGAGGGAGACGGGCTGGGTCCCGCCGGCGGCCCGGACGGCGTTGCACATGGCCTGCGCCCAGGCCGTGACGACGTCGGAGGAGGGCGGGTTCTCCTGGTAGACGCGGCCGTAGCCGGGCATCTCGTTGGTGATGAGCCAGCCGGTGACCGCGGGGTGGTCCTTGAAGCGGCGGGTCATCTGCGAGGCGAACCACGCCTGGCGGCCTACCATCCAGACGTCCTCGTACAGGTCCCGTCCGCCGCGCCAGACGGGGTCCCAGTTCTCGCCCGACATGTGGCCGACGATGAAGGTGGGAACCGTGCCCATGCCCGCCTCGGTATGGGCGTCGAGGAAGTCCGCGAAACGCTCGCACAGGGTCTCGTCGACGCGGTGCGGCTCGGGGTGGAAGTCGGGCCAGTAGAAGAAGGAGCGCGTCATGGTCAGACCGTGCTCGCGCAGCACCTCAAGTTCCTCGCGGACCGTCTTGGGGTCGTAGTCGCGCCACATCAGGGGGCCGCCGGTACGGGACCAGAAGTTGGCGCCGAGCCAGGGCAGTACGGCGGAGTCGTGGGTCAGGTGGGCGCTGTGGCGTCGCATGGTCCTTCTCGGATCGATCGGGTGGTGCGGGTGCGGGTGCGTGCACGCGTGCGGTGTCCGACGGGGGCGAGGTCAGGGGGCCGGTCTTCGGGGAGCCGGGCCGGTGGACTCGCGGACGACCAGGCGGGGCCGGTCGTCGAGCCGCTCGGCCTCGACGTCCTCGCCGCAGCGGGCGAGCAGGACCCGCGCGGCAGCCGCGCCGACCCGCTGCACCTGCTGGTCGACGGTGGTCAGCCGCGGGTGCAGCCAACGGCCCAGCGGCAGGTTGTCGTAGCCGACGACCGACAGGTCCTTGGGGACGCGCAGGCCCGCGCGCTGGGCGGCCCCCATGCCGCAGACGGCCATGGAGTCGTTGGCGTAGACGATGGCCGTGGGACGGTCGGCGGTGTCAAGCAGCGCGACGGTCGCGGCGACGGCCGACACCTCCGAGAAGTCGGTGTGCAGCACGGCGACCGGCCGTACCCCCGCCTCGCGCAGGGCCGCGTCGAAGGCGCCGTGCCGCAGCCTGGTGTGCTGCAGCTCCTCGGGACCCGCCACATAGGCGATGCGCCGGTGGCCGAGTTTCAGCAGGTGGGCGACGACTTCTTCGACGCCGGCCCCCTGCTGTCCGAGGCCGACGCTCGGCACGGCCGCCGCGCGGTCGGGGGCGCCGAGCAGTACCGCGGGCAGACCGAGGCGGGCCAGCAGCGCGGGGCGGGGGTCGACGGCACGCGCGTCCGTGAGCACCGCGCCGTCCACCCGGCCCTCGGCGGCGAGCCGCTCGTAGAGGATGTTCTCCTCCTGCGCCCCGGCGACCAGGTGCAGCAGCAACCCGTAACCGCGCGGGGCCAGTTCACCCTCTATCCCGGTGATCAGTTCGCTGAAGTGGGGGTCCGCGCCCAGGACGTCGGTGGGGCGCCGGACGACCAGGGCGAGCGTGCGCGTACGGGCGCTGCGCAGTGCGGCGGCGGGCGCGCTCGGCGACCAGCCCAGCTCCAGCGCGGTGTCCAGGATGCGGCGGCGGGTCGTCGAGGACAGCCGTCCCTTGTCGTTGAAGGCCTGGGAGACGGCCGCGGTCGACACGCCCGCGGCCGCGGCGACGGCCTTGATGGTGGGACGCCGCCCTGTCCTGTCCGGCGTGCCGGGCTCTTCGACGGGCGTGCTCACATCTTCACCGCCCCGCTGACGAGCGCCTGCTGCATGCGCTTCTGCAGCACCGTGTAGACGACCCACACCGGTACGAGGGTGAGGACCGTGCCCGCCGTGAGCACGCCGTAGTCGGTTCCGGTGATCGACTTCAGGGTGGGCAGGGCGACCTGGACCGTGCGCTGCGCGGGATCGGGCCCGATGATCACGAGCGAGTACAGGTACTCGTTCCAGAAGGTGAGGAAGTTCAGCAGCAGGACCGTCGCGATGCCGGGCATGCACATCGGGATGTAGACGTGCCGCAGCACCGCGAACGTGGACGCGCCGTCCATCCGGGCGGCCTCCTCCATCTCCTTGGGGATGGTCCGCATGAACTGCACCAGGATCACCACGGACAACGGCATCGCGGTCGCGGGGAGGAACAGCACCATGAAGGTACGGGTGTGGAACAGACCCGTCGCCGCGGCCAGCAGGAACGTCGGGAAGAGCGCGGCGAAGGTGGGGATGAGGAAGCCGAGCGAGAAGACCTTCTCCATGACCGACGCGAGCCGGCCGGTGGACCGGGCGAGCGCGAACGCCGCGGGCAGGGCGAGCCCCAGGGTCAGCACGAGGGCGAGGACCGTCACGAGCGTCGAGTTGACGACGGCGAGCCCCAGGTCGGCGCTGTCGAAGGCGGTGCGGAAGTTGCCGAACCCGAACGAGGTGGGCAGGGCGAGGGGGTGCGCGAAGATCTCGTCGTTCGTCTTGAAGGCCGAGGCGAGGAAATAGTAGAGCGGCACGATCAGCAGGACCGCGTAGGACCACACCAGGATGTGCGCGGGCAGCCAGCGCTTGCCGAGCTTCATGGTGAGCGGCTCCGATCAGTAGTTCTGGCGGAATGCGCGGCGGATGGTGAGCAGTCCGACGAGCCCGGCGAGGAAGAGGATGACGCCGACGGTCTGGCTGTAGCCCAGGTCGGCCGCGATGAACGCCTTCTGGTAGACGAGGAACGACAGGGTGGTGGACGAGCTGCCCGGCCCGCCCTGGGTGAGCAGCAGGACGTGCTGGGCGGAGCCGAAGAGCGTCCACAGGAACTGCAGCATCGTCACGACGCCGACGTAGTCGCGGATGACGGGGAAGTGGACGAGCCACATCGTGCGCCAGTGCCCGGCGCCGTCGAGCTGCGCGGCCTCGCCGAGTTCGTCGGGCACACTGCCGAGCCGGGCCGCGAACAGTACGGCCGTGAAGCCGATCCCTGCCCATACGTCCAGGGCGATCAGACACGCCAGCGCGGTGGACGGCGAGGCGAGCCAGGCGTCGGTGAGCGAGCCCAGTCCGACGGACTCCAGAGCGCCGTTGGCAAGACCGTCCGGAGACAGGGCGGCGTAGAAGACCATGGCCTTCGCCGGGGTCGAGATGAGCCCCGGGATGAAGAGCAGATAGCGGATCACCCGGTGCCCCGGCGGCTTCTGCGCCACGTAGTAGCCCAGCATGTAGGCGCACACGATCATGATCGGCAGGGCGACGGCGAGCTGGACGGCGGTGTTGCGCACCGCGTCCCAGAAGACCGGGTCGTCCATGACCGTACGCACGTTGCCGAGGCCGGCGAACGACACCGGCTGCAGCATGCCCGGCCAGTGCAGGGCGGCGACCACGAAGATCGCGATCATCGGCCCGACCATGAAGACCAGGTACCAGATCAGGGCCGGCACGGCGAGGACGGTGCCGCCCTGTCGGGGCGGGCGCCGTCCCGCGGTGGCGGACGGCGGGCCGGGGCGACGGACCGTGGTGTCGCCCGGTGTGGGCGTCAACGTCGTCATGCGGTGACTCCGATGGACTGGGGCGTAGGACGCGGGGGGCGCGGGGGACATGGAGGGCACGGGGGAGAGGGCGGGAGGCTCATGCGGAGCGGTACGCGGCTTCGAGAGCGGCGCGGACCTTGGCGGCGCCGGTGCCCCGGGTGAAGGACGTACTGGTCGCGGTGATCAGCGGCTGGGTCGCCGCGGGCGGCACGTACACGTCGGGCAGCAGGATCTGGCTGACGTCGTCCCCCAGCCGCTGGGCCGCCGCGACCAGCGGGAAGTCCGTACTGACCGTGCTGGAGCGCAGCGCCATGTCGCGACCGCTCTCCTTGATGAACCGGGACACGGTGTCGGCCCGGTACATGAACCGCAGGAACTTCTCGACGGCGTCGATCTTCTTCGTACCGTTCGGACTGATCCAGAACCCGATCAGCGTGTACGTCCGCAGGATCGTCGGCAGCTCGTGCGCGGCACCCTCGGCGAGCGGCCAGCCACCCACGTCCGTGTGGCGGGCGACGGCCTCGGGCACCTTCGCGAGCGCCGACGACATCGCCGACTGGATGGCGGCGGACTGCGTGTTGTACTGCGTGGTCATCAGGTCCGAGGTCAGCCCCTGCGCCTTGTCGACGAACACCCCGGCGTCGCGCAGCGCCACGAAGTACTCGATGCCCTCCTTCGCGCCCCTGCTGCCGCTGAAGTCGCCGGTGGAGTAGACGTGCCGGGCCTCGTCCTCGCTGAGGAAGGTCTGGATGATCTGGGCGAGGAGCTTCTGCCCGGTCCAGTCGTTGCCGCCGGTGGTGACGGGTCCGATGCCCTTGGCCCGCAGTTTGCGGGCCGCGGCGATCAGCTGGTCGCCGGTGACCGGGATCTCGTCCACGCCGGCCTTGTCGAGGAGTGAGCGGTTGTAGGCGACGGGCCAGTTCGTGGCGAAGTAGGGAAAGGCCCGCAGCCTGCCCTCGCCGTCGGTCCAGGCGTCCAGGGCCACCGGGAGGACCCGGTCGCGCAGCCCCCAGTCGTCCAGATAGTCCTTCACGTCGACCGTGGCGCCGACATCCGTCCAGGCCAGGGTCTTGTCGTAGAGGTTGACCATCACGACGTCCGGCTCCTTGCGGGCCAGCCGGGAGGTCTCGTAGACCTGGGCCAGGTCGTCACCGTTGACGAGGTTCTTGACCTTGAGCCCCGGGTTCTCCTCGCGGAAGCGGTCCAGGGAGGCCAGATAGGTGGGCGATCCCGGCGCGGTGGTGCCCAGCTGGCTGTGCACGACGAGCGTGTCGGGATCGGAGTCCGCCGCGGCCAGCGCGGAACAGCCGGACAGAGCGGGCAGGGCGGTCGCGGCGGTGAGGCCGGAACCGGCGGCGAGGAAGCCGCGCCGAGTCAGCGGTGAGCGCACAGCGGGGTGTCTCCAACCATGGCGGTTAACGAGTGGTTAATCGATGTACCTGCGGAAGTGCGAGGACTTTAGGAGGGGTTCCGCGTGCGGTCAAGACCCGGAAGGGATCCGCTCCCCTGAATGAGGGGCGAATCCCTTCCGGGCGACCGTGGGGCGAGCGCCCTGAAGGGGCGCGGGGGACTGCGCGCTCGGCCACCTCCGAGGAAAGCGGCCTCGGTGCGCTCCGTCGTGGTCACCAGGCGGTAGTCGCCCCTGGCCGCCGGTACGTCGCCTTCCAGGGAGTAGCCGTCGGAACCCGCGCCCAGGGCGCCGCCCCGGTACAGCTCCGTCCGCTGAGAGGTCGTACCGGTTCCGTAGGTGCTCACATGACCGTGCGTACCGTCACCCCAGCCCGGTACGTACGCCACGACGGTGTCGCCGGTGCGCCGCGCATCGGAGTGGGACAGCCGCTGCATGCCGATTTTCAGCCCGAGGTAGGGCTGGATGTCGTAGCGGAACTCGTCGACCTCCTTCGCCGGATCGTTGCGGAAGTCGACGTCTACGCGGGCGAGTTGGCGCTCGGTCGGCGCGTACGTCGGCTTCTTGGGGATCGTGAAATGCGCCGATGGGGCGGGAGTTGAGCCGCGGGGTCGCGGGGCCGGGGTGTGGGGCGCGGGGTCCGGTTGCGGGGGTGCACTCTTGACAAGGGCGCACCCCCGCAACGTACGTTCATTGCGCAACCACCCAACACGGGAGTCACCCTTGAGGACGTCACACGTCAGGCCGGTCCGCAGCGCGGTGACGCTGCCGGTCTGGACGAAGCGTCGGCACGTGGATCTGTGCCGGACGCATGGCGCGCTCTGTAGCTGACCCCTTGTTCCGGAACTGACTCTCGTTCCGGCTGTCTCTCTGGCAAGCGTGTGCGCATCGCGTGCCTGTGCCTGCGGGCCCGTACCCGTGCTTCCGTGCCTGTGCCTGTGCTTTGCGCGTCACGTGTTGCCGCAGCCCCGCCCGGTCGCGCCTGGTCGCGTCCGATCCGGTGTGTCCGGCATGTTCGGACGGCGTCGACGCGCACCGCCGGAATTCCCCCGCCCCGCCCCAGACGCCACCGCCACCGCCACCGCCATCGGCATCGGCGTCGGAGCGGTGAGAATGGACGATTCGTGAGTGCAGAACGCCCCAGGACGCTGAAGACCGTGACCGGAGCAGGCGGCACGTCCGAGACCTACGACCTGGCGATCGATCCGACCCGATCGACCCTGGACACCGCCGTACGCGTGGCGGGACTCGCCGAGGCCGCGAGGATCGACGCCCTGTTCACCGCCGATCTGCTCAGCTTCGGCGCCCAGGGCCCGATCGGCTCGCAGGAGCCGCTGGTCTTCGTCTCGGCGCTGAGCCAGGTGACATCGCGAATCGGTCTGATCGCCACGGTCTCGACGACGTTCCACCACCCGTACAACCTGGCCCGGCTGTTCGGAACCCTCGATCACGTCAGCAACGGGCGGGCCGCCTGGAACCTCGTCACCTCCTCGATCGGTGAGGAGAACTTCGGCCCCGGCGAACTGCCGGGCCCCGAGGAGCGTTACGCGCGCGCCGCGGAGACCCTGGAGGTGGTCAACGCGCTGTGGGACAGCTGGGAACCCGGTGCGCTGACCGTCGGCGCGGACGGGAAGGCGGTGCTGCACCGCGACCGGGTGCATCCGATCGACCACTCGGGCCCGTTCTTCACCGTGGCCGGTCCGTTGAACATCCCGCCGCTGCCGCAGCGGCGCCCCGTACAGATGCAGGCCGGTCAGTCGGAGGCCGGCCAGGCACTGGGCGCCCGGTACGCCGAGATCGTGTTCACCTCGCTGCCGACCCTGGACATCGCGGCGGACTTCACCCGGAAGATCCGGAGCCACGCCGAGCGCCTCGGGCGGGCCGGCGGACTGCCGCTGATCTTCAGCTCGTTGCATGCCACCTACGGCTCCACTGAGGAGGAAGCGCGACGGCTCGTACGTGAGAAACGGGAGTCGATCGACTTCGAACGAGGCCGCGCCCAGGTCGCCGACATGCTCGGCGGTGGAGTCGACCTGTCGGAGCTCCCGCTCGACTCGAAGCTGCCGGAGAGTCTGCTGCCCGACATCACCTCGGTGAACCGCCGCCGAGGCCGCGTCGACATCTTCACGGGCTACGCGCGCCAGGGCTACACGTTGCGGGAGCTCGTCATCGCGGCCCAGGACACCGGACACTGGGCTGCCGCGGGGACGCCCGAACAGCTCGCCGACGCCGTCGAGGAACGGTTCCGCGCAGGTGTTCTCGACGTGATCTCGCTGAGTGGCCTCGCGGACCCGCAGCAGCACGATTTCGCCGTCAACGGCCTGCTGCACGAGCTGCGCAAACGGAAGATCGTCGCCCCCGACTACACCGGCACCACCCTGCGCGAGAACCTCGGACTCGAACTGCCGGCCCGCGCCTCCGCACCCATCAGGGTCTGAACCGACCCGACGACCGTGCCGTTCATGTCCTGTGCCCGCCCGCCCGCCCGCTTTCCGATGGCGGGCGGGCACAAGGGGCAGCAGTCCCGGCCTCGCTCACCGAGCCCGGCCGACTCGTGCTTGCACGAGTTCGGCCGGGCGACGGAGCGAATTGTCGCCCTTTTGCCCTTCAGCCCTTCCGGTGTTCCGTCAGCCGGCCGGCCGACGGAGCGGGGCGGGCCCCCGCCGGGCGGTCCCGTCTCACGCGCCAGAGGCAGGCTCAGTCGTGGTGGCGGCCGTGACGGCCGCCGTCCTCGGTGTCACCGTGGTCGTCGCCGGACTTGGTCCGTGACCGCGTGATCTCGCCGCTGCCCCGGTCGACGTGTACCTCGTACCGGCTGCCGTTCTTGAGGATCTTCACGCTCCACACCGCGCGGCCGTGCTCCGTTTCGGCCTCGACCTCGGTGATGGTTCCGCCGCCCACATGGGAGAGCGCGATCTGCTCGGCGCGTCGGCTGCCCACCGAAGAACTCGGGTGTGCGGGTGTGGCCGTGGCCGGTCCCGACGTGTCGTCGTCGGCCGTCGGCGCCCCGGACTGCGACTCCGACTGGGACTGGGACTGGGCCTCGGACGGTGACGTGCTCGGTGCGTCGGAGGACGGTCCGGATGAGGCCGTGGCCGTAGCCGTAGCCGAGATCGACGACGCGCTGCTGGAGCGCGACGCGTCGTCGCTTCCGCCCGCGAGTGCGGTGCCGGTGATCGCGGCGACGAGTGCTCCCGAAGTGAGCAGGACGAGTGATGTGCGCTTCATGGCGAACCTCCTGTGCGTGCCTGGTGTCGGAGAGAGGTTCGCGCGGGCCCGGATAGGGCCGCGCTGCGGCAGTGCTAAGAGCGCGCTAAGACGGTCATTGGCGGTCATTGAGACGCAGTGGCGGTCATTGAGATGGGGGAGGGGAGACCGGGGGTGTCGGGGGTCCCAGCTCCAGAGTCACGCGGGCGCCGCCTGCCCGGCCGGTCGTCAGCGCCATGTGGCCACCGCTGGACTGGGCGGCCCGGCGGGCGATGTCCAGGCCCAGGCCGGTGGATCCGCCGAGGCTCGCGCCCCGCTGGGCCAGGTCCGCCGACAGTCCGGGGCCGTCATCGGCCACGGTGAGCACGGCTCCGCCGCCGGAGCGGGCCGACAGGGTGACGGAGAAGGCGGTGCCGTCGGGGGTGTGGGCGAACACGTTCCCCAGCAACGCGTCCACGGCGGCGGCGAGTTCGTCCGAGGGGACGCCGACCGGCAGGGGGCCCTCCACCATGACGTCCAAGGTGACGGCCCGCCCGGTGTCCTCGGCCAGTACGGTCCAGAACGCCACCCGCTCGCGGAGCGCCGAAGCCGCGTCGCACCGCGCGTGTGCGTCCGCCTCCGGGCGGTGCCGGGCCTGGCTGATGAGGCCGGTGACCGCCCGTTCCATGGCGTCCACGCGGGCGGTGATCCGGGCGGCGTCGGTTCCGGTCAGTGATTCGGCCTCCAGCCGCAGGGAGGTGAGGGGTGCTCGGAGCCGATGGGAGAGGTCGGCGACCTGTTCGCGTTCCTCGCGCAGCAGTTCCTGGATCCGTTCGGCGAGATGGTTGAGGGCACCGGCGACCTCGCGCAGTTCCGGTGGCCCGTCGGGGCGGGCGCGTGCCGTGAGGTCGGCCCGCGCGAGCCGGTGGGACACGGCGGACAGATCCGAGATGGGGCTCACCAGGGCGCGGCTGAGGCGGTCGGCCACGAGCAGGCCCAGCAGCAGGAGCGCGACGCCCAGACCGGCGAGCACCAGCCAGGCCTGCGTGACCCCGCGGGTCAGTTCGGCGGCGGGCACGAAGGCACGGATGACAGCGGTGCCGTCCGGGCGGCCGAGCACGGCCACGACGATCTCGCGTCCGTCGGCCCGTTCCACGGTCCGGCTGACGCCGGCCAGGCCCGCGAGCCGCACGGCACTGGTCCGCGCCACCGGGGTACCGAGGACCGACCCGTCGGCGAGGAAGACGGTGAGCGGGCCCCGGGCCCCCGCCGCCATGTGCTCGACGCTCGTCCGCAGGGTCTTCGGGTCCGAGGTGCCCACCAGCGGGACGAGGCTCTGCGCGTCCGCACTGGCGGCGACGGTGGCGCGGTCCTGCGCGACCGTACGCAGCAGCAGTGCCAGGGGCACGACGAACGCGAGGAGCGCCAGGCACATGGTCGCCGCGACGAGCAGGGTCAGACGGCGCCTCATGCCCGGTCCGCGGGCGCGCTCAGTCTGACACCGACACCTCGTACGGTGTGCAGGTAGCGGGGTTCCTGCGCGCTCTCGCCGAGTTTGCGGCGCAGCCAGGACAGGTGTACGTCGACGGTTTTGTCGGCGCTTCCGTACGGCACCCGCCACACCTCGGTGAGCAGTTCCCGCTTGGTGACGACCTGTCCCGCCCGGCCGGCGAGATGGTGGAGGAGGTCGAACTCGCGGGGCGTGAGGTCGAGAACGGTTCCGGCGAGACTCGCCTCGCGCGTGCCCGGGTCGATGCGCAGTTCACCGACGACGGTGGCGGCAGCGGGCTCGCGGGAGTTGGCGCCGCGCCGCAGCACCGCCCTGATCCGTGCCTCCAGTTGGGCGGCGGTGAACGGCTTCACCACGTAGTCGTCGGCGCCGGCGTCGAGCCCTCGCACGATCTCCGCCTCGTCGTCCCGGGCCGTCGCGATGATCACCGGTACCGGACTGACCGCCCGCAGCATGCGCAGCAGTTCGATGCCGTCGAGATCCGGCAGGCCGAGGTCGAGGACCACGAGATCGGGACGCTCGTCCAGCGCGGTCTGCAGCCCGCCCATCGCGGTGTGCGCGGCGGCGACGGCGTGACCGCGCTCGCGCAGGGCGCGGATCAACGGCGTCCGTATCGTCGGGTCGTCTTCGACTATCAGGAGGTGAACCACAGCAGGCACGCTATCCGAGCGGTCGGGCAGGTCCGCGCTGTTAACCATCCCTTAGGTCTCCCCGGTGCTCGCCTTATCGACGGCCGGGGCATAGTCGTACGCATGCCATCCCGCACTTTCCTCGCCCTGGCCGGCTGGACGGCCGCCGCCGTGGCCGCCACGCTCACCGGCCTGGCCGCCGTCGAGATCATCGGGGACGGGATCACCGGTTCCTCCGACGGCACGACGCTCAGTTCCGAGCAGGTCGACCGGCAGCTCGACGCGGCGAAGGCCTCGTCGTCGGGCCCCGGCGAGGGAGCGGGCAGCGCGACACCGAGTACGCCGTCTGCCGCCCGGACATCCAAGCCCGCTTCCCCTTCCTCCTCTACGCCCACTCCCACCGCCACCGGAGACGGAGACGGGGACAGGGACAGGGACAGGGACGGGGTCGGCGCCGGGAAGACACTCTCCACTCCGGGCGGCACGGCCATCGCCGTATGCGAAGGAACGACCGTACGGCTGCTGTCGTGGGCTCCCGCTCAGGGGTACGGAGTGAAGAGCGCCGACCCGGGCCCCGACGACGAACACGCCGAAGTGAGGTTCGAGGGCGCCGCGGGCAAGGTCGAACTCCGCGTGCGCTGCACGGACGGCCGCCCCACCGGATCGTGGAAGCAGGACGACTGACGCGGTTCGGCGCTCCGGGGCGGCGACGGACACGCGGTCACTGTTCGTCGCGGGGGCCTCTCAAAACGAGACGGTGGGGGCGGACGGGTGGCCGGGACGCCCTCGGCAACCGTGCCGGGTGGGCAGCGGGTGGAGGAGACGCGGGCCCGAACTCCACCCGTACTTCCACCCGTGGGTCCAGGCGTGCGAGGCCCGGAAACGACAACCTTGAGGACATGACCACCACCGACTGGATCACCGATGTCGCCCTCGTACTCGTTGTCTTCCGGCAGCTGCGGGAAGGCCGCCTGGATCTCAGGTCCTATCTGATCCCGCTGGGGATCGTGGCCTTCGTGGCCTCCCAGTACCTGCACACCGTCCCCTCCGCGGGCAACGACCTGGTGCTGATCGGAGCGCTGGTCGGCGCCGGCGCGGCGCTCGGTGTCGCAGGTGGCGTCTACACCCGGATCCGCAGCGCCGACGGACACCTCTTCATCAAGGCGGGCGCCATATCGGCGGTCCTGTGGGTGCTCGGCATGGGTGCGCGCATGGGATTCCAGGTCTGGGTCGACCACGGCGGCGCCGACGACGTGGGCCGGTTCAGCGCCGCCCACGACATCACCACCGGCCAGGCCTGGGTCGCCGCGTTCGTGCTGATGGCGCTCACCGAGGTGGTCACCCGCCTGGCGACGATCTTCGTCAGGAGCCGCCTGGCGATACGCGAGCCGCAGCGCCCCGTGGGCACGCGCCCCGCCGCCGCGGCCCTCGACCACACGGTCTGACCGTGGACTATGGTCACGGCGTGTCCGCATCCGTGAGTGCCCCGCACCCCGGGCCGGCCCCGGACCGGGAGCCCGGCCCCCGGGTCGTGCCCCGCCAGGACCCCCGTCTGCAGTGGGCCATCACCCTGACGGTCGTCGTCGCCGCGTTCGTGACCGTCCGTCCGTTGGACACGAGCGGCCATGGTCTGGTGGTGGCCGCACTGCTCGTGGTCAACTCCGTCGCCCTGCTTGCGCGACACCTTCCCGAGGCCAGGATTCCGCCCCGCGTCGCGCTCGTCTGGCTGACCACGGGTGTCGTTGCGGCCGCCGCCCTGATCGGCGTCAGCCGCACCGGCTCCAGCTACCTGTTCGCCTACTTCCTCGTCGGCCACATCGGCTACCGGCTTCCTCTCAAGCAGGCCCTCTCGCTCGCCGCTCTGACCAGCCTCCTCTGCGGCGGTGTCCTGTACTTCCGCCTCGGCCCCGGCCACGAGGCGCTGCCCTGGGCCCTCGGCCTCACCATCGGCGCTCCGGTGGTGGCGGGGATCCTCAGCCGCAGCAGACAGCGCGCCATGGAGGCGATGCTCTCGTCCGCCGAATCCGCCGAGCGGGCCGCCCGCGCCGAGGCCCGGACGGCCGTACTCACCGAACGCGGCCGCATCGCCCGGGACGTCCACGACGTACTGGCGCACTCACTGGCCGGGATCAACATGCAGTTGGAACTGGCGGACGCCCTGATCGACACCGGCGACCTGGAAAAGGTCCGCGAGGCAAACAACAAGGCACACAGCCTGGTCAAGGAGAGCCTGAAGCAGGCCCAGTGGACCGTACACGCGCTGCGGGAGGATTCCCTTCCACTGCTCGACAGCCTCAGCGCGATGGTCGAGTCCTCCGGCCACCGTGATGCCCTCACCGTCACCGGAACCGTCCGCGAACTGCCGGCCCAGGTCACTCAGAACCTGCTGCGCATCGCCCAGGAGGCGCTGACCAACGCCGCCCGGCACGCCCCGGGCGCCGACGCCGGGGTGGAGCTGACGTTCGACGCCGCGTCGACGACGCTGAGAATCCGCAACGGACCCGCGACCGGCGCGGTGACCGCAGGCGTCGGCAGCGGAATGGGGCTGATCGGGATGCGTGAGCGCGTCGCCCTGCTGGGTGGCACCATTACCGCGGGCCCGGTCACCGAGGGCCCTGACCAAGGCGGCTGGCACGTGGAGGCAGTGATCCCGGGATGAGTGAACCGACCGATGAACCGCAACGGCTGAAGGTGGTCGTCGCCGACGATCAGGCCGCCGTCCGTGAGCCCCTTGCCGCCGTGCTCGGCATGTCCGAGGACATCGAGGTCGTCGCCGCCGCGGCGGACGGCGCCGAAGTGCTCGCCGCCGTGGCCGCCGCATCGGTGGACGTCGTCCTGATGGACCTGCGCATGCCCGTGATGGACGGCATCGAGACGACCCGCCGGCTGAACGAGGAGCACCCACAGGTCGCCGTGGTCGTGTTGACCACCTTCGCCGACGACGACTCGATCCTGGCCGCACTCGGCGCCGGTGCCCGCGGCTACCTGACGAAGAACGCGGGGCGCCAGGACATCCTCCGTGCGATCCGCGCAGCCGCCGCGGGACAGTCCGTACTCGACCGCGAGGTCCAGGACCGTCTCCTCGCCACCGCCCGCGCCCGTCCGCCGGCCACGGACCAGGCACTACCGCCGGACCTGACACCACGCGAGCGCGAGGTGCTCACTTTCATCGGCCAGGGCCTGCCGAACCGGGCCATCGCCGAGAAGCTCTTCATCAGCGAGGCCACGGTCAAGACCCACATCAACAACCTGTTCGCCAAAGCCGGTATCCGAGACCGCCCCGACGCCGTCCGCCGGGCCATCGCGGCGGGCCTCGCCTGACCCTCGGCCCCTGAGTCCTCTCACTGTCCTGTCCCGGTCCTCCCCCTCGTCCGGGACCTGCTTCGGTGCGGCGAGTGCGGTGAGCGTGGCTAGTACGGCGGCCGGCCCCGCCACGTCGGCAGTGTCGAGTGGGCAGCCCCCGGCGGCACCCTGCTCTCCACCACCCACGACATCGTCCTACGCGCGCGGCGCGCGCCGTCCGCACAGCGCGGCTCTCACGGGGTGGCCTGCTGATGGGCCCCGACGGCGGGCGTTTCGTCGAGAGTGGCGGAGAGGGGGATGTGGTCCAGGGCGGTGAGCCGCAGCAGCTGCCGGATGCGCGGCTCGTCGCTGACCAGCTGAATACCGCCGTTGCGGGCGCGGGCTCGACCGTTGGCGCGGTCCAGCAGGTGCAGGCCGCTGGAGTCGATGAAGGACACCTGCCGCAGATCGACGATGACGTGCGGGACGGGCTGGGCGGTCGCGGCGTCGAGGTCGAGGCTGATCTTGTCGACGGTGAAGACGTCGATCTCCCCGTGGAGTTCGACCACCGTGGCCCTGCCGAGCGGAAAGCAGCGAGCATGGGCGTCAGGCAGATCTGTACTGGGCAGCGGGCAGGAATCGTGCAGCGGCATGAGGGCCTCACCAAGAGCGTCGTCCGGGCCTCCGTGCACGGCGGCACGGCAATGCGGAGGCCGCGCTGATCTGTTGCTGCAGGCTCACGGGGTCCAGGTCGCCTCAGTCGCACGGTAGGGCGCGATGGGCACGCAGAAACGATATGCCTGTCCACAAGGTCACCCGATCGAATGAATGATGGCCAAGGCGCTTGCGGTGGGCCTGTGCTTCCCCCTTCGCGATGTACGCGCCGCGCGGTACCGCGGTACCGCGCGCTCGCCCTCAGGCGCCCTGACGCCGGAGAAGAAACTCCGAACCGGGAGGCATAGATCGTCAGGGGTCCGCACGTCCTTGTGTGCGTCAGACAACGGGAGGGCCCATGGATCCGCAGGATCACGAGAGATTCCGGGAGTACGTCGAAGGCCGGTGGAGCAGTCTGCTGCGCCTGGCGAACCTGCTCACCGGTGGCGACCGGCACGAGGCCGAGGACCTGGTGCAGATCGCTCTGATGAAGGCGCTGAGCCGCTGGCGGCACATCGAGGACCCGGAGGGCTACGTACGCAAGGTGATGTACCGGCATCAGATCAGCCGGTGGCGCCTGCGCCGCCCGCACCGCGAGCCGACGTTCGCGACGCCACCGGCGGATTTCGGCGTCGCCGACGGCACGTCCGCCGCCGACCTGCGGATCACCGTGGGCCAGGCGCTCGCCCGGCTGACCCCGCGGCAGCGCACGATGCTGGTGCTGCGCTACTTCGAGGACCTGTCAGAGACGGAGGTGGCGGCCACCCTGGGCTGCTCCGTGGGCACGGTGCGCAGCACCACCCACCGGTCACTGGCCCGGCTGCGCCGTCTCGCGCCGGAACTGGACACGCCGGAGCGGGCCGCGACCGGCATCCCCAGCAGCAACCTGCCGAAGGGAGCCCACACATGAACGGCGACCAGCTCGACCGCGTGATCCGGGACGTCCTGCACGAGTGGACCCCGGACAACCCCAGTGCCCCCGCCGGTGTCGCCGACCGCATCGTGCGCCGCCATCGGCGGCGCAACCTCGCGCGGGCCGCCGGAGCGGTCCTCGCCGTCGCCGGCATCACCTTCGGCGCGGTTCTCGCCACCGGCGCGGGCGACGGCGACGGGGCGCAGCCGCCGGCCTCGCGGGTCAGCAGGGAGAGCAGGCTTCTGTGGCAGACCACCTTGCCCGGCAAGTCCTGGGACGCCTGCACCACGGATACGGGTGCCGTCTACTGCCGTGGGGCGGAGTTCGACGGCATCGGCGTGGACGCCCGTACCGGAAAGGTCGAGTGGCGGCAGAAGGCCCAGGACGCCAACGGCAGCCGCTCCCCGGCAGGGTCGCTCCCCGGTGTCCGAGACGGCGTGCTGTACACGTACGCCGATCACAAGCCGGGGGCTTCCCGGGCCGGTACCGATCTCGTCGCCCTCGACATCGACGGGCAACAGGTGCTGTGGAAGCACGAGTTGGCCGACGACAGCCGCAACCGCTCCTCCGCCGTGCTGTTCGACGGCGGAATCCTCGCCAACTCCCCGACCTTCAAGAGCGTCGTCGCGCTCGACGACAGGACGGGCCAAACGCTGTGGACGTACTCGTGGAAGAAGGCCGACTGCGACCGGACCGCCATCGGTGGCGTCCCCTACCTGATGTGCTCACCTGACAGCGACAAGGCTCCGCAGCGCAGCACCGTCGTCCGGCTGGACCCGGAGACCGGCACGCCGAAGACGGTCGCGACCGTGGAGGGCCCGACCGCCTACATCGGCACCGACGGGGACGCCGTACTGCTGGGAGGTATGGCGGATGGACAGAAGTTCTTCGGAGACGCGGGTCCGGCCACCCTCACCCGCGTCGACCTCGACTCCGGCAAGGTGTCGCAACACCGCGTCGACGGCCTGCCGATGGGCCCGGTCGAGGACGGCATCGTCCTGGTGACCGGCAGGAGCGGCAACGTCATCGCGTACTCCGCCGACGACGGCCGGCGGCTGTGGTCCCACGCACCGGGGCTGAAGTTGCGCAAGGAGTCGGGCGATCCGACCATGCGGGAGCTGCCCTCGGCCGCCGTGGTGGATCTCGACAGCCGGGTGGCGTACTACCTCGATCCGTCCGGGCACCTGGTGGGTCTTGACCTGGACAGCGGCGCGGTGCGCTGGCGCGGCGCGGTGGATGTGCCGAAGAGCCCGGTGGAAGGCGGGATCGCCCCCGAGCTGATGCTCTACGACCGAGGGCTCATCGGCCAGGTCGGCGGCGAGTTGTTCCGGATCGAGCCGAAACCGGCCGAGACGGGCTCGTAGCCGGACCGCGAGGAGGCCGTGTGGGACCCGGAGGGGGAACCCGGGTCCCACACGGCCGCGGAGGGGCGGGGCGATGGTTCGGCGCCCCGCCCTCTCGCCGTTCACCCCTCGCCACTCCGGGCGGACCATGGTCCTGTGGGTCCTGTGTCCTGCGGGCTTGCGGGTCCTGCTGTTCCCTTGTTCTCCGCGAGTTCTGTTGGTGCGGCGAACCGGCCGCGGGACGCGGTTGTTGCCGCGACCGGACCTCGGCATGATGGACGGCGCATGACATGAACCGGGGCTGACCATTGCCTCTCCCTGAGGGCGGCCCGGCCGGAATTCATGTCGCGATATAACGCTAGTCTTCTCCTCGCGCCGCTGACCGCGTCGCGCGGAGACGTTCGACCGGACCAGGACGGAAGCATGCCGGAAGAGATTTCGCCCACCGGGGAGCACTCCGGCCCCGGTTCGTCGCCCGAGCTGCGTGCCTCTCACGCGGACCGGGATCGGGTGGTGGACGTGCTGCGGATCGCGGCGGGAGACGGCCTGCTGACCGTGGACGAGTTGGACCAGCGCCTCGAAGTCGCCCTGAACGCACGCACCTTGGGCGAACTGGCCACGCTCACCGCCGACCTGCCGCCCACCGCGGCCACGGTCGGCGGGACCGGGGCGGAGGCCAAGGACATGGTGCGGATCGAACAGGCCTTCAGTGGCGCGGTCGAGCGCGTGGGGCGCTGGGTGGTGCCGCGGAGGCTGGAACTGGCAGTCACCTTCTGTGAGGTGACACTCGACTTCACCGAGGCAGTGATCACGCACGACACCCTGCGGATCGATGTGGCCATGACGGGCAAGACCCTGAGGCTGGTCACGAAGCCGGGCGTCGTGGTCGACCTGGATGGTCTGCAGCTGTTGCACAGCAGGCTCAAGTACCGTCACAGTCCCGCGAATCCTGATACGCCGGTCATTCTGGTAGTGGAGCTGGTCGGTCAGAAGGCCCACGGCCGCGTGGTGGTGCGACCCGCACGCCGGACCTTCGGCCGGTGGCTGCTGCGCAGGCCCTCGTAGGTCTACGGTGTCACCTCGTGACGACCTTGATCATCGGCGGCAGCGGCTTTCTGGGCACCGAGCTGATCCGGCAGGCGGCGGCAGCCGGACGGCCGACGGTCGCGACCTACGCGACCGTACCCGGCAGCGCCGCCCACGCCGCATGGCGCCACCTCGACCTGCGGGACCCTGGGCGGGTGGACGCGGTCGTGGCCGAGGTCGGCGCCCGGTCGGTCGTCAACGCGTCGAGCGGCCGGGCGGACTGGGCGGTCACGGCCCAGGGTCCGGTCCGCCTTGCGATGGCAACGGCGCGGCACGGCTGTCGCCTCGTTCATGTCTCCAGCGACGCGGTCTTCTCCGGATCCCGTGTGCACTACGACGAGTTCAGCCTCCCCGACCCCGTCACCCCGTACGGAGCGGCGAAGGCGGCGGCGGAGACCGGGGTCCTGCTCGTGCACCCGCAGGCCGTCGTGGCCCGTACCTCGCTGATCATCGGCGACGGTCGGTCCGGTCATGAACGCGCTGTGCACGAACTGGCTGCCGGCACCCGCGAGGGCTGCCTGTTCACCGACGACATCCGCTGCCCGGTGCACGTCGCCGACCTGGCCGCAGCCATCCTGGAACTGGCCTCGACGGACGCCCATGGAGTTCACCACCTTGCAGGTGCAGACGCTCTGAGCCGTCATGAACTCGGCACTCTCATCGCCGAGCGCGACGGCGTCGACCCCTCCCGGTTGCCTGCGGGTCTGCGCGCCGACAGTGCGTTTCCCGGCGCCCTCGATGTCCGGCTCGACAGCCGGGCGACCCAGCGGAAACTGCGCACCACCCTACGAGGCGCCCGCCGGTTTCTCGCCGCCCGGGTGTGACCCTCGGCTCCCGGTGGACGCGTGCGGCACCACCCGGGCCGCCTCGGTGGGCACAGCAACCCGGACCTCCGCCGGGTGGTCCACGCGACATGGTTCGGGATCATGTCCTGTTGCTCTCTGGTGGTAGCCGGTTTCGCGGTGTAGCGTCATCCCCAGATGTCGTGGTTCGCAGTACCTGCCCGCGCTCCGGTGCGGGCATTTTGCTGTGCAGTGCAGGACCAGGGCGA
>NZ_JBIRGP010000011.1:0-392070 GCF_044328075.1 Streptomyces sp. NPDC017991 | reverse complement strand
GACCTCACCGATGTCACCGTCGTCGGCAACTCCTTCGGCGGCTGGCTCGCCGCCGAGATCGCCCTGCAGGAAAGCCCGCGCGTCAGCGGCGCCGTCATCATCGACGGCGTCGGCATCGAGGTGGACGGCCACCCCATCACCAACCTCGCCGGCATGACACCGCAGCAGATCAGCACCCACTCCTTCCACGACCCGCGCAAGGCACCCCTCCCGCCCGCCGGCCAGGCCGGGCCGAGCCCCGACCTCCAGGCCCTGATCGGCTACACGGGCCCCACGATGTCCGACCCGACGCTCATCGACCGGCTGGCCGGCCTCCACCTGCCCGTCCACGTCATCTGGGGCGAGAGCGACGGCATCGTCACCCCCGACTACGGCCGCGCCTACGCCGCCGCCATCCCCTACGCCGCCTTCACCCTGCTGCCCCGCACCGGCCACCTCCCGCAGGTGGAGACCCCCGAGGAACTCCTCGGCGCCATCCTCGACATCGACCTCGGCGCCTGACCCACCCGGACAACCGGCCACCCCTCAAGAAAAAGCAGGAGAAACCATGAACACCCCCCTTGCCGTGACCCGGATCGGGCACGCCTGCCAGCTGATCGAGATCGGCGAGACCCGGATCCTCACCGACCCCTGGTTCACCGAGACCGCCACCTACCACCCGGGCGAACAGCTCGCCACGAACGTCGCCGGCCTCGGCCGGATCGACGCCGTCGTCGTCAGCCACGAGCACTACGACCACTGCGACCTCGACGCCCTCCTCGACGGCGGCTTCGACCTCTCCGTCCCGCTGATCGGCCCAGGCACCGTCGCGACCATCGCCCGCGACAAGGGCTTCCGTGACGTCCGTGCCATCGAAGCCTGGGAGTCGGCGACCGTCGGCCCCCTGGTGGTGACCGCGACCCCGGGCGAGCACGGCGTCCACGAGGTGACCTTCGTCCTCCAGGCCGAAGGCCGCACCGTCTTCTTCGGCGGCGACTCGCTGCGCGTCCCCGAACTCGACACCATCCCCGACCGGATCGGCCCCGTCGACCTCACCATCCTGCCGACGAACGGCCTGTGCGTCCGCCCAGCCGGCATGCGGCAGTTCGTCATGGACGCCGAACAAGCCGCCGGCCTGACCGCGGCACTGCGCCCCACCCTGGCGATCCCGCACCACTACGCCTTCACCAGCGGCCGCCTCGGCGACAAGATGATGACCAAGACCGACCCCGACCCCCGCCACTACGCCGACGCCGTCGCCCGTCTCGCCCCCGACATCGAGGTCCGCATCGTCCTCACCGGCGAGCGCGTGCAGGTCCCGTAAGCGCCGACGAGCAGTACGTGCCCAAGCTCCCGGCCGACCTGCCGGCCGGCGAGCACTCCACGATCGCGAACTTCCCAGGTGATGCCCGGCCACGAGGACCCGCCACGCCGGCCGCAGTGATCGCGACCACGCGGCAATCCGTAACGGGCTCGCTGGAGGAGGGGAGGCCGAGGCAGACCTGAGCGCGGCCCCGTCGGCAGCCACCGCGCTATTTGTACTGGTCAGCGTCAGCGCACCCGTCCCCGCGGTTTCAGCGCCCCAGGCGGCAAGTTCGGGGCAGGGAGCCGGTCACCGTCGTAGCCCTTCACCTCGCCGAACCGCGACCCCGTCGCCCAGTCGGCGGGGGCCTGTTCCGGTTTGAGGGGTATGCGAGGGAGTGGCGGGAGAGTCAGCGTCATCTGGAGGGGTCGTCTCTGCGGCATCTGGATTCTCTGCTGAAGCACCATATTTTTCCGGCGTTGGGGAGCCGGCGGATGGATGCTTTCGACCACAAGGTGGTGGACGGTTTCATCAAGACGATGGAGCGCAGTGGGGCGGGGTTGGCGACGCAGTCGAATGCGTTCGACAAGGTGAAGTCGATTCTGCTGGATGCCCACCGGCTGGGGCTCTACGACGGCAGTCCGCTGGAGGGTGTGAAGCCTCCGCAGTACAACCCGGCGAAGGCGGTCATCCCGTCGGTGGCGCAGTTGGCCCAGATACGCGTGGCCGGTGACGACACCTTCCGGCTGATCGCGGATCTGATGAGCGGCTGCGGGCTGCGCAACGGCGAGGCGGCCGCCGTCAGTCTCCGCGGCATCGTGGCTCACGACGTGTACCGGATATCCGAACAGGTCAACCAGACCAGCGGCCAGTACGCACGCCTAAAGCACCGCAAGGCCGGCGCGTACCGGGACGTGCCGCTGCCGACCCGAACCCGGGAGACCATCGAGTGGTACGCCGAAAAGCACGGCACGGTTGACGGCTATCTGCTCCGTCATCCACAGGATCCGAACCGGCCGTTGCCGTACTACTACCTGCACAACCGGTGGCAGCGCATCAAGAAGGCCGGCGAAGCAGACATCCCCGAGGGAATGGTCCTCTACGGGATGCGGCACTTCTTCGCGTCCAACTGCCTGAGCCACAACATTCCCATCACCGACGTCGCCGAGTGGATGGGCCACAAAAGCATCGACATCACATACAAGATCTACCGACACCTCCTCCCCGGCTCCATCAGCGCCGCCGCCAAGGTTCTCGACAGGGGATTGATCGCGTAGGTGCGCCTACCGCAAGTCGATCCCAGGTTCGTCGCGTTGGAACAACGACGAGGCATGGACCGGCCTCAGTCCCTGGATCACACCTCACCGCGTACCGGTGTGTGGTCATCCGATGCCGTTCACAAGGTGTCCACGCTGCATCCGTCACACACCTCAGCGAGCGCTGAGCGGGATGAGGAGACTGTCCGTCGCATCAGCCGACGCGCTGGACTGCCTAGCCCCGATCTTTCGTGACGGTCCGTCGGTTTCTTCGGCGGGCTGTTTCGGTTGTTCGGGCTGGTGATGGCCGTGCTGATGGCCCGGCTCTCGCATCGGGTGGGCGCCGGGTTCCACGGCTCCGGTCGGCATGGTGCTGCTCGCGGGGGCGGGAACTGCCTGGTCAGCCTGGGTTCGGGAGAGCTTCGAGCCGGCCGATGGCGTCGGTGATCACGGCGGTCCAGGGCCAGTGGCGTGCGAACCTCAGGTGCTGGCGGCGGGCGGTGGTGACGAGCTGGGCGGCGGCCGAGAAGAGGCGGAGCCGGAAGCGGCGGGGCTCCCACCTGCGGGTTTCGCCGGTCAGAGCGAGCATGGGCATCCAGGCCAGCAGGTCGAGGCGATCTGGACGATCTCCAGCCAGATCTGGTTCTGTGCGGGGGCAGGTTGCGCAGGCCGGTGGCGCGGGCGGCCCGGATGCGGTCCTCGGCCTTTGCGCGTTGGCGGTGCCGCAGTTCGAGTGCGGCGATCGGGATGTCGGTGGTGTTGGTGGCGAACGCGGTGAGCCGGAGGCCGTCGGCATCGGTGAGGCGCAACTGAGCGCCGGGGTGGGGTCGTTCCTTGCGGACGATCAGCCGCATTCCCTTCGGATAGCCCTTGAGGACGTCGCCGTCGAGTTCGGCGACCCAGGCGCCGTCGCGGATCTCACCTTCCGGTTCGACGGCGGGTGTCCACGCGGCGGGCGGGACCTTGAGGACGGCCTGGTGGATGGCGTCGGTGACGGTCGTGCCGACCGAGTACGTCAGCCACCTGCCCCGCTGGGCGAGCCAGGCGACGAACTCGTGGGTGCCGCCTGCGGAGTCGGTACGGATCAGCGTCCGGCGTCCACGCCGGTACTTCTTCGGCAGCTGGGCCAGGGCGAGTTGGGTGGTGGTGATGTGGTCGGCGGCGGTGTTGCAGCCCGCGTTCCCGGGCCTGAGCAGCGCGGCCACCGGCTCTCCGGTGCCGTCGCTTCCGTGATCGACGAAGCCCATCAGCGGGTGGTGGCCGTAGGTCTTCTTCCAGGTCGCGGTGGCGTCCTGCTTGTCGGAGTGGGCCAGCACCAGCACCCCGTCCAGGTCCACGAACACCTGTCCGGTGGCGTCCGGCAAGGAGGCTCCGGCCAACTACCAGACCCGTTCGCGTACTTCGGCTCGTGCTGACCGGATCGCTGTCAGGGCCTTCGGGCCGGCCGCGGCCAGGGTGTCGATGAGGCAGGAGACGGTCGGGTCGGAGGCCACCGGGCCGAACACAGCCGGCTCGGCCCGCAGCATCCCGACATCCGCGAGGCAGTCGCCGCTCAGCGCGACTGCGAGGGCCACGTCCAGCACGGTCTTGCCCGGATCGTGCACCGCCCGAGCCTTCCGCCACGGCGCCAGCTCCGCTGATATCACCGTGTCCAAGCCGGACTTGCGGACGGTCTCGATCAGCAGCACGCCCCCGGCCTGGGAGACCACCGCCCCGCCGCCCTCGATGCGGACAGGCGGGTACGACCCGATATGCTTCTTCACCTGTGTATGTTTCTTTCCACGGCACGACCTGGACCCTCGACAAGTCCTATCGTTGCAGCTCAGGAGCACTTCTCGCGTTTTCGATCACACTTCGGACAGCCCACCTCGTGAAAGCCCGAGGTTAGGACCTGGCAGACGGTCGGCAGGCCGCGAACCACCGCCGCCCCGCCACCCTCCTCTGCCCCTTGTCAGCCGTCACCGGCCGTGGAGCTCAGGCCAGGTCAGCGCTGGCCAAGGTGACCGCGAGCGCGATGTTTCCACCCGGGCGTGCCCAGAACCGAATCGGGCCTGTCCAGCCAGATGTGGCGCGAGAACCAGCGGCCGGGCTCCCGCTACCTCTTGGTGTTGCAGAGGGGCGGCGACGCCGCTGTCGCCAGGTGGAAGCGGATCCGGGGCTAATGCCGTAGCCGACACCCGCACAGCCTCCGATTCGGCCCGGTCCGCCGGGCCGCCAGCGGGCGCGGCGGGCACAACCTGTTCGTCAGGGTCGCCGGCGGAACCAGCCACCGCCCCTCTTCGACTGTGGTCGTCCTCCGGCTCCGGCGGCGCGGCGGCCTCGACGCGGGCAGCCTCAGCGGCGGCTTCCCCGCGGACGACCTCGTCCGCGCGTACGGGCCGCACACAGACTTGTCCCCGACCCCCACGGCGGTCCGGTGCACGGTGATCTCCTCCCAGCGCTCGTCGGTGAACTTCCGCCCGCACCACCTGCGCACCAAGCGCTCCGCCCCCGGCGGGGCTGCCCGTGTGGTTCGGCCGCAACCTCGACGCCTGGTCGGACACCATCGACACACGCGGCATCTCCGACACCATCGACGACCACAGCGTTCTGACCGTCCACGTCGACCTGGCCGGCCTGTTCACCGGCGAGCACCCCGACGGCCGCGTCCTGGCCGATCTCTTCGACGGCGAACAGAACCGCCTCGTCATCCACGCCACCTGAACCCGGGCCAGGCCAGCCGGACCGGCCGGGCACAGCGCCTGCGGGCATGGGATCACGGACGGGGCGCGGCGGGAACGGGTCCCAGAGGGCGCCGTCCGGCGGCGGGAGCGTCGCCGCGGCGCGTTCGCGGGCGGGTCGGTAGTGGCCCCGCGTACGTGCGAAGGAACGCAGGGCCACCGTGGAAACGCCAGTCCGTCCTGCGGGAGGTGCCATCCGGATCGTATGAGCCATGCGGCCCGAGGGCCCGTCAGGCGCGTGCGCACGGGTGGCCGGACCCCGACGAGGGTTCTCTCGGCGGTTCCGCGGGCAGCTTGTGGCGAAACAGTCAGGCGGCGGTCAGAGATCCCGAACTGGACCGCCGCCGGGGTGGCGGTCCAGCACATCTTGTAGTCGACGCGGGTGGAGTTGTACGAGCACGTGTCGATCTTGGTGCCCGTGGACTTCCTGAGGGTGGCGGTGTCCTTGTCGTTGTTCCACACGTACGCCGACCGCCCCTGACAGACGCTCGCGGAGTGTTCTTCCCCTTGCCCGTGTGCACGGTGACGGTCTTGCCCTTGCCGAGGGTGAACGTGCCGAAGGTGTACGTGTGGCGGGAGGCGTCCACGAGCGTCTAGCCCTTCAGACTCACGGCCGCGGAGGTCGTGTTGCGGATCTGGACGTACTCCGCGTTCAGACTCGTAGTCGAGCGGGTGTCCTTGCCAGGACTGTCGTAGTAGATCTTGTACAAGTGCACGGAGCCGGAAGACGCCAGCGCCTGCACGGGCAGGAGCGCGAGGCCGGCGAACGCCGCGGCCACCGCGACAGCGGCGGCGTTGCGGGTACGGAACATGAACGTCCTTGAGGTGCTCAAGCCGGGCTCCCCCCACGGACCCCGGCGGAACGCCAGAATACGAACAACACCCTTTGCCTGGGACCTGATTGCCCGATCTCAGGACAGCCGGCCGTGCCTCAGCCGGTGCACGGCGCCTGCCCGCGCAGGGCGACCACCCGACACGGGTCACGGCCGTCGGGCGGGAGTTCGGCGCCTCGCGGCCGTCAGCCTGGTCGCCCACGTGCTCAGCGAGACGTCGTCCGGCGCGCGCCGACCAGGCTGACGGCCGCGTTCGCGCGAAGTGGACCGCTTCGCCGTGGTCATGCCGCCGGTTCTCTTCCCTCGCGCCGAGACAGGCGGAGTGTGAGCGAAGTCGGGTCCCGGCGCCCTCGCACGATCTGGTCGTCCAGGGCCGGGGGCTGGTGGGGCCGGCCGCGTAAGGACGCAGGCGAGGTGGCGCCGGGCTTCGGTGAGCGCCCCGATCGGGTGACAGTCCCCGGGCCCGGCGAACCACCGGCGCACGGCGTCGCGTGTGAGCGGACATGCAACCGATCAGCGACGCCACACGTCGCGCGGCCGGGCCTGGCTGTGGTGGAGGTCGCCGCCCTCGATGACGCGACCGCGTTCGCCGTCCAGGAGCTGCTTACCGCGCACGCTGCGGTCTCCGCGGCGGGCCGTACCGTGCGCTCCCCCGGCGAGCCCGGCGTACGGCTGCGCTTCTTCCTCGGCCTCCACCCCGACCACGGCCAAGACGACATCGACGACAACTGGGGGTCGGGTGTCGTAGGAGGCTGAGTGGTGGGCCCGGAGATGATTCGAGCGTCTCCGGCGCCCTTCTGCTTTTTCCTTCCGGGTGTGCTTCGCGCACTCCCCCGGCGCGCTCCTTATCGCCACGCGTGGCGCGGGAGTGACAGGGGCCGGCAGGGCAGAAAGTGAGAGTCACGCCCCTATGAAGAAGGAGACTCTCTGTGAGAATGCCTGGTCCCTGCCGGAAGGCCGTGGTTGCTGTGTCCCTGGGTCTGCTGGCCACCGTGCTGTCGGCCCCCACGGCGCAGTCCGTCACCGACCAGCCGTCGTTGCTGGCCCCCAACACCGAGATCAAGACGCTGTCCGGCAGATGTGTGCAGGGCAGCAAGGCCGCCTCGGTCGGCCTGATCCAGGAGACCTGCAACAACCCGAGCGTGCAGCGGTTCGACCTGCGCCCCGTGGCCGACGACAAGTGGGAGATCCGCACGAGCGGCCTGTGTGTCGGCGTACGGGGTGTCAGCACCGCTGACAGGGCGGTCGTCCAGACGTACCCTTGCGACGGCGGCCAAGCCCAGCGATTCGGTCTTCTCCCAATGGGCGGCCCGTTCTACATGATCCGCACCTTCGCCGGGAAGTGTGTCGAGGTCGACGGCCTGGACACTAATCGTGCCCCGCTGCTGCAGCAGCCCTGCGCCGACAAGGGATCCCAGAAGTTTTTTATCGATCCGCCTTCCTACTAGGCGTTGGCCCCGGTGACATCGACCCGCACCACCACGCACGACGTCACCGACCGCGTTGCCCGCGTACTCTGCGCGGGCACGGCCGAGAACCGCGGTGTCAAGGGCATCCGCCGCGCCCCGGGCGTCTACGAACTCATTTGGGTACTGACACCACGTTGAGGAACTGGGCGAAGCGGCTGGAGCTGCCGGCGCAGCGGTGACGGGGGCACGGCGTGGCGGCCCGGGGCATCGGCGCCGGGCCGCTGGACGGCAGGCCGTCCCCCGTCGTCCACCGGTGGCGGCGCTGCCCGGCGGCATGATCCTTCGGAGTCAGGTGTCCTTCTTCTGCGTGCTCCAGCGTATCCCCAGCACGCTCAGTGCCTCTCTCTTCTCGGGGCTGAGCCGCTCTGGGAAGCGACGTTTCCTCTCCAGCCATGATCCGAGTCGGAACTCGTCGTCGGCGATGTAGCTTTGGGCGCAGCTGAGGTTGCCGTGGAGGACGTGGTGGCGCTTCGCGGCGGCCAGGCCCTCGCGCCACTTGCGTTCGAAGGGTGGGAGGGGCTTCCAGTCGATGCCGTCTTCTTCCAGCAGGCGGACCTGTTCGTCCAGGAGGAGGACAAGGCCCGTGCCTAGCGCCGCCGCCATGATGCCCGGCTGCGGACCGGCCCCGCCCCGGCGCCAGGTCGATGCCGCTGACCGCGCTGCACTGCCGGCATTCGGGCGCGATCACCGGCACTCCGTCGAGGTGCACGGTCACCGTCCCGTCCGCGTCAGGCGCTTTCCGGCCGGCAGCCAGACGTGCTGGCGGACTTCAGCCCGTGCGGACCGGATCGCGGTGAGGGCCGTCGGCCCGGCAGCGGCGAGGGTGTCGATGAGGCGGGAGACCGTCGGGTCGGAGGCCACCGGCCCGAACACGGCCGGTTCGGCCCGCAGCATCCCCACATCGGCGAGGCAGTCCCCGCCCAGCGCGACCGCCAAGGCCACGTCCAGCAGGATCTTGCCCGGATCGTGTAGCGCCCGCGGCTTCCGCCACGGCGTCAGCGCCGCTGATATCGCGGTGTCCAAGCCGGCCTTGCGGGCCGTCTCGACCAGCAGCACGCTCCCTGCCTGCGAGACCACCGTCCGGCCGACGCCCTCAATGCGGACACGCGGGTACGACCCGATACTCCTCTTCACCTGAGAAGTACCTCCGGCTGGGCAGGAAAAAGGACCTCAAAAATCCTCATTCTTGCTGGTCAGAGGCACTTTTCGCTTACCTGACCGCCCGTCGGACAGTCCGCTGCGTGAAAGCGCGAGGCTAGAGAGACACCGCAGCCACATGACTCATCAACCCCCTGCGCAACAGCCACTTGGTCGGCGACACACGGATGACAGAGACACAGCCATCGCCGCGCTAACCCGGTGGTCAGGAGGCTGGTGTGACCGGCTCTCGGGGTGCTCACGCTGGTCGCGGGCGCCAGTCTGAGGAGTAGATCGCCCGTCAGCGGTTGACCGGGTTCGTCAGAACAAGCAGGGCACGCAGGAGACGCGTCGCACGAGCGGGGTCGGTGCGGAGCTTGGTGAGGATCCACCAGTTCTTGAGGTAGGCGAAGCCGTGTTCGACCGATGCGCATGCGATGGCAAGGACCTGGTTGGCGGTCTTCTGGCCGGGGGTGAGCTTGTGGGTGCGGCTGGCGTGGAAGCCAGTGATGATCACAGAATCGCGTACGTCGTTGTCCAGGCCGCGGAAGCCGAGATCTGCCAGTGCCCCGAGGCCGGCGGCGCGTAGGTGGGCCAGGCTGCGGTCGTGGCGGGCGGCGGTGTTGTTCATGGGTGCGGCCGGCCCGGGCGGCGGATATCCAGATCAGGCGCCCCCTGTCGTCGGTCAGAGCGAGGACGTGCAGGCCGTGACAGTAGTGCTTTCCGGAATAGTTCCGCCGGTCGGCTTTTTCGGTGCGACGCTGGGTGGCGATGAGAGTGCCGTCGATCAGGACCACCTCCACGCCCTGCTTGGTGACCTTCTTCAGGGCTCGGTCCAGGCGCGGGGCTTGGGCGGCGAGCAGGGTGATCAGCTCGTCGCGCCGGCGGCGGACGGTGGGCTCGGACACGTTGTTTCCGTCGGCCATGTCGGCCAGGCGCTGGTCGTGTCGCAGCAGACCAGGACGATCACCGCGATATTTCGGGGCGGCAGGATCCGCCACCGGGACCGGATCGCTTTCAGGTGGCGCCGCAGCAGACCGGTGAGGTGGTTGACGGTGCGCGTGGACACCGTCAGTCGGCACTGGTGGACAAGCAGGCAGGGGTCCTCGGCGTGCTCATTGGTATGCGTCACGCGATTCCAACAGCCGTCGAAGGCACCGTGGTTACGCCCTCTCCGCACTGTCCCAGGCGCTGGTGGAGCAGTTCACAGGCGGGTGGTGAACCGGCCGTCGGGCAGTTTGCGCAGCCAGCCGCGGTCGACCAGCCTGACCAGCTTCGCGCGCAGCGGTTCCAGCTTGGCCCGCACGCTGATGTCCACGCCCAGCATCTCTCCGACCTGCCGGGCCATGACCGGTCCAGCGGCCTGCCGTACCGCGGCGAGGATGCGCTGGTAGTCCGGCGGGAGCATGGCCTCCTCCACGTCCGGTGCGCGGTGCGGGATCAGCAATCACCGTCCGTCCACCCACCTGTCCGGGCGCTGGCACGGCCGAGGCGCGCTCGTCGGCGAGCTGCTCGCTCACCCGTTCACGGACCCGTTCAGCGACGGCGGGTTCGTCCAGTTCTGCGCGCCGCGCGCTGACCCGTTCCAGCAGCTCGGGATCCATGCACAGGATCGCAGAAGGCCACCCGGCCATACGGGACAGGAACAGGTGAACCGACCAGGCCCTTCCGCCTCCTCCGGCATGTCCACCACCCCGGGTCGGCCTCCCGACGCTCTCGCTCGCTCGTCGACGTCAACCTGGCGATTGCGAATAACCCGCAAGTGGGACCTCTGATCAGGTCGCCCCTGGATCAGCCGCCGGCCGCACCGTCCCAGCTCGAAGTACGCGACCCATCCGATAAACGAGGCTTTACGGACAAGAGTAAGGATCATGCCGCAAGCGCGCTTGCATGCTGAATCGTTCCCTCGCGGGAGCGTCTGCATGCAACATCGCCGACGACAAGGAGCCCGTGGAATGGCCGACTGGAAGCAGATCAGCGGTGCGCTCGTTCGGATCTCGGCCGGGTCGAGGACCAACGTGTGGGGCGTCAACGCGGCCGGAAACATCTACCGCTACACCAACAACGACGCCAGCCCCTGGGTGCAGATCCCGGGGGCACTGACGGACATCGGAGCCGCCGCGGACGGCACCGTCTGGGGCGTCAACTCCGCCGACAAGATCTACCGCTACACCGGCGACCAGGAAAGCGGCCACTGGAAGCAGATCAGCGGCGGACTCAAGGTGATCTCAGCAGGCTCCCGCACCTCGGTCTGGGGAGCGAACGCCGGAGGGAACATCTACCGCTACACCAACGACGACGCCAGCCCCTGGGTGCAGATCCCCGGCGCGCTCACCGACGTCGGAGCAGGAGTGGACGGCACAGTCTGGGGCGTGAACTCGGCCGGCAACATCTACCGCTACACCGGTGATCTGCCGGGCTGACCCCCGGCCACTCGGCATCCCGCCGCCGGAAGTCAGGCCGGTCACGTCCCCCAGGGCGTGACCGGCCCCGGCACAAACAGCAACCGGCGAGCCGACCTTCCTGTCAGACGATCTACGTCGGAGACTGCAGCCCACAGCCAGCCCCGAGTGTTACGGAGGGCAGTCACACCAGCCCCCTGACCTGCTGCTTCAAGTTGGCGGCGGCTCAGTGCGGCGTATCGTGGTGCGCGCGAGAGTGCCGGGCATCGTCGATGGTGCGCACCGGGTGCGGCCTGCGGCCGGGCGACCTCGCCCTGGGGGCGTGTACGAAGAACTCGGTACCGGAACGCATCCGGCGCCGACCTCTTCGTCGTCACCTGGGCAAGGCCTGTCTGCGGAAGTCGCTCGGCGGCATTCCGTACGCGCGACGGAAGGCCCTGCTGTAGTCCGCCTGGTTACGGAATCCCCATCGCTCGGCGATTTCGCCGATCCGGCAGTGACCGAGGCCCGGGTTCGCGAGGTCGGCGCGGCTGCGTTCGAGGCGGAGCCAGCGGATCGTGGCGCCCACCGTGTCCGGCTCATCGTGGAACAGCAGGTGGAGCAACCGTACGGAGATGTGGTGGTGCGCCGCGACGGTGGCGGGGCCGAGGCCGGGATCGGCGAGGTTCGCCTCGATGAACGCGCGGACCCGTGCGAGGCGCCAACAGGATCGCCCTGGCAGGCGGCGGTGAGCTGCTGCTCACGCTCCCCGGCGAGCGGAACGCCCGCGATCTCACCGCCCCGGACGCGGGGCTCAGCGAGGCCGGCGGCTGCCCGTACACCTATGTGTGCGCCTACTCGGGCGAGAACTTCACCGGTGACGAACTGCGCCTGTTCACCTGCAACGCCCTCAACTACATCCCCTGGGCCGAGACCGGCTCCTGGATCAATAACCAGCGCTCCACCCTGTACGCCAAGTTCTACGACTCGAACGGCAACCTCGGCTGGACCTCGCCGGGCGGCTACAGCGAGGACCGCCACGCACCCTGGGGCTGGGTGTGGTGGCTGAGCCCTTACTGACGGCGAAGGCGTAGAGCGACGCGGCGCGCCCGGGGGACGCGCCGCGTCTGGCTGCCGGGTGCGCGATCCACGCCTTCATACTGCAACTGGCCGGTATCATCTGCCCAGATCCCGGAGCACTCGTCGAGGGGCCGGCGGAGCTGACGATCCTGGTCCCGAACCAGGGCTGGCTCTCGCGCATCCAGGCCGCTGCCCGGTCCCCGCTGAAGGTCCGCGGTGCTGGACCCCGTCACCGGGCGCAGCTCTTTCATCCGCGTCACGCCGACTTCGAGCGCTGTCCCTGTTAGGACCTGCTGCCCAACTATCCGGATGAAAAGTCCACCGTGGAGCTGGCTCGGCAGTCATCTCCGCTGATCCCCTCGCCCGAGGTCGGCAGCGCTGCCGGGCGGCTGCGCAGGACGTTGCCCCCCGCTGAGGGGGTGCGGCGGGGGCGTGGCACCACCAGTCCACCCGGGAAGCGTCACCATGCGCCGGGCCACCGCCCCCGGGAGGCGCCGGCTCCCGCGGAGGGAAGCGCGCCGGTGAGGCGGTGGGACGACCACGATGCGCCACCGTGTCCGGAAAGTGCAATACAGGCGGATCCTCACCAAGCTCCGCACCGATCCCGACCGCGCCACCCACCTCCTGCGCGCCCTGCTCGTTCTGACGAACTTCGAAGTCAACTGCTGACGGATGATCTACTCCTCAGACAGCCGCTCACGACCAGCGTGAGCATCCCGAGAACCGGTCACACCGACCCTTAGACCTGCGACTTCAAATTGGCGCAGGCTCAGTGCGGCGACGCCTCCGGTGTCGGTGTGGTCCTCGTCGAGTGCGCGGCGGCGGGCGGTGGCCGCGTCGAACAGAGCGCGGCCGTCGATGTCGTCGGCGAGGAAGCGGGGCGGGCGCTGGGTCACCCAGGTCAGTTCTGTGTCGTGTGCGAGGTCGACGGCGATCTGTGCATCCGAGTTGCCACCACTGACGACTATCACGCGGCGGCCCGCGAAGTCCCGCGGCCTTCGGTAGGCGACGGTGTGCAGTTGCCTACCCTCGAAGTCCTCGCGGCCGGGGATTGCAGGGAGGAAGGGGCGCCACCAGGTACCGGTCGCGCTGATCACCACACGCGCGTGCCACGTACCGGAGTCGATGTCCACCCTCAGAAGCCGGCCGTCCTTATACACACCAAGCACCTGGACCGGTCGCTGCACGGGAAGCTCCTACCGGTTCTCGTAGTCCTTCAAGTACGCCACCACGTGCCCAGCAGTTGGGTACTCCTCGCCCGGCTGCGCCGGCATGAGTCGGCCGGGGAGGGAGGAAAAGGTCGCCGGGGAGAACAGGTGCAGCGAGTTTCAGGCGTGCTGCCAGGCCCCACCAGGAGTGGCCTGAGCATCGAGGATGACGAAGTTCACGCCCTGGCGTCGCAGGTGGTAACCGAACTGCTGCGCTTCGGGCACTCCTCGGGCGCCGTCCACGCCATCCACGCCGCCCGTCCCTCAGCCGCCCACCCCGCCGAGCGGTTCCTGCTCACCCTCACGCCCAAGGCGTACGCGGGCACCGGCGTCCAGGCCGTCCATCCCGGCCAGTAACCACCACACCCGCAGCGGGCTGGGATCGGTCCTGAGCACGGGGTTTGTCAGCGGCATCTGGTGGACTGAGCGCTGGCACGGCAGGGCGAGGGCGCTCTTGGCCGGGCCGGAGGGGTGGGGTGCATGGACGTCGGGATGTTCTTCAGCAGCGGAGACGGCTGGGGTGAACCGTGGGCGCTCGATATCGAGACGGTTGAGTCGCTGCGGTTCGGTCCTCCAATCGGCCGGACGGATCCAGATGTTCGCCACCGCGCTGACGCGGCTGCTGTATGACGACTTCGTCTCCTACGGCACCAACGGCCAGGGCAGGCGCTTGGACGACAACAACGTCACCGGCCCACCGCACCGTCTTGGAACGCCTGGCTCTGCTGCTGAGGGCGGTCGGGGGTGCGCGCCCGGAGTTGTCAAAGTCCGCACCGACTCCGGAAATGGGGGTTGACCTGCGGAAATAAGACCTTCAGCATGTGGCGGGTACTGGCAAATCTCCGTACAGACTGTGTGACGGATGTTACGTCTTCACCTCGTTGGACCGCGCACGTACGTCGAGTCGGCAGCGCACCCCGACGTACCTGCCTTCCTTACCCCACGGTAAGGACCATTTCCACGATCAACTGTCACCACCGTCATCCATCAGCAGATGGATGAGAGTCACTAGCGTGATACCGAACAACGCAGGTTGGGCTTCTTCAGGATGATGATGGGCGAGTTTTGTCCCCATCAGACCGATGAAAAGCAGCACCAGCACACGGAGGCTGAGAGGCTCGTTCATGCCACGGCCACCGAACTGCGGGGGAAATCGATGACTGTGCCCCATGGACGACCTGACAACTTGTACATACGTAGCCCCTTGATGGGGCAGCCAACGTGCGGGCCCGGAAGCTGCCCCGCCTTATAAAGGAACGGGAGGTTACACCGAGTCAGGTACGTCGCTGGCAGGTTCGGAACGCAAGCATCATGCCTGCCCGCAGGCAACAGATGCGATGTCTTCGTCGGTGGGTGCTCAACCTCTGGCATGGCGGGGCCCGTCTGGGAGCTGCCGAGCGATGAAGACAGGAGCCACTGTGCCGTAAGTCCACCTGTTCCAGGTCGACTGCCGTCTGTCCGTGTTCCTGGCCAAGTCGGGCGCGGGACTTCACCAGCCCGAGTCGGGCGAGAGCTTCGCCACGTCGCTCGCCCAAGGCGTGGAACTCTGCCAGAGCCTGTTCGTAGACAGCGCGGGCTTCCGCGTAGCGCCCGGCACGGTAGAGGACGTTGCCCCGCATCTTGTGGTTGTAGGCCAGTGCGCTGTCCAGTCGCATGGTGCGGCAGGGCTTTTCCGCTTCGGTGAGCAGGTCCAGGGCGCGGGCGGTGTCTCCGTTCCGGGCGGAGATGATGTCGGCGACGCCGCGCAGTGCCCAGGCGTATCCGCGCTGGTCGTCGGCTTCGGCGGATCCCGAGCCGCGGGTGGCCGAGGCGATGTTGGAGGGCTGGGCTCGTCAGCAGCGGGTTTGGTTCTTGAAAGACGACACCATCAGCCACCGTTTAAGACTGGTGCAGCGGCTGGCGCGGTTCTCGGGCCAACTGGCCGCTGACGATCAAGCTGCGGACGTTACTCGTGACGAGAGGGCGAAACGGACACGCCTACGGCCCTCAGCTCGCTGTCGCGTACACGATGAGGTTGTCGACAGGGTGCCCCTGCGCGTCGAAGTCGCCGTCGCACGTGATGAGCCGTAGAGCACGTTCCTGGGTCGGCCCGTAGACCTTCTCCGTCGGGAAGGCGTTCTTGGCGACGCTCTCCGTGGCCGTGACGGTGAAGTGGAGGGCTTTTCCCGTCTTGTCGGTGACGGCGATGTCCGCACCCTCCTTGATCTTCTTCAGGTCGTGGAAGACGGCCTCCCCGAAGCGGGTGTCGTTGTGGCCGATGATGACGGCCGCGCCGATGTCACCGGGCACCGCACCGCCCGTGTACCAGCCCGCGGTCATCCCCTCCTCGGCCGGCGGGACCTGGACCGTCCGGTCCGTGTTGAGGCCCAACTCCATCAGCGAGCTGGTGATCCCCACGGAGGGAACGGCCACCTCGGCAGGGGCCGCCGGAGCGTCGGCCGCGGGCCGCTCTGACTTCGGAGCGCCCGACGCGGCGGCGGGGGCGGTCGGGGCGGCCCGGACCGCCGGGTCGGGGCCGGACGAACAGCCGGTGAGCAGGGTGACGAGGGTCAACAGGGTGAGGGTCGCGAGGCTGGCCCGGGACAGGGCCGGACGGTGTGCAGGGGGCAACTCGGGCTCCAGAACAGGGTGCGAGGGTTCGCCGGAACGCACAGGGCGCCGCCTGGTGAAGGGCGGCGCCACCGTTTCGTACGAGAGGTCGTGCTGCCGGGTCAGCCTTCGCGGCGGGCGGTGGTGCGGCGGCGCAGTACGTAGGTGCCGGCGCCCGCGAGCAGCAGCGCGCCGGTGGCCGAACCGATGAGCGTGCCGGTGTTGTCGTCCTGGGCGGGGGCCTCGCCCGCGGCGACACCGCCACGGGGGTAGTCCTTGCCTCCGGCCTTCTGTGCTTCGGCGGCCTTCCGGGCCTCGGCCTCCTTGAGCGTCCTGGCGTCCTCGGCCTTCTTCTTCGCCAGGGCCTCCTTGTCGGCCGAGGTCGAGTCGGTCGCGCCCGGCGTCGGAGTCGGATCGGTGGCGAAGGCCGCGGTGGCCGGGACGAGCAGCGCGCCGGCCGCGACGCCGGTCAGGACAGCGATACGCAGCGGGCGCAGGGTGAGACGGCGGGACATGTGAGGGCTCCAGTTCCAGCCCGGCTTGGTCGTTCCTGGTTACCGATCCGCACCAGGTTCCGGGCATGGCTTCACCCTGACGGCCACTTGTGAGGAAACTGTCAGAGCGCTGTCGCCATCCCGTCAGGGCCGACCGGGGCCCTCCGGCTTCCGTGACTCGGCTGTCGGCAGCCGCAGGGTGAAGGTGGCCCCTTCCCCCTCCGTGCTCGCCACGTCCACCGTGCCGCCGTGGGCTTCGGCGAGCTTGAGGACGATCGCCAGGCCGAGGCCGCTGCCCCCGGTGCTGCGGTTGCGGGACTTCTCCGCCCGCCAGAAACGGTCGAACACGTACGGGAGGTCGCCCGCCGGAATGCCACTGCCGGTGTCGGACACCTCCACGGCGAGCTCGTCCCCCGGGTCGGTGACGTACCGGCGCAGGGTCACCGTGCCGCCGGCCGGGGTGTGGCGCACCGCGTTGGAGAGCAGGTTGCTGACGGTCTGCCGCAGCCGTACGGGGTCGGCGTCGAGGAGCGGTGGGTGAGGGGTGCCCGGCGGCGGTGTCACGAGCGTAAGGGTGATGCCCGCCGTCTCGGCCAACCCCTGGTGCGCGGCGGCGACCTGGCCGAGCAGCTCGTCGATCCGTACCGGCTTCCGGTGCAGCCGCAGGGCGCCCGCGTCGGCCGCGCCCAGGTCCTGGAGGTCGTTGATGAGGTGCTGGAGCTGCACCGCCTCCTCCAGGAGCGAGGAGACGAACGCGGGGTCCGGCACGGCCAGTCCGTCGTGGGCCGCCTCCAGCCAGCCCCGGATGTTGCTCAGTGGCGTTCGCAGCTCATGGGCGACATCGCTGACCATCACCTTGCGCTGCTCCTCCAGGCGGGCCCGGTGCGCGGCCATGTCGTTGAAGGCCGCCGTCAGCCGTCCGATCTCATTGTCGGAGACGACGGGCACGGGCACCGGCGTCGCGTCCAGGCCCTCCCGCATGCGCTGGGCGGCGCCGGTGAGCGCGTGCAACGGGCGTACGAGCCTGGCTCCGGCGAGCACCGAGGCGCCGACGGTGAGGGCGAGGACCAGAGCGGTGACACCGGCGATGCGTGCGGTGTTGGCGCGGGAGAGGTCGAAGCCAGGCACGCCGGCGGCACCGGGGCCGTCGATGAACAGGAGTGCGGACTCGGCGACATAGCCCGTGAGCTGTTCCCGGCGGGCGCTTTCGACACAGTTGCCCACGGCCCGGTCGTACGCGCTGTCGCGGATCTCGGCGGGAGCGTAGTCGAGTGCGCCGCCGGAAGCCGCTTTGCGTTCGGCCGTCGCGGCGTCCTCCGCCTTCTTGGCGGCCAGGGCCTTCGCCTCCCGATCGCTGAGGCCGTCCTGGGCACCGGAGACCGCGTCGTCCCGCCCGTATGCGTAACTCCGGTCCCAGGACAGGTCCAGGTTCAGTTTCACGGCGGTACGACCCTGTCGTTTCAGACAGGCGTCAGCCAGTTGGTTGAGGGCGCTCAGGGCCTTCCGCTCGGTCGCGGTGGGACCGACCGGGTAGGACGCAAAGCACTTGGCCCCCATGTCACGGTCGGTGACGCTGTCGGTCCCCCCCTCGGTCTCGTCGCTCACGAACTGGACGCGGGGCCGTCCGCCCGGGCTCTCGACGACGTCGGCGGCGATACCCATCTGGCTGAGACATCGCACCCTCCCGGCGGCGGCCTTCCGCAGTGCGTCGTGTTCCTTCGCGGGCAGCCGGAAGGGCCCCACGGCCCGTGGATCGACGCGGTCGGCGCCGGCCTTGGCCGCGTCGGGCACCAGCACGGTGTCGACGGAGCGTGGATCCACGACCGCCGAGGCCTGCTGAGCGAGCAGATCGTCGGACGGACCGCCGCCCGCTGAGCGCGAGTCGGCCGAGTCCACGATCGGGCGTCGGCCCGGCGTGGTGAGTACGATCCGGCGCCCGGACTCCTGGGCCAGATCTCGCACGGTGGTGTCGACGCCGTCCCAGCCGGGGTGGGTGGCCGCGTAGCCGAGGAGGGTGTTGTAGATCTTCGCGTCGGACTTGAGGTTCTGCCCCTGCTCCTGGCGGATCGCGACGGAGGTCGTCTGCACGGCCAGCCAGGCGGTCGCGGCGACCGAGCACGAGGCCACCAGCGCCGTCACGGTCAACAGCCGCCCCGCCAGGCTCTTGCGCAGCGGCAGCCGGGCGGCACCCGCCGCACCTCCCCTGTCAGGACGACGCATGGCGCACGTTCTTCGCGGGGTCCGTGAGTTTGTAGCCGACGCCGAAGACGGTGATGAGGCGGGCCGGCCGTCGTGGGGTGCGCTCGATCTTCTTGCGCAGGTTCATGACGTGCATGTCGACGGTCCGGCCGCTGATGTACTTGTCGAAGCCGTGCAGCTCGTCCAGGAGCCGTGCCCTGGTGAAGACCCGGTCGGGCTCGGCCGCCATCGCCGCGAGGAGACGGAACTCACCGGGCGTGCACTCGACGGGCGTCCCGGCGACCGACACCTCGTGCCGCGAGGGATCGACCCTGAGCACGCCGACCGTCAACACCTCGTCGTCCGGGACCGCTTCGGGCTCCGAGGCGGGAGCGGGGGCGGGTACGGTCACCGGTGCCGGGTCGGGGCCGCGCCGGTTGCGGCGAAGCAAAGTCCTTACCCGGGCGGTGAGTTCACGCGGACTGAATGGCTTGGTCATGTAGTCGTCGGCGCCGAGGTCGAGGCCGAGCAGCAGATCGTCCTCGGTGCTGCGGGCCGTCAGCATCAGCACCGGCACCTCCCGGCGTTCGGCGCGCAGGATCCGTACGACGTCGAGACCGTCGGCCCCGGGCATCATCACGTCGAGGACGACCAGGTCGGGTTCCTGGTGCCGGACCGTCTCAAGAGCCGTCCGGCCGTCCTCGACGACCGTGACGGCGTGGCCCTCGTGCTCCAGGTAGCGGCGCACCAGTTCGGCCTGCTTCGCGTCGTCTTCGGCGACCACAATGTTTGCGCACACGCCGCAGATCGTAGCGACCGCCGGCGCCGGGAGGTCGGAAGTGTTCTTACCGTGACGGCGGTTCGGTGATGGACAGGCGAGGGTGCAGGGCTGCCGTCGAGCGTCCCGTGAGGTCGAGGAGCAGCTCGGCGAAGAGGGCGTCGCCCCACCCGAACCAGGGATTGTCTCTAGTGGTGATCAAGCGGCTTGGGGTGGGGGCTGGTGCGGTAAGACTGTGGTGTGACGCGTGCGCAACTCACCGACAGCGAGTGGGAGTTCATCGGGCCGTTCCTGCCGACCGGCAAGTTCGGCCCATACCCCGAACGTCTGCGTGAGCAGTTCGAGGGGGTGATCTGGCGGTTCCGCACCGGCAGTCAGTGGAGAGAGATGCCCGAGCGGTTCGGCGCCTGGCAGACCGGCTACAACCGCTTCATGCGATGGCGGGACGCGGGCGTCTTCCAGAGCCTGCTGGACGAAGCGATCACCGAGGCCGCCCACAGGGACGAGATCGACATGTCCCTGGTCAGCGTGGACTCCACCATCACGCGGGCCCATCACGACGCCGTCGGCATGCGGGTCAGCGAACAGACCCTGGCCGCACTTGAGGAGGCGGCCTTGCAAAAGGGGGAGCGCCAGAAGGACAAGACGGGCAAGACGGTGAAAGCGATCCGGTCCGCGCCGAACGCCAACGCGTCCGCTTACGACGGCGGGCCCGACTCAAGGCCGCTCTGCTCGGACGGTCGCGCGGCGGGCTGACCAGCAAGGTCCACCTGGCTGCCGACCGGCGTTGCCGGCCGATGGCCCTCCTTCTGACCGCCGGGCAGGCCGCCGACAGTCCCCGGTTCATCCCGGTCCTGAGCAAGGTACAGGTCCGCCTGCCCGTCGGCCGTCCCCGCACCCGGCCGGACGCCGTGGCCGGCGATGAAGCTTCTTCCTCGCGCGCCAACCGCGCCCACCTGCGCAAACGCCGCATCAAGGCAGTCATCCCGGAGAAGAAGGACCAGGCCGCCAACCGCAGGAAGAAAGGCAGCCGTGGCGGCAGGCCCCTCGCCCACGACACCGATCTCTACCGTGACCGCAACACGGTCGAGCGGGCCATCAACAGGACGAAGGACTGGCGAGGCATCGCGACCCGCTACGACAAGACGCCCGAGAGCTACCTCGCCGGACTCCATCTCCGCGCAGCCACCATCTGGATCAGCAACCTCCTCATAGCCCAATGATCACAACTGGAGACAGTCCCTAGTCCCGCCAGCATCTCTGCTTCCATGCGCTTCAGCTCTCGCTCGACCAGTCCCAGTACGTGCTGATGTTGTTCTGTGCTTGAACGAAGGCCGCATTGGGCTCAGGTATTTTCTCGCCGCGCCGGTGGGTCCCGATGCAGTCGATCGCGTGCTTGAGCACGGCAAGGATGATCGGTGAAGCTGCGTCGTACTCGTCCCGATTCGGTTGGTCGAAGACGGTGTAGTGCCACTCCTCCAGGATGCTCACGGTCTTCGCGAGGCGCTCCCGGAGGGCCTTGTCGCGGAAGAGGGGTGACGTCAGCTTCAGTGCGTCGAGCTGATCGGCCACGATCTCGGTCCATGCCCCGTCTGAGACGGGCTCAGTGCGAAACTGACGCAGGAGCGTCAACAAGGCCCGACCACATTCCTTCGTGGCGTAGTCAAGCTGGGCTTCCTTGTGCTGCCTCTCCACCTGGTAGCGGATGCCGAAGAAGGCAACGGTCGCGCCCAGGAGCGTTCCTACGACCCCAAAGACGGCGCCGAGACTGTCCTTGTCCAAGCCCAACAGGGCGAGCGTTTGGTGATCCACTGCCACATCATGCCGACAGGGCCATCCTCCCGGGGCTGATCCCGCCAAGTCCTTGCTCGCCGGCCCAGCTCCACCGACTTGAGCGAAGGGGCGTTCTATCCGAACGGGTTGCCACCCTGTGCCTGGACTCCGGCAGTGACTGCCGCCAGATAGGCGGCGTACGTCTCCCGCTGGTTCCACGTGAAGAGGACGGTCCGCGAGTTGTTCGCGATGGCCTTCTGTGCCTCGGCGGTCGCGATCCGGAGCTGTCCGCGGTCCTGCTCGGTGGCGAGTTGTACGTACCCGTTCACGAGGCGGGTGGGCTCCTTGGACTGCACCTTGATGACGTCGCCGAGCGGGATCATGGAGTCCTTGGCGCCGGTCACCTTCCCCATGAGCTTGCGCTTGATCTCGGCGCGATCTGCGTGCAGCGTCACCGTCGCGACGTAGCCCTTGAAGACCTGGGGCTCAGGCTGGGGCGCAGGCGCACCCTTGGAGAGGTCGTATGCCATCAGATCAGTGTGCCGCTTTGTCTGTCGATCTGTGCAAGGTATGTCCGTGCTTGCACGGTGGCGCGCTGGTGGAGAAGGCGTGGCCGGCCTGATTCCTCGCGCGTATGGAGTCGACGGGTGACTGGGCAGGCTCTGACGGGCGTCACGTCTGGAAGACTCATTCGCCCAGAACCAGGGGAGGCGTCGTGAAGATCGAAGAGCGGGACTCGGCGAAGAGCTATGCCGAGAGCAAGGGCTGGACGCTGGAGACGGCTCAGATGTCGTGGCAGGGGATCACCACGTTCATCGACCGCTGGGCGAAGCCGGACACGGACACGACCGTCACCGTGGTCTGGGTGCACTCCCCGAACGTGTACGCCAACCCGTACTGGGCCAAGGGTCACTGGGAGGCTCAGGAGAAGAAGGGGCGCATCGAGTCGATGATGTCGGCACCGCACGTGAAGGCCGTGAGCCTCCAGCGCGCTCTGGATGGCCTGGCCCTCGCCTGACGGACGTCAGGCGATGTAGCGGGTCGCGGTGACCTCTCTCGGCATTTTCTTGGACCACCTGTCTTCTTGACCTTGCAATCAACGGACACCTGTGGGGGGCGTAGCAACGGAAATCATCCGTCAATGAGCCTGGGGAGAATCTGGGGAGTTTCGGCCGGCCTGCCGATCCCCCCGCTCCCCGAGCAATCCATCGATGGCGGTGCGCCCCTTGCTTCCGGCCTCCGGCATGAAGTGAGCACAGTAACCGAGGGTGATCACGGGCGAGGAGTGCCCGAGCCACCGCGCCAAGGTCACGACGGACTCTCCGACCTCCAGCATGAGCGAGGCATAGGAGTGCCTTGTGTCCGCAGAGGCCGTGTTCGGAAGATCCCGTGTGGCGATCGAGCAGGTGCGTCGGCGCGAGAAGTTTCGCGACGCTGATAGCGGCGTGTGTTGCATTCCGGCGTTTCAGGTGTGGTGCAGTTCACTGTGTTGATGTGGATCTCAAGGCCGCAGTGCCCGCCGATGCCGAACTCGGCGGGCACTGCGACTGCGCCGGGTAGCGAGCAGGCACGAAGCCCTGGGATTGGTCGAGCATGAAGGGGGAACCTGGTTCCTCGGGTGTCCAGCCTCCGGCGCGAGCCGTGCGAATCGTGGCGGCCACCTCCGCGGGCAGTACGGGCCCGGCGGGGATTTCGAACCAGTTGCTCGGATGCGGCTGGTTGGTGGTGACCACCAAGGTGGTGCCTGGCGTTTCGGCATGTTCGACGGCGTAAGTCAGCGGACTCCAGACCAATCCCTGGTCATAAGTTGGCCGCCCTCGGGTTCTCCATCGGTAGGTGACGCCGTCGACGGTGATGCGGCGTGAGCCCTTCTTGACCAGTGCCATGGCCTCCTCTTTCTATCGGCTGGAGAGTAATCAATGGCCCCTGCTGTGTCGTGTGGATTCCCGCTGGTCTCTGCCTCTGGCCGCGTCAGCTGCAGGTTCCGATCATGGTGGTCCGCAATCCGGCTACTTCTCCCGGCGCGAACCTAGCGGAAACCACGTCACGGCCGTCGCGTTCCCGAGAACCTGCCACACTCCGGCCCGCCGACGCTCCAGGCTGAACCTCGACGAGGCATTGCCCCCTACGGGTCGTACTCCGTTTCCATGCCGCCAGCAGCCGGGTCACGCAGGTCCGCCTCATCCCACCGCCGGGAACGGATGGGAGGAAGCTGCACTGGCCCAGAACGTTGAGGTGTCTGGCCTTCAGTGGGGACAGTCGGGTTAGATCCTCGTCCTGCACCTGCGTGCCAGCCCTACGCAGCCGGTGAGCACGGACCTGACCGGCGCGAACGGCAAGGTGCGAACCTGAGGCTCACGGCCCCGGCGAGGTCACTGCATAGCGCAGAGTCGAAATACTGCCTCTTCACCAGTTAAACGACTCCAACTGCTACGCACTCACCCGCCGCAAGCGGCGGCTCTGACGGATCTGCGCCATTGTTCCCAGGTTCCTGGACAAGCCGCCAGTCGTCGCCCACAGATACCGATCGCTCCCGTACTCCTGCCCCGTATTCAGAGGGCCACCGGCTCTGACCAGACAACCGAAATGAGATCCGCACCGGCCAGGTCGGCCTTTGTGAGCGTCGCCCCGCCCAAAATGGCCTCGATGAGGTCGGCTTGGTTGAGGTGAGCGCCAGCGAGGTGGAGGCCGTGGAGGTCGAGTTTTTTCCGAGGGTCGACGTGGGTGCGTGATTCGGTTCGGGTGAGGACGGCTTGTACGTCAGCGTCCGGCTCGGTGGGCAGCGGGCCGCGGTGGGGGGCGTCGGAGTCGGGCGGGGGCGGGCGGGGGCGCGGTTTTGGGGGCATGTCGGCGGATGAAGTGGCCCAGGACGCGGGCGGCGTCGGTTGCGGCTTGTTCGGGGGCGTCCTGGACGACTCTCGATAACCGAAATAAAACGTACCGACGTTCGCCATGTCATCGAATTCTCGATCCTCGGCATAAGGCACCCGGTAGCGAACGCACTCAGCGAGAGAAGTCGGTCTCGGTTTCAGGCGGTGCCGCCATGGCGCGACCTCCTGACGAAGCCCGCGTTCCATAGCCGCTCCACCAAGCTGGCCGCACACCTTCTGCCAGCAATAAAGCTCATCCAGGCGGCGTCCGAGCCTACAGACCAATGCGTCACCAACGTGCTCGCGCGCGGACGCTGACACGCACCACAATGCCGTCGGCCGCCGGTCCCTAGCCACTGTTGTCAGTTCTCGAAAAACGGCTGCGATGGCCACGTCCTTCTTCGCGAAGCTCACGCAGTTCAATGTCAGCGACCCTTGCCGGCAGGGGCCGAAGCAGACCTGAGCGCGTCCGAGTAACCCAGCGGCACGGCCTCCTGATTACACGTCAGTAGGGTCAGCATTGGGTCAGCATTCGGTTTGCCAGACCTGGCCACAGACTGCCAAACCCGCGACTCGCTGCCCGAGTCCGCAGCCCCTGAACCGTGCCTCGTCGCTCATCCAGGGGCACCCTCATCCGCCGCACTCGCAACCGCCCCGAGCTGCGACCCTGACGACAGCAACCGCGCTGGTCAGCGCGCCCGTCCCCGCGGTTTCAGCGGCACAGGCGGCAAGTTCGGTGCCGAGAGCCGGTCACCGTCGTAGCCCTTCACCTCGCCGAACCGCGACCCCGTCGCCCAGTCGGCGCGGGCCTGTTCGATCTCGGCCTGGGAACGGCCGATGAAGTTCCACCACATAACAAGTGTTTCGCTTCTTTGCGCAGGTCAAAGGCGTCTCAGTCCTCAGCGGTTCAGCAAACCGTCAGCATCGGACCTGAGGAGTCGGCGACACGATGGCGAGCAAGACCCTGGCTCACGGCATGGGCTCATTCTTCAAGGACTGCGAGCATGCCCAGTCGAGATGGCCGAGGTGCCCGCACCTCTATAAAATCCAGTTCCGCAACGCCGCTGGGAAGCAGACCGTCGAGTCCGGGTTCAAGACCGACGTTGCGGCGATCACGCGTTTGACGGATATCTGCAACGCGAAGAAGGCCGCACCCAGCCGCACGGGTAGGGCGGTTCGTGTTGCGAAGTATGGGGGCGTTGCGGTTGGAGGAGTATGCGAGGGAGTGGCGGGAGAGTCAGCGTCATCTGGAGGGGTCGTCTCTGCGGCATCTGGATTTGCTGTTGGAGCACCACATCTTTTCGGCGTTGGGGAGCCGGCGGATGGATGCTTTCGACCACAAGGTGGTGGACGGTTTCATCAAGACGATGGAGCGCAGTGGGGCGGGGTTGGCGACGCAGTCGAATGCGTTCGACAAGGTGAAGTCGATTCTGCTGGATGCCCACCGGCTGGGGCTCTACGACGGCAGTCCGCTGGGGGGTGTGAAGCCTCCGCAGTACAACCCGGCGAAGGCGGTCATCCCGTCGGTGGCACAGTTGGCCCAGATACGCGAGGCCCGGCGACGACACCTTCCGGCTGATCGCCGATCTGATGAGCGGCTGCGGGCTGCGGGCTGCGGGCTGCGCAATGGCAACGCGGCCGCCGTCAATCTACGCGGCATGGTGGCGCATGACGTGTACCGAATCTTCGAGCAGGCCGTTGCCGTGCTACTACCTGGACAACCGGTGGATGCGCATCAAGAAAGCCGGCGAGGCCGAGATCCCTGAGGGGATGGTCGTGTACGGGATGCGGTACTTCTTCGCGTCCAACTGCCTGAGCCACAACATTCCCATCACGGACGTTGCCGAGTGGATGGGCCACAAGAGCATCGACATCACGTACAAGATTTACCGACACCTCCTCCCCGGCTCCATCAGCGCCGCTGCCAAGGTTCTCGATATGGGATTGATCGCATAGCTAGGTCACATACGGCGGCCAGCGAAGCCTTGGTGCGCTCAAACCTTTTGCACGCCAGGATGTTCCAGGCGAGTACACAGCAATGAAGGCTTCACAGCGTCGCGGTCCTGGATGTTCACCGCGCCCACGTGAGCCAGCAGCAGGTCCACCCTGTCCGTGACAATGGGCCCTTTCCAACCTCCCATGACAGCCAGTCAGCTGGGTCGGCAGACAGACGAAGTCCTTGGTAGACGGGTTTTCGACCAAGACAACCATCTCCACCAGAGGCTTCGCACGCTTGCCCACCCGTCCGGCGTCGACATGTCCAGTTCTGCCCCGCGCTTCCCCGCCGCCCGTCTGAGGGAACACCGCCGCACTCCTGGAACCCGACGGCGCCGCCTGAACGCAGGCCGACAAGCTCTGCTCGCCCTCGCCCACCTGCGCAACGGCCAGCCCTACGCCCAGCTCGCGGCCGGATTCGGGATCGGCACCACCACCGCCTACCGAGACAACACCGAGGCCGCCAACCTCTTGGCCGCCCTCGCCCTCACCCTCACCACGGTCGACGGCGTGCGCATCGTGACCTTGCACGGTGGTCTGGACAAGGATGCGCGCGAGCCGGTGCACGATACGCGGTGAGCGCAGCGGGCCGGGCCTCCCCCCAGGCCGGCCTGCTGGTCCTGCCCGGCTGTTGGTGGAGGCCGTGGCGAACTCGGTGCCGGGCTCTCAGCCGACGACGACCTCCTCTTCGGAGATGATGCTTCCAAAGCTGTTCAGGTCGATGAAGTTTTTGTGGTCCGGGTCGACGGTCTTCAGCCAGTTCTCGCAGGAGAAGAGCGCATTGAGGTCGTCCATCGTGTCGAACCATGTCTCGACCACCGAATCGTAGTCCGGTTCGGGGTAGTTCGGCGCGGGGACGGGATACGACACCACGAAGCGGCGGATGTACTGCTGCGCCTCCGGGACGGACATGAGGAGCGGCCTGTGGACGTTCCGCTGGTAGTGAGTGAACTCGTCATGAGTCATGCCCTCGCGACGCTTCAACGTGATGACCAGTTTGATCATGATGCCTGTCCGCTTCTGTTCGATGAGTGATGATTCGCCGGCCCGGTATCACCAGCCAGCGAATGTGCCGATACGCGCGCCGGGACCGGTCGGGTGCACACCACCGTTGACGGCAGGCCCTCGGCGGCGGGGACTGCGGTATCGGTGATCTGCGCGTTGTCCATGGCAGCAAGCCTGCGCCCGGCCGCGGAGCCGATCCAGGCACCGGCGGTACCTGGATCGGCTCCGCAGCACCCACGCACACTGGAGGTATGGACAGAGGAGAGCTGGCCCGCTTTCTGCGTGGCAGGCGCGAGCACATCACCCCCGCCGACGTGGGTCTGCCCGCCGGGCCGCGCCGCCGCACACCGGGGCTGCGCCGCGAGGAGGTGGCACAGCTGGCGTTCATCTCGACCGAGTACTACACACGCCTCGAACAGGCCCGCGGCCCGCGCCCCTCGCGCGAGGTCCTGGCCGGCCTGGCCCGGGCCTTGCGCCTGTCGGACGCCGAGCGCGACCACCTGCACCACCTCGCCGGCGCACCCTCCAGCCCGCCGGCCGGGCCCCCGCACGAAGTGCCGCACAGCATCCTCGACCTGTTGCGGCGGCTGCCGCACACCGCGGCGATCGTGCTCTCCGCGACCTACGAGGTGATCGCCTGGAACGATCTGGCCGCCGCCCTCCTGGAGGACTTCTCCCCTCTGCCCCGGCGCGAGCGCAACCTCGTGCGCCGTGCCTACCTCGCACCGCCCTCGCGAAAGCGACCACCGTACGACCCGTTCGACGCGGAGGCGTTCGCCCGCGCCGCGGTCCGGCGCCTGCGCGCCGCCGCCGCCCGCTACCCCGACGACCGCGAGGTGGCCACGCTGGTGGGCGACCTCCTTGCCGGCAGCGCGGAGTTCGCCCGGCTGTGGGCCGCGCACGACGTGCGCCCCGAGCCCACCCTGCTCAAGACCGTCGATCACCCATTGATCGGCTCCATCACCCTCAACTGCACCTTCCTCGACATCGCCGGCCGGGACCAGCAGATCGTGCTCTTCACGGTCGAGCCCGGCTCTCCCGCACAGGAGGCGCTGCGGCTGCTGTCGGTCATCGGCACACAGCGCATGGATGTATCCGGCTGAGGATTCCTCGCGGAATGATCTTCGTGTGCCATGGTGGAAGTGCAGGTAACCTCGTTCTTCAGCGCCTGGCACTCAGTGATTCCTTTACAACCTGCCTGTGAGGTAAGGCGGTTGGGCTGGCTACGTGGTGAAGTCCTTGGTAGCTGGGTTTTCGACCAAGAGAACCGTCTCCATCAGAGGCTTCACACGCTTGCCCACCCGTCCGGCGTCGACATGTCCAGTTCTGCCCTTCGCTTCCTCACGCAGCAGTTGCGGCTGCACCGCCGCGCGATCGGTTCGCGTTGGCGGCGCCTGAGCGCTGGCCGCCAAGCCCTGCTGGCGCTCGCCCATCTGTGGGTGGCACACACTTACGCCCAACTTGCGGCCGGGTTCGGCGTCGGAACCACAACCGCATACCGCTATGTCACCGAGGCTGTCGAGCTTCTGGCCGTCCTCGCCCCCAACCTGGCCGACGCGGTGCGCACCGCGTCGGTGAAGGCGTTCGTGATCCTGGACGGCACGCTGCTGCCGATCGACCGTATCACCGCGGACCGGCCGTTCTGCTCCGGCAAACACAAGCGGCACGGGGTGAACGTGCAGGTCATAGCCGACCCCTTCGGCCGACTGCTGTGGGCCTCACCGGCCATGCCCGGCGCCGTCCACGACATCCGCGCGGCCCGTGAACACGGCATCATCGACGCCCTCGCCGAAGCCGGCATCAAGTGATGGGCCGACAAAGGCTATCGGGGCGCCAGCGGCACAGTCCGGATCCCCTACCGGGGCCGGTGGGAGACCCTTTCCACAGGCCAGAAGGCGGCGACCCGGTCCCATGCAAAGATCCGGGCCCTCGTCGAGCAGGCCATCGCCACCCTCAAGTCCTGGAGACTCCTCCGCAAACTGCGGTGCTCGACCACCCGGATCACCAGCCTCGTCCAGGCCATCCTCACCCTCCATCTGGCCAGCTCAGAATGAAGATGGAAAAGGCTTAGTCATGCCGCTTTTCGTTGTGTCCGTACGGAACAGCTTCAAGCCAACATCCCCGCTCTCACATCGGAGATCAACAACGTCGGGCGGGTGGAAATTTGTTTCCGCAATGACCGTTAAGCCTGTGAAGAACGCGTACTGAACGACCGGTCGACCGGGTCAGCGGCCCCCGGCGCACGGCACGAGCCCCCCGGGCTCCCGCGCGTTCCGTCGGCACACCTCCTCCTGCCAGCACGCCTGTCGGACACCCTGCAGGTCTGCCAGAGCAGCGCGACCGCCCCTGAGCGTGCGAGAAATCAGCTTGCTCGGAGAACCCAACGAGTTGTGCCATCTAGATGACGGGAACGTCAGTCACGAGCCGATTCCCGGTCAACATCCACCACGCCGGCCACTGATGCCGACTTCCAGCACCACCGAATAGTTCGCATCACCCCGGCGGTTGAAGATCTCCAGTCGGTGCCGCTGTCGGCACCGGTGTAGGTGCCGGTGCGACAGCGGCCGAGTGGGATGTCATCCGAATGTGGCGACCAGGCGTCCGATGACCTCGCCGCGTTCGAGTCGGCCGATCCCTTCGGCGATGTCCTCGAAGCCGATCTCGGTGATCCGCGAGGACAGCTTGCCCTCGGCGACGAGGTCCAACACCGCCGCGCAGTCCTCCTTGGAACCGGCCTGCGAGCCGACGAGTTCGACCTCGTTGAGGGTGAGCGCCTGGAGGTCGATCTCGCCGCGGGCGCGGCCGAGGCCGACCTGGACGATCCGTCCGCCGCGTCGGACCGAATGGATCGCGCCGTCGGTGGTCGTCCCGAACCCGGCGAAGTCGATGACCACGTCGAGGCTCTCGCCGGCGAACTCGGTGATGTCGGTGGCGACCCTCTCGGCGCCGAGCGAGCGGGCGAAGTCGTGTACACGTTCGTTCTTCTCGGCGACGAACAGCCTCGCGCCGAGTGCGAGCGCGGTCTGCGCGCCGAGGGAGCCGAGCCCCCCGAGGCCGATGATCCCGACCCGGGAACCGGCGGAGACCTTACCCTGCACCGAGACCGCGTGGTAGGAGGTGAGACCGGCGTCGGTGGCGGCTGCCGCCTGGTCGAACGGCACCCCGTCGGGCAGTGCGACGACGAGTCGCTCCAGGACGACGACCTCGTCCGCGAAGCCGCCGTTCTTCGATGTCCCCGGTCCCTCGATGGCGGCGGGGATGACGACCTTCTGGCCGACGGTGAACCGGGTCACGTCGGATCCGATGGCCGAGACGACGCCCGCGATCTCGTGACCGAGCGTGATCGGACTGAACGGGAGCAGTGGCGTCAGCGTGCCGTCGAGGAACCCGACGTCGCTGTGGCAGAGACCGGCGGCGCGGACGTGCACGACGAGTTCGTCCGCAGCCGGCGTTGGGGTCGGCACCTCCCTCAGGGTGAGTGGCTTACCGACTTCGGTGAACTGCCATGCGCGCATCGTCTGCTCCTTGGACGCTTGTCTCCTGGTGACGGCCGCACGGTGCGGGCGGCCATCGGACCTTTTTGGTACCGCATCCCAAAAGTACTTCACTACGCTCGGGTGATGACGACTTCCCGCGCCCGCCGGGGGCGACCGCCCGCCTCGACCCGCGAAGCCCTTGAGGAGGTCGCCTTCGAGCTGCTGCTCCGGGACGGCTACGAGGCGACGACGCTCCAGGCCATCATGACCGCCGGTGGAGTCGGGCGTTCGACGCTGTTCCGCTACTTCGGCTCGAAGGCGGGGATCGTGTGGGGCGAGTTCGACCGTGCCGTCGAGCGGCTGCGGTCGGCTCTCGACGACGCCGATGACGTGCCCGTGATGGCGGCCGTGCGGGCGGCGGTCGTCCGGTCGACGCACCTGTCCCGGGCGGCGGCGCCGGACTCGTGGCTCGACCGGTTCCGCGTCCTCGACCAGGATGCCGCGCTCGCCGCGGAGGCCGCCGCGCACTGGCGCGTATGGGCCGAGGTGGTGAGCCGGTACGCGGCCGAACGCACCGGACTCGACGCGAACGCCCCGACCCCGGCCGCGATCGGCGGCGCCGTACAGGCGGCCTACGTCGCGGTACTCAGGCGCTGGGCCGAGGCGGACGGGGCCGCCGCCGAGGACGCCGTCGACATCGATGAGCTGAACGCCGCGCTGCGTCCGGTCACCGACGCCTTCCAGGTGGTCCTGGACGGTGCGACGCGGGGCTGAGCCAGCGCGCCCGAGGCCGAGGTGTATTTTTGGGACTGGGTTCCGAAATTCGGATGCTCCCCCAGGACCACACAGGACGAAGGAGTCCCCTCATGAGCCGTCTGGACGACAAGGTCGCGATCATCACCGGAGCGGGCCGGGGCATGGGCGCCGCGCACGCCCGCCGCTTCATCAAGGAGGGGGCCAAGGTCACCCTCACGGACGTCAACGAGGCCGCCATCCGGGAACTCGCCGACGAGCTCGGCGACAGTGCCCGGTACACGGTGCAGGACGTCACGAAGTCCGACGACTGGGCGCGTGTCGTGGCGGAGACCGAAGCGGCCTTCGGTGACGTCACCGTCCTGGTGAACAACGCGGGCATCCTGGGTCCGATCGCCAAGACGGCGGACCTCGACGAGGACGACTACCTCAAGGTGTGCGCCATCAACCAGCACTCCCAGTTCCTCGGGATGAAGGCGGTCATCCCGTCGATGCAGCGTGCGGGCATCGGGTCGATCGTGAACATATCGTCGCTGGCAGGACTGCGGGCGAACTATGGATTCCCCAGCCTCGCCTACGTCGCGAGCAAATTCGCCAGCCGGGGGATGACAAAGGCCGCGGCCCAGGAGTACGGCGGTGACAACATCCGCGTGAACTCCGTGCACCCCGGCTTCATCAACACGCCGATGATGGTCGAGGCGACCGACGAGGGGGGCGGCGACGCCCTGGCGCAGATCTTCCTCGGCCGGCTGGCGGAACCGGACGAGGTGTCGTCGCTGGTGCTGTTCCTGGCGTCCGACGAGTCCTCCTACATCACGGGCGCCGAACACAAGATCGACGCGGGCATGTCCGCCTCCTGACCCCACACCGCCGTACGCCGCCCCCGCAGCGGCTGCCGCGTCCGGGTGGCCCGCCCGGTTCGGCCCTGGAGGATGGCGAGCCAGTCGTTCAGCAGGCGGTCGACCGCGCCGGGGCGTTCCTGGTGGGCCACCCAGTGGCCGCAGCCGCCCCGGAGGTGGGATGCCGACCGGTCCCCGGCCTGGTCCCCGGTCCGTCGTAGTTCGGGCGTTGAGCACCTGCCGGGCCGAGTCCCGTCTTCCACCTGGCTAGGCTGTAACCAGGCGGAAAGGCGACTGATGGAGACACGACCGAAGGACACCGGTGCGGGAAACGGGCGGGAGCGCAGCCAGCGCGGGCAGGGGGCACAGCTCCGCCGGGAGATCGTGGCCGCCGTTCAGCATCTGCTCGCGGAGTGGGGCAGCGCCGACAAACTGACCATGCGCGCGGTCGCCAAGGAAGTGGGGATCTCGGCTCCGAGCATCTACCTGCACTTCGCCGACAAGACGGAGCTGGTGTGGGCGGCCCTGGCCGACAGGTACGACGAACTCGTCGCGCAGATGGCCGCCGCCGAGGCCCGGGCCGGCACGGACGCCCGGAACGGGCTGCGGGCTCAGGCGCATGCCTACTGCCTGTTCGCGATGAACAACCCGGGCCACTACCGGCTGATGTTCGAAGTGCGCCAACCGACGGTGGAGCCCTCCAGGATCAGCGGTCACCCCGCCCGACATGTTTCGGCCAGCTTCCGTGCGGCCCTGCACAGGTGCCGGGAGACCGGGTACACCCTGCCTCTGCCGATCGAGCAGGCTGCGCAGACCCTGTGGGCCGCACTGCACGGCATGGTGGCGCTGCATCACAGCCTCTACCACGACGAATCGTCCGAGACCCTGACGTTGCACCTGGCGGACGGGATGGTCGACTCGCTCGTCGTGGACCCGTCCGGCATGCCGTCACACTCCCCCACCGCCGCTCCCGAGACAGAGGCTTCCCGCCTGATCAGGGGCCTTCTCTCACCGACGCAGCCGTAGGGGAACCCGCGTAATCCGGCCAGGCCGCCACACGCGGCGCCCTCGTGCGCGCGCCCGCCCGTGCCGTAGGCGGATCCCGAGAAGCTCATAATTCCCGCACACCTCCAGGGGCCGGTTGCCGGTCCCCCCGTCCAGGAGTACAGTCCCCGCTGAACTTAGTTAGGTTACAGAGGCAACTACCTCTGCACGCCTAACTCACGTCGCCCTCACAGGGCTTGACGGAGGTGGTCCCCCATGCAAATTTCCATCGACTTCGACAAGTGCTGCGGTGCCGGCCAGTGCGTACTGGCCGCCCCCGAGGTCTTCGACCAGCGGGACGAGGACGGCATCGTGGTGCTGCTCGACCCCGACCCGCCCGCCGAGCAGTACGAGAACGTCCATCAGGCCGCCGCGGTCTGCCCGGCGGTCGCCATCCAGGCGCGACAGTGAGGCGCGACGCGCCCTCCCGGATCGCCGTCGTCGGCGCCTCGGCCGCCGGCCTCAGCGTGGTGGAGGGGCTGCGGCGCGAGGGCTACACCGGACGTCTGGCACTCATCGGCGAGGAAACGCATCTGCCCTACGATCGGCCGCCGCTGTCGAAACAGCTCCTGTCCGGCACGTGGGACGCCGACCGGCTGCTCCTGCGCGCGTCCGACGCGATCGAGGCCCTCGACCTGGATCTGCGGCTCGGCACCCCCGCCGTCTCGCTGGACACCGGCGCCGCCGAGGTGGTGTTGAGCGACGGCAGCCGTGTCCCGTACGACGCGCTCGTCGTGGCCACCGGCACCAGGGCCCGCCGACTGCGCGGTACCGAAGGAGTGAGCGGGGTGCATGTCCTGCGCACCCTGGAGGACGCCCTCGCCCTGCGCGAGGAACTGGCCACCGAACCGCACCTGGTCGTGGTCGGCGGCGGCTTCATCGGTGCCGAGGCCGCCGCGGTGGCCCGAGGGCTGGGCTGCGAGGTCACTCTGGTCACGGACACGGCCCAGCCCATGGGCGATGCCCTCGGTGACGACCTGGGGTCCCTGCTTCGCGCCGTCCACGTGGAACACGGCGTACGCGTGGTGACCGGCGTCCTGGTCGACCAGGTCCTCACAGCCGGCGGACGGGCCACCGGGATTCGTCTCGCCGACGGCCGCACCGTCGCCGCGGACGCCGTACTGGTCGGCATCGGCGCACAGCCGAACGTGGAGTGGCTCGCCGACAGCGGGGTTCCCGTCGCGGCCGGCGTCCTGTGCGACGCCACCCTGTACGCCGGCCACGGGGTCTGGGCGGCCGGGGACGTCGCCGCCTGGCCGCACCCGCTCACCGGTGAGCCGACCCGCGTCGAGCATCGTACGAACGCCGCCGAACAGGGCCTGGCCGTCGCCCGCAACGTGCTCGCCGGCCCGGAGCACGCGACCCCCTTCGAGACGGTCCCGTACGTCTGGACCGACCAGTACGACCTCAAGATCCAGATCTACGGCCGTACCCGGGGCGCCGACGAGATCCGCGTCGTCGAGGGCGGCATCGCCGAACGCAGGCTGGTCGCCCTGTACGGCAGGAACGGCCGGGTCTGCGCCGCGGTCGGCGTCAACATGATGCGGGCCCTGCGGGGCTACCGCGCGCAGGTGGCCGACGCGGCCCCACTCGGAGCGAGGAGCGTGGCATGACGAGCAGTCAGAATCTACGGGCCGGCGTGGTCGGTCTCGGCATGATCGGCGGCGGTGTGGCCGTCAGCCTGGCCCGCAGCGGCCGCGTTCCGGCTGTCCACGACATCCGGCCGGACGCCTCGGCGAAGCTGGCCGGTGTCCCGGACCCCCTGGGCACCCCTGCCGACGTGGCCGCCGCCAGCGACGTGGTGATGGTCGCGGTCGTCGACGCGGACCAGGCACGCGAGGTGATCGGCGGGGAGAAAGGTCTGCTGTCGGCCGCGCATCCGGGGCTGGTCGTCGTCCTGCTGGCCACCGTCGCCCTGCCGGTCGTGCACGAGCTGGGAGCCCTGTGCGCCCGGCACGACGTGGGCTTCCTCGACTGCGGAGTCACACCGGGCGACAAGGCCGCCGAGAACGGCATGGTCGCCATCGTCGGCGGCGAGCGGGCCACCCTCGACGCGGCGATGCCCGTGCTGGACGACTGGGCCAAGAAGATCGTGCACTGCGGCCCGCCCGGCGCCGGCATGGCCACCAAGATCGCCCGCAACATCATCACGTACGGCAGTTGGCGCACCGTCGCCGAGGCCGCCGGACTGGCGCGCGCCGCGGGGGTGGATCCGGCCCGCCTCGCGGAAGTCATCGACACCGCGGACCCCGAGGGGCGCACCCTGCTGCAACTCCTGCGCATGCACGGCCCCGACGGCTCCCTGCCCGAAGCCGTCGGCCGGCAGATCGAGCCGTTGATGACCAAGGATCTCGACGCCGCCCGCGACCTGGCCGGCACGCTCGGTGTCGATGTCCCCCTGGTCGAAGTGGTCCGCGCCCGAGCCCGTCAGACGCTGGAACTGGGTGCGGAACCGTCTCCCGCAGAGGGCGATCTGCACCAGTACGGCCTGGACATGATGGACCAGGTGTACGGCCCCGGCTTCAGCGGCGCGGTCCAGGGCAGCAGTGACCCCTTCACCGATCAGACCGTCGACTACCTCTTCGCGCAGGTGTGGAGCCGCGAGGGCCTGTCCGTCCGCGATCGCCGGCTGCTGACCCTCGGCGTCGCCGCCACGGTCGGCCGCCCCGAACTCATCCAGATCATCGCCAACGGTGGCCTGGTCAACGGTGAATTGACCCCCGACGAACTGCGGGAGGCCGTACTCCACCTGGCCGTCTACACCGGCTGGTGCAAGGCCACCGCCACCCAGGCGGGCATCACGGCCGCCATCGCCGCGCACACCGCCGCCCCCTCCCCCACAGCGCAGGAGCAGAAGTGACCGAGCCTCTCATCGACCAGCCCGTCTACCGCAGCCCGAACCGCCCCCTCGACCCGCCGGCCGAGTACACCCGGCTGCGCGAGGAGCAGCCCATCGTCAAGGTCCGCTTCCCCAACGGTTCGAGCGGCTGGATCGTCACCCGCTTCGAGGAGGGCAGCCAGGTCTTCACCGATCCGCGGCTCAGCGCACGGCGACCGCGCCACGACACCCCCGAGGGCGAGGTCGACGAGGCGGGCGAGAGCGCGCCCTTCGACGCGGGGTTCGTGATGATGGACGAACCCGAGCACGGCGCCTACCGCCGGCTGCTCACCGCGCGCTTCACCCCGAAGTCCGTACAGAACAAGCTCCAGCCCTATATCGACAAGATTGTCGACGAGCACCTGGACGCCATCGCCGCGGGACCGAAGACCTTCGACTTCGTCAAGGCCATGGCACTGCCCATTCCCTGCCTGGTGATCTGCGAACTGCTCGGCGTGCCCTACGCGGACCGTGACGGCTTCCACGAGGCCACCGTGGACCTGATGGACATGGGCAAGAGCCGTGAGGTACGCGACAAGGGCGCGCACTGGCTGATCGACTACATCACCGGACTGGTCGCCGACAAGCGCCGCACCGGAGCCACCGACGGCATCCTCGCCGAACTCGTCAACAAGGCCGAGGGCGACGACGCCGTGCTGACCGAGCGGCAGCTGATCGGCCTCGGTGTGCTGCTGCTGTTCGCCGGCCACGACACCACGGCCGCCATGATGGGGCTGTCCACGCTCACGCTGCTCACGCACGACGAACAGCGCAAGGAGCTGACGGAACACCCCGAGAAGATCGGGACGGCCGTCGAGGAGCTGATGCGCTACCTGACCATCGTGCAGTTCGGCCTGGGCCGGGTGGCCAAGGAGGACCTCGAACTCGGCGGAGCGCACATCAAGAAGGGCGAACTGGTCGTGGTCGCGATGAACGCCGCCAACCGCGACCCCCGTGCCTTCCAGGACCCCGACACCCTGGACATCGACCGCAAGATGGCCCGCCACATCGGCTTCGGGTACGGCGTCCACGCCTGCCTCGGCCAGAACGTCGCCCGCGCCGAACTGAAGACCGTCCTGCCCAAGCTCTTCCAGCGCTTCCCCGACCTGCGGCTCGCCACCCCGCTGGAAGAGGTCCCGATGGACTTCACCGGCACCAACTACGGCGTCCGCAAGCTCATGGTCACCCGCTGACACCGCGCTGACCGCCGGACCGGGCCGGGCGGCGGTCGGTGTGCTGTACCGCGGGCCGGGCCCGCGGTACAGCACACCTCGGGCTGTTCAGCGGCCGACGGTCCGCCAGACGGTCTTCGTCTCCAGGAACGGGGTGATACGGGCGAGGCCCGGCAGCGCGTTCCAGTCCGGGGACGGTGCCGGGCGGAGCACCCGGGTGAGGGTGGCCGCCGCCGCGGTCTCCAGCTGTGCGGCGAGGTCTCCCGCTCCGGCCAGGTCGAGCGCGTTGACGTCGGCGTGCGCGGCCAGGGTCGGGGCGATCTCTGCGGTGCGGCCGGTGAGGATGTTGACGACCCCGCCGGGCAGGTCGGAGGTGGCGAGTGCTTCGGCGAGGGTGACGGCGGGAAGCGGGGCGCGTTCGCTCGCCACCACGACCGCGGTGTTGCCCGCGGCGATCACCGGGGCGACGACCGAGACCAGCCCGAGCAGCGGTGAGTCCTGAGGGGCGAGGACCGCTACGACGCCGGTGGGTTCGGGGGACGAGGTGTTCTCGTAAGGGCCCGACACCGGGTTGCCGCCGCCCAGGACCTGCGCGATCTTGTCGGTCCAGCCCGCGTAGTAGACCCAGCGGTCGATCGCGGCGGAGACGACCTCCTGGGCCGCCGCCTCGTCGAGGCCCTGCGCGTCGACGGTCTCCTGGACGAAGTGGGCGCGGCGGCCCTCCATCATCTCGGCGATCCGGTAGAGGATCTGGCCCCGGAGCTGGGCCGTGCGCGAGGCCCAGGGACCGAACGCGGAACGCGCCGCGACGACGGCGTCCCTGGCGTCCTTGCGTGAGGCGAGCGCGGCGTTGGCCAGGTGGGCGCCGTCCGATGAGGTCACGGGGATGCTCCTGCCCGACTCGGAGCGGGGGAAGGCGCCGCCGAGGTAGAGCTTGTAGGTCTTGCGCACCGGCAGCCGCCGGGACTGCGGAGCCGTCGGTGCGGGGTCGAGTGCCGTGACCGTGTCAGCCATTGAGGTACGCCTCCAGTCCGTGCCGTCCGCCCTCGCGCCCGTAACCGGACTCGCGGTAGCCGCCGAAGGGGCTCGTGGGGTCGAACTTGTTGAACGTGTTGGACCAGACCACCCCGGCGCGCAGCCGGTTCGCGGTCCAGGGGATCCTGCTCGCCTTCTCCGTCCAGATGCCCGCGGAGAGACCGTAGGGGGTGTTGTTGGCCTTCTCGACGGCCTCTTCCGGGGTGCGGAAGGTCAGGACGGAGAGCACCGGGCCGAAGATCTCCTCACGGGCGATCCGGTGTGCCTGGGTGATCCCGGTGAACACGGTGGGCGCGAACCAGTAGCCCCGGGAGGGCAGTTCGCAGGACGGGGACCACTGCTCGCCTCCCTCGTCCCGGCCGGCCCGGGCGAGGTCCTGGATACGGGCGAGCTGGGCGGCGGAGTTGACGGCGCCGATGTCGGTGTTCTTGTCCAGCGGGTCGCCGAGCCTCAGCAGGGCCACCCGTTCCTTGAGCCGGTGCAGCACCTCCTCGGCGACGGACTCCTGGACCAGCAGCCGGGACCCGGCGCAGCACACGTGCCCCTGGTTGAAGAAGATCCCCGTAACGATCCCTTCCACCGCCTGGTCGAGCGCCGCGTCGGCATAGACGATGTTCGCGCCCTTGCCGCCGAGTTCGAGGGTGACCCGCTTGGACGTGCCGGCGACGGTCCTGGCGATCTCCCGGCCCACGTCGGTGGAGCCGGTGAACGCCACCTTGTCCACGCCGGGGTGGGCGACGAGCGCCCGGCCGGTGGCACCCGCACCGGTGACGATGTTGACTACGCCGGGCGGCAGTTCGGCCTCTTGGCAGATCTCGGCGAAGACCAGGGCGGTCAGCGGAGTGGTCTCGGCGGGCTTGAGGACCACGGTGTTGCCCGCCGCGAGCGCCGGGGCGATCTTCCAGGCGAGCATCAGCAGCGGGAAGTTCCACGGGATGACCTGGGCCGCGACGCCGAGCGGCCGCGGGGCGGGGACGCCCGGCGAGGCGAAGGGGAGTTTGTCGGCCCAGCCCGCGTAGTAGAAGAAGTGCGCGGCAGCCAGGGGGATGTCGACGTCCCGGGTCTCCTTGATGGGCTTGCCGTTGTCGAGGGACTCCAGCACGGCGAGTTCGCGGGCCCGGTCCTGGATGATCCGGCTGATCCGGTAGAGGTACTTGCCGCGCTCGGAGGGGCTCGTCCGGGACCACACGCCGTCGTAGGCGCGGCGGGCCGCGGCGACGGCGCGGTCCAGGTCGGCCTCGGTGGCGACGCTCACCTCGGCGAGCTTCTCCTCGTCGGCCGGGTTGACGCTGACGAGGGTCTGTTCGCCGGGCTCGGTGAACTCGCCGTCGACGAAGAGTCCGTAGGAGGGCCGCAGGGAGACGACGGCCCTCGATTCGGGTGCGGGAGCGTAGAGGAGGGCTCCGGTTCCGGAGTCCTGCGGGGCGGGGACGGTGTGGGGCGTGGGACGGTCGGACATGCGTACTCGATCCCTTTCAGTCCGCTGAGTAGTAGTCGGGACCGGGGTACGTGCCGGTCGTCAGCTTCGCCCGCTGCATCAGCAGATCGTTGAGCAGGCTGGAGGCACCGATGCGGAACCAGCGCGGGTCGAGCCAGTCGGGCCCTGCCGTCTCGTTGACCATCACGAGGTTGCGCAGGGCGTCCTTGGTGGTGCGGATCCCGCCGGCGGGTTTGACCCCGACCTGGCGGCCGGTCGCGGCCCGGAAGTCACGGACCGCCTGGAGCATGATCAGGGTGACGGCGGGGGTCGCGGCGGGCGCGACCTTGCCGGTGGACGTCTTGATGAAGTCGGCCCCGGCGTGCATGGCCAGCCATGAGGCGCGGCGCACGGCGTCGTACGTGGCCAGTTCGCCGGTCTCCAGGATGACCTTCAGATGGGCCGCCGGGCCGTCCGGCCGGTGGCAGGCCTCCTTGACGGCGACGATCTCGTCGTACACCTTGCGGTAGTCCCCGGCGAGGAAGGCTCCCCGGTCGATCACCATGTCGATCTCGGTGGCGCCGTCGGCGACCGCGTGCCGGGTGTCGAGGAGACGGACGTCGAGCGGTGCGCGGCCCGCAGGGAAGGCGGAGGCGACGGACGCGACGCCCACCGGGGTCGGCTCCAGGGCGCTTACCGCGACGCGGACGAGGTCCGGGTAGACACAGACGGCGGCCACCGGCGGAACCGTGCGGTCGGTGGGGTCAGGGAGCAGGGCCTTCGTGCACAGGGCCCGCACCTTGCCGGGGGTGTCCGCGCCCTCCAGGGTCGTCAGGTCGACCATGCGGATGGCCAGGTCGATGGCGCGGGCCTTGGCGGTCGTCTTGATCGAGCGGGTCGCCAGGTCGGCCACACGGGCGTGGACGCCCGCCTCGTCGACGCCAGGCAGAGAGTCCAGGAGGGCACGCAGCGCGGCGTTGCTGTTCGCGGGGGCCGGGGGTGCCTCGGTGGCGGGGCCGGCGGTGTCAGGCACGGGAACCTCGCTTCTCTATGAGCATGTTGAGGATGAGCGCGACCACGAGGATCAGTCCGGTGACGACCATCTGGAAGAACGAACCGAGACCCATCAGATTGCAGAGGTTGCGCAGCACGGACAGAAGCAGCACGGCGACGAAGGTGCCCATGACGCCGCCGCGTCCGCCGAAGAGGTTGGTGCCGCCGAGGACGACGGCGGCGATGGCGTCCAGTTCGAGGCCGTTGAACGCGGTGGGCTGTCCGATGGTGAGCCGTGAGGTGAGCAGGACCCCGGCGAGGGCGGAGAGCGCGCCGGAGAGGGCGAAGACCGCGGTGATCACGCCGCGCACCGGCAGTCCGGAGAGGCGGGCGGCTTCCTTGTTGCTGCCCACGGCGTAGATGTACTCGCCGAACGTCGTCCCGCGCAGCAGCAGCCCGGCAGCGACGGCGACGGCGACGAAGATCAGGCCGACGATGGGTACGTACCCGACGAATCCGCCGCCGAGGAGCTGGAAGGCGTGCGGGATCTCGCCCCCGGCCGGCTCGCCGTCGGTCAGCAGGTAGGTCAGACCGCGGATGGCGGTGAGTCCGGCGAGGGTGGTCATGAACGCGGGCAGCGAGAGGTAGGCGGAGAGCCCGCCCATCAGGGCACCGAAGGCGGCTCCCGCGGCCAGGCTCACCACGATGGCCAGCACGAAGTTGATGTCGTGGTCGATCAGCAGGGCGACGGTCATGCCGCCGAAGGCGGCGACGCTCCCCACCGACAGGTCGATCCCGGCGGTGAGGATGACGAGCGTCATGCCGACGGCGACGATGCCCGTGAGCGCGGACTGCTGCAGCAGGTTGGACATGTTGCGGACGGTGAGGAACTCGGGGGCGAGCAGGCTCGCCACCACGCACAGGGCCAGGAAGACCAGTACCAGGTTGAACCTGACGATGAGGTCGGCGCCCCGCCACCGGGGCGAGGGGGGCCGCGGACTCCTGTCGCCGGGGGCCGATTTCGGGTCGGCCACCGTGGTGGATGTGCTCATGAGGGTGCTCCAGGGGATGTCGCTCTGGTGGGTGTCGCACCGGTGATGACGGTGTGCGCGATGGTGCTCTCGTCGGTGGTGCGGGGGTCGAAGCAGGCCACGTTGCGGCCTTCGTGCAGGACCCAGACGCGGTCGGCGTTGGCGGTCAGTTCGCTCAGTTCGCTGCTGGCCAGCAGGACGGCCACGCCCTGGTCGGCGAGGTGGCGGACCTGGCGGTAGAGATCGGCCTTGGCGCCCACGTCCAGACCTCGGGTGGGTTCGTCGAGCAGCAGGACCCGTATGTCGCCCCTGGTGATCCACTTGGCCAGTACGACCTTCTGCTGGTTGCCGCCGGAGAGCTTGCCGACGGGCTGGTCCGGTGAGGAGCACCGCACGCCGAGATCGGTGATGACGGGGGAGGCGAGCCGGCGGCCGAGGCGTCGGGGGAACAGCCAGGGCGGGCGGTTCAGTGCGGTGACGGCGGCGTTCCGGGCGACGGACAGGTCCAGCATCAGCCCTTGTTCCTTGCGGCTCTCCGGGACCAGGGCCAGACCGGCCCGTACGGCGGCGGCGGGGCTGCTCAGCCGCAGGACCTTGCCGTCGACGGCCACGGAGACGGTGGCCCGGGTGTCCGCGAACAGGGCTTTGAGGAGGGTGGTGCGGCCGGCGCCGCCGAGCCCCGCGAGGCCGACGATCTCGCCCGCCCGGACCTCGATGTCCTTGATGTCGATCAGTCCGGGGCTTGTGGCGGAACGTATCTCCAGGAGGGGCGGGCCGTCGGGCCTGGGCCGGTCGGTGGTGCTGACGAGTTCCCGGTTCTCGCCGATCATGTCGGCGACCAGTTCGTCCGCCGTCGTGGTGGCGAGATCCCTGACGGCGACCGAGCGGCCGTCGCGCATCACGGTGGCGCGGTCGCCGATCTCCATGACCTCGTCCAGGCGGTGCGAGATGTAGATGACGGAGCGGCCCTGTGCGGTGAGGGAGCGGATCACTTGGAACACCGTGCGCAGATCGCTCTCGCCGAGGGTGGCGGAGGGCTCGTCCATGACGATGAGCCGGGCGTCGGCCGTGAGCGCCCTGGCGATCGCGGTGAGCTGCTGCGCCGCGATGGGCAGGTCCCGGACAGGGGTGTGGACGGAGAAGTCCCCGCCGACCCGGGCGACGGCGGCCCGGGCCAGTTCGGCGCGCTCCTTGCGGCGTACGACGGGACCCCAGGACGGGGCGTGGCCGAGCAGCAGGTTCTGGGCGACCGTCAGGTCGGGTACGAGGTCCAGTTCCTGGTAGATGACGGCGATGCCGGCGGCCAGTCCCGCCTGGGGGCCGGCCAGGGTGACCGGTTCGCCGTCGAGCAGGATCTCGCCCGCGTCCGGCCGGTAGGAACCGGCCAGGATCTTCATCAGGGTGCTCTTGCCCGCGCCGTTCTCACCGAGCAGGCAGTGGACCTCACCGGGGCGCACGACCAGGTCGGCGCCGTCGTTGGCGAGGGTGCCGGGGAATCGCTTGACGATGCCGCGCATGACCAGCCGCGGTGTGTCCGGGGCGGCCTGCCGGGCACCGGTGTCGTGAGGGCTCACGGCTCCTCCTTTCTGGCTCTTTGCGCTCACAGCTCCTCCCGCTGGTGTGTGCCGAGCAGGTGGGACGCGGTGTGCTGGTCGGTGACGAGGGTGTTGCACAGGCCGCTGGAGACCACGGCCGCGCACACGGCGTGCTTCGCGGTGCCCGAGACGACGGCCACGGAGACGGCGCTGTTGCGCAGGTGTTCCAGCGGGAGCCCCAGGGTGCGGTCGTCGAGCGGCTGGTCGACGATGGCTCCCCGGGCGTCGATGAAGCGGCCCGCGACGTCGCCGACGGCTCCGGCGGCGGCCAGGGACGCCAGGTCGTCGGCGGTCAGGTATCCGGAGCTGACCAGCACCGAGTCGGCTCCTATGCCGCCGGGGCTGAAGAGCACGGTGTCCGCGGCGGCCGCCTGGTCCAGGACGTCGGCGACCGCGCTGTCCTGCTCCAGGAGCCGCCGGGTGGTCTCCTGCTCCACGATGGACGGCACCGGCAGGACGCTGAGGGTGCCCTGTGCCAGGTGGGCGATCCGACCCGCCATGTCCTGGGCGGAGGTGGGGGTGCGGGAGCGGCTGAGTCCGCCGTTGATCTGGACGACGTGGACACCGGTCGCCCAGCCGGGGTGGAGGCGGGCGGCGAGCAGGTCGAGGGTGCGGCCCCAGGAGACGCCCAGTTGGCGCGGGGCCGGCTGGAGCCGGGCGAGGTAGTCGGCGCCGGCCTCGGCCACCCTGGCGCGCAGCCGTTCGTCGTCCGCGCGGTCGCCGGCGACCACGACGGCGTCACGCAGCCCGAAGACGTCGCGCAGTCGTTCCTCCAGGCTCCGCATACGGGCCTTGGGGTGGACGACCTCGATGCGTACGATCCCCGCGTCCCGGGCCTCGGCGAGCAGCCGGCCCACCTTCCAGCGGGTGAAGTGGAGTTCCTCGCCGATCTGTTCCTGGGTGCGGTTCTGTTCGTAGTACAGGGAGGCGACCTGGTAGAGCAGGGCCTCGTCCTCGATGTTGGTCATCCGGACCTCCTTGTCCGACGGCCGGGTCAGCCGGTGTGGCGGTCCGGTGCGCTGAGCCGGTGGGCGATCTCGCGGGTGGCCTCGGTGGCGGCCCGGTATTCCGCGTATCCCTGTTCGTAGGCCGCGCGGTGGGACGAGTCCGGTTCGATGACCGTCACTCGGGGGGCGAAGCCCGCGGCTGCCCGGGCGAGGGAGGCGGCCTGGCCGGCTCCGGTGGCGGCGGCGACCGCGCAGGCCCGCAGGGTGAGGTTGCCCTCGGCGACCAGCAGCAGCGGGCGGCCGAGGACGTCCGCGGTGGTGCGCAGCCACAGCGGGTTGTGCCGGATGCCTCCGGAGACGAAGACCTCCTCGACGGGTACGCCGCCGTCGACGAACGAGTCGAGGACTTGCCGGGTGCCGTAGGCGACGCCTTCGACGGCGGCCCGGTAGACCTCCTCGGGACGGCTGCCGAGGGTCAGTCCGAGAACGGCGCCGCGCAGCCGCGGGTCGCGCAGCGGCGTGCGGTTGCCCATGAAGTAGTCGAGGACCATCAGCCCGTGCGCGCCGGGCGGCAGGGCCGCGGCCTCCTTGATGAGTGCGGGCAGTTCCGCGCGGGGCCGGCCCAGGAGCTGTTCACCGGCCCAGGTGAGCACGGACCCCGAGGTGACCTGTCCTCCCTCGACCAGCCACCGGCCGGTGTTGAGGGCGTCCGGGTAGGGCCCCCAGACGGTGGGCGGGAAGACGGGTTCGTCAATCTCCGTGACGAAGGCGGTGGAGGTGCCGCTGACGACCGACACCCGGCCGGTCCGCGCGCCGCCGACGGCGAGCAGGGACAGGTGGGCGTCGATGCCGCCGGCGCCGACCATCGCCTCGCCGGTGAGGCCGAGTTCGTCGCGGACACCGGGCCGCACGGGGGCGACGAGGCCGCCGACCGGGACGATCCGGCCGGGGAGCTTGTCACGGAGGTCGGGGACACCCAGGTCCGCGTAGAGGTCGTCGGGGAGCCCGGCGCCGCGCGGGTCGTAGTTCCACTTGCAGACGGCGTTCATCCGCGAGCCGGTCCACTCGCCGGTGAGGCGCCAGACGAGGTAGTCGACCGCCTCGGTGATGTGAGCGGCGGCGCGGTAGACGTCCGGCTGGTGCCGGGCCAGCCACATGGCCTTCGGCACGAGCCACTCGACCGCGTCGGAGCCGCCCGCGTACCGCAGGACCGGATGGTCCGACGCCGCGGTCAGCGCGGACTCCGCGCTGGCCCGGCTGTCCATCCACAGCAGTGCGGGGCGCAGCGGCCGTCCGGCCTCGTCCAGTACGGCGACGGTGGACGCGGTGGTGGCGACGGCGACGCCGGCCACCGGGGGCGAGCCTGCCTCGGAGAGGGCCGCGCGCGTCGCGGTGACCACGGCGCTCCACCAGTCCTCGGGATTCTGCTCGGCCCAGCCCGGGTGCGGGAAGGAGGTGGGGTAGCCGCTCTGGCTCAGCCCGAGTTCCGCGCCCTCGGCGCTGTAGACGGCCACCCGGGCGCTCTCGGTGCCCAGGTCGATGGCGAGAAGCGCGCTCATGGACGGTCTCCGTTCGGCAGGAAGAGGACCTTCGAGCTGAAGACGGACCGCTCTCCGAGCTGGTGCAGGGTGGCGGAGACGTCGTCGAGGCCCAGTTCGTGCGTGATCATGAACTTCCAGCGGAGGCTGCCGTCGCCCATGGCACGCGCGGCGGTGCGCCACTCGTCGCCGGGGAACGGCGCGGAGAAGGAGTTCCAGGCGCCGTGCAGGGTGACCTCGCGGCGCAGGAAGTTGCTGAAGGTGGCCTTGGGCAGGACGACGGGGTCGTGCGGGATGCCGATGAAGACGGCCTGCCCGTGCCGGGCGGCGAGGGAGACCGCCTGGTCGGCGGTGGCCGGCACGCCGGCGGACTCGATGATGACGTCGTAGCCCTGGCCGGCCAGCTCGGTGGCCTGCTCGGCGGTGGTGGCGGTGTGGGTGGCGCCGGCCTCCAGGGCCATCGCGGCCTTCTCCTCGCTGACGTCGATGGAGAGCACCTCCTGCGCGCCGGCGAGCAGGGCCCACTGGACGGCGAACAGACCGATGGGGCCCGCGCCGACGACAGCGACCCGGTGACCGGTGCGCAGCTTGGTGCGCCAGATGGCGTGCAGGGCGATGGCGGCCGGGTCGAGCATCGCCGCGGCACGCGGGTCGAGGTGAGCCGGCAGCACCATCAGGTTGCCCTCGGGGACGGTCACGTACTCGGCGTAGGCACCGGCCCGCCGGCTGCCGAAGTAGTCGTAGTCCTCGCAGAGACTGAAGTGGCCCTGGGCACAAGGGGTGCAGCGGCGGCAGGGAATCAGCGGCGGGACGGCCACGAGGTCGCCCTCCTTGACCGTGCCTGCCGCCGCGAGCTCCGCGCCGAGCGCCACCACGTGTCCGGAGAACTCGTGGCCGCAGATCAGCGGGAGGTGGTAGGCCCCTCCGGGGCGCAGCATCCTGGGTATGTCGGAGCCGCAGACCCCGCACGCGGCGACACGGACGAGCGCCTCCCCGGGCGCGGGCACCGGTACGGGCACCTCCTCGACGCGGATGTCGCCCGGGGCGTGCAGCAGGGCGGCTCGCATGGTTCGCGGCATTTTCGTATCGCTCTCTCGGGTGGGGCGGACCGGTTCCGGTCTGCGGCGTACTGCTCGGGGCTACTTCTTGTCCGCCAGGGCGAACGTGGTGGAGCCGCTGTACGTGGCGGCGTTACCCGTGTCGATCAGACCGGTTCCGGCGTCGACCTCGGCGGAGACCTTCTTGCCCTTCTCGGCGTCCAGCGCGGTCCGCACGGCGGTGGCGCCGAGCGAGATCGGGTCGTTGAGCGCGGTCGCGATGTAGGGGCCGTCGGCGGCGATGGACTTCACGGCCTCCATCAGTCCGTCGACACCGGCGACCTTGACGTCGGTGCGGTTGTTCTCTTTCAGCACCTGGAGCGCGCCGAGGGCCATGTCGTCGTTGTGCGCGTAGACGGCCTTGACGTCGGGGTTGGTCTGGACGAGGTCCTGCATGGCGGTGACGGCCTTGGCGCGTATGTAGTCGCAGTACGGCCCCGACACGATCTTGATCTTGCTGTTGGCGGCCACGGCCTCATGGAACCCGGCGCTGCGGTCGCGGGCGACGGCACCGCCCGCGTCTCCCTTGATCTCGATGACCTTGCCGCCCTTGGCGCCCAGGGCCTTGACGACCTCGGCGCCGACGAGCCGGCCCATCTCCTTGTTGTCGCGACCGACGTGCGCGACGGCGCCGGAGGGTACCGGGCGGTCGACGGTGACGACCGGGACACCCGCTGCCTTGGCTGCGGCCAGTCCCGCCTTGACGCCCTTGGGGTCGACGGGGTTGACCAGCAGCACGTCGACACCACGGGTGATGAGGTCCTGGATGTCGTTGTTCTGCTTCGTCACGTCGTCGCCCGCGTCGGCGAAGCTGAGCTTGGCGCCGGCCTTCTCGGCGGCCTGTTCGGCGCCGGTGCGCAGCTGCACGTAGAACGGCGACTGCTGGGTGGCCTGGCTGAAGCCGATGGACAGGCCGTCCGAGGCCGCCTTCTTGCCACTGCTGTCCGAGCCGCCCGGGGTGGTCGAGACGGAGCACGCGGTGAGCGATACAAGAGTGGATGCCGTGATAAAGATCCCGAAGATGCGCTTGGTACGCATATGGGCCTCCTGATGTGGTCCTGGCGACGGACAGTAGGTCCAGAATTAACTTCACGGCAACACATGCTGGTTTTTTTGCTCTCATGAGCAGAAAGTGGGTGACGGGGAGCGAACAGCCGGTTGTCCGGCGCGACGGAACACGTACGCCGAGGCTGCGGAGAGGGGGACATCGACGCCGCCGACGCGGACATGAATGCCGAGCCGGGGAACCGTTCTTACGCCGTGGAGTCAGGCGAACTGATCAGTGGAGGGGCTGCCGTAGAAACGGCCCTGGCCGCACAGGGTGTCGATCTCGGCGTTGTCTTCCTCGCTCAGCTGCGCATCCAGCGCGACACTGATAACGCGCCGGGCACGGGCCGATCTCCGGGCGACATCCCAGTCGTCGATGAACTTGCCGACGGTGCGTTCGTCGGCACTTCCGGATGCCTATCGGGATCCGAGCCGGTCGAGGGAGACCACGAACTCGTTCAGGTCCTGCAGGACTGCGACGACCTCGTCGAGGGGCATGCGGATCTCTTGGGAGACATGTTCATCGGCTGATTCAACTCCAGAGCCGGCGCTCAGACCAAGACCCGGCATCTTGCCGGTCGGGGCGGGCACGAGTACGACCACCGATGATAATCATTGTTTGTAAAGACATACGAGGAGGCGGTGGCCGCAGGTCGCAGTATGGATCCCGGCCGTTGGCGAGAAGCGTTCGAGGCGGCCATGGGCCGTATCGCGGGCCGGTTCGCCCGGGTCGAACCCCGTTTGCGAACCGCGCGGTTGGTGCTGGGCCTGATGTCGGACCTGCCGCGCGAGAGCTGCTGGACAATCGCGGAGTAGGCCGGGGAGAAAGCCCCGCACGGCATGCGGCATCCGTTGTGCCGGGCGTCCTGGGACGCCGATGCCGTGCGCGACGACGTGCGCGAGTACGTCGTGGAACATCTCCATGACGATTCTGCGGTGCTGGTCGTGGACGAGACCAGCGACGCTAAGAAGGGCACCCGCACGGTCGGGCTGCAGCACCAATGCACCGGCACTGCCGACCGGATCGGGAACTCCCGGGTTGCCGTCCATCTGGTCCACGCCGTCGCCCGCGGGCACGCGGCGGTGGATTGGGGGTTGTACATCCCGCGCTCCTGGACCTCTGACCAGCGTACCGGTCCCGCTGCACGCCCTGGTCAAGACGGCCGGCTCACGGTGGCGGATCGAGAAAACCTTCCAGACCGAGAAGGGCCTGGCCGGGCTCGATGAACACCAGGCCCGCCGATATCCCTCCTGGAGCCGTTGGGTCATCGAGCGAACCATGAGCCGGCTGTCCGGCTACCGCAGACTCGGCGCCCGCTACGAGCGAAACCCCCGTAACTACCTGGCCTTTCTCGGAGTTGCCTGCACCGCCGACAAGACGGACGCCGCAAGTACTCCAGAGCCGGCGACGCCCAGCTCATCCGCGCCCGCAGCGGCCCCAGTCCTGAGCAGGACTCGGTGAAGTCCCCGCCCGAGTCGGACGACACCGGGACTGTCGCCGGCCGCCAAGGCGCAACCCGTGGTGGCGGCACCTTCGAATTCAGTGCGGGCAAGAAGGGCGATGCCCCGATTGTCGCCGTCCGATGCCAGGACGAAGGGGAGATCAAGGTCTCCGTAAAGCCGGTGAACGTCGGCTTCCCGCTGAACTGCGTCGATGGTGAAGCAAGCACCACCTACAACCAGGTCGGCGCCGAGGGTGTGGAGAAGAAGGGCACCGTGTCACTCCTCGACCCCTCATCGGTGCACTGGTCCATGACGGTCGGCCGCGGCGAGCCCGCGGAAGCGGAAGCGCCCGAGCCTTCAGGCGAAACAGAGCAGAACCGCATAGACGACTTCGCCCCGACCTGCCGGAGGCCGAGTTGTCGCTCGGCGCCCTGATCGTCACCGGCACCGGCCCCCTCACGGAGAGCCTGGGCGGCGCGGTACGGGGGGGGCGAGGGACGCCGACTCACCCCGCGGGGCTCACCGGGACTCATGAACGGTCGAGCCTTGACCGCGAGCAGTTCATGCAAGCGCCCGGTTGGAGCTTCCCAGCCGAGCGTTTTGCGTGGGCGGCGGTCGAGTTGATTGGCGACGCGACGACGGCCAGATGTTGTTGGCGGGTGGGCCCACATAGCGGGGGCGCGTTCGGCCAGGGTGCCGATCGTGGACTTCCAGGCTTCCGCTGCGGCTCGGCCGACTCGCCATCCTTTCTGTACCGATCGGTGCGAAAGTGCTACAGTCCCCTCCGTGTCGATCGGTACCGATCGGTACCGATCAATGCTCGAAGTGTGCGGAGGGCATGGGCGCCAGCACGGGCGGAGTGATGTCGAGGCGGCCGTCGGCGCCAGTGGCGAGTGCCAAGTCGACGGCATTCAGGCCTAGTTCCCACTGAGGGGTGCGGCGGATACGCCCACCTGCCGAGACAACCGTCTGCGCACTGCCACTCCATGGCAATCGAACATGGCGAAAGCACCTGAAACGCGAAGGAATTGTTGATATGAGCCTCAAGAAGTCCGACGACTCCGAGCCCTTCCACCGGCTTGGCAGACGCAACATGCTCGGCGTCACCGCGGGTGCTGGCGCTGCGGCCCTGCTCGGCCTGTCGGCCGGCACCGCAGCTGCCGCCCCGAGGACCCAGACACCAAGGGCACCGATGCTCAAAGGTTTCACAAGCCGCTTCACTGAAGTCAACGGCACGCGGCTGCACTATGTCATCGGAGGCCAGGGCGACCCCCTCGTCCTGCTCCCCGGGTGGCCACGCACCTGGTACCAGTTTCACAAGATCATGCCGGCACTGGCGCGGCACTACCAGGTGATTGCCCCGGACTTGCGCGGCATGGGCGACTCCGACAAGCCTGCGGGCGGGTACGACAAGAAGACCATGGCCCGAGACATCTACGAGCTGGTCCGCACCCTCGGACACAGCCAGGCCTATATCGCAGGCGAAGACATCGGTTCGATGGTGGCCCACAGCTTCGCCGCGAACCACCCCGAAGCGACCCGGAAGGTCGCTTTGTGGGAGGCCGGACATCCCACCGAGGTATTCAACGACATACGCATGCTGCCCCAGCCGGGCCAACCGGCACCGTGGTGGTTCGCCTTCAACGTGCTCGACCAGTTGCCCGAGCAACTCCTCGAGGGGCGGTTCCGGTTCATCGTCGACTGGCTGATCGACTTCCAGGGCGGGGACCCCAAAGCCTTCAGCGAGGAAACCCGAGCCGTTTACGCCGCCGCGTACGACACGCCGGATGCGATCCGCGGAGGAAACGGCTGGTACCAGACCTTCCAGCAGGACATAGCCGATCTGAAGGACTACCCGGTACTGACCATGCCCCTGCTCGGAATCGGTGGCAAGTACTACGAGCTCCTTCTTGCACAGATGGAGGGACTGGCGGCAGACGCACGCTACGTCGAGTTGCAGGGGGCGGGTCACTACCTCGCTGAGGAACGCCCCCACGACATCGTGCGGGAACTCACCGCCTTCTTCAGGTAACTCCAGGCCTCGACGGGCGCAAGCAATTGCCCCTCGGGTACCTGACCTGCCCGCGAACCAGGGGGCCGGTCTTCGGACCGGCCCCCTGCCCCAAACCCCGGGCCTCTTCTTCGAACGATTTCCCTCCACTTCCCTCCCCTTACCTCCCCGAAGGTTCCACGCACTGATGTCCTCTTCCGCGAAGCAATCCGCCAAGCTGCCGTTCGTCGTCTGGCTGTTGACGCTCGGCACGTTCCTGATGGGCACCACCGAGTTCATCGTCGCCGGCATCCTGCCCGAGATGGCCGCCGATCTCGGGGTCAGCGTTTCCCAGGGCGGCCTGCTCATCACCTTCTTCGCCATCGGCATGATCGTCGGCGCGCCCACGATGGCGATCGCCACGCTGCGACTGCCCCAAAGGTCCACCCTGGTGCTGGCCCTGGCCGTCTTCGCTCTCGGCCATGTGATGGCCGCACTCAGCTCCTCCTTCGCCTTCGTGCTGATCGCCCGTGTGATCACCGCGTTCGCCACCGGCACTTTCTGGGCGATCGCGGGCGCCGTGGCCGTCGCCGCCGTCGTACCCACGGCCCGTGCCCGCGCTTCGGGCATGATCATCAGCGGTATCGGCCTGGCCACCGTGATCGGCGTCCCGCTCGGCTCGCTGGTCGGCAACCACATCGGCTGGCGCGGCGCGTTCTGGGCCCTGGCCGTCCTCGCCGGCGTCGTCGCCCTGATCATCGGCCGGTACATCCCCGCCGCGTCCCACACCGACGGTGCACCCTCCGTACGGTCGCAGTTCGCGGCGCTGCGCTCAGGCCGTTTCTGGCTCGCATGGGCCGCGGGCGTGCTGCTGCTGGGCGGGGTCATGGCCGTCTACTCCTACGTCGCACCGCTGCTCACCGACCGGTCCGGCGTCCCCACCGGCGCCGTCTCCCTGATCCTCGTCGGATACGGCATCGGCGCCCTGATCGGCACGAACATCGGCGGACGCCTCGGCGACCGCGCGCCACTGGCCTCACTGATCGGTGCGGCCCTGCTCGCCTTCCTGGCCCTGGTCCTACTGCAGACTTCGCTGTCCACCCACCCGGTGGCCACCGTCGTACTGCTGGTCCTCATGGGCCTGGCCGGCCAGTCGATACCGCCGGTCTCCACCACTCTGGCCGTACGCTTCGCGAGCAACGCCCCCACCCTCGCCTACGCGCTGTCCGCCTCGGCCTTCAACGTCGGCATCGCGGGCGGCTCCCTCATCGCCGGCATCGCACTGGACTCCTCACTGGGCCTGACCGGTCCGGCCCTGGTGGGCATGATCATGGTCGGACTCGGCCTGGTGCCGCTGCTCACCCTCGCTGCAATCCGCGCCACCCGCACCGACACGCCGTCGGTGCTCGAACCGCCGCAGGTCACTGAAAAGGCCACGGTCTGAGAAACCGTTCGGGTCGTACAGGCGCCGATCGCCGTGGACGCGTGCGTGCAGGTGCATGCCATGCCAGCCGTCCGGGCGAGGGCGTGTTCGACGGTGATGCACTCGGATGAGTGCCGGTGGCGCTCGCGTTCCCGCTGTTCGGCTCTGACGGGCAGTCCTCCCGGTCGCGGATTTCTGGGCGGGGTGATGGCTTGTCCGCGGTGGTCGCGGCTCAGGCCGAGGTAGCCGTCGTCCAGGAGGACCTCGGCGTCGGGAAAGTGCTGGAAGCAGATGGCGATGCCCTCGTTGCGGGCGGTCGTGGCGTCGTGCATACGTCCAGGTCGCGAGGCATCGGTCCACAACATGCGGCCACGCCAGTCGGCCATCGCGGTGGCCTTCATGGTGTTCTGCTTCTTCTTCCCGCAGACGACGGACAGGTTCCGGGAGCTACGGCTGGTGCGGCGCTGCGGCAATCAGTGAAGTCAGTACGCCCGACCGGCGACAAGGGCCGAACGGCCCTTCCGCGGCGAGGAACGCGGAGGGAGTCGTCGGAGCGTCCCGCCTCACTCCTTCCGAGGCGGACCGCTGGTTCCCCGGACCACCAGTTTCGGGTCCAGTACCGCCTCGCGGGGCTTGAGCGCCGCGTCCTCCAGTCGCTCCACGGCGAACCGTACGGCGTACTCGGCCATGAGCGGCGCGTCCTGACGGACCGTCGTCAGGCCGACGGGCATCACATGTGACAGGTGGCTGTCGTCATAGCCGACGACCGACACCTGGTCCGGAACCTCGACGCCTGCCCGGGTGAACGTCATCAACAGGCCCATGGCGCAACGGTCGTTGCCCGCGAGGATCGCCGTCGGCAGGGACGATCCCCGGTCGCGCTCGGCGAGCAGCGCACGGCCGGCCCCGATGCCCGCGTCCTCGTCGTGCGCTCCCGGGATGACCCGGATCTCGTCGCCGAGACCGTGCCGGCGCATCGCGGCGCGATAGGCGCGGCGGCGCTCCGCCGAGCCCGACTGGCGCCCGCCGTCGACGTGCACGATGCGCCGGTGTCCCAGCTCGACGAGGTGGTCCATGGCCTGGCGCACGCCCTTGCTCTCGGCCGTGTGCACACTGTCGACGTGCACACCGGACACGCGCCGGCCCACCGAGACCGTGACCGTGCGCCGCCCGAGGTCGTCCAGGGCGGCGGCTTCCGCGCCCGGGCCGAGCAGGATGAGCGCGCCGCAGCGGTGGCTGAGCAGGGCCTCCACCGCTTTGGCCTCGTCGCGGCCCGGAGCGTTCGCGGACAACAGGACCTCGTAGCCCAGGCGTTCGGCCTCCGGGTAGATGCCCTCGACCAGGTCCGCCTCGAAGGGCTGGTGGACGGTGAGCATCACACCGAGCGTGCGACTGCGGCCGCGGGCCAGGAGCCGGGCCGCGCTGTCGGGGTGGTAGCCGATCTCGTCGGCGATGCGCAGCACACGCTCGCGGGTGTCGTCGCTCGCTCCCGGCTGGTTGCGAAAGACGATCGAGACCAGCGCCCGGGACACTCCGGCCTGCACGGCCACATCCGCCATGGTGGGGCGCTGCTTCCCCGACCCGTCCACGTGTGAACCCATCCTTCCGTGCTCCCCACTGCGCCGGCCGCTCACGAAATCTCGCGGCAACAACCTATTGACATGACATTTGAACAGAGGTCATCGTACTCCCACTAGAGCGCGCTAGTAGAGCGCGGCAGTGCAACTCGCAACCCCCGGATTCTCCGGAGCGAAGGGACAACCAGCGTGATGTCGTTCGATGTGCTGACCATGGGCCGTACGGGGGTGGACGTATACCCGCTCCAGACGGGCGTGGGGCTGGCGGAGGTCACCTCGTTCGGCAAGTACCTGGGCGGCAGCCCCACCAATGTCGCCGTCGCCGCGGCCCGGCACGGACGCTCCGCCGCCGTGATCACCAAGACCGGCGCGGACCCGTTCGGCACCTTCGTCCGCACCACTCTGCGCGGTTACGGCGTGGACCCGCGCTACGTCGGTACGTCGGACATCGCGCCGACCCCCGTCACCTTCTGCGAGATCTTCCCGCCGGACGACTTCCCCCTCTACTTCTACCGGCTGCCCAAGGCTCCCGACCTGGACATACGCCCCGAGGAACTGGACCTCGACGCCGTCCGGACCTCCTCGGTCTTCTGGATCACGGGGACCGGTCTGAGCGAGGAGCCCAGCCGGTCCGCGCACCTCGCCGCCCTGCGGCACCGCGCGAAGTCGGGCACCACCGTCTTCGACCTCGACTGGCGGCCGATGTTCTGGCAGGCCCCCGCGCAGGCCCGTACGTACTACGCCGAGGCACTGCGGCACACCACCGTCGCCGTCGGGAACCGGGAGGAGTGCGAGGTGGCGACCGGAGAGAGCGAGCCGTACGCCGCCGCCGAGGCGCTGCTCGGCGCCGGTGTCGAGCTGGCCGTCGTGAAGCAGGGGCCCGAGGGTGTCCTCGCGATGGATCGGGACGGCACCGTCACGGAGGTCCCACCGGTACCGGTGGACGTCGTGAACGGTCTCGGCGCCGGGGACGCCTTCGGCGGCGCGCTGTGTCACGGACTGCTGTCCGGCTGGGACACCCGGCGCACGGTGACCTTCGCCAACGCCGCGGGCGCCCTCGTCGCGGGCCGGCTGGCGTGCTCCGACGCCATGCCGACCGAGGCCGAGGTGGACGCCAAGGTCCGTGAGGCCGCGGGCCTCGCGGACACCGAGACCGCCGGTCCGTCGACCGCCGGCGTACCGAACCGAGAGGTGTGAACGTGCTGTCCGACAAGGTGAGCCGGATCGTGGACGCCAGGGTCAAGGACCCCGGTGCCGTCGCGGCGGCGGCCGCCCGGCGTGTCAGGGCCGCGTCGCCCTTCGGCGAGCACGGCAAAGCGATGATCATCGCCGCCGACCATCCCGCGCGCGGCGCCAACGGCGTCGGCGCCGACCCCCACGCCATGGCCGACCGCTTCGCGCTGCTCGACCGGCTGTGCGCGGCCCTGGAACGGCCGGGTGTGACGGGCGTGCTCGCCACCGCCGACATCCTGGAGGACCTGCTCCTGCTCGGCGTGCTGGACGGGAAGAGCGTGTTCGGTTCCATGAACCGGGCCGGGCTGGCGGGCTCCGTCTTCGAGATCGACGACCGGTTCACCGGGTACGACGCCGAGACGATCGCCGCGATGGGCTTCGACGGGGGCAAGATGCTCACGCGTATCGCCCTCGACGACCCGGCGACCCCGTCTGTGCTGGAGAACACCGCGCACGCGGTGGACGAGCTCAACGACCGGCGGCTGATCGCCATGATCGAGCCGTTCCTGTCCTCCTGGCAGGACGGGCGGATCCGCAACGACCTCTCCACCGACGCCGTCGTCAAGTCGGTCACCATCGCCTCGGGCCTCGGCCGCCGCAGCGCCTACACCTGGCTGAAGCTGCCGGTCGTGGCCGACATGGAGCGGGTGCTCGCCTCCTCCACGCTGCCGGCGCTCCTGCTGGGCGGCGAGGTCACCGACCCCGAGGCGGCCTTCGCCTCCTGGGGCAGGGCCCTCAAGCTTCCCACCGCGCAGGGCCTGATCGTGGGCCGTTCCCTGCTCTACCCCGCGGACGGCGACGTCGCCGGCGCCGTGGACCGGGCGGTGAGCCTGCTGTGAGCGGCACGTACCACCTGCCCGCGGGAAGTGCGGCGACAAGCCCGTACGACCTGGTCATCACCCCCGAGTCCGCGGGCTGGAGCCACACCGGTCTGCGGATCCTCACCCTGGCCCCCGGCGAGTCCCGGACGCTGGACACCGACGGCTTCGAGTACCTGGTCCTGCCACTGCGCGGCGGCTGCATTGTCACCGTGGCCGGCGAGACCTTCGCCCTGGAAGGCCGCGGCGGGGTGTTCGACTCGGTCACCGACTTCGCGTACCTGCCGCCGTCGTCGGAGGCCGTCGTCAGCAGTGCGTCCGGCGGGACGTACGCGCTGCCCTGCGCCCGTACCGAGCGTGGCGGCCTCCCCGCCCGGTACGGGCCGAAAGGGGACGTGCCCGTCGAACTGCGCGGCGCCGGCAACTGCTCGCGACAGGTCAACAACTACTGCCTGCCCGGCACCTTCGAGGCGGAGCAACTGCTGGTGTGCGAGGTGCTCACCCCCGGCGGCAACTGGTCCTCCTACCCGCCGCACAAGCACGACGAGGCCCGGCCCGATGAGGAGTCCGAGCTGGAGGAGATCTACTGGTTCCAGGTCGCGGGCGAGCACGGCTTCGGCTACCAGCGGGTGTACGGCACCGAGGACCGGCCCCTCGACGTGCTCGCCGAGGTCCGCTCGGGCGACACCGTGCTCGTCCCGCACGGCTGGCACGGCCCGTCGGTCGCCGCCCCCGGTTACGACCTCTACTACCTCAACGTCATGGCGGGTCCCGGACAGGACCGCGCCTGGCTCATCTGCGACGACCCGGCGCACGGCTGGGTGCGTACGACCTGGGACGCGCAGGCGATCGACCCGCGACTCCCGTTCAGCGGCAAGGAGGCCCCCTGATGGAGACCGTCCGTCTCACCACCGCGCAGGCCCTCGTCCGCTTCCTGGCACGGCAGTACAGCGAGCGCGACGGCCAGGAACAGCGGCTGGTCCCCGGCGTCTGGGGGATCTTCGGCCACGGCAACGTCGCCGGCTTCGGTCAGGCGCTGCTCCAGGCAGCCGTCACCCGTGAGGCCGACCTGCCCTACTACCTGGCCCGCAACGAGCAGGGCATGGTGCACGCCTCGGTGGCGTACGCGAAGATGCGCGACCGGCTGGCCACCTTCGCCTGCACGGCTTCCACGGGGCCCGGCTCGACGAACATGATCACGGGTGCGGCGCTCGCGACCACCAACCGCATCCCGGTCCTGCTGCTGCCCAGCGACATGTTCGCCACCCGCGCCGCCGACCCGGTGCTCCAGCAGCTGGAGGACGGCCGGGGCGGGGACGTCACCGTCAACGACACCTTCCGTGCCGTGTCCAAGTACTTCGACCGGATCTCGCGTCCCGAGCAGCTGATCCCGGCCGCGCTCGCCGCGATGCGGGTGCTGACCGACCCGGTGGAGACCGGCGCCGTGACGCTGGCGCTGCCGCAGGACGTGCAGGCCGAGGCGTACGACTGGCCGGTCGCCTTCTTCCGGCGCCGGGTGTGGCACGTCGGCCGTCCGGTGCCGGAGCCTGCCGCCGTCGAGCGGGCCGCCCGGCTCCTGCGCGGTGCGCGCAAGCCGCTGATCGTGGCGGGCGGCGGTGTCGTGTACTCCGGTGCCGAGACCGCGCTGCGCGCCTTCGCCGAGGCCACCGGCATCCCGGTCGCGGACACGCACGCCGGCAAGGGCGCGGTGCCGTGGGACCACCCGTACGCGGTCGGCGGCCTCGGGTCCACCGGTTCCTACGCGGCGAACGAGCTGGCCAGGGAGGCCGATGTCGTCCTCGGTATCGGCACCCGCTACTCCGACTTCACCACGGCCAGCCACACCGTGTTCGGCAACCCCGACGTCACCTTCGTCAACCTGAACGTGACTCGGCTGGACGCTGTGAAACATTCGGCGGAGCCACTGGTGGCCGACGCACGGCTCGGTGTCGGGGCGCTCGCCGACGCGCTCGCGGGCTGGGAGGTCGGTGCGGAGTACCGCTTGCACACGCGCGGACTCATCGCCCGTACGCGGGAGATCGAGGAGGCGTGCTTCCAGGTGGGCCATGGTCCGCTGCCGGCCCAGACCGAGATCCTCGGCGCGCTCAACGACGTCCTCGACGACCGTGCCGTGGTCATCAACGCGGCCGGTTCCCTGCCCGGTGACCTGCAGCAGCTGTGGCGGGCCCGGGACCCGAAGGCCTATCACGTCGAGTACGCGTACTCCTGCATGGGCTACGAGGTCGCCGCCGGTGTCGGTGCGAAGATGGCCGACCCCTCGCGCGAGGTCGTGGTCCTCGTCGGTGACGGCTCCTACCTGATGATGGCCCAGGAGATCGTGACCATGGTCTCCGAGGGACTCAAGGTCATCATCGTCCTGGTCCAGAACCACGGTTTCGCCTCCATCGGCGCCCTGTCCGAGTCGCTCGGCTCGCAGCGCTTCGGCACGAAGTACCGCTTCCGCGACAGAGATTCGGGCCGGCTCGACGGTGACGTGCTCCCCGTCGACCTCGCCACCAACGCCTCCTCGCTGGGCGCGGACGTCCTGCACGCCGCCTCCGTCGACGACTTCCGTGCCGCGATGGAGAAGGCGCAGGCATCCCACCGCACCACCGTCGTGCACGTCGAGACCGATCTCTACGGCCCGAACCCGCCCGGTCACGGCTGGTGGGACGTGCCGGTCAGTCAGACCTCCGTCCTGGACTCCACCCGCGAGGCCTACGAGACGTACGCCGCCCGCAAGACCGACCAGCGGCATTACCTGTAGGCCCCCTCCTCATGAGTTCCCGCAAGCGCACGAACGTCCCCGTAAAGGAAGACCGCACTGTGAAGACCATCCAGCACTGGATCAACGGCTCCCCCGCCGACGGCACCGGGGCGCGGACCGCGCCCGTGTTCGACCCGGCCACCGGCCGGGAACAGGCGCGGGTCGTCCTGGGCTCGGCTGCGGAGGTGGACGCGGCCGTCACCGCCGCGGCGAAGGCCTTCGAGACCTGGTCGGAGACCTCTCTGTCCCAGCGCACTCAGGTGATGTTCGCCTTCCGGCAACTGCTCGTCGAGCATGAGGAGGAGTTGGGCCGGATCATCTGCGCCGAGCACGGCAAGACCATCGACGACGCACGGGGCGAGATCACCCGGGGCCGGGAGGTCGTGGAGTTCGTCTGCGGCCTCGGCGACGTGCTGAAGGGGGCCTTCTCCGATCAGGTGTCGCGCGGTGTGGACGTGCACAACTTCCGCCAGCCACTCGGCGTGGTCGCCGGCATCACGCCGTTCAACTTCCCGGCCATGGTGCCGCTGTGGATGCACCCGATGGCTATCGCGACCGGCAACACGTTCATCCTCAAGCCCAGCGAACGCGACCCGTCCGCCGCCGTCTTCGTGGCGGAGCTGTACAAGAGGGCCGGACTGCCGGACGGCGTCTTCAACATCGTGCACGGCGGCAAGGAGGCGGTCGACGCTCTCCTCACCCACTCCGGCATCGAGGCCGTCTCCTTCGTCGGTTCCACGCCGATCGCCAAGTACGTCCACGAGACGGCCACCGCGCACGGCAAGCGCGTCCAGGCACTCGGCGGCGCGAAGAACCACGCCGTCGTCCTGCCCGACGCCGACCTGGAGTTCGCCGCCAACCACATCACCGCCGGCGCCTACGGTTCGGCCGGCGAGCGCTGCATGGCCGTGTCCGTGGCCGTCGCGGTCGGCGACGCCGCCGACGGTCTGGTCGAGATCCTGGAGCGCAAGGCCCGCGAGGTGAAGGTCGGCCCCGGCGACGCCCCCGGCACCGAGATGGGGCCGCTGGTCACCAAGGCGGCCCAGGAACGCGTCGAGAACGCCGTCGGCGCCGCCGCGGGGCAGGGTGCCACCGTCATCGTCGACGGTCGGGGTCTCAAGGTCGACGGCCACGAGGACGGCTTCTTCACCGGCCCCTCCCTCCTCGACCACGTCACGGCCGAGATGGACGCCTACAAGGAAGAGCTGTTCGGGCCGGTCCTCGCCGTCGTCCGCGTCGACACCCTCGACGAGGCGATCGCTCTCATCAACGCCAACCCCTACGGCAACGGCACCGCCCTGTTCACCGACTCCGGCGAGGCCGCCCGCCGCTTCCAGCGCAACGTCGAGATCGGCATGATCGGCGTCAACGTGCCGGTGCCGGTGCCGATGTCCTACTACTCCTTCGGCGGCTGGAAGGACTCGCTGATCGGCGACTCCGCCATCCACGGCCCCGAGGGCATCCGCTTCTACACCCGGCCCAAGGTCGTCACCACCCGATGGCCCAAGCCCGCCCAGCAGGTCGCCGCAGGGTTCGACTTCCCCACCTCCAGCTGAACCCGGTCCGGCACACGGACCCCACGGAGAGCCCCCCACTCCAAGAAACACCACACCACACCCCGTCCCATATCCCGAAGGACTTGGACCATGGCAACGACGCCATCCCCGCTCCGCACCGTCGCGGGCAACCTCTGTCTTGGCTCCGCCCCTGACTCCTGGGGCATCTGGTTCCCCGAGGACGAACAGCAGGTCCCGTACAGCCGCTTCCTCGACGAGCTGGCGCAGGCCGGTTACGAATGGCTGGAGCTCGGGCCCTATGGCTACCTCCCCACCGATCCGCGACGCCTGAAGGAAGAGCTGGAGTCGCGTGGGCTCCAGGTCTCCGGCGGTACCGCCTTCGGCGCACTGCACCGCCCGGAGGTGTGGGACGAGATGCTCGCCCATGTCCGGCAGGTCGCCACCCTGACCGCCGCCGCGGGCGCCCACCACCTCGTGCTGATCCCGCCCATGTACCGGGACGAGAAGACCGGCGCCTTCACCGAGTCGCCCAAGTTGACCGCCGGACAGTGGGCGGGCTTCGGCCGCAACGCCGACCGGCTCGGCAAGCTGCTGCTCGACGAGTACGACGTACGGCTCGTCGTCCATCCGCACGCCGACAGCCACATCCAGACCCAGCCGGAGATCGAGCGACTCCTCAACGAGTCCGACTCCCGCTACACCAACCTGTGCCTGGACACCGGGCACGTCGCCTACGGCGGCGGCGACAACCTCGACCTGATCCGCCGCTTCGGGGAGCGCGTCGGGTACGTGCACATCAAGCAGATGGACCCCGAGATCCTCGCGCAGGTCACCGCCGAGGACCTGTCGTTCGGTGAGGCCGTCAAGCGCGGGGTGTGCGTCTCCCCTCCGGCAGGTGTGCCGGACGCCGGCGAGGTCGTCTCCGAACTCGCCGCGCTGGATGCCGAGTTGTTCGTGATCGTCGAGCAGGACCTGTATCCCTGCGCTCCCGACGTACCGCTTCCTATCGCCGTACGCACGCGTGAGCACCTGGCCGACAGCGGCCTCTGTGGAACCCGACGCCCCGACAACAACCGGTAGGAGGCAACCATGGACGTCAGGGACGACGTACCACAGGCACGCACGATCACACCCACTCCCATCGACGACGCTCCGCCGGCGGTCTCACGGCGACTGCGGATCATCACCTTCATCGCCACCTTCGGCGGTCTCCTCTTCGGCTACGACACCGGCGTCATCAACGGCGCGCTGCCGTACATGACCGATGACCTGGGTCTGACCCCCTTCACCGAGGGCATGGTCACCAGTTCGCTGCTGCTGGGCGCGGCCTTCGGCTCGCTCCTCGGCGGCCGGCTCTCCGACGCCCGCGGACGCCGCCGCAACATCCTGCTGCTCGCCGTGGTGTTCTTCGTCGGGGCGCTGGCCTGCACCCTGGCCCCCAACACCGCGATCATGGTGGTGGCGCGCTTCGTGCTCGGGCTCGCGGTCGGCGGCGCCTCGGTGACGGTGCCGGTCTACCTCGCGGAGATCTCTCCCGCGGAGCGCCGCGGCGGGCTGGTCACCCGCAACGAGCTGATGATCGTCTCCGGTCAGCTGGCGGCCTTCACCTTCAACGCCGTCATCGCGAACGTCGGCGGCGAGGGCGCCGGCATCTGGCGCTGGATGCTGGTCATCGCGACGCTGCCCGCCGTGGCGCTCTGGTTCGGCATGCTGGTGATGCCGGAGAGCCCCCGCTGGCTGGCCTACAAGACGCGCTACCCCGAAGCGCTCGAAGTACTGAAACAGGTCCGTTCCCAGCAGCGCGCCGAGGCGGAGCTGCGCGAGGTCACCGCGCTCGCCGTCGAGGACGAGAAGGCGAAGCTCGGCGGCTGGTCCGATCTCAAGGTCCCGTGGGTCCGCAAGCTGGTCGGTGTCGGCATCGGCATCGCGATCGTCATGCAGATCACCGGTGTGAACACGATCATGTACTACGGCACGCAGATCCTCACGGACGCCGGCTTCGCCGCCGACAGCGCGCTGACCGCGAACATCGCCAACGGCGTCATCTCCGTACTGGCCACCTTCGTCGGTATCTACCTCCTGGGGAAGGTGAACCGCCGACCCATGCTGATGGTCGGTCAACTCGGCACCATCGCCGCCCAGCTGCTGATCGCCGTCTTCTCGCTCACCCTGCCCGCCGGAGACGGCCGCGCCTATGCCGTGCTCGCCATGACGGTCATGTTCCTCGCCTTCCAACAGGGCTCGATCTCCCCGGTGACCTGGCTGATGCTGTCCGAGATCTTCCCGCTGAAGATGCGCGGCTTCGGCCTCGGCATCGCGGCCTTCGCCCTGTGGACCACCAACTTCCTCATCGGGCTGCTCTTCCCGGTCCTGGTCGACTCGATCGGCGTGTCCCACACGTTCTTCGTCTTCGTCGCCCTGGGACTCCTGTCCCTCACCTTCGTGAAGTTCTACGTCCCCGAGACGCGCGGCCGCTCGCTGGAAGACCTGGAGACGGAACTCAAGGCCCGCTTCTCCTGACCTCTTCCCCCCATCACCCCCACGCCCCGGGCCGACGACGGCCCGGGGCCGTAGAAAGGAAATCCCATGACTGTGCGTGTAGGTGTCATCGGCACCGGGTGGATCGGCCAGGAGCACATCCGCCGGCTCACCGACACCGTCACCGGCGCCGAGGTCACCGCGGTCACGGACATCGACGCCGCACGTGCCGAAGAGGTAGCGGCCCGGACCGGTGCCCGGGTACATGCCTCGGCCGCCGACCTGATCGCGGCGGACGACGTCGACGCGGTACTCGTCACGTCCTGGGGACCGACCCACGCCGAGCACGTCCTGGGCGCGATCGCCGCAGGCAAACAGGTGTTCTGCGAGAAGCCCCTCGCTACGACCTCCGAGGACTGTCTGCGAGTCGTCGAAGCCGAGCGCGCGCACGGTCGCCGTCTGGTCCAGGTCGGCTTCATGCGCCGCTACGACGTGGGCTACCGGCAGCTGAAGGAGGTGCTCTCCGCCGGGAGCATCGGTGCCCCGCTGATCGTGCACTGTGCCCACCGCAACCCGACCGTCCCCAAGTCGTACACCTCGCACATGGCCGCGCAGGACACGGCGGTCCACGAGATCGACGTACTGCGCTGGCTGCTCGACGACGAGATCGTCTCCGCGCAGGTGATCACCCCCCGCGCCACCAGCCACCGGCACGAGCACCTGCGCGACCCGCAGATCATGCTCTTCGAGACGACGAACGGTGTCCGCATCGACCTGGAGGTCTTCGTCAACTGCCAGTACGGCTACGACATCCAGTGCGAGACCGTCGGTGAAACGGGCCTGGCCAGGCTGCCGGACCCGGCGGCGGTCGCCGTGCGCACCGGGGGCACGAGCGGCACAGCGGTCCTGCAGGACTGGCAGGGCCGGTTCGTGAACGCCTTCGACACCGAGTTCCGTGAGTGGATCGCCGGTATCGCGGCCGGCGAGGAGCCGAGCGGGCCGTCCGCCTGGGACGGCTACGCCGCGACCGTCATCACCGACGCCGCCGTGCGGTCCCTGGAGTCCGGCGGCCCGGTCGTCTCCGTCGACATGAAGCCCCGTCCCGTCTTCTACGGAGGTGCCGTGTGAAGCTCGCCATCGACCCGTACATGTTCCGTGCCCTGCCAATCGACGACATGGTCCGCACGGTCGCCGAACTGGGCTACGAATACATCGAGTTGTCGCCGCGCAACGACTTCATGCCGTTCTTCCTGCATCCACGGGCGGATGACAGGCGCGTGGCGGAGCTGAAGAACTCACTGCGTCGGCACGGGGTGCAGTTGTCCTCCGTGCTTCCGCTGTACAAGTGGTCCTCACCCGACGAGACCGAGCGGCAGACCGCCGTACGGTACTGGAAGCGGATGATCGAGATCACCTCCGACCTCGGGTGTCCGCTGATGAACTCGGAGTTCAACGGCCGCCCCGAGCGGGCCGCCGAGAGCGAGGCCGCGTTCTGGCGCTCGATGGAGGAGCTGTTGCCGGTCTTCGAGCGCGAGGGCATCGCGCTCAACCTGGAGCCGCACCCGGACGACTTCTGCGAGGAGAACACCCCCGGGGTCGACCTCGTACGGGCGATCAACAAGCCCTGGGTGAACTACCTGTACTGCGCTCCGCACTCCTTCCACCTCTCCGGCTCGGACCCCACGGCGGACATCGCGGCGATGCTGCGGTACGCGGGCGACAAGCTGCAGCACCTGCACCTCGCGGACTCCTTCAACCACAAGGGTTCCAGCGGTCTGCGCTACATCCTCAACCCGCCCGGCACCGCCGCCCGTATCCACCAGCATCTGGACATCGGCCAGGGCGAGGTCGACTGGGACGTCTTCTTCGCCACCCTGCGCGAGCTGAACTTCGACGGGGTCGCCACCGCCTGTGTCTTCGCCTGGGAGGAACGCGCCCGTGAGTCCTCGGCGTTCATGCTCGACCGTATGCGAAAGGAACTGGCCGCATGAAGCTCGGCATCCACACGGCGGTCTGCATGACCGGCCGCTGCGAAAGGCACTGGAGGTCATCAAGCCCCTCGGCCTGAACGGCGCCGAGATCGATGCGGGCGGTTTCCTCGCCGCACCGCACCTGCCCGTCGAGGAACTACTGTCGGGGAAACCGGCGCCGGAGGACTACTTGAAGGTCTTCGAGGACACGGGGGTCGAGCTCACGGGACTCGACGTCAACGACGACCCCTTCGAACCGAATCCGGTGGCCGGTCCGAAGCACGCGGCCGACCTGTGGCGCGCCATCGAGCTGGCGGAACCGCTCGGCGTGGACCGGATCGTCACCGCGGCGGACACCCGCCGCAGGCGACGCGCCTCATCGAATCGTCCAGCCCTGCTTGTCCCAGTTGTTGCACTACCAGAGGACCACCACCGTTCCGCCTGAGCCCCCGAAAAACGGTGACGCATTTCTTTGACTGATCAGCCAACAGTTCCGCGCCGGAAAAGTGGAATCTCTGGCTCGCGTCGCCGCGACACCTGGTCAGTTGGATCTCGGTCCGGTCGGCGGTCGCCCCTCCGGCCACGGTCACACATTTCCCCGATGACCGGATGCCCCCATCCGACCCGATCAGCCAATGCTGCGCCGCGGAGTTGTCGCACGTGGCCTGGACCAGCTGTATCCCCTCGGTTCCGTCGCCGCGGCTCAGGCACTCCCCCGAGCCGACGACCACCAGGGCACGACCGGACGCGGCATCCGATGAGCCGGATCCGCTGTTCATGGACGGGCTCTCGTCACCGGATTCCGCGTCCCGCTCCTCACGTTCGGCCTTGGGCGTCGACTTCCGCGATGGGGTGTCCTCCATCGGGGTCGTCGCGGTGGAACGTGTGGAACTCGAAGGTGAGGAGACGGAAGTGGCCGTCGATCGGTCCGCGGACTGCGACATCGTGGCGCCGCCCGCCGGAAGCTGGCTGGTCGACACTCTGGCACCGCCGATGCTCTTCTCCGTCGTCCTGTTCACGAGCAAGGCACTCATGAACAGTGCCGCCGTGGCGACCACGGAGGCAAGCACGACCAGCTTCTTCGAATGACCCGTCGGGCCGAAGTGCCGCCGCGTGCGCGAGACGGTTGTGGTCGGCTGCGGGGAGCGAAGCCCTCGGTGGTTCCAGCCAGCAGGTGAGCGATGCGTTCAGTGCCTCCAGATGAGGCGAGCAGCTCGTCGAAGACGGTCCGCAGGGCACTGACCTCCGGTCCGGGGCGCACCAGCGCCGACTGTGACAGGGTCGATGCCACGACCCGTTCCGCGACAGGACGACGTTCGTCGTCGTAGGTGTCGAGCAGATCCGCGGGAGCCCACCCGCGCACTGTAGCGGCCAGCTTCCAACCGAGGTTGACCGCGTCCTGCACTGTCAGCTTGGAACCCGGCAGCGGCCGGGCTCCTGCCTCACTTCGGCGGCCGTACCGACTGCCGGATCACCAGCTGCGTGCTCAGCACCACATGGTCGTCTCCGGCCAGGCGGTTCTCCCGCTCCAGCGCCAGGCGGACCGCGGTGCGTCCGAGGTCCTCGTAGGGCACCCGGATCGTGGTGAGGGCGGGTGTCAGGTCGGCGGCGAAGGGGACGTCGTCGAAACCGACCAAGGACACGTCACCGGGCACGGACAGGCCGGCCTCGCGCAGCGCGGCCAGAGCGCCGACGGCCACCATGTCGGTGCCGGCGAAGACCGCCGTGAAATCCAGCCCCTCCCCCAGCGCCGCCCGGGTCCGCTGATAGCCGGAGACCCGCGTGTACGAACCCGGTACGTCCAGCTCCTCGGCGTATGCGACGCCATGTGCCCGCAACGCCTGGCAGTAGCCGGCCCGGCGCTCCTCGGCACTGCTGATCAAGGGGCCACCGGCCAGGAACAGGACGCGTCGGTGTCCTGCGGCGAGCAGGTGGTCGACGGCCTGGAAGGCGCCTCCCCGGTTGTCGTACTCCACCACCGTCACCGGCAGGTTGCCCGGCAGGGGCGGCCGGCCGCACAGCACCAGCCGCGAGCCGGCGGTGTCCAGCGCCCTGGCGTACTCGGCCATGCGCGCGTGGTATCCGTCGTACAGCACCGCTCCGCCGACGAGGACCACCGCGGCCGCATGCTGTTCACGCATGAGCTGCACCAGGTCGTCCTCCCGGTCCCGGTCGTCGTGGGTGGCACAGACCAGGCTGAGCCTGCCGCGTGCTGCCGCCTCCTGCTCCGCCCCTGCCGCGACGTGTGCCAGCGAGGGTCCGGTGATGTCCTGGAGGACCAGGGCTATGGGCCCCGCGACTCTGCCGGAGAGTGCCTTGGCGTGGACGTTCACCACATAGCGCAGGGACTCGACCGCCGCCATGACCCGAGCACGGGTGGCATCGGAGACCGGATAGTTTCCGGCGAGGGTTCGGGAAACGGTTGCTACCGAAACGCCGGCCTTGGCGGCGACATCGCGAATCGTGCTGGGCCTGTCTCCCGCACTGTTGTCGCGTCGGCGCTTGCCGGGTTGCTTGCGGTCAGGGCTCGTTCGAGCAGCGTTTCCGTTGTCCGTCACGGCTCTACGTTACTGCAGATGGCGCTACTTGCGAGCCGTTGATGCACGAACTACGGTCTTCGAACAGTAATCGTTTACTGACATCTCGGGAGTCGCCTGCCATGCCCGTCACCCACCTGCGTTGGGGCACCGCCGAGATGTCCATCCTTCTGTCACTCGACCCGGCCGGTCCGGTGCGGCTGCTGGCGGTGGGCGAGGCCGCCACGCTGCCCGATCCGGTACGGGAGCCCGCCCGGTGCGCACTGCTCGCGCAGCGGGCCCTGCCACTGGCCGAGATCCAGACCGCGGGCAGCGGAAGGCTCGGCACCTCGGGCAAGCGCCACACTGACGGCGCGGCCTCGCTCGCACTTCGCTACGCCGGTCACGACGAGGAGCACGGGCGGCACGGCGGCGGGGACGCACGGACGTTGCGGGTCCGGATGGCCGACGAGACCATCGGTCTGCACGTCACCGTCGTTTGCACCCTGCACGAGGGCATACCGGTGCTCGGCACCGAGACCTGCGTGGAGAACGCCGGCGACCGTCCGGTCACCCTGGAGTACGTCTCCTCCTTCACCTGTTCCAACCTTGCCCGCCACCTCGGCGACGGGGAGCGCTGGGAGGACGGCCTGTCCCTGTGGCTGGCGAGCAACCCCTGGAGCGGCGAGTACCGCTGGTCCAGGGCCACCCTGGCCGAGCGCGGTCTCCTCGACGTGGGCATGGTGCCCTTCGGCCAGACAGGGTCGAAGAACCGGATCGCCGTGACGAGCACCGGTTCATGGTCGTCCTCCGAGCACCTGCCCATGGGCTGCCTGGAGGAGACCCGGACAGGCCGTGCCCTCCTGTGGCAGATCGAGCACAACGGCTCCTGGCACGCCGAGGTCGCCGACCGCTTCGACGACGTGTACCTGGCCCTGTCCGGGCCGACGGACCGCGAGCACCAGTGGCGCCGGAATCTGGCGCCCGGCGAGTCGTTCCGCACCGTGCCGGCCTCGGTCGCCGTCGTCCCTTCGGGCGGCTTCGAGGCCGCGCTCGCCGTCCTGACCCGGTACCGCCGCGCCACCCGGCGCCCGCACCCCGACCACCAGGGCCTGCCCGTGGTCTTCAACGACTTCATGAACAGCCTGATGGGCGAGCCCAGTACCGAGGCTCTGCTGCCCCTGGTGGACGCGGCCGCCGCGGCGGGCGCCGAGTACTTCTGTGTCGACGCCGGCTGGTACGACGCCGAGCCGCCCGGCACCGTGGGCCCCGGCGGGGTGCCCGGCTGGTGGGACTCGGTCGGCGAGTGGACGGAGTCGGCCCCCCGCTTCCCCGGCGGGCTGAGCGAGGTACTGGACCGCGTCCGCGGCGCGGGCATGGTGCCGGGGCTGTGGCTGGAGCCCGAGGTCGTGGGCGTACGCAGCCCGGTCGCCGCCATCCTGCCCGACGAGGCGTTCTTCCGCCGGGACGGTGTCCGTCTGGTGGAGTGGGGCCGCCACCAGCTCGACCTGTGCCATCCTGCGGCGCGCGCCCACCTCGACGGGGTCGTGGACCGGCTCGTGCGTGACTACGGCGTCGGCTATCTCAAGCTCGACTACAACATCGACATCGGCCCCGGTACCGACGGTCCGGACGGCACCACGAGCGCCGGTGACGGGCTGCTCGGGCACAACCGCGCCTACCTCGACTGGCTCGACGGTGTTCTCGACCGGCACCCCACCCTGGTCCTGGAGAGCTGCGCGGCCGGCGGCAGCCGCACCGACCACGCCGTCCTGTCCCGGCTGCCGATCCACTCCGTCACCGACCAGCAGGACTTCCGGCTCCTGCCCGCCGTCGCCGCCGCGGCACCCACCGCCGTCACCCCCGAGCAGGGCGCGATCTGGGCGTATCCGCTGCCGGAGCACAGCGAAGCCGAGCTCGGCATGGTCATGGTGTCGGCCATGCTCGGCCGTATCCACCTCAGCGGCCGTCCCGATCTCCTGGCACCGGAGCAGCTGGCTCTCGTGCGCCGGGCCGTGGACACGTACAAGGCCTACCGCCCCCTGCTGACGGGGGCCCGGCCCCGCTGGCCGCTGGGTCTGCCCGGCTGGCGCGACGGCTGGATCGCCCTCGCGCTGACCACCGAGGACGTCGACGAGCGGCACGGCACGACCCTGCTGGCCCTGTGGCGTCGGGACGGCGCACCCGAGACGGTCACCGTGCCGCTCCCGTGGACCGCCGGGGCCGACCGGCCGCACCTGATGTTCGGAGCGGGGCCGGAGCCGACGTACGAGTGGGACGACCGGGAGCGAACCGTGCGGGTGGCCCTCCCGGTCGAGCGGTCGGCGGTACTGCTGTCCTTCGGCGCCGACCCGGGCGGTACGCCGCCCTGAGCCCGCAGCCCGCACGGCATGCCTGTGGCCCCTCGGTGCTCGTCGAGGGGCCACAGTGCTCCCGCGGGTCAGTGCGCCAAGGCAAGCGGTGGATACGGCACGCAGACGTGTACGGCCGGGCGGTGGCCGGTGCCGGCGAGCGGCTCAGGCGCTGATCGTGAGATCCGCCCGGTGTACGGGGTGGGCGAGCTGGAGCCCTGCGCCGAGGCGTACCAGCTCCTCGACGACTGTGCGGCCGAGCCGTTCCAGCTCGTTGCCGAGCGATCCGGCGATGTGCGGGGTGAGGAAGACGTTGGGCAGCCGGTAGAGCGGGGACCCGGTGGGCAGCGGCTCGGGTTCGGTGACGTCGAGCACGGCGCTGAGCCGCCCGCCGACCAGTTCGTCGGTGAGCGCCTCGGGGTCCACGAGAGCGCCCCGCGAGGTGTTGATCAACACACCGCCGTCCCTGATCAGTGCCAGCCGGTCGCGGTCCAGCATCCGGTAGGTCTGCGGGATGTCGGGAGCGTGCAGGCTGACGATGTCGCTGGCACGCAGCAGTTCCTCCAACGACATCGGTACGGCTCCGAGGGCTGCCGCCTCGGCGTCGTCCACGTACGGGTCGTGCAGCATGACCGAGAACTCGAAGGGGCGCAGGAGTTCGAGCAGCCTGCGGCCGACCCGTGAAGCGCCGATCACGCCGACGCGCCGGCCGAGGTTGCCGATGTCCGCGTAGTCGGTGGAGGCCGGGTAGACGCGCTCGGCCCGGAAGCGTTCACGCAGACCGAAGGCGTCCTTCCCGGCCAACAGGATCGCGGCGAGGGTGTACTCCGCCACCGGGAGCGCGTTGGCCTGTACCGCGCTGGAGACCGTGAGTCCGCGTCGCCACGCGTCCTCCCCGATGAGGTTGCGCACGCTGCCCGCCGCGTGCAGCACCGTGTGCAGCCGGGGAGCGGCCGCCAGCGCCTCGGCACCGATGTGCGGGCAGCCCCATCCGGTGATCAGGATCTCGGCCTCGGCCAGAGCCGCCCGCGCGGCCGGGTCGGTGAAGTCCCGGACCACGAACGCGGGGTCGATCCGTACCAGTTCTCCCAGTCGCGACATCAGATGGGGCGGAAGGAGCTCGGGCAGGTGAGCCGGGTTCATCGCGAACACGGCTGCGGGCAGGTGTGGGTTGGGCATGGGACTCCTGCTTCGACGCGGAGACTGCACTGGATAGTAAACGTCTTCTACGCTAGATACGTCTTTGGCCGTGGGTCAATGACTTCACCCGAGGTTGTGTCACCACGCCGGTCGCCCGACCCAAATCGCCATGGACATGGACAGTGCAGGTCAGAGCAGGCTCCGGGTAATGCGCTGGAAAGTTCGATGAAACAATCCGGCCTCACCCTCTTGTGGTTCCGGCCAGCCACACTTTACGGTCCACACAGCAAACGGTTACTTCTCGCAGTCACGGGTGACCTTGCCGCCATTGCCTCGCTGACCACCGCGCCGGCCCCCACACCGCACGCGCCGTCCTGTTCCCCTGTGGAGGACCGATGACCACATATCGCGCCACAACCCTCACCGCGTCGGCCGCCGCCGTTTCCCTCTGTCTCCTTCTCGCCGCCTGTTCGGGCGGCGACGACACGAACGCCGAGGCCCGGCCCAGCACCGAGGGCAAGGTGACTCTGGAGTTCTGGAGCTGGACGGACGGCATCGAGGCCCAGACCAAGGTCTGGAACAAGGAGCACCCCGAGACCCAGGTCAAGTTCGTCAACGCGGCGGGCGAGACCGTGTACCAGAAGCTGCGCGCCGCGGTGAACGCCGGTACCGCGCCCTGTCTGTCGAAGATGGACGGAATGAACCTGGCGGGCTTCGCCGCGGACGGCCTGCTCACCGACATCGGCAAGACCGCGGCTCAGTACAAGGGGCAGTACACCGCCCCGGCCTGGAACGCGGTCAGCCCGGGCGGCACCACCTTCGGCATCCCGATGGGCTCCTCGCCGCTGTTCACCGCCTACCGCGCGGACCTGTTCAAGAAGTACGGCATCGAGGCGCCCAAGACGTGGGACGACCTGATCGCGGCCGGCAAGAAGGCACAGCAGCGGAACAAGAACGTCAAGATCTTCAACATGGCCGGCGAGGACCCGAGCACGCTGGTCGACCTGTCCTGGCAGGCCGGCGCCCAGTGGTACAAGGCCGACGGCGACCACTGGACGATCAGTTTCACCTCGCCCGAGGCGCTCAAGGCCGGTGACATCGTCCAGCAGCTCGTCGACGACGACCTTGCCTCCAACGCCTCCTACGCCGACCCGGGCGTCTTCAAGACCTGGGATCTCGGCAAGACCATCGCGATGACCACCTCGACCTGGCAGCTGCCGATCTACGACACGAATTTCCCCAAGTCCAAGGGGAAGTGGCAGCTTGCGGACGCTCCTCTCTTCGACAGCGCCCAGCCTCGGACCTCCAGCAACTTCGACACCACCGCCGTCCTCAAGGGCTGTAAGTACCCCGACCGCGCCGCCCAGTTCGCCGCCTGGCTGAGCAGCAGCAAGGAGTCCCTGACCACGCTCACGGACCCCGCCTCCAAGTCCGGCCTGTTCCCCGCGGTCAAGGACGTGTCGCCGTACGTGGACAAGATCATCCCGACCGGGATGTTCAACAAGGAGTCCGACAGCGCCGAAGTGATCACCACGGCCGCCTCGCGGGTCGGCGACCAGTGGCAGTACGGACCGAACTACGCGGCGATGTACTCCCAGATGCAGAAGCAGTGGGGCAAGGTCATCAAGAAGGAACTCACGGTCAAGGACATGCTGACCGGCCTGCAGAAGTGGACCGTCGACGATCTGAACAGCAAGGACATCAAGGCCGTCGCGGGCAGCTGACACCTCCCGAAGCCTCACCCCAAGGACAGCCGACGCACCCCATCTGGAGACACCCGTGCCCACCCTGACGCGGCCGCCGGCCGCGACCGACTCCCCGGTCCGGCGGCCCTCCCCCCGCCGGACCGGGAGACGGGGAGCCTACAAGGGCCTGCTGTTCGCACTGCCCTTCCTGCTCGGCTTCCTCCTCACCTACGTCCTGCCGATCGCCTACGCCTTCAACGAGAGCCTGCACGAGAAGAAGGGCACCGGCCTGGGTTTCGGCCCGACACGGGTGGTCTTCACGGGCTTCGACAACTTCGCGTCGGTCCTCTCCGACGACGCGTTCTGGGCCAGCATGCTGCGCACCCTGCTCTTCGGGGCGGCGCAGATCACGGTGATGCTGGGCATCTCCCTGCTGCTGGCCCTGCTGCTGGACGGCGTCGCCGCGCGGGCGGTGCGCTTCTTCCGTGCCGGGCTGCTCATCCCGTACGTGATCCCCACGGTGGTCTCCGCCCTGATGTGGCTGTTCCTCTACAGCCCCACCGGCAGTCCGATCATCGACCTCGCGGACCGCGCCGGCATGGACATCGAGTTCTTCGGCGGCCTCAACACCTATCTCTCGCTGGGCAATCTGCTCACCTGGCAGGGCATCGGCTTCAACATGATCCTGATCTCCGCCTCGCTGCAGGCGCTGCCGCGGGAGCTGTACGAGGCCGCCCGGCTCGACGGCGCCCGCGAGTCGCGCATCGCCTGGTCCATCAAGGTCCCGAACATCACCGGGATCCTCGTACTGACCGGCATGTTCTCGCTCATCGGCCGGCTCCAGCTGTTCGCCGAGCCGCTCCTGCTGCGGCAGATCGCACCGGAGTCGATCAACACCGACTTCACGCCGATGATGGAGATCTACGACAAGGCCTTCAAGACCGGCGACTACCAGTACGCCGCGGCCGAGTCGCTGGTCCTGGCCGTCGCCACCGGCATCCTCGCCTTCGTCTTCTATCACGTCACGAACAGGAAGATGTCATGAGCAGCGCCACCAAGGCAGGCCATGCCCGTGAGGCCGTCCCTACCGCCGAGGCACCCCGTACCTCCAAGGCCCCCCGTGCCGCGGAGACGTCCGGGGGCGGAGTGCGCCCCACCCGCCGCGCCGTGGCGCTCACCACCGGCCTGCTGATCTTCTTCCTGATCTACTCTCTCGCCCCCACCTGGTTCCTGCTGGTGTCGGCGACCAAGAACCAGACCGATCTGTACTCCACGTTCGGTCTGTGGTTCTCCGCCAACCACCTCGGGGACAACCTCCAGGACATCGCGAGCTACCACGACGGCGTCTTCCTGCGCTGGATCGGGAACTCCGTCCTCTACTCCACCGTCGGGGCGGCGGGCTCGACACTCATCTCGCTCGCCGCCGGCTACGGCCTGGCCAAGTACGAGTACCGCGGCCGGGGCGCCATGTTCGCCCTCGTCGTCGGTGCCTCGCTGCTGCCCAGCACCCTGCTGGCCTTCCCGCTCTATCTGGTGTTCGCCGAGATCGGGCTCACCAACACGATCTGGTCGGTGCTGATCCCGTACTTCATCAACCCGTTCGGGGTCTACCTCGGCAAGGTCTACGCCGACAGCTCGGTGCCGACGGAACTGATGGAGGCCGCCCGCATCGACGGCGCCGGTGAGCTGCGCATCTTCCTGGCCGTCGCCCTGCGACTGATGCGGACCGGCGGCATCACCATCTTCATGCTCGACTTCATCAACATCTGGAACAACTTCTTCCTCCCGCTGTTCATGCTCAACGGCGAGCGCAGCTTCCCCGTGACCCTGGGCCTCTTCTCCTGGCTCCAGCAAGCGCAGACCGCCCGCGACATGAACACGCTCGTCCTGACCGGTTCCCTGCTGTCGATCATTCCGCTGGCGGTCCTCATGTTCACCCTCCAGAAGTACTGGCGCAGCGGAATTCTCATGGGCAGCCTCAAATAAGGATCAGCAATGGCCAACACTCCCCGACGTCGTGAAGTGCTCAAGTACGCCGGAACCACCGGTGCCGCCACGGCCGGACTCGGCTGGCTCACCACGCCGTCCGCCACGGCCGCGCCCGCCTCCCCGGCCGACGCGCCCGCCGCGTCCGGCACGCTCACCAGGACCGCCCGCAAGCCCCTGGACATCGTTGTCTTCGGCGACCCGGCCTCCGAGACCGCCCACGGCCTCACCGCCGCGAACGCCGAGACCGTCACCGGCGGCCTCGGCCAGAGCGCCCGCGTCCTCAACCCCTCACAGCCGGCCACGTACTGGGGCGGCACCCTGAAGTTCCACGTCGAGGTCAGCCCGACCGGCACCACGTACGTCACCGTCCGGCTGTGGGGCGACGACTACGACTCCACCAGTCAGCAGTCCGCCTCCGGTACGAACATGTGGCGGCTCCAGCTGTTCTGCGACGGCCTCCAGATCGGCTATCAGGACGAGGGCGCCGTCGACAACCTCGACATCCTCGACACCTCTCCGCGCAGCCCGGGCCGGTTCTTCCTCCACACCCTCCCCCTGCCCGAGAAGATGACCGCAGGCAAGAAGAAGGTGACCCTGGAGATCCGCTCCATGGGCCGCATCTGGTCGTACGGGCAGAACGCCGAGCAGCTCTACTACAAGATGACCACGCCCTCGCGCGGCATCTACCGTCTCTACACCCACACCGAGCCGTACTTCGCGCCACCCAAGGGCGAGGTCCAGGGTCCCGCCCCGGTGCCCACCGTGCGGACGAGCCCCGGCCCCGAGGCACTTGAGGCCGTGCACAAGCGCGTCGAGAGGGACCAGAAGAACTACCTCACCACCGCGAACCCGGCCGGCATGGACGCCTTCGCCTTCCAGTCCCTGGCCGAGGGCTACCTGTGGTCCGGCAGCCCGGCCTACCAGCAGGACGCCGCCCTGGACCGGGTTCTGCGGGCGATCGACGGCCGTTACCTGGCGTGGAAGAACGACGCCTCCGTCCTCACCGGTTCCGACCAGCAATGGCAGGGTTTCGGGCGGGTCGGCCTGGTTCTCGCCCTGCTCTGGCCACACCTGGGGGACCGCCTGGACCAGAAGGTGACCGGTGACCCGTACGAGCTCGCCAACCCGGGCTTCGAAGAGGGCGCCGACACCCCTACGGGCTGGGAGGTGCCCGGCTGGGGCAGGACGGCGGACGCCAACTGGTCCCGGGACACCACGGTCTCCCGCTCCGGAACCGCCTCCCTCAAGGTCACCGCCACCTCTGCGAACGGTTTCATCACCGTCTTCTCCTCGCCCAAGACCCGGATAGGCAAGGGCACCTACACCTACGGCGCGTGGATCAGGACGGACGGCGTGACCGGCGCCGGCGCCCACATCGACCCGCTGTTCTTCGACGCCTCCGGCAACCTGGTCGGCAGTGACCACCGGCAGTACGCCGCCACCGGCACCCATGACTGGCAGTATGTCTCCATCGACCTGGAGACCCCCGCCGGCGCCACCCAGGTGGAGATGCACCTGCGGCTGTCCGGCCCCGGTGCGGCCTGGTTCGACGACCTCGTACCGCCACGGAGCGCCGGCACCACCGGGCAGCCGGTGCGCCGCGAGGCGTACACCGACATGCTCAAGTCCAGCCGCGACTACTGGCGGCAGCACTTCCCGCACTACACCAACCAGTCGCAGATCTGCGCCATCGGCATCTACCAGGCCAACCGCGGTCTCAGGCTGCTCGCCCCCGACCTCGCCCTGCCCGAGGCGAAGGCCCGCGACTACATGTACCAGTCACTCGGCATGAAGCCCTACCTCGGCAAGGAGGACAAGGACGGCAACCCGACCAAGCCGCTGGGCGAGAGCTACTACCAGGTCACCAGGGCGGGCCTGACGCGCGAACTCGGATACGTGGGCAGCTACGGCGAGGTCATCGACTGGCTGGTCATGATGTACGAGTCCGTCACACGCGGCCACGACGGCAGGGAGGCGCCGGAACTGCGCAAGCAGATGGTCGCCATGACCAAAGCCCGCGGCCGGTTCCGGGTGGTCGACGTCGACGAGACAGGCGCCCGGGTCTCCCGTATCGAGACCGTCATCGGCTGGCGCAACGAGGTCTACCCCGGCGAGATCGCCTACGCCTCCCGTACCGCCTGGGACTCCCACCCGCTGATGGCCGCCGCGGTGTTCAAGGACCCCGACATCGTCGGCTGGACGCAGGAGATGGTCGCCGACGGACAGTTCCACAACCAGCTGGACCTGCTCATCAACCACACCTGGACCCGCGTCGGCCTCGCCGCACTGCGCCTGGTCTCCCGCGACCTCGACGCCTTTCACGCCCTGCCGAACCGCCCCGGTCGTATTCCCACCGACTGGGACAAGCCCGACTTCGTCTTCACCGACGAGGAGACCGGCTGCGTAGCCGTCAAGAACGGCAGGGAACTCCTTTTCGCCTCCCTCTACTGGCGGGCCCGCCAGGGGGTCAACGACTACGCCCGTATCCACCACCTCACCCCCGTCGACCAGCGCTCCGCGACCGTCCGCCAGCACTCCGCCGGCACCACGAACAAGACCTTCACCGCCCGGGACTGGATCCTGTGGGACTACGCCATCAACGACCCGGGGGCCGGGCACATCCCGCCCGGCGGATTCCCCCCGCCCGGTGACGAGACCCTCCACCAGTCGCAGAAGGGTGACGTCTACCGGCTCGCGCCCATCCCGGCCGACATCCCGGACCCCGCCCTCGGCGTCGACTTCGACGGGGTGGAGACCATGCTGGTCGGCCGCGCCCCCTTCTATCTGTGCGAGTACGGCGACTACCTGATCGCCATGAACACCAGCACCGACAAGACCTTCACCCTGCCCGCCCGGCAGGACTTCGGACCGGCCCGCGACCTCGCCACGGGACGGACGATCGGCGCCGGCCACCGGCCCAGGCTCAGCCCACGCAGCACACTCGTGCTCTACCGCGGTCCCCACAAGGCCCACTGATCCACCGGTGGAGCGGGTGCGGTTCTTGTACCGCACCCGCTCCACCGCGCACACAGCAGTTCCCCGTGCATCGCCTTTCCCCGCTCGACGCCGAGTGAACGAGGAGATCCATGTCCGAGCCACAGTCCCTCTCGACATCCCGGTCCACGTCCGGCGCGCCAAGCCGTCGGCGCTTCCTGCAGATCACCGCGGTCGGTACGACGGCGGCAGCCACCTCCGTCGCCCTGGCATCCCGGGCCGACGCCATCACGTCCTTCATCCACCCGGGCGTGCTCCACAAGGTCTCCGACATCACGCGGATGAAGACCCGGATCGCCGCCGGCACCGAGCCCTGGCTCAGCGGCTGGAACGCCTTCAGGGCGAACACGTACTCCCAGTCGACGTACGCCATGCAGGGCCCGTTCGCCTCGGTCGACCGGGGCAGTACCGAGGTGCACAACTGGGAGTTCTGGAACGACTGCAACGCGGCCTACCAGAACGCCCTGATGTGGAACCTGACCGGCACCACCGCGCACGCCACCAAGGCGCTCCAGATCATCAGGGCCTGGTCGTCCACACTGACCTCGATCACCGGAAAGGACGCCCAACTCGCGGCCTCCATCTATGGGTTCAAGTTCGCGGCGGCGGCCGAGCTGATGCGCTACACGGCGCCTTCGGGCTCCTGGTCGGCGGCCGACATCACCCAGACCGAGAACATGATCAAGAACGTGCTCGTGCCGCTGGTCAGGACGTTCGGGGACGCGGGCTGGGGCACCAACTGCATCAAGGCGATGATGGCGTTCGGGGTGTTCTGCAACGACACCTCCCTCTACAACGCGGCCGTCGACGCCTTCCACACCCACAGTTGCTGCAGGATCGACCGGGTGATCAGCGACACCGGCCAGTGCGTGGACAGCGGCCGCGACCAGGCCCACACCCAGCTCATCCTCGCCAGCCTGGCCGAAGCGTGCGAGATCGCCTGGATCCAGACCGAGGACCTGTACTCCGCCGCCGCCAACCGGCTACTGGCCGGCTTCGAGTACACCGCGAAGTACAACACCGGCAACGACGTGCCGTACACGACGTGGGGCAGCTGCCAGGCCACATTCACCTCACTGTCCACGGTCGAGCGCGGCAATCTGCGCCCGGTCTACGAGATGGTCCACAACCACTACGTCAAGCGCCGGGGGCTCGCGGCGCCCTGGACTTACACGGCCATCCAGCGGATACGCCCCGAAGGCGCGGCTTTCCAGTGCGACCACCCGGGCTTCGGCACCCTGTTGTTCACCCTCTGACGTCCACCCTCTGACATCCACCCACTGATCGGAGTCTTCGCCCGGTGCACCCCGTGATCCAGAACCCCGTTCTGCGCGGCTTCGAACCCGACCCGGTCGCACTGCGGGTCGGCGACGACTTCTACCTCGCCACGTCCACCTTCGAGTGGTACCCGGGGGTGCGGATCCACCATTCCCGGGATCTGCTGAACTGGCGCTCGCTGGGCGGGGTTCTGGACGACCGCCGGCTCCTCGACCTCACCGGGGTGCCGGACTCCGGAGGCGTCTGGGCGCCCGGCCTGTCGTACACGGACGGCCTGTTCCACCTCGTCTTCACGGTCGTCGACACCTATGCCGAGGGCTGGAAGGACCTGCCCAACTACGTCACCACGGCCGCGTCGATCGAGGGACCGTGGTCGGATCCCGTACCGCTGCACGGCCGCGGCTTCGACGTGTCCCTGTTCCATGACGACGGGGAGGGCGCGGACGGACGCAGCTGGCTGCTCAACATGCGCTTCGACTGGCGTCCGGAGCGGGAGTCGTTCGCCGGGATCGAACTCCAGGAGTACGACCGCGCCTCCCGGAAGCTGCTCGGCGAACCCCGGACCATCTCCGTGGGCACGGCCGCCGGGGTCGCCGAGGGCCCGCATCTGTACCGCAGGGACGGCTGGTACTACCTGGTGCACGCGGAGGGCGGCACGGGCTACGAGCACGGGGCGGCCGTCGCCCGTTCCCGCGATCTCTTCGGCCCTTACGAACCCGACCCGGCGGGACCACTCCTGACTTCACGTCACGACCCGACACTGGAGCTGCAGAAGGCAGGTCACTGCTCGCTCGTCGAGACTGCCACGGGCCAGTCGTACGCCGCCCACATCGTCGCCCGTCCCCACACCGAGCGCGGGCGCTGCGTCCTGGGCCGCGAGACCGCGCTCCAGCCGGTGACCTGGACGGACGACGGCTGGCCGCGGATCGCGGGCGCCGTCCCCGCGGTGACCGTCCCGGCCCCGGCGCTGGAGCCCGCTCCCTTTCCCGAGCCGTCCGCCACCGACACCTTCGACTCCCCGGCGCTCGGACCCGACTGGTCCACCCTGCGCCGCCCGGCCACCCCCGACTGGGTGGAGCCCGCCCCCGGACGGCTGCGCGTCCACGGGGGCCAGTCGCCCGTCGGCCGCCGCACCCCGAGCCTGGTCGCCCGCCGGGTCACGGACGCCCGCTGCGCCTTCGAGACCCGGATGACCTTCAACCCACGCACACCGGACCACATGGCCGGAGTGACGGCGTACTACAACACCCGCAACTGGCACTACCTGTACGTCACTTCGGACGACGACGGCTCCCCGCAACTGCGGGCGCTGAGTTGCGAGGCCGGCCGGCTCACGGCACATCCGCCGCGCGTCCCCCTCCCCCAGGGCATGCCGATCGTCCTGCGGGCGACACTCGACGGTCCCCTGTTGCGCTTCTCGTACGCCGTCCAGGGTGCCGGCCCGCTGCGCGTCCTGCCGCTCGACCTCGACGCCACCGTGCTGTCCGACGAGCACGCCGACGAGTTCCACAACGGTCAACTGCGTGTCCTGGGCTTCACCGGCGCGATGCTCTGCCTGTGGGTCCACGATCTCGACGGCGGGGGCGTCCACGCGGACTTCGCGCACGCCACCTATGCGGCCGGGGACGCGGCGGACACGGAGGGCCGACAGTCATGACCGCCTTCGTCGACCTCTTCCACACCGTCCTGGGTCCCACCGCCGCCCCACCCCTGCTGCTGGTGCACGGCTGGGGTGGCGACGGCCGCGAATGGTCGCCGCACGCCGACGCCCTCACCGGACGCCACCGGGTGATCGTGCCCGATCTCCGGGGCCACGGCCGCTCCCCCGTCCCGGAGCGGGACAACACCCCCGCGGCGATGGCCGGGGATCTCGCCATGCTCCTCACCGCTCTCGGCACCGGACCCGTCGTCGCCGTCGGCCACTCCATGGGCGGCCAGGTGGTGAACCTGCTCGCCGTGCACCGCCCGGACCTCGTACGCTCCGTGGTCGCCCTCGACCCCGCGCACGGGGCGCACGGCGCCGAGCTCGACGAGATCCCGCGCCGCCTGGCCGCGTACCGTGAGAACGGCTCCGAAGCCGCCGTGCCACTGGTGGCCGGAGCGTTCTCCCCGACCGCCCCGCCCGGTCTGCGCACCGCGCACATCCGCACCATGCTCGGCACCCCGGGCCATGTCGTCGCCCAGGCGTACGCGGGCATGTACACCGACCCGGGCGCGGTGGGGATCCGTCCGCACAGCGAGGCGTACCTGCGGCGTCGCACCTGCCCCGCCCTGACGGTGTGGACCTCGGCGGAGGCCGCCGACTGGGAACGCGGCACCCTGCGGGAGCCCGGCTCCCGGGTCGAGCACTGGGACGCGACCGGCCACTACCTGCACGAGGAGCATCCCGGCCGCACCGTCCGGCTCATCGAGCGATGGGCCGCGGACCGGGCAGCGAAACAGGCGGCGGACTGAACCGGGGCGGTCATCCAGGGGCCGCCTCCGCGCACGTTTCCTCTCCCCGTGTCTGTCCCCCGCTGTTTCCTCGCGCTGTTTTCTCCCGATGTTCTCTCGCGATGTTTTGTCTCCCATGGAGGTTGTGTTGAACGCCGTAACCCCCGGACCGGTACACCCGAGCCGGGACGCGACCACGACGCTGCGTCCCGTCGCCTACGCGCGGATCGACAGCGGCTTCTGGGCCGAGCGCCGCCGGACCAACGCCGAGGTGTCCGTCCCGCAGGGCCCACGGCTGCTGGAGGAGGCCGGGAATCTCGCCAACCTGCGTGCCGCGGCCGGCCACACCGGCGCGCGGGACAGGTTCGCGGGCGACTTCCAGTTCCAGGACTCCGACGTCTACAAGTGGCTGGAGGCCGCCTGCTGGCAGCTGGCCGACACACCCGACCCCGCACTCGCCGCCGAGGTGGAACGGATCGTAGAACTGATCGCCGCTGCCCAGCGGACGAACGGCTACCTCCAGACGTACTACCAGCTCGGCGGCGGCGAACCATGGACCGAGCTGGGCTGGGGCCACGAGCTGTACTGCGCCGGGCACCTGATGCAGGCCGCCGTCGCCCATCATCGAGCGACCGGCGGGCGTCGACTGCTCGACGTGGCATGCCGGTTCGCCGACCACATCGAGTCCGTCTTCGGCCCCGGCAAACAGGTCGACGCCGTGTGCGGCCACCCCGAGATAGAAACCGCCCTGATCGAGCTGTACCGCACGACCGACGAGAAACGCTACCTGGAGCTGGCCCGCTACTTCCTGGACCGGCGCGGCCACGGCACCCTCGCCGCGGGCGCCGACCGCGGGCACGACCGCGACCCCGGCCCGGAGTACTGGCAGGACCACACCCCGATCCGCGAGGCCGAAGAGGTGGCGGGTCATGCCGTACGGCAGCTCTACCTGCTCGCCGGGGCCGCCGACCTGGCCGCCGAGTCCGCGGACCCCGTGCTGCGCGCGGCTCTGGAGCGGCTGTGGCAGGACATGGCGTCCCGCAAGGCCTACCTCACCGGCGGCCTGGGTTCACGACACGATTGGGAGTCCTTCGGCGACGCCCACGAGCTCCCCGCCGACCGTGCCTACACCGAGACCTGCGCCGCCATCGCCTCCGTACAGTTCAGCTGGCGGATGGCCCTGCTCACCGGTGAGGCCCGCTACTCGGACCTGATCGAACGGACCCTGTTCAACGGCTTCCTCGGCGGCGTCGGCCTGGACGGCCTGACCTGGTTGTACGTCAACCCGCTGCACCGACGGGCCGGCACGCACGAGCGCCCCGGCGACCAGGCCGCCCGCCGCACCCCGTGGTTCCGCTGCGCCTGCTGCCCGCCCAACGCCATGCGCCTGCTCGCCTCCCTGCCGCACTACATCGCCAGCGCCGACGCCGGCGGCCTGCAACTGCACCAGTACGCCGGCGGCACCTACGGCGGTGACGACTTCACGGTGCATGTCGCCACGGACTACCCCTGGCACGGTGTCGTGGACGTGACCGTCGAGGCCGCCCCCGCCTCGGAACGGACGCTGTCACTGCGATTGCCCATCTGGTGCACCGGCCACGGTCTGTCCGTCAACGGCACACCGGAGAACACCGTGGAGCGGGACGGCTGGCTGCGAGTCACCCGGCACTTCCGCTCGGGCGACACCATCCGCCTCGACCTCACGATGGCACCCCGGCTGACCCGTCCCGGTCCTCGGGTCGACGCCGTCCGCGGCTGCGTCGCCGTCGAACGCGGACCGCTTGTCTACTGCCTCGAACAGACCGATCAGCCCGACGGCCTCGACCCGGACACCATCGCCCTGGATCCGGCCGTGCCGCTGACCGAGCAGGAACAACCCGACCTGCTCGGCGGTCTCACCACCGTCACCGGCTCCGGTCGCCTTCTCCCGCCGGAAGCACCCGGCTGGTGGCCCTACCTCCCGCACGGATCAGTACCGCCGCGGCCCGACCGGCCCATCGCGTTGACCGCCCTGCCCTACTACGCCTGGGATCACCGCGACCCGGGCGCCATGCGCGTATGGATTCCGACCGTCACCACAGAGCAGTGACAGAGCGACAGCAACAGAGCGGACGCCCTGCCGGGCACCCGCCGAGGCGCCGAGCAACTACTGGCTGTCCAACCTCCCGGCCGACACCCCGGTCGCCAGCCTGGTCCGTCGCGATATCGAGCGTCGCCCAGTGCCGAGCGAACTCTGCACCGCCTGGTGGTGCTGTGCGGCGGCCCGGATCCGCAGCGCGGCCGCGACAGTGGCCCCTGCCGTCGGCAGGACGCACACCGTCGGCCGGACCACGCCATGGACACTGGCCACTCGCCAAAGGCATCCCGATCCGAAACAGCCCCGGACTGCTCCGCCTGAGCACAGAACAGTTCAAGCCCCGCCATGATGCCGACCCAGCCCCACGCGCCATTTCGGACCCCGGGCCTCGCATCCCAACGTCACAAGCGGTACCAAGATCCGGGCCAGGTGCGGACCAACTCGGCTCAGACGCAGGAACTTTCACCCACAACAACAGGTCAGAGGCTATGGCGAGCCCGTACCACCAACAGACGAAGAACCTGCTGGGACTCCTTCGCCTGGCCAACGACGAAGTCACGCAACGTACCTGCTTCAGCCGATCGGATGGACTGGCTACCGCGTCAACCCTCCCGCCGGGCGATTTGTTCGATCGATTCCTGCTGTACGCAGCCGACTCTCTCCACGCGCTTTCCAGCGACGTCGCTGTTCCCCAGATTCCCCCCAGCGGGGGTGGGTCCGGGGACACCAGCCGAACACACAGGAGTGATGGCGACGTCAGTGTTGTCGCACGGAGGGGCCTGCTGGCGCATGGAGGCTCTCCAGCATTCCGGGCGGCAGGGACAATCCCTCCGCCGCAGGCAGCGTGCTTCCCCGGGACCCCCTGGACGCCTGACCAGAGTGCGAACCAAGCGGCCGGCCGTTGCACTGGACGAACGGTCAGAGCGTGCCGCTTGCGCCCTCTCCTCGTCCCAGCGGCGCCGCCTGCCATAGTCCGAACAGGTTGCGAGCCCGAAAGCAGGCCGAGCTCTGCTCCCCCAGCACCCAAGCTTCAGGTTCCTCACCGGCCCCGAGCCACTCCAGAAACACGCGCTGCCGTTCGTTCAACGCGGACCACCTATGCACGCACCCCCGCCCGCACCCCAGGCCCTTACCCTGCACAGAGCCGAGCCGAGAGTGGACCCCAGAAGAGATCAGCGGGCCCTTTGACCTGCCGCGTTGGGCAACCGTGTGTCGCTCGCTTGTGCAGTTGGACTCAACTGACCACGAGGGTGCCCTGGTGGTACGCACTGGCACAGCGCTTCGCCAGGACACCAACACCTTCACGTTCCGGCATCGCCGCGCGCATGCCGCGTTCAGCCAGAGGACCTGCTCGACGAGCCACGGCGCGACTCCTTGCAAAGCTCTCGAGAGACGTCCGACCGTCCACAGACCGATACATTCCGCCGATCGAAAAGACGTGCACTCGCGGGCAGGCGATGACACGCACCACTGGGCCGCCGCTCGCCACCCCTTGTCACTGTTGTCGGCTCCCGACAAACAGCCGCGACGCCCACGCTCAACAGAACGGGATCCCACGCGGCCGTGCGTTGTCTTGCGAGCCCCGCACGGTCCGACGTCGGCCACGCCTACCGGAAGGGGCCGAGGTGGTCCTGAGCACGTCCGCGGCGATCAGCCACGAGCTCATCTGATTACGCGTCAGTAGAGTCAGCATCGGGTCAGCATTGGGTTTGCCAGACCTTGCTACAGACGGCTAAACCCGCGAATTGGTGCGCGCCCCCAAGCCCTCCGGGCCGAGCATTATCGCTCGCCCAGGGCTACCCGCATTCGACGCGCTCAGGACCTACCCGGGTCGCGCCCACCGCCGACAGCGACCGCAGCATCCGTACTGGTCAGCGCACCCGTCCCCGCGGTTTCAGCGGCCCGGGCGGCAGGGCGGGCGCAGGGAGCCGGTCCCCGTCGTAGCCCTTCACCTCACCGAAGCGCGAGCTGTTCATCCAGTCCGACCGGGCCTGTTCGATGTCCTGACCGGACCGTCCGATGAAGTTCCACCACATGACCAGCTCCTCCTCGAACGGCTCGCCGCCGAGGAGCATCAGGCCGGCGTCCGACTCGGCCCGCAGGGGCAGTTCGGTGCGGCCGCAGCCGAGGTAGAGCATGGAGCCGGGCAGCAGCGGTACGCCGTCCACGTGGGCTTCGCCGGACATGGACAGCACCGCGTACTCGAAGTCCGGCTCCAGCGGCAGGCGTACGTCCGCGCCCCGGGCGAGGGCCAGATCGGCGCCGACGATCGGCGTGTACGTCGTGCCGGGCGAGGCGGCGCCGTCGACACCGCCCAGGACGATCGTGGCCCTGAGGCCGGGGGCCGTGACGACGGGCAGCTCGCTGTGGTGCTCGAAACGCGGGTCGGTGTGGCGGTCGCTGTCGGGCAGGGCGACCCACAGCTGCGCGCCGTGCAGGAAGCGGGCGTGCGCCTTGGGGCTCTCCTCCGAGTGGCTGATGGCCCTGCCGGAGGTCATGAGGCCCAGCTCACGCGGGCGGATCGTCTGCAGGCCGCCCGTGGAGTCGCGGTGCAGCACCTCGCCCTCGTGCAGCCAGCTGACGGTCTGCAGACCCATGTGCGGATGCGGCGGGACCTGCATCCCGGGCTCTTCGGCGATGTCGTCGGGACCGTAGTGATCGACGAAGCACCAGGCGCCCACCATGCGCCGACCCAGGTTGGGCAGCAGCCGCCGGACTTCGCTGGACTCGCCGAGCTTGACCCGGCGGGGGCTGAGGAGTTCACGTACCGGCTCCGCCACCACGAAACCCCGGCCGCCGCACAGAGCGGGAACGGCCTCGCGATCAAGATTGCTCATGGCCCACAACCTAGCCCCGTGGAGGACCCTCCGTCATGCCGTCCTGCCGTCTCCGACAGCCGCTCGGCCGAGAACCGGCGCACGCGCCGGGAGGCCGGTGATGGACCACCGGGACCACCGGGACCGCCGTACAGGTCGTGGAATATTCAACAAACCGGGACGGTTCTGCCCGTCGAAGGAAACAGAGGAGGTCACAGACGTGGACACGACCTACTACGACCACGGGACGACCGCGGAGCGCTGGGAGCGCGCCCGGATGTTCTTCGACGCCAAGGACTACGCCGCCTCGGCGCGCGTTCTCGACAGTCTGGTCGAGGAGGTGCCGCGGGAGACGGGTCCCCGACTGCTGTTGGCCCGCGCGTACTACCACTCGGCCCAGCTGAGCCGGGCGGAGACCGAGCTGCGCGTCCTCGTCGAGAACGACCCCGTGGAGCACTACGCCCGTCTCATGCTCGGCCGGACGCTCCAGCGCCAGGGCCGCGACGACGAGGCCGAGTCGCACCTGCGGCTCGCCTCCGCCCTCGCGGGAGACTTCGACTCGCTGTGAGCGGAGGGTGAGTGGAGGTGAGTGGAGGGCTCCGCCGGAGGCTCTGCCGGCCCGGTGGCGCGACACAGCGCCACCGGGCCACCGGGCCCCGGGGCGGCGCTACTTGGCGGCTTCCTTCTCGGTCTCCTTCTCGGTCTCCCGCACCGCCTCCTTGACGGACCCCTTCGCGGGGCCGTACGTGCGTCTGCCCCGCCGGTAGGCGATCTCGCCCAGGATGACGTCCACCGCGATGAAGGCGGCCAGCGAGATGCCGAGGAGGGGCACGAAGTACCCGAGGACGGCGATGCCCGCCATCAGCGGGACGAGGATGTGCGCGGGCACCTGCTGCCAGGCGCCGCGCGGGACGGGACGGCCGAAGGCCGAGGCGCGGCCCCGCTGCCACCACATGCGGTAGCCCCACAGGATCAGCAGGATCAGGCTGAGGGCGAGGGCCATCAGCACCAGTTGGTTGACGACGCCGAAGAGGACACCGGTGTGCGCGTCGATCCCCCAGCGGGTGAGCTTCGCCAGCACCGGGAAGTCGGCGAACCGTACGGTGTCCGTCACCTCGCCGGTCGCCGGGTCGACCGCGACCGCGTCCTGCTTGGTGGGCCAGCTGCGCTGGACCTGGCCGACCTTGTAGGCCGACGAGTCGTCGGCGGGCGGCACGATCTCCACCGGGTCGCCCAGCCCCTCGGCCCGCGCGGCGGCCAGCACCTTGTCGAGGCCGACACCGTGCTCGACACCGCCCTCGGCCGCACCGGAGTCGTGGCCCGAGTGTTCCCCGCCCGCGGCGGCCGACACCGACGGGGTCGCCTGGCGGAGCGAGGTGCGCAGTTCGTCGATGTTCGCTCCGGCGTACGTCGACCAGGTCAGGCCCGTCGCCGAGAGGAAGATGAAGCCGGCCGCGGCCCAGACGCCGACCGAGCCGTGCAGACCGAGGGTGCGCCGGCGCCCGCTGGTGCCGCGTAGCTTGCGCTGCGTACGACGGCGGCCGAACCAGAGGACGAGGCCGCCGCCGGCGATCACCCACAGCCAGCTGGCGGCCAGTTCGCTGTAGAGGCGGCCGTCGTCGCCGAGTTTCAGGTTCGCGTGGAACTCGTCGATCCAGGTGCGCAGCGGCAGCGCCCCGGTGGATCCGTACTGTTCGAGCGCGCCGCGCACCTCGGCGGTGTACGGGTCGACGAACACCGCGAGGGTGTGGGTCTCGCCGATGCCGGAGACGCCGGACAGCATCACCCTGGTCGTCGCGTCGTCCTCGGGCGAGGGGCGTATCGCGGAGACCGTTCCCTCCGGGTGGGCCTTGCGCGCGGCGGCGACCTGCTCGGAGATCGGCAGCTTCTCGTCGCCGGCCGGGACGGTCATCTCGTGCGAGTAGAGGATCTTCTCGGCCTGGAACGACGCCGCGTAGAGGAATCCGGTCGTGGCGGCGACCAGCAGGAACGGGGCGACGAGCACGCCGGCGTAGAAGTGCAGCCGCAGCACCAGCGGGCGCAGCGGCGCCCAGCCGCCGGGTTTGGGCGTGGCGGGGGTGGCGGACCGCGGGGGCTCGTCCGTCTCGGTCGTGGGAGCGGTGGACATCGGCTGGCTTCTCCGGTCGGGCAGGGGACGACGGGGCCGTACTCGGCCGTGCGGTGCAGTAGTCGGTGGGCGGGCCCGTCGAGTTCCCGGAGATTCATATGGCGTGGGTCACACGCCTGTTCGGGTGCCAGGGAGTCGCCTCGCACCCCGGAGATCCGCTTGGCATGCTGGCGCGATGGCATCATCCAGTGACCTCACGCCCCTCAGCGCCCGAGTGGAGGAACTCCTCTCCCGTCCGGGCCCGTTGCCGATCGTCGCCGCCGGTGACCCCGTGCTGCGCGGTGCGGCCGAGCCGTTCGACGGCCAGCTTGAGCCGGCGCTCCTGGCGCACTTCGTCTCGGCCCTGCGCGACACCATGCACGCGGCGCCGGGAGTGGGGCTGGCCGCGCCCCAGGTGGGCATCCCCCTGCGCATCGCGGTGATCGAGGACCCGGCGCCCGTCCCGGACGAGATCCGCGAGGTACGCGGCCGGGTACCGCTGCCCTTCCGGGTCCTGGTCAACCCGGTGTACGAGGCCGTGGGCACCGCGCGTGCCGCGTTCTTCGAGGGCTGTCTGAGCGTGCCGGGCTGGCAGGCGGTGGTGGCGAGGCCCGCCGAGGTGCGGCTCCTGGCGCGGGACGAGCACGGCGGTCCGGTGGACGAGGTGTTCACGGGCTGGCCGGCCCGGATCGTCCAGCACGAGACCGACCATCTGGACGGCACGCTCTATCTCGACCGGGCGGAACCGCGCTCGCTGTCCTCCAACGAGGCGATGGGGCGGTGGTGGGCCCAGCCGACTCCGTCGGAGGCGGCGAAGCGGCTGGGCTTCCCCCTGTAGTCCGGGCTGCCGGGCCGGGTTATTTCCTGCCCGGCCGGGCTACTTCCTGCCCGGCCGGGCTACTTCCTGCCCGGCCGGGCTACTTCCTGCCAGGCCGGGCTACTTCCCTGCCAGGCCGGGCTACTTGCTGTCGCGGTACGCCTCCAGCAGCCTCAGCCACACCTCACTGATCGTCGGGTAGGACGGAACCGCGTGCCACAGCCGGTCGACCGGGACCTCTCCGACGACCGCGATCGTGGCGGAGTGGATCAGCTCGCCGGTGCCGGGACCGACGAAGGTGACACCGCGCAGGGTCTCGGTGTCCAGGTCGACGATCATCCGGGCCCGGCCGCGGTAGCCGTCGGCGTACAGGCCGGCGCCGGCGACCGTGGAGAGGTCGACGTCGACCGCCCTGACGCGGTGGCCGGCCTGCTCGGCCTCGGCGAGGGAGAGTCCCACGGAGCCGGCCTCCGGGTCGGTGAAGACGACCTGGGGGACGGCGGCGAGGTCGGCGGTCGCGGAGTGCGCGCCCCAGGGGTCGCTCTCCAGGATCGGGACACCGGCCGCCCGGGCGGCGATGGCGGCGCCCGCGATCCGCGCTTGGTACTTGCCCTGATGGGTGAGCAGGGCGCGGTGGTTGACGTCGCCGACCCCGTACAGCCAGTCGCTGCCCGTGACCCGCAGGCTGTCGTCGACCTCCAGCCAGGAACCGGGGGTGAGGCCGACCGTCTCCAGGCCGACGTCGTCGGTGCGCGGGGCGCGTCCGGTGGCGAACAGGATCTCGTCGGCCTCGATGCGGTCGCCCGTGGAGGTGGTGACGACGACCGTGCCGCCCTCCCGTGTCACCGACTCGACCGAGGCGCCGGTGCGTACGTCCGCGCCCGCCTCGGTGAGGGCCTCGGCGACCAGCTCGCCGGCGAAGGGCTCCATGCGGGGCAGCAGGCCCTTGCCCCGGACGAGGACCGTGACCTGGGAGCCGAGGGCCTGCCAGGCGGTGGCCATCTCCACGCCGACGACTCCGCCGCCGACGACGACGAGGCGGCCCGGGACGGTCCGGGCGCTGGTGGCCTCACGGCTGGTCCAGGGCTTGACCTCGTCGATTCCCGGCAGGTCGGGCAGTACGGCCCGGGTGCCGGTGCTGACCGCCACGGCGTGCCGGGCGGTCAGCACGTGCCGTTCCCCGTCGGGGCCCTCGACCGTGACCCGGCGCGGCCCGTCGAGCCTGCCGTGTCCTCGGTAGAGGTCGACTCCGACGCCTTCCAGCCACTGGACCTGGCCGTCGTCCTTCCAGTCCGAGGTGTAGTAGGTGCGGTGGGCGAGGACCGCCGCCGCGTCGAGGGGGCCCTGCACGGCCTGGCTCAGGCCGGGCACCTTGCGGGCGTCCGCGCGGGCGATCACCGGGCGCAGCAGGGCCTTGCTGGGCATGCAGGCCCAGTACGAGCACTCGCCGCCGACCAGCTCGCTCTCCACGATCGCGGCGGAGAGGCCTGCCGCCCGGGCGCGGTCGGCGACGTTCTCCCCCACGGGCCCGGCCCCTAGCACCACGACGTCGTACACGTTGGTTTCCGTTTCCGTCATGGGGTCAGTCTGGTCGTTGGTGTGGGTCGTGGCCACACGGGTATGCGCGCGGAATACGGCGCCGGTCGGTGCCGTTGTGGACAACGGCCACGCACCGACCCCGAGAAGAGGGATTCAACGCCATGAGCAGCACCGTGGAGCTCACCAAGGAGAACTTCGACCAGACGGTCACGGACAACGAATTCGTCCTGGTCGACTTCTGGGCGTCCTGGTGCGGCCCGTGCCGGCAGTTCGCCCCGGTCTACGAGAAGGCGGCGGAGGCCAATTCCGACCTGGTGTTCGCCAAGGTGGACACGGAGGCGCAGCCGGAGCTGGCGGCGGCCTTCGACATCCAGTCGATCCCGACGCTGATGATCATCCGCGACCAGGTGGCGATCTTCGCCCAGCCGGGTGCGCTGCCCGAGGCAGCCCTGGAGGACGTCATCGGCCAGGCCCGCAAGCTGGACATGGAAGAGGTCCGCAAGTCGGTCGCGGAGGAGCAGGCGAAGCAGGCCGAGTAGCGGCCCCGTATGGGGCGCGGGGCTGTATCGACGTGCGGCTCCGCCGGGCGGGCGCGAGCAACCCCCACGCACCCGCGGATCACCACGCACGGCGGCACGTCGGCCGCCCGCAGGGCACACGCCCCGGGCCGGCCGGCACCCGCCGAGCCGTCAGCTCGACTCCCGGTGGACGACCTCCGCCCCCAGCACCTCGTGCGCCTCCGGCTCCGCCGCGGGCTCGCGCACCGCACGGTCGACCAGCTCGGCGAGCTCCCGCCCGGACGGCAGCTCGATGTGGACCGTGCTCAGCCGGGGCCGCAGCAGCCGTCCCAGCATCAGATCGTCGGCGCCGACGACGGCCGTCTCGCCCGGTACACCGATCCCCTCGTCCTGCAGCGCGCGCATCAGCAGCATCGCGAACTCGTCGTTGTACGCGAAGACGGCGTCCAGGCCGAGCGACCGCCAGCGCCCCGCGAGATCGGCCGCGGCCTTCTCGTCGTAGGCGAGCGGCACCTCGCTCACCGTGGCGTCCGAGCCGGCCAGAGCCTGCCGTACGCCTGCGAGCCGGGGCCTGGAGAAGATCTCCAGACCGGGATCCTCGGGCACCAGCACCCCGACGCGGCGGTAGCCCCGGGCCAGCAGGTGCGCGCCGACGCTGCGGCCGACCTCCTGGTGGTCCATGAGGAGCGCGTGTGCGCCCTCGATGCGTTCGGGACCGAGGGTGACCACCGCCCGGGCGCCGGAGCGTTTGAGCACGGACACGCCCCGCGGGCCCAGTCCCCCGCCGGGCGCCAGTACGGCGACCGGCCGCAGCTCGGCCCAGGCGCGGGCCGCCTCGTCACCCCGCAGGCCCAGTCCCCCGTACTGCACGACGGTGTATTCGAGTCGGCTGAGCGCCCACTGGAGTTCGTTGAAGAACTGGCTGTAGAGCGGGCCCACGGGCACGTCCGGCGCGGGCATCAGGACCATGCGGCTGTGCCCGGCACGCAGACTGCGGGCCGCGGCGTGCGGCACGTACCCGAGTTCCTCGGCGGCCTGGTGGACACGGCGGCGGGTGGGCTCGCTGATCCGTACGGCGCTGGTGTTGTTGAGGACGTAGGAGACGGTCGCGCGGGACACACCCGCCAGGCGGGCCACGTCGGCACTCGTCGGCACGGAGCGCTGGGCGGGCGGCGGAGGGGCGGACGTTTTCGGTAGCTGCACCATGAGGTACGGCATCCTTGCAGAAGCCCCGCGCGGGCCCGGGGCCGGGGGGCGGCCCAAGTCGCTTCCCCGCCAAGGCAGTTCCGTACGGGTCGGGCGTGCAACCCGGTACGCGTCAGGCGGGCGACTCCGTACGCGTCACGCGTGCGACGAGGTCGGTCCAGCCCGCTTCCAGCCGCTCCAGCGGCATCCCGCACTCCTTGGTCAGGTGGTGGATCAGCGCGGGGTCGAGGTACCCCATCAGTGTCTGGGCGAGGAGGGCGCAGTCGGCGTCCGGCGCCGCCTGGCGCAGCAGCAGGGTGACGTGGCCGGTCAGAAAACGCTGCGGCGGGAACGAGAAGCGGCGGGCCGGTTCCGGCTGGGCGGCCAGTTGCAGATCCAGTTGCTCGACCGACTGGCGCAGGACGGCGGACCCGAACGCCCTCAGCCGCTCGACGGGCGGCGCGCCGGGGCCCAGCGGCGGCGGTCCGCCGAGGAAGGCGGCCTGGAGCTGCTTGGCGGAGTGGTCCAGGAGTGCCATCAGCAGGCCGGTGCGGTCACCGAAGCGGCGGAAGACGGTTCCTTTGCCGACCTCGGCGGCCACGGCCACGGCCTCCATCGTGACGCCGGCCGCGCCGTGTTCCGCGACCAGGCGGGTGGCCGCCTCCAACAGCCGGGCCCGGTTGCGGGCCGCGTCGGCACGCAGGCACGGCTCGTCCTCACCGGAGGTGAGTTCCAGGAGAACGGGCTCGCCGGTGGGCTCCTGAGGCTTGGGAAAGGGCGGCAGGGAGGCGGACATGAAGACAGCGTAACGCCGGGGGAAGAAAACTGGACCGCGGTCCGTTTGACTGGTAGAACTCTAAACGGACCCCGGTCCGGATCGTAACGGCAATGTTTCATCCTCCTTGGAGCCCCCATGACTGTTCGTATCCTCGCGCTCGTCGGCAGCCTTCGCGCCGGCTCGCACAACCGCCAGCTCGCCGAGGCCGCCGTCAAGCTCGCGCCCGAGGGCGCGGAGGTCGACCTGTTCGAGGGCCTGGCCGACATCCCCTTCTACAACGAGGACATCGACATCGAGGGCGACGTCCCGCCCGCCGCGGCCCGGCTGCGCGAGGCCGCCGGAGGCGCCGACGCCATCCTGCTCTTCTCGCCCGAGTACAACGGCACCATCCCGGCCGTCCTGAAGAACGCCATCGACTGGCTGTCCCGCCCGTTCGGCGCGAGCGGCCTCAAGGACAAGCCCCTCGCCGTGGTCGGCACCGCCTACGGCCAGTTCGGCGGCGTCTGGGCGCAGGACGAGGCCCGCAAGTCCGCCGGCATCGCCGGAGCCAAGGTTCTTGAGGACATCAAGCTCTCCATCGCCGGCTCGGTCGTCCGCTTCGCCGAGACGCACCCCTCCGACGACGCCGAGGTCGCCGCCCAGCTGACCGAGGTCATCAGCCGGATCCACGGCGAGGCCACCGCCCCCGTCGCCGCCTGACACCGGGCCACCTGCACATCTCCTGCTGACGCGCGGCCACCGCCGCGCGTCACAGTCGTACGCGGTACGGGTGCGCCTCAGCCGAGTCCGGCCAGCCGCTCCACCACCGGCGCGACCCCGCGCTCGATCCACTCGGCGGGCTCGTCGACGCGCGGGCCCAGGATCAGGGTCTCGATCCCGAGCTTCGCGTACTGCGCCATCTCCCGTGTGAAGGCGTCCAGTTCGGCCCCGCTCCTGGGGTCGCCCGAGTGGACCATCGTCTTGCGCACCTCGGCGTAGTCGCGCCCCACGGCATCGCAGTGTCCGCGCAGGACGTCCAGCTTGTGCCCGACCTCCTCGGGGGTCGAGGCGAACAGGTTGCAGGCGTCCGCGTACCGGGCGACCAGCCGCAGCGTCTTCTTCTCGCCGCCGCCACCGACCATGATCTCCGGACGCGGGGTGCTCACCGGAGCCGGTACGCAGAGGGTCTCGGCGAGTTGGTAGTGCTTGCCCTCGAAGGGTCCGTTCGTCTGCGGGTCCCACATCCGCAGACAGATCCGCAGCGTCTCCTCCAGCCGTTCGAAACGCTCCGCGAGCGCCGGGAACGGCACGCCCAGGCCCTCGTGCTCACGGTCGTACCAGGCCGCCCCGATCCCGAGCGTGGCGCGCCCGCCCGACAGGACGTCGAGCGTGGTGGCGATCTTGGCGAGGAGTCCGGGGTGGCGGTAGGTCACCCCGGTCACCAGCGTCCCGAGCCGGACCGTGGAGGTGTGGGCCGCGAGGAAGCCGAGGGTCGTGTACGACTCCAGCATGGCGTCCTCGGCACCGCCGTTGAACTCCATCTGGAAGTAGTGGTCCATGACCGACATCCAGCTCACCCCCGCGGCCTCGGCGGCGGCGCCCGCCGCGGCCAGTTCGGGGCCGATCGCGGCCGCGCCGCGAGGATGGTTGAACCGGTTGATGTGCACGCCGACCCGCATGTCCGTCTCCGTCGTCCTGGAAGCACCGCCGGACCGTCGCCGACTCCCGTGACCGTAGGACGTGAAGAGCGCTCGAAGGCAAGCCCGGACCACCGGGAAGCGCTCGGCGCGCGGGCGAACCGCCTTCCCCGGCAACGAAGTTGCCCGACCCGTACCGCATACGCCATCCGGGGGTTACCGTTCGGTAGACATCGTGCTCCCGGAGGTGGCAGCCCCTGATGACTCCCCACCGTGTACGGAAGACCGCGTGACGTCCGGCCGGGCCGCGGGACTGGCGGAGCGCGCGCGTGCCCTGGCCGAGGGCTCGGTGTCCTCGCGGGCGCTCGTCGAGGAGGCCCTCGCCGGGATCGCGGCGACCCAGGGCACACTGAACGCCTTCCGGCTGGTGCGCGCCGAGGCGGCGCTCGCCGAGGCCGACGCCGCCGACGAGGAACTGGCGGCCGGCGGACACCGGCCCCTGCTCGGGGTGCCGGTGGCGGTCAAGGACGACATGGATGTGGCGGGGGAACCGACGGCCTTCGGCTGCCGCGGCGAGTTCCCACCGGTCGCCGAGGACGGCGAGGCGGTACGCCGGCTGCGGGCGGCCGGGGCCGTGATCGTCGGCAAGACCAACACCTGCGAGCTGGGGCAGTGGCCCTTCACCGAGGGCCCGGCCTTCGGCGAGACCCGCAACCCGTGGCACACCGGGCACACGCCGGGCGGCTCGTCCGGCGGCTCGGCCGCCGCCGTCGCGGCGGGCCTGGTCCCCGCCGCGCTGGGCTCGGACGGGGCGGGCTCGGTGCGCATCCCCGCGTCCTGGACCCATCTGATCGGCATCAAGCCGCAGCGGGGCCGGATCTCGACCTGGCCGCGCCCCGAGTCCTTCCACGGCATCACGGTCAACGGCTCGCTGGCCCGTACCGTCGAGGACGCCGCGCTGCTCCTGGACGCGGCGAGCGGCAGCCACGCACGCGATCTGCACCGTCCGCCCGCGCTGCGCACGACGGACGCGGTGGGCCGGGATCCGGGGCGGCTGCGGATCGCGCTGTCGCTGAAGCCTCCGTTCACGGCGCTGCCCGCCCGCCTGCGCCCCGACGTACGGGCCCGGGTCGTCGCCCTCGCGGAACGGCTGGCCGCGCTCGGGCACGAGGTCGAGGAGGCCGACCCGGCGTACGGACGGATCGGTCTCGCGTTCGTACCGCGCGCCACCGCCGGTATCGCCGAGCGTGTGCGTGACGTGCCCGATCCCGCTCTGCTCGACCGGCGTACCCGTGAGGCGGCCCGGCTCGGGCGGCTGCTCGGCGGTGCCCCGCTGCGGGCCGCCCGGCGCGCCGAGGCACGGCTGCACCGGCGGATCGGTGCGCTCTTCGCGACGTACGACGTGATCCTGGCGCCGACGACGGCCGCTCCGGCGCCGCGGATCGGCGCGCTGCACGGTCTGAGCGGCTTCGGCACCGACCGGGCCATGATCGCCGCGTGTCCGTACGCCTGGCCGTGGAACGTGCTGGGCTGGCCCGGGGTGAACGTCCCGGCGGGCTTCGTCGACGGCTCCCTGCCCGTGGGTGCCCAGCTCCTGGGCCCCGCGAACAGCGAGCCGCTCCTCGTCTCGCTCGCCGCGCAGCTGGAGGCGGACCAGCGGTGGTACGAGCGGTGGCCCGACCGCGCGGCGGGTCGCGAGACGGGCGGCGGTGCGACGGAGTTCGGTCCGCACGCCGGTCCGTGGGCCACGGGCCCGTAGGCTTGGTGACATGGACGACGCGTCGATGGTGGGACTCATGGGGCGGGTCACCGGCACGGTGGGGCCCGGGCTCGTGGGCGAGGTGATCGTCCGGGTGCGTGGCGGCGCCGAGCACTTCCTCGCGTACGCCGCCTCCTCGAAGGACCGTATCGAGTCGGGCACGGTGGTCATGGTGGTGGAGTACCTGCCGCCGCGCACGGTGTACGTGTCGCCCGCGTACGACAGTTGAAGCCTGTGTGGGCGTCTTGACCATGTGAGCGTGTAGTACGTATCAAGGATGTCCCAAGGACGCGTCGGGCTCTGTACCCACGGGTCCGCGCGGGCGCACACTCCCTTCGTTCGGTGCCGACAGGGCACCAGGCAACAGGGGGCGAATGCCGATGATCGTCGGCGTCGTGGCGGGGGCAGCGGTCCTCGCGCTCGTTTTCATCGTGGTGGTCTTCAAGCTCATGTGGCGGGTCGCCGAGCCCAACGAAGCGCTGATCATCTCCGGTTCGAAGCATCGTACGGAGGGCCTTGAGGAAGGCATGGGCTTCCGTATCGTCACCGGGCGCGGCACGCTCGTGCTGCCGGGCGTCCAGGCGGTACGCAAACTCTCGCTCGACCTCAACGAGACCGAACTGTCCGTGGACTGCGTGACCCACCAGGGCATTCCGCTCAAGGTGCGGGGCGTCGTCATCTTCAAGGTGGGCGACGACTTCGTGTCGATCGCCAACGCGGGCCGCCGCTTCCTCGACCAGCAGAAGCTGATGGCGGAGCGGGTGCACAACGTCTTCGCCGGTCATCTGCGGTCCATCGTCGGCGGGTTGACCGTCGAGGACATGATCCGCGACCGGGAGAAGCTCACCGGGCAGACCCGTGCCGCGTGCGGTACGGAGATGGAGAAGCTGGGGCTGATCGTCGACTCGCTGCAGATCCACGAGATCGAGGATCCGACGGGGTACATCAAGAACCTGGCCATGCCGCACGCGGCGGCCGTCCAGCGGGACGCCCGGATAGCGCAGGCCGAGGCCAACCGGCTGGCCACCGAGGCCGAACAGCAGGCCGCCGCGCGGATGTCGGAGGCGACCCGGGACAGCGAGATCCTGCAGGCCGGGTACCAGGCGGAACGCGACCACGCCGGGGCCAAGTCGCGGCAGGCGGGCCCGCTCGCCGACGCGGCCGCCCGGCAGGAGGTCGTGGTCCAGGAGACACGCGTCGCCGAGCTGGAGTCGCACCGGCGCGAGCAGCAGCTCCAGACGGACGTCCGCAAGCCCGCGGACGCGAAGGCGTACGAGAAGCGCACGCTGGCCGAGGCGGAGCGTGATGTGCGGATCTCCGCCGCGCAGACCAGGCGAAGGAGACGGAGCTGGCCGCCGCGGCGGAGGCGACACGGGTCAAGACGGCCGCGGGGGCGGAGGCCGAGGCCACGAAGGCGCGGGGCGCCGCCGCCGCGACGGCGACCAGGGCCACGGGTGAGGCGGAGGCCGCCGCCGCGCAGGCCAAGGGGCTCGCGATCGCCGAGTCCACGCGGGCGAAGGGGCTCGCGGAGGCGGAGGCCATCGCGGCCCGGGCCGCCGCGCTGGCCGAGAACCAGGAGGCCGTGGTCGCGCAGCAACTCGCGGAGAACTGGCCGGAGATCGTCAAGGCGGGTGCGGGGGCGTTCGGGAACGTCGAGCACATGGTGCTGCTGAACGGGGCCGAGGGGATGTCGGACATGTTCGCCAAGGCCCTGACCATGGGTGGGACGGGGCTCGGGCTGGCCCGGCAGTTGCTCGCCTCCATGAGCGCGAACGGGCGGGTGGGCGCGGAGGGTTCGCCCGTGAACGGGTTCGCCCCGGGGAGCGCGGGGAGTTCCTCGAAGAGGGTGCCTGTGGACGGGGAGTCGTAGCAGCGCCGTCGGTGTGGGTGTTCGTTGCCGGGTGCGGGTCCGCTGTGGCTGATCGCGCAGTTCCCCGCGCCCCTGAAAGCGGCGGTTGCCCGTGTCCCCGGCTGGAAAGGGGCACGGGAATCGCCGCGGGAGGCGCGGGTTAACGTGTCGGCTGTGACTGCTTCTGCCGAGCAACAAGACGTTCCCGGGCGATTCGGGCCCTCCGCCACCGTCGAGGCCGATCCGCGGCGGGTCGGGGTCGTGCGGACCGAGTACTCCCCCGCGCACGACGGCGACCCGGACCCGGGCGAGATCGTGTGGACGTGGGTGCCCTACGAGGAGAACGACGGGCGGGGCAAGGACCGGCCGGTGCTGGTGGTCGCCCGCGAGGGAGCCGATACGTTCCTCGCCGTGCAGTTGTCGAGCAAGGGGCACAGCGGCGACCGGGAGTGGGTGCCGATCGGCAGCGGGCCGTGGGACCGGTCCGGGCGCGACTCGTGGGTCGACGTGGACCGGGTGCTGCGGCTGCACGAGAAGGGGATGCGCCGGGAGGCGTGCGCGCTGGACCGGATGCGGTTCAACCTGGTGGTGCACCGGCTGCGGGAACGCTACGGCTGGCGCTGAACGGGTCTGAACTCCTGCTCGAAGGCCGCCCGGACCACCGCTCCCCTCGTCCGGTCCAGGACGCCGAAGACGACGTGCTCGAAGGTGCCGGAGAAGCGTCCGCCGTCCCCGAGGAGCGTGGAGAAGGTGCTCGCCACCCGCGCCGGGTCGTTCTGGAACACTCCGCAGCCCCCTGCGCCGAGCACCAGCCGGCGGTAGCCGTGTGCCTCGGCGGTCTCCAGCACCCGCTCGGCGCGGGAGGCGAGCGCGTGCGGCAGCTCGGGCACGCGCTCCGGCGTCGTGCGTTTGATCACTCCGGCGTTGGGTGCGGCGGCCGTGAGGAATCCGGCGGTGTACGGCTCGTCGAGCAACGCTCCCCGGTCGTCGCGGAAGACCGGGACGGCCGGTGAGTGGATCACCCGGTCGGTGTAGAAGGCGTCGCGGTGTGTCCGGTGGTGGTCGTAGAACTCACGGACCTCCACCACACACGTGTACAGCGCCGAGGCCCGGCACAGGGCCTCTTCCTGGGCCTGCGCGCCGTTCAGATAGCCGCCGCCGGGGTTGCGCGCCGAGGAGAAGTTCAGCACCGCGACCGGACCGGTCAGCCGGCGGGCCGCTTCCAGGCTGCTCTCGCCCGTGACCTCGAAGAACGTGTCCGCGCAAGAGCCCGTGGAGGCGGCAGAACCGGTGGAGCGCGGTGTCCCGACGGGCTGCGGGCCGTACATCCGGGTGCCCGCACGGGCGGCGGCCACCGCCGCGGCGATCGACACCTCGCGCCCGTCGGACGCGCGGTACGAACCCGCCGCGACGATCTCCTCCGTCTGCCGTGCGATCGCGCGCAGCCGTGCGCTCATGGCGCCACCCCTGTAGGCGCCGTGCTCGCGCCTTGCGCGATCTCCCCCGGTACCCCTGTCGCATCCCCCGTCGTGCTCATGAACGCATGGTGAGCGATCCTGGTCTGGAGTCGCAACAGAGTTTCACGCACCCATAAGCGGCGATACGCACCCTTGTGCGAACCGGCTCAAGGGTCTTGGGTGGGACGAGCGTCTGTCGGACCGGCCCATCCGAAGCCGGTCCGGCGGCATGGATGGAATCTCAGGAGGATCCCGACATGTCCGATTCGGTGAGTGACTGTTCGGAGCCACGCCGCTCCGCCGTCACCGAGGCCGAAGTGGAGGCACTGGTCCGCGGCATATGCTTCAAGACCGGACCGCCCCGCTCCCTCGGTGTGGAACTCGAATGGCTCGTCCACGAGCCGCGCTCCCCGCGGCTCCCCGTACCACCTGAACGTCGCGAAGCGGCCTACGCCGCAGTGCGGGCCCTGCCCCTGAGTTCGGCGGTCACCGTCGAACCGGGCGGACAGCTGGAGCTCAGCTCCGCACCCGCCGCCTCCCTGACGGAAGTCATCACCTCCGTCTCCGCCGACCTCGACGCCGTACGCGGTGTACTGCGCGAGGCGGGTCTCGCCCTCTGCGGACTGGGCCAGGACCCCTGGAACGAACCCACCCGCTTTCTCCATGAGCCGCGCTACGACGCCATGGAGACCTGTCTCGACCGTGCGGGCCCCGAGGGCCGCGCCATGATGTGCTCCTCCGCCTCCGTACAGGTCTGCCTGGACGCCGGGTACGAGGAACCGGGACCGCTCGGTCTCGGGCGGCGCTGGTGGCTGGCCCATCAGCTGGGCGCGGTGCTGGTGGGCGCCTTCGCCAATTCCCCGATGGCCCGGGGCCGGCCCACGGGCTGGCGCTCCACGCGGCAGTCCCTGTGGGCCGCGATGGATCCGGGCCGCACCAGCGCCCCGCCCCTCGACGGCGACCCGCGGGCCGCCTGGGCACGGCACGTCCTGGACGCGCCGGTGATGTGCGTCCGCGCGCCCGACGGCCCCTGGGACGTACCGGAGGGGCTGAGCTTCCGTGCCTGGACCCGGTCCGACGCACCACCGGGCCGGGAGGACCTCGACTACCACCAGACGACCCTGTTCCCGCCGGTGCGCCCGCGCGGGCATCTGGAGCTGCGCATGATCGACGCGCAGCCGGGCGACGACGGCTGGATCGTGCCGCTGGCCGTGACCGCGGCGCTGTTCGACGACCCCGAGGCCGCCGAGACCGCCTACCGGACGGTGAAACCCCTCGCCGAACGGGCCGGCGCGCTGCCCGCCCCGTGCAACCCGCTGTGGACGGCCGCCGCCCGCTCGGGCCTGGCCGATCCCGAGCTGCGGGAGGCGGCGGTGACCTGCTTCGCGGCGGCCGCCGACGCGCTGCCCAGGATCGGCGCGAGCGCCGAGGTGCAGCGGGCGGTCGCGGAGTTCACCGACCGCTATGTCGCCCGGGGCCGCTGTCCCGCCGACGACCTGCTCGACCGTGCCGCCGACTCCGGTCATCCGCAGCACGGCACGCTGTTCGGCACCGGACAGGGCGCAGGACACAGCACGGACCGCGGCACGGATCGCAGTACGGACCGCAGTACGGACCGCAGTACAGAACACAGCACAGAACACCTGCTCAGCGGGAAGGACTTCCGCCCATGACCGACCCCGGTACCGGCACTTCACTCGACGACCCGGAGACCCTCAGGAAGCGTGCGCTGGGGGCGCTGCTCACGGCCCGCGAGCGCACGGCGCTGCTGACGTCCTGTGTCGAGGACCCCGAACTGACCGCGCAGCACTCGCCGTTGATGTCCCCGCTGGTGTGGGACCTCGCGCACATCGGCAACCAGGAAGAGCTGTGGCTGCTGCGGACGGTCGCCGGCCGTGACGCGCTGCGGCCCGACATCGACGGCCTGTACGACGCGTTCGAGCACCCGCGCGCCGAACGGCCCTCGCTGCCGCTGCTGCCGCCCGCGGAGGCCCGCGACTACGCGGCCGAGGTTCGCGGCCGGGCGCTCGACATCCTGGAGAGCGCCGCGTTCGAGGGCACCGGCGCCCGGCTGACCGAGGCCGGGTTCGCCTTCGGCATGATCGCCCAGCACGAACAGCAGCACGACGAGACCATGCTGATTACCCATCAGCTCCGCAGGGGCCCGGTGGCCTTGACGGCTCCGGACCCGATACCCGTACCCGCGTTCACCGGGCCGGCCGAAGTGCTGGTCCCGGGCGGCCCGTTCACGATGGGCACGTCCACCGAGCCGTGGGCGCTGGACAACGAACGGCCGGCGCACGCGCGCCTGGTGCCACCGTTCCTCATCGACACCACTCCGGTGACGAACGAGGCGTACCAGGCGTTCATCGCGGACGGCGGCTACACCGACCGGCGCTGGTGGGCGCCGCAGGGCTGGGCCCACATCCGGGAACACTCCATCGAGGCGCCGCTGTTCTGGCGCCGCGACGGCGGGCAGTGGCTGCGGCGGCGCTTCGGCGCCACCGAGGTCGTACCGCCCGACGAGCCCGTCCTGCACGTCAGCTGGTACGAGGCCGACGCGTACGCGCGCTGGGCGGGGCGGCGCCTGCCCAGCGAGGCCGAGTGGGAGAAGGCCGCGCGGCACGACCCGGAGACGGGCCGCTCGACGCGCTATCCGTGGGGCGACGCCGACCCCACTCCCGAGCATGCCAACCTCGGCCAGCGCCATCTGCGCCCGGCGCCGGCCGGCAGCTATCCGGAGGGCCAGTCGCCGCTCGGTGTACGGCAGTTGATCGGTGACGTGTGGGAGTGGACGTCCAGCGATCTGCTCCCCTATCCGGGCTTCCACGCCTTCCCGTACAAGGAGTACTCGGAGGTGTTCTTCGGTTCGGAGCACAAGGTGTTGCGCGGCGGTTCGTTCGCCGTGGACGCGGTGGCGTGCCGGGGAACGTTCCGCAACTGGGACTATCCGGTCCGGCGGCAGATCTTCTCCGGGTTCCGTACCGCTCGGGACGCCCACCCGGATACCGCCTGATGTGCCGTCACCTGGCATACCTGGGGCCCGAGGAGCCGCTGGGGCGGCTCCTCGTGGACCCGGCCCACAGCCTGTACCGCCAGTCGTGGGCGCCCCGGCGCCAGCGGTACGGGACGGTCAACGCCGACGGTTTCGGCGTCGGCTGGTACGCCGAGGGCGACCCGGTGCCCGGGCGCTACCGGCGTACCGGGCCGATCTGGGGCGACCGGTCGTTCGCCGACCTGGGGCGGGTGGTGCGCTCGGGCGCGCTGCTCGCCGCGGTACGCGACGCGACCCTGGCGGGGGCGGACGGGGAGGCCGCGGCGGCGCCGTTCGCCGCGGGCACCTGGCTGTTCAGCCACAACGGCGCGATCGCCGGCTGGCCGGGTTCGCTGGCCCCGCTGGCCCGGACGCTGCCCGCCGAGGACCTGCTGTCGATGGAGGCGCGCTGCGACTCGGCGCTCGTCTGGGCGCTGGTCCTGAACCGGCTGCGCGGCGGTGACGAGGAGGGCCAGGCCCTCGCCGACACGGTTCTCGACGTGGCGGCGGCGGCTCCCGGCTCACGCCTCAACCTGCTGCTCACCAACGGCGAGGTGATCGCCGCCACCGCCTGGGGCGACACGCTCTGGTATCTGACCGAGCCCGGCCGGCGCACCGTCGTCGCGTCCGAGCCGTACGACGACGATCCGCACTGGCGGGAGGTGCCGGACCGCACGCTGCTCGCCGCGAGCCGCACGGACGTCCTGCTCACCCCGCTCAAGGACATCGACGAACCCATGGCATCCGTACCAGGCGCCTCCGCACCCAGCACATCCCCACCCGCCCCGTCCGTACCGAGCGCATCCGTTCCGAGCAAGGAGCCCCGTACGTGAGTCCGTTCCTGGTCACCCGCACGCTGCCCGAGGACGCCACGGACGCGGCCCTGCGGGCCGACGTCCTGCACGGTCTGACCCGCACTCCGAAGACGCTCCCGCCCAAGTGGTTCTACGACGCGCTCGGCAGCGAGCTCTTCGAGAAGATCACCGCGCTGCCCGAGTACTACCCCACGCGCGCCGAACGCGAGATCCTCGCCGCCCGGGCGCCCGAGATCGCCGCGGCGACCGGCGCGCGCACGCTCGTCGAGCTGGGCTCCGGCTCGTCCGAGAAGACCCGGCACCTGCTCGACGCGCTGCCGGCCCTGCACACCTATGTGCCGGTGGACGTGAGCGAGAGCGCGCTCACACAGGCCGGTGAGTCGTTGATCGCCGAGCGCCCCTCGCTCGACGTGCACGCGCTGATCGCCGACTTCACCGGTGGTCTCACGCTGCCCGGCACGCCCGGCCCGCGGCTCGTCGCGTTCCTCGGCGGCACGCTCGGCAACCTGCTGCCCGCCGAACGTGCCTCGTTCCTGGCGTCGGTACGTTCCCTGCTGTCGCCGGGAGACGCCCTGCTCCTCGGCACCGACCTGGTGAAGGACGAGTCGGTGCTCGTCGCCGCCTACGACGACGCGGCGGGGGTGACGGCCGCGTTCAACAAGAACGTGCTGAGCGTCGTCAACCGCGAACTCGGCGCGGACTTCGATCCCGACGGGTTCAGCCATGTCGCCCGCTGGAACGCCGGGGAGGAGTGGATCGAGATGCGGCTGCGCGCCCTTTCGGCCGCGACCGTGAAGATCCCGGCGCTCGACATCGCCGTGGAGTTCGCCGAGGGCGAGGAGATGCGCACCGAGGTGTCGGCGAAGTTCCGCGAGGCGGGCGTACGCGCGGAACTGGCCGCCACCGGACTCGAACTCACCCACTGGTGGACGGACAGCGAGGGGAGGTTCGCGCTGTCGCTGAGCACGGCCCGGTGAACCGCACCGGGTCGGAGCCCGCCGGAACCCGTGTTCCCCGGGCCCACATCTCGCGGTCCCCCGCCCAGTGGGGCACCGTGGAACGACACGTGGCACACGGGCCACGGCGGAGAGGAGCACCCGCATGTCCGACCACACCTACCGGGTCACCGAGATCGTCGGAACCTCGCACGAGGGCATCGACCAGGCGATCCGCAACGGCGTCACCCGGGCTTCGCAGACCCTGCGCAACCTCGACTGGTTCGAGGTCACGCAGGTGCGCGGGCAGATCGAGAACGGGCAGGTCAAGCACTACCAGGTCGGCCTGAAGGTCGGCTTCCGCCTGGAGGACTCGGCCTGACGGCGGTTCTGCCCGGCCCGCACCCGGCACGGGCACCGGCCCCTTCCGACGCGTTCGGGAGGGGCCGGCGCCCGTCGGACCCACTCCTCTGCCCCACTCCTCGGGCCCACCCCTCAGGCCCGCCCGTCAGGTCCGCCCTTCCCGCTCCTGCGCCTCCTTCAGCGCCGCCGAGGCGGCGGCCCAGCGGGCCCGTACGACGGTGAACCCGGCCCGTTCGGCGTCCTCGCACACCAGCTCGTCGTCGTCCACGAGCACCCTGATCTCGCGGTGGCGGGCCAGCTCGCGAAGGATCTGCAGTTTGGTGCGCCGGGCGGGCCTGCGGTCGTCGTTGCGCCGCATCCGGACGCGCCCCTCGGGCAGGCCCTGGGCGGCGATCCAGGCCACCGTGTCCTTGCGGCAGCGCTCGGGCCGCCCGGTCAGGTAGAGGACCTCGCACTCCTCGGCATGCTCCAGGGCCAGTGCCACGCCCTCGGCCAGCGGTGGATCGTGCGGCGCCGCGGCGAAGAAGGCGTCCCAGTTCCGCGGCTTCTGCTCCAGGAACCGCTGCCGGTGCGCGGTGTCGGCAAGCGTGCCGTCGAGGTCGAAGACGGCCAGGGGCGTGCTGTTGTTCGTCACAGCGGCCACCCTAGAACGCCGCTTCGGTCGCTTCCGGGCCCCGCCGCGGCCCGCTCAGGACGCCGCTCCCCTCCGTTCAGGACGCGGTCGCGTCCCGCCACAGCGTCCACGCGAGTCCGAAGCCGGCCAGGGCGATCGCGATCCGCAGCGGCGCCTCGGGCAGTCGCCGTACGACCGCGGGCCCCATCCAGGCGCCCGCGAAGCAGCCCACGCCGAGTGTGACGGCCGCGCTCCAGTCGACCGGGGCGAGGAAGGCGTAGGCGACGGCCGCGGTGACGTTGGCCGCGCCGGTGGCGATGTTCTTGACCGCGTTGGTCACGGGCAGCGGTTCCGTCGCGGACAGCGAGAGCACGGCGAGCATCAGGACGCCCGCCGCGGCGCCGAAGTAGCCGCCGTACAGACCGACCAGCAGCACGGCGCAGAAGACGGCAAGTCCCGGCACGGCGGCCTGGTCCGGCCTGAACCGCGTGGTCAGCCGCCGCAGGGGCTCACGGATCAGGATGAGTACGGAGCCGAGGGCCACCAGCCACGGCACGACCAGCTCGAACGTCGACGACGGTGTGCCGAGGAGCAGGGCCGCGCCGATCGCCCCGCCCAGCGCCGCCGCGACGGCCAGCCGGACGAGCCGGGCACGCTGCCCGCGCAGTTCCGCCCGGGATCCCACCGCGCTTCCCACGGTGTTGGAGAAGAGCGCCACGGTATTGGTGACGTTGGCCGCGACGGGCGGCAGGCCCGCGGCGAGGAGCGCGGGGTAGCTGAACAGCGAGGCCAGACCGGCGATGGAACCGGCGAGCCCGGAGGCGACACCGGCGGCCAGGAGCAGCAGGACGCGGCCGGAGTCGATCCCGGCGATGAGCGCTTGCACGTGTCCCTCTTGTCTCCACGGGTGCGGTGGCGCCCTGTGCCCGCCCCGCGTCGACGTTCCATATTAGAGACGGTGTCTGCATATACAGACAGCGGGGTCCTTCTCAGTTCCCGGGCGGGCTGATGGGTGCGGACGGCGTGAGCGGGGCGCCGGGCGGCATGTTGTAGGGCGTGACCACCTGGATCGCCGAGGGCAGGAAGGGGCCTTCGTCCGGCAGGGCCTTGTGCGCGCGCATGATGGTCTGGCAGGCGCGCCGCATGTCCTGGCGCAGGTCGTGGTGGAGCACGGCGGACAGCCGGCGTTCGCGCAGGAACCCGGTGTTGTCGTGATCCAGGTCGTGGGCGATGAACACCGCGCACTCCCGCCCGAGGATGTCGAAGGCGTCGAGGGTCGCCGCGTTGCCGCCCCCGGCCGAGTAGACGGCGATGACGTCCTCGTCGCGCTTCAGGGCGTCCAGGACGAGGTCCCGCTGGGTGGCGTCCAGTCCGTCGCTGTCGGTGACCTCCACCAGGGACCGGCCTGGCTGCGCGCTCCGCATGGCGCTGCGGAAACCCATCTCCCGCTCCTCCTCGCCGCGGAAGGAGCCCCGGCTGATCGTGGCGAGCACGTTGCCGGGCCGGTCACCGAGCCACTGGCCGATGAGATAGGCGGCGGTGGCGCCCGCCGCCCGGTTGTCGATCCCCACGTACGCCATGCGCGCGCTGCCGGGCAGGTCGCTCACCAGCGTGACGACGGGGATGCCCGCCGCGACCAGCCGGCTGACGGCGGCGACGATCTCCGGCAGGTCCGGAGCCTTGAGGATCACCCCCTGCGAGCCGCGTTTGGCGATCTTGTCCAGGGTCGCGACCAGGTCCGAGGCGGGACAGGTCTCCCGGAAGTGGAAGCGCGAGCGCACCACGGCGGGTTGCAGGGACGGCAGTTCGGCCTCCAGGGCGTCCCGTATGGCATCGGAGAACCGCTCCGGCGTCTGCATCACGATGTCGATCATGAAGGTGCGGCCGCCGATGCGTACCTGGGTCCGCTGCCGGTCCAGGTCCTTGACGGCCTGGCGCACCTCCATGACGGTGCTCTCCCGAACACCGCCGCGGTCGTTGAGGACCCGGTCGACCGTGGCCTCGCTCAGACCGGCCTGACGGGCGATCTCTCGGATCGGATAGGGATGGCGCACGGCGGCCCCCGCATGCAAATGACGGACTTTTGATGGGTCTCTGCGGATTGTATGACGGCCTCTGGTTCACAAGACTGACAGCGGCGCCGCCGGAGCCGAAGCCTGAGCCGAAGGAGAACAACGCACTCATGGGACTTCTTGAGGACAAGGTCGTCCTCGTCAACGGCGGCAGCCAGGGGGTGGGCGCGGGGATCGTCCGGGCGGCCGTACGCGAGGGCGCGACCGTCGTCCTCACCGGACGCCGGGCCGAGGTCGGCGAGAAGCTCGCCGCGGAGACCGGCGCCCGCTTCGTACGCGCCGACCTGTCGGACGCGACGCAGGCTCGTGACAGCGTCGTCCAGGTCGTGGACGCGTACGGGCGTATCGACTGCCTGGTCAACGCGGCGGGGCTCACCTCCCGCGGTTCGCTCCTGGACACCACGCCGGAGCTGTTCGACGCGCACATCGCGACCAATCTGCGGGCGCCGTTCTTCGCGATGCAGGCCGCGGTCGCCGACATGACGAGCCGCGAGGCGCCGGGCACGGTCGTGAACATCATCTCGAACTGCGCGCACGGCGGCCCGCCGCATCTGGCGCCCTACTCCACGGCGAAGGCCGGTCTCGCGGGGCTGACCCGCAACGCGGCCCACGCGCACCGCTGGGACCGGATCCGGATCAACGGCCTGAACATCGGCTGGACGGACACCGAGGGCGAGGACGCCACCCAGCGCGCCTTCCACGACGCGGGCGACGACTGGCGGGACAAGGCCGCGGCGGCCCTGCCGATGGGCAGGCTCGGGCAGGTCGACGAGATCGCCGACTTCGTCGTCCTCCTGCTCTCCGACCGCAGCGGTGTGGTGACCGGCTCGGTCATCGACTGGGACCAGACCGTCCTCGGCGGGCTCGACTGAACCGCCCTCCGGGTTGAGCCTCCGGGTTGAACCTCTGGGCTGAACCATTGGGTTGAAGGAGCAAGATTCGCATGCGTATTGGCATCATGGGGCTGGGCCGGATCGGCGCGTTCCACGCGCAGACCCTGGCCGGACTCGAAGCGGTCGACTCGCTCGTGGTCACCGACCCGGTCGCCGCGGCGGCCTCCTCGGCGGCGGAGCGGTTCGGGGCGACGGCGGTGGACTCCCCCGACGCGGTGTTCGCCGCCGGAGTCGACGGTGTCGTGATCGCCGCCGCGACCGACGCCCACCCCGAACTCCTCCTCGCCGCCGTCAAGGCGGGCATCCCGGTCTTCTGCGAGAAGCCCGTGGCCCGCGGCGTCGAGGAGAGTCTCGAAGTGCTGCGCGCGGTGGAGGCCGGCGGGGTCGAGGTGCACATCGGCTACAACCGGCGCTTCGACGCGGGCTGTGTCGCCGCGCGCCAGGCCGTGCTGAGCGGCGAACTCGGCCCGCTGCACACCGTGCGGTCCACCACCCTGGACCCCGCGCCGCCGCCCGCCGCGTACGTGGCCGTCTCCGGCGGCATCTTCCGCGACTGCAGCGTGCACGACTTCGACATCGTGCGCTGGGTCACCGGCCGCGAGGTCGTCGAGGTGTACGCGACCGGCGGCAACCGGGGCGCGGACTTCATCGCGGCGGCGGGCGACGTCGACACCGCCTCCGCACTGCTCACCTTCGACGACGGCACGATCGGCGTCATCTCCAACTCCCGTCACAACGCCCGCGGTTACGACGTCCGCCTGGAGGTGCACGGCATGCTGGACAGCATCGCCGTGGGCCTGGAGGACAAGCTGCCGCTGCGGTCCGTCGAGCCGGGGGCCACCTTCCCCGCCGGCCCCCCGCACCACTTCTTCATGGACCGCTTCGCCGCCGCCTACCGCGCCGAACTCACCGCGTTCACCGAGGTCGTGGCGGGCTCCCGGCCCTCCCCGTGCACCGTGGCCGACGCCCTCGAAGCGAGCTGGATCGCCGAGGCATGCACGCTGTCGCTGCGCGAGCACCGGCCCGTACGACTGGAAGAGGTGCGCACCGCATGACGGACGAACCCCTGCGGATCGGCGTGCTGGGCGCGGCCCGCATCGCCGAGCTGTCGATCGCGGGACCGGCCCGGGTGACCGGCCACCGCATCGTGGCGGTGGCCGCCCGCGACCGGTCCCGCGCCGAGGCCTTCGCCGCCGAGCACGACGTCGAACGGGTCCTGGACTCGTACGCCGACGTCGTCTCCGACCAGGCGGTCGAGGTCGTCTACAACCCTCTCGCCAACGGCCTGCACGCGCCCTGGAACCTCGCCGCGCTCGCCGCGGGCAAGCATGTGCTCACCGAGAAACCCTCCGCGAGCAACACCGAGGAGGCCGTCGAGATCCGGGACGCCGTCGCGAAGGCCGGCACGGTCTTCATGGAGGGCTTCCACTATCTGTTCCACCCGGTCACCCGGCGCCTGCACGAGCTGCTGGAGAGCGGGGAACTGGGCGAGCTGCGTCATGTGGAGACCACGATGGTCATGCCGGCGCCGCCGGACACCGACCCGCGCTGGTCGTTTCCACTGGCGGGCGGCGCCCTGATGGACCTGGGCTGCTACAGCCTGCACGCCCAGCGGATGCTCGCGCCCTGGGCGGGCGGCGCGCCTCGGCTCGTCGCGGCACGCGGCGGCAAGCGCAGCGAAAGGGGTGTACCCCCGGACGGAGTCCGGGGGAGGCCGGGCGCGCCCCGGGTCGACGAGTGGCTGGACGCCGACCTGGAGTTCCCGGGCGGCGCCACCGGTACCGCCCGCTGCCACATGGCGCACACCGCGTGGGAGATGAGCTGCCGGATCGTGGGCTCGCGCGGTGAGGCCACGGCGGTGAACTTCGTCCAGCCGCACCTGGACGACCGGGTCCGGGTCCGTACCGCCTCGGGCGAGCGCGTCGAGATGCTCGGCCGCCGGTCCTCGTACACCTATCAGCTCGAAGCCTTCGCGGCGCATCTGCGCCGGGGCACGCCGGTGCGCCTGGACGCCGATGACGCGCTCGCCACGATGCGCCTCATCGACGACTGTTACCGGAGTGCGGGAATGCCGCTCAGGCCGCGGACGGCTCTTCCGTCCACACCCTGAGCGGTCCTGCCCCTTCTCTTCCCGGCTGCTTCAGCGCGTCACCGCTGTGCGTCGCGGAGCACCGAGCGCAGGAACTCCGCGCTGCTCCACACGTCGTCCACGGGCCCCTTGCCCGCGGGTTCCCCGGTGAGGATGGTGTCCTGCTCCAGGACGTACCAGCCGTCGTAGCCGCGTGCCCCGAGGTGGCTCACGATGGCCCGGACGTCCACGTCACCGGCGCCGAGCGGCCGGTACATGCCGTCCCGGACGGCGTCGGTGTAGCTGAGGCGGCCCGACTGGACCTTGGCGGCGAGGGCGGCGTCCACGTCCTTCATATGGGTGTGGGCGATCCGCTCGGGGGCCTGCCGGGTCAGCTCGGCGGGGTCGGTACCGCCGATGAGCAGGTGGCCGGTGTCGAGGCAGAGCGAGATCGCGGAGTGCTCCAGCACGCGCTGGACCTCCTCGCCGTTCTCGACCATCGTGCCGACGTGCGGGTGCAGTACCGCCTGTACGCCCCGTTCGGCGGCCAGCGCGGTCAGCCGGTCCAGGTTGGACAGCAGCAGCTTCCAGCCGTCGGCGTCCAGCTCGGGCCGGGAGTCGTACCCGTCCTGCCCCGTGACGGCCGACAGGACGAGGACGTCGGCCCCGGACGCGGCATAGCTCTCCAGGAGCGTGTCCACCCCGGGCAGCGGATCATGCCCCGGTACGTGCAGCAGCAGCGGGGTGAAGCCGCCGACCGCCCGCAGGTCGTGGTGGGCGAGGACCTGCGCCATGGCCGCCGGCTCGCCGGGCAGAAAGCCCTCGGGCCCGAACTCGGTGGCGGCCAAGCCGACCTCGCGCATCTCCTTCAGCACGCGCTCGGGCGTCAACTGGTAACCCCAGTCGGGTACTTCGCACACGCCCCACGAGATGGGCGCTCCGGCGATCCGGGGTGTTCGAGTGTCCATGGCGCAACGTTAAGTGCAGCCCGGCACAAAAATGAAGGGGTGGATCCCTCAGCGGGGCCTCATCGTGTCCATCTTTTTCCCGTCATTCGCACCCTGGGCTGGACCCTCGCGGAAGAAATCAGCGAAACGACTGTTGAAACGGAAGACGGAACGCAGCCCTTCCACCACAGTCCTTCCACCACGGTCCTTCCACGACAGCCCTTCCGGCGGAGAAGTCAGCGGAGAAGCCATGTCACAGCAGCAGGAGCGCGAGATTCGCTTCTCCGTCCTCGACCGCTCGCGCACCAGGGAGGGCCACGGCGGCCCCGAGGCACTGCGCGACACCGTCCGGCTGGCGCGGGAGCTGGAGGGGCTCGGCTACCACCGGTTCTGGGTCTCGGAGCATCACGGCGTACCGGGCGTCGCCGGTTCCGCGCCGACCGTCCTGGCCGCCGCGGTCGCCGCCGCGACCCGCTCGATCCGGGTGGGCACGGGCGGGGTGATGCTGCCCAACCACCAGCCCTTGGTCGTGGCGGAACAGTTCGGGGTCCTGGAATCCCTCTTTCCCGGCCGCATCGACATGGGTCTCGGCCGTTCCGTGGGGTTCACGGACGGCGTCCGCAGGGCGCTGGGCCGGGACAAGGACGTGGCCGACGACTTCGCGGCGCAGCTCGACGAGCTGCTGGGCTGGTTCCGCGGCACGTCCCCGACCGGGGTGCGCGCACGCCCCGCCGAGGGCCTGAGCGTGCCGCCGTTCGTGCTGGCCATGGGCGAGGGCGCGACGATCGCCGCCCGGGCCGGGCTGCCCATGGTGATCGGCGACCTCAGGAACCGCGAGAGGATGCGCCGGGGCATCGACCACTACCGCGAGACGTTCCGGCCCTCCGTGTGGGCCTCGGAGCCGTACGTCGTCATCTCCGGGACGGTCGCGGTCGCGGAGACGCCGGAGGAGGCACGGCGGCTGCTGCTCCCGGAGGCGTGGTCGATGGCGTACTCGCGCACGCACGGTACGTTTCCGCCGTTGCCGTCCGCCGAGCGGGTCGAGTCGCTGACACCGACGATGACGGAGAAGGAGCGGGGCTTCTACGAGGCCGGGCTCTCCGGTCATGTCGCCGGGACGGAGGAGCAGGTCGCCCATGAGCTGTCGACGGTGATCAAGGAGACCTCGGCGGACGAGGTGCTGGTCACGACCAGTACGTACGACCGGGCGGCGTTGGTGGACTCGTTCCGGCGGTTGGCGCGGGTCGTGGGGCTGGGGCCCGAGTGAGTGTTCCACTGGGGTGACCTCGGGTCTGTGGGGTGAGTGCGGGCCGGCTGGGGCTGGTCGCGCAGTTCCCCGCGCCCCTCGCGGGGCCCAGGACACGCCCATCCTTCCGTAGGAGTCACCCCATGCACAGCCGACATGACCCGTACGTCCGCGTACGTGGTGCCCGTGAGCACAATCTGCAGGGGGTCGATGTCGACATCCCACGGGATGTGCTGGTGGTGTTCACGGGGGTGTCCGGGTCCGGGAAGTCGTCGCTGGCCTTCGGGACGATCTACGCGGAGGCCCAGCGGCGGTACTTCGAGTCGGTGGCCCCGTACGCGCGGCGGCTGATCCATCAGGTGGGGGCGCCGAAGGTCGGGGACATCAGCGGACTGCCGCCCGCGGTGTCGCTCCAGCAGCGGCGGTCGACGCCCACCTCGCGCTCGTCGGTGGGTACGGTCACCAATCTCTCCAACTCCCTGCGGATGCTGTTCTCCCGCGCGGGGCAGTATCCGCCGGGCGCCGCACGGCTCGACTCGGACTCCTTCTCGCCGAACACGGCCGCCGGGGCCTGCCCCGAGTGCCACGGGCTCGGGCAGGTGCACCGCACGACCGAGGAGTTGCTGGTCCCCGATCCGGCGCTGTCGATCCGGGAGGGCGCGATCGCCGCGTGGCCGGGCGCCTGGCAGGGCAAGAACCTGCGCGACGTCCTCGACGCGCTGGGGTACGACGTCGACCGGCCGTGGCGCGACCTGCCCGCCGAACAGCGCGAGTGGATCCTCTTCACCGACGAGCAGCCGGTCGTGACGGTCCATCCGGTACGGGACGCGGAGCGCATCCAACGCCCGTACCAGGGCACGTACATGAGCGCACGCCGCTATGTCCTGAAGACGTTCTCGGACTCCAGGAGCCAGACCCTGCGGGCGAAGGCGGAGCGGTTCCTCGCCGCGACGTCCTGTCCGATGTGCGGCGGCAGCCGGCTGCGGCCCGAGGCGCTCGCGGTGACCTTCGCGGGCCGGACCATCGCGGAGCTGGCCGCGCTGCCGCTCGTCGAACTGGCCGACTCCCTCGCGTCCCACGGCGGTTCGGAGACGGCCCGCGTCCTCACGGAGGACCTGCTCGCCCGTATCTCCCCCGTCACCGAGCTGGGCCTCGGTTATCTCAGCCTCGCTCGGACCACCCCGACCCTGTCCGCGGGCGAACTCCAACGGCTGCGCCTGGCGACGCAGTTGCGCTCCGGACTCTTCGGAGTCGTGTACGTCCTGGACGAACCGTCCGCCGGACTGCACCCGGCGGACACCGAGGCCCTGCTCACGGTCCTGGACCGGCTGAAGGCGGCCGGCAACTCGGTGTTCGTCGTGGAGCACGGCCTCGACGTCATGCGCGGCGCCGACTGGCTGGTCGACGTGGGCCCGGGGGCGGGCGAGCACGGCGGGCGGGTGCTGCACAGCGGCCCGGTGGCGGAGCTGGAGCGCGTCCCCGGGTCCGCGACGGGCCGGTTCCTCTTCGACCGCTCCCCCGCTCCGGAGCGTGACGTCCGGGCGGCAGGCGGCTGGTTGAAGGTCGGACCGGTCACCCGCCACAATCTGCGCGGCGTGAGCGCCGAGTTCCCGCTCGGCGTCCTCACCGCGGTCACCGGTGTCTCCGGGTCGGGCAAGTCCACACTCATCGGACAGCTCACGGAGGAACTGCCGGGTGTGGGGCGGCTGGTGAGCGTCGACCAGAAGCCCATCGGGCGTACGCCCCGCTCGAATCTGGCGACGTACACAGGTCTCTTCGACGTCGTGCGCAAGGTCTTCGCGGCGACGGAGGAGGCGGGCAGCCGCGGCTACGGGGCCGGCCGGTTCTCGTTCAACGTCGCGGGCGGGCGCTGCGAGACCTGCCAGGGCGAGGGGTTCGTCAGCGTCGAACTGCTCTTCCTGCCGAGCACCTACGCCCCGTGCCCGGACTGCGGCGGGGCGCGCTACAACCCCGAGACGCTCGAAGTGACCTACCGGGACCGGAACATCGCACAGGTGCTGGACCTGACGGTCGAGGCCGCCGCAGACTTCTTCGCGGACACCCCGGCCGTGGCCCGCAGCCTCGCCACACTCCTGGACGTCGGCCTCGGCTATCTGCGGCTCGGACAGCCGGCGACCGAGTTGTCCGGCGGCGAGGCGCAGCGCGTCAAGCTGGCGAGCGAACTCCAGCGCGTACGCCGGGGTCACACGCTCTACCTCCTCGACGAGCCGACCACCGGGCTGCACCCGGCCGATGTCGAGGTCCTCATGCGGCAGTTGCACGGTCTGGTCGACGGCGGTCACAGCGTCGTGGTCGTGGAGCACGACATGGCGGTGGTGGCGGACACCGACTGGGTGATCGACCTCGGCCCGGGCGGAGGCGACGCGGGCGGACGGATCGTGGCGACGGGACCTCCGGCGGAGGTCGCGCGGGCTGCGGGCAGCGCCACGGCGCCGTACCTCGCACGTACGCTGCCACGAAGCGGCACTCAGCCGCGCTAGCCGCAGCTCGCAGCTTCCACCGGCACAGCCCACTCGGACCCCGTGTGCCGGTCTGTCATCATTCTCTGATGAGTGTTGATCTTCGAACCAGCCACCGGGGATCCGGTCCCCAGCGCCGCGCTCGGAGAGGCTGGTCCTGGTGGCGGGCTTCGGTGGTACGGCGATGGGCGGTACGGGACGCGCCGCAGTGGCGTCCCGGGCTGGAGGGCCAGGCATGACGGGGGTGATCGTCGTCATTTTCGTGCTCTCCGCCCTGCTGATCCTCATGGCCTGCGTCAAGGCGGACCGCGTCCGCTCCTGGCGCGCGTCATTGAACCCCTCGGCTCCGGACATCCCCGACGCGGGCTTCACGGTCGCCCGCCTCATCCTGGTCGTCATGGCCGTCGTCGGCGTCGTCATCGCGTTCCAGGGCATCGCCGCGGAGGACAACGGCGGGTGGAGCGATGACGAGCTGACGAGCGCGGTCGAGGGCGCCACGGACGCCCTGGACGGCAGTTTCACCTACGGTGGCCCGCTTGAGGACGATACTCCCGCCGACTTCGGCGGCGAATACGCCAGGAAGGTCGAGGACGAGGTCGTTGAGCACGGTGGTGGTGACGCCCCGCAGTTCGGCGTGGACGCCGCACTCACTGACAAGACGTCCGAGCAGGCGCGGTACCGGATCACGGCCAACGGAGCGGGGGCGTCTTTCTGCATGCACGTCCAGCGCACGCACGCCGGATACATCGAGACGGTGGTACCCGGCCTCTCCGGCGACGCGGGAGCGGTGAAGCAACCGAAGTACACGTTCGGGGTATCGACTCGGGCAGGTGAATGCTGAGTCGTCGTCATGAATCCGGAACCGCACGCCGACACCGAGATGGAGACCGAGATCGAGACCGAGACCGAGATCACCGCAGACCTGGTCCGCAACCTGCTGGAGGAGCAACATCCAGACCTTGCGGGGCTGGCCATCCGCGAGGTAGCGGGTGGCTGGGGCAACCAGATGTGGCGCCTCGGGGACGAGTTGGCCGTGCGCATGCAGCGCATGGACCCCACCGCGGAGCTCCAGCTGAAGGAGCGGCGGTGGCTGCCCGTGCTGGCTCCGCGCCTGCCGCTCCCGGTGCCGACCCCGGTCCGGTTCGGTGCACCGTCCGAACGCTTCCCCAAGCACTGGACCGTGATGACCTGGGTTTCCGGCGAGCCGCTGGACCGCGGCTCGATCAGCCGGGGCGCTCACGCGGCCGACACGCTGGCGGGTTTCCTCCGGGCGCTGCACGTGCAGGCGCCCCCCGAAGCGCCGATCGCTACGGACCGCGGTGCGCATCCAAGGGACTGCACGGACGGTTTCGACCACTTCTTCCACGCCGTCGCCCTCGACGACCTCGCTGACGAGGTCCGGGCTGTCTGGGACGACGCCGTCGCGGCGCCCGAGTGGGCGGGCCCGCCGGTGTGGGTGCACGGCGACCTCCATCCCGCGAACGTCGTGGTCTCGGACGGAACGCTCTCGGGCATCGTCGACTTCGGCGACATGTTCGCCGGCGATCCGGCATGGGACCTCGCCGCCGCATGGGTGCTGCTACCGGCGGGCACGGCCTCACGGTTCTTCGACACGTACGCGCGTGCGGACGAGGCGGCGATTCGGCGTGCCCGCGGGCTGGCCGCTATGAAGAGCCTCTTCCTGATGCTCATGGGGCAGAACGGAGATCGGGGACTTCCCGGCGGCAAGCCGCACTGGGGACCCGTGGGCCAGGCGGCACTCGATCGTGTTCTGAAGGGCGTTTGACGCACCCTGAGTGGCTGACCTGGAGACCTTCGCGGTCTTTGGTTCAGTCGACGGGACGGTCCCAATAGGCCTGACGCAGCTTGGACTTGGTCAGTTTGCCCGTGGGGGTACGCGGCAGCGCGTCCGTGAAGTCGATGCTGCGGGGTGCCTTGTAGTGGGCGATGCGCTCGCGGACGAAGTCGAGGAGTTCGCGTTCGAGTCGCGGGCCGGGGGTCGCGTCGGGGGCCGGCTGGACGACGGCCTTGACCGCCTCACCCATCTCCGGGTCCGGTACGCCGACGACCGCCACGTCGGCGACCTGGGGGTGCAGGGTCAGACAGTCCTCGATCTCCTGCGGGTAGATGTTCACACCGCCGGAGATGATGGTGAACGCCCTGCGGTCGGTGAGGAAGAGATACCCGTCCTCGTCGACGTGCCCGATGTCCCCCGTGGTCGTCCAGTTCGGATGCTCGGGGTGCTGCGCCTGCCGGGTGCGGGCCTCGTCGTTGTGGTAGCGGAACGGGAGTTCGTCGCGCTCGAAGTACACGGTCCCGGTCTCGCCGACGGGCAGCACCTTGCCGTCGTCGTCGCAGATCCGCAGCTCGCCGAGGAATCCGCCGCGGCCCACCGTCCCGGGCTTGCGCAGCCACTCCTCGGGACCGACGAAGGTGATCCCGTTGGCTTCCGTCGCCGAGTAGTACTCGTACAGGACGGGTCCCCACCAGTCCATCATCCGGCGTTTGACCTCGACGGGGCAGGGCGCGGCGGCGTGGACGGCGACCCTCGTCGACGACACGTCGTACGCGCCGCGCACCTCGTCCGGCAGCTTCAGCATCCGTACGAACATGGTGGGCACCCACTGGCTGTGCGTGACCCTGTGCTGTTCGATCGCCGCCAACGCACCGCGCGGGTCGAAGGAGTTGAGCGAGTTCATCAGGACGACCGTGCCGCCCGTGGCGGTCACCACGAAGCTGAAGCGCAGGGGCGCCGCGTGGTAGAGCGGGGCCGGGCAGAGGTAGACGGTGTCCTCACCGAAGCCGTACATGGGCTGGAAGAGCAGTTGGTACATGCTCATCTCCTCACGGACGTCCCCCTCGGGGAGCGTCGGCGCGATGCCCTTCGGCAGACCGGTGGTGCCGGAGGAGTAGAGCATGTCGACGCCTCGGGGCTGGTGGGCCGGGGGTTCGGGTGAGGCGTCGGCGAGGGCGCCTTCGTACGAGCCGTCGTCGAAGTCGAGGTGCAGTCCGGTCTCCGGGGCCGACTCGCGGACCGCGCGGCCGAGTTCGGTGAGGGGCGCCGAGACGATGAGCGCCTTCGCCCCGCAGTCGCGGACGATGTAGGCGGCCTCGTCGGCGGTCAGGTGGTGGTTGACCACGGTCAGGTAGAAGCCGGAGCGGAGCGCCGCCCAGTAGACCTCCAGGACGCGCGGGTCGTTGTCGGCGAGGAGGGCGAGATGGTCACCGACGCGCAGCCCGGCGGACCGCAGATGGTCGGCGAGCCGCAGGGAGCGGTCCTCCAACTGGCCGTAGGTGAGGGCACGGCCGCCGTCGGCGGTGACGACGGCCGTCCTGGCGGGGTCGTACGCTCCGGGATACATGCGGGGACGGTACCGCGGTTAAATGACGGCCCGTCAGAGGTGTGCGTGCGCTTCCGTGTGCAGGCGGGCACGGGTGATCGGACGCACGGCACGGACGGGGTGGGTGGTGGCCGTTTCGGCGGCCAGGGCGAGGGCCCGCCGGTCGGGGGCGGAGCCCGGCGGCAGCACCGGAGCCACCTGCACCTCGGCCACGAGGTCGCGGGCCGACACGACCCGCCACACCGAGGTGAGCAGCGGGTCGCTGCCCACGAACGCGGGTGCGGTGCTCACCGCGCCCCCGTCGTGCCGGTACCGGAGGCGCACCGGCTGGACGGCCGCGTCCGCGTCGAGGGCGGCCTGGAAGGCGGCCCGGTGGAACCGGCCCTGGGCCCGGCCGCACCAGGTGCTTCCCTCGGGAAAGACCACGACCGCTCCGCCGTCGCGCAGGGACCGCGCGATCCGGCCGACCGTCTCGGGCAGCACACGCAGCCGGTCGCGCTCGATGAACAGCGCGCCGCTGCTCGCGGTGAGCGCACCGGCGACGGGCCACTGCCGGATCTCCGCCTTGGCGAGCATCCGGGCGGGCCGGACGGCCGCGAGGAGCGGGATGTCGAGCCAGGAGATGTGGTTGGCCACCAGCAGCAGACCGCCGGTGGGCGGGGCCGCGCCGGTGGTCCGCAGCTGTACTCCCGCGGCGCGCACGATCGTCCGGCACCACCTTCTGATGAGCCTGTCGCGCAGGCCGGCGGGAAACCTGGCGACGGCCGGGATCAGTACGATCCCGGTGGCGACCACGACGAGCAGCGCGACCAGCCGCAGCACGGCACGCGGCACGGCGGCGACCGTCCGAACGGACTCCACGCAGGCCCCGGGGGTGCACGGGGCACTGGGCAGCCAGGCGCTCGCCGGAGCGGTGGCCGCAGCGGTGGCCGGCCGCGCCCCTGACGGGCGTGTCCCGGCAGGGCGGGAGGCGACCGGCGATCCGCCGCGGCGCGGGCTCGGCACCTTTCCGGAATCCGGGCCCGGAAAGGAGGGACCGCCCGCGCCCGGGCCGCCGTAGGTCGCCGAGCCCCGTCGGGGACGCAGGACCACACCCATGCGGGACGCGCTCATCACGCGGGCACGAGGGAGAGGAAGTGCCGCAGATAGCGCGGGTTGACCCGGCGCATCGACAGCAGCACGTACAGGTCGGCGACGCCGAAGTCCGGGTCGTGGGCCGGCTCCGCGCAGACCCAGGCGCCCAGGCGCAGATAGCCGCGCAGGAGCGGGGGCAGTTCGGCGCGGCCTGCCCGGGCGACGCCCTCGGAGTTCCAGGGCAGCAGCGGCCGTACGCGGTACTCCTCGGGCGCGAGGTGCTTGTCCCGCACCCGGTCCCAGGTGCCCGCGGCGAGCGCCCCGCCGTCGGCGAGCGGGATGGAGCAGCAGCCCGCCAGCCACTCGTGGCCGCCGTCGACCATGTAGCGGGCGATACCGGCCCAGATCAGGCCGATGACAGCGCCGTCGCGGTGGTCGGGGTGGACGCAGGAGCGGCCGACCTCGACGAGGCCGGAGCGGATCGCGGCGAGGGGGCCGAGGTCGAACTCGCTCTCCGAGTAGAGCCGTCCCGCGACCGCGGCACGCTCGGGCGGCAGCAGCCGGTACGTACCGACGACCTGGCCGGTCGTGGTGTCGCGCACGAGCAGGTGGTCGCAGTACGCGTCGAAGGCGTCGACGTCCAGGCCCGGCCGCGAGGTGGCCAGCAGGGCGCCCATCTCCCCGGCGAAGACGTCGTGGCGCAGTCGCTGTGCGTCCCGGACGTCGGACTCGTCGCGGGCGAGGGTCACGGTGTAGCGGGTGGGTGCCGTCGACAGTGGGGGGCTGTCGAGCGTGGAAACGCCGGTCATGGCTCTCTCCTGGTCACAGGCCGGATGCGGCGGAGCGGCGCGGCGGACCGAGGCGTACAGGTCCGTGCGCTCCTGTTCTTCCGACACCGGCTGACCACCGAGTAACCCACGGAGAGAGCCCGAGTGTGAGCTTGCTGAACCCCAGGGGCGCAGCCCCGTAGGGGGCGCGGGGAACGGCGCAGTCTTCTAGTTTTTTGGGGGCGCGGGGAACGGCGCAATCCTTTGTCTTCAGGGGCGCGGGGAACGGCGCAGTCTTTCAGGGGCGCGGGGAACTGCGCGACCAGCCCCCACGCACCCGCACCCGCACCCGACACACAACCGAAGCCAGTTGCGAAAGGCCGCGAAGCCTACCGCTTGGCGGCCTTCCGCCCGGCCCGCAGCCACTCCTTGTTCATCCCGGTGATGGAGAACAACGGAATCCCCTTGGGACAAGCAGTCGCACACTCGCCCACAAGCGTGCACCCCCCGAACCCCTCCTCATCCATCTGCGCCACCATGTCCAGCACCCGCGTCTCCCGCTCGGGAGCCCCCTGCGGCAGCACGTTCAGATGATTCACCTTCGCCGAGGTGAACAACATCGCGGCCCCGTTGGGACAGGCGGCCACACACGCCCCGCACCCGATGCACTCCGCGTGCTCGAACGCGAAGTCCGCGTCGGGCTTGGGCACCGGCGTGGCATGCGCCTCCGGCGCGGCCCCGGTCGGCACGCTGACGTACCCACCGGCCTGGATGATCCGGTCGAACGCGGACCGGTCGACCACGAGGTCCTTGACGACCGGGAACGCGGAGGCCCGCCACGGCTCGACGTCGATCGTGTCCCCGTCCCGGAAGGACCGCATGTGCAGCTGACAGGTGGTGGTGCGCTCCGGCCCGTGCGCGTCACCGTTGATGACCAGCGAGCACGCGCCGCAGATGCCCTCGCGGCAGTCGTGGTCGAAGGCGACCGGATCGTCACCGGCGAGGATGAGTTCCTCGTTGAGCGTGTCGAGCATCTCCAGAAAGGACATGTCGGCCGAGATTCCGTCCACTTCGTAGGTGGACATCGCTCCGTCGGCGTCGGCGTCGCTCTGCCGCCAGACGCGCAGGGTGAGCTTCATGCGTAGCTCCGCTGGGTGGGGTGGACGTACTCGAAGACGAGGTCTTCCTTGTGCAGGACGGGCGCGTCGCCGGTGTCGGTGAACTCCCAGGCGGCCGCGTAGGAAAACTCCTCGTCGCGGCGGGCCGCCTCACCGTCCGAGGTCTGGGACTCCTCCCGGAAGTGCCCACCGCAGGACTCCTCGCGGTGCAGCGCGTCCAGGCACATCAGCTCGGCCAGCTCCAGATAGTCGACGATCCGGTTGGCCTTCTCCAGTGACTGGTTGAACTCCTCACCGCTGCCGGGCACCTTGATACGCCGCCAGAACTCCTCGCGGATCTGCGGGATCCGCTCCAACGCCTTGCGCAACCCGCTCTCCGTACGAGCCATGCCGCAGAACTCCCACATCAGCTCGCCCAGTTCACGGTGGAAGGAGTCGGGCGTGCGGTCCCCGTCCACGGCCAGCAGCAGCCGCAGCCGGTCCTCGGTGTCGGCCAACAGCTCCTCCACGACCGGGTGTTCGTCGTTCACCGGCTCGTGGTGCGGGTTGCGGGCGAGGTAGTCGTTGATGGTCGACGGGAGTACGAAGTAGCCGTCGGCGAGGCCCTGCATGAGCGCGGAGGCGCCCAGCCGGTTCGCCCCGTGGTCGGAGAAGTTGGCCTCGCCGATCGCGAACAGCCCCGGGACGGTGGTTTGCAGGTCGTAGTCCACCCACAGACCGCCCATCGTGTAATGCACGGCCGGATAGATCCGCATCGGCACGCTGTACGGATCCTCGGCGGTGATCCGCGCGTACATGTCGAAGAGGTTGCCGTACTTGGCCTCCACGGCCTCGCGGCCCATCCGCGCGATGGCGTCGGCGAAGTCGAGGTAGACGCCCTGCCCGCCGGGCCCGACCCCGCGGCCCTCGTCGCACACGTTCTTCGCGGCCCGCGAGGCGATGTCACGCGGTACGAGGTTGCCGAAGGCCGGATAGATGCGCTCCAGGTAGTAGTCCCGCTCGTCCTCCGGGATCTCGCCGGCCGGGCGCTCGTCACCCTTCGCCTTCGGCACCCAGATCCGCCCGTCGTTGCGCAACGACTCGCTCATCAGCGTCAGTTTCGACTGATGCTCGCCGGTCCGTGGAATACAGGTGGGGTGGATCTGTGTGAAGCACGGGTTGGCGAAGTACGCGCCCCGCCGGTGCGCTCGCCAGATCGCGGTGGCGTTGGAGTTCATGGCGTTGGTCGACAGGTAGAAGACGTTGCCGTACCCGCCGCTCGCCAGCACCACAGCGTCCGCGTAGTAGGTGTCGATCTTCCCGGTGATCAGGTCGCGGGCCACGATCCCCCGCGCCCGGCCGTCGACCACGATGAGGTCGAGCATCTCGGTGCGCGGGTGCATCTCCACCGTGCCGGCCGCGATCTGCCTGCTGAGGGCCTGGTAGGCGCCGAGCAGGAGCTGCTGCCCCGTCTGGCCACGGGCATAGAACGTCCGGGACACCTGCACCCCGCCGAACGACCGGGTGTCCAGCAGACCGCCGTACTCCCGCGCGAACGGCACCCCCTGTGCGACGCACTGGTCGATGATCTCCACCGAGATCTGCGCGAGGCGGTGCACGTTCGACTCCCGCGCGCGAAAGTCGCCGCCCTTGACGGTGTCGTAGAACAGCCGGTGCACCGAGTCGCCGTCGTTGCGGTAGTTCTTGGCCGCGTTGATGCCACCCTGCGCGGCGATGGAGTGGGCCCGGCGCGGTGAGTCCTGGTAGCAGAACTGCACGACGTGGTAGCCCTGTTCGGCGAGCGTGGCGCCGGCCGCGCCCCCGGCCAGGCCGGTTCCGACGACGATCACGGTGTGCTTGCGGCGGTTGGCCGGGTTGACCAGCTTGGCCTCGAAGCGGCGGGTGTCCCAGCGCTCGTCCACCGGCCCTTTCGGGGCCTTGGTGTCGACGACCGGCTCCCCGGTCGCGTACTCGGCGAAGGTGCCGTGTCCGGCGAATTCAGCAGTCATGTCAGCTCACCACTCCGGTCATCACGCCCACGGGTACGGCGACGAAGCCCGCCGTGAGCACCACGGCGAGCACGTTGGCGATGGTCTTGAAGGCCCGGTCGCGGGTGCGGCTGCCCACGCCCAGGGTCTGTGCGGCGCTCCAGAAGCCGTGCTGGACGTGCAGGCCGAGCGCGAGCACGGCGACGATGTAGATGACGTTGCCGTACCAGGTGGAGAAGGTGTCGATCACGTTCTGGTACGGGTGTCCGGGCTGGAAGCCGCCTGCGTGCACGGTGCCGGTGGTCAGGTCCAGGATGTGCCAGACGATGAACAGGCCGAGGATGATCCCGCCCCAGCGCATGGTGCGCGTGGCGTAACTGGCGCGGGGCTTCTTGTGCACGTACTTGGTGGGACGCGCCCCGATGTCACGGCGGCTGAGCTGGTACGCGGATACGGCGTGCGCGACGACGGCGACGACCAGGACCACGCGGACGATCCACAGGGCCCACTCGTAGTGCAGGAACGGCTCGCCGAGGGTGCGCAGCCAGTGGGCGTATTGGTCGAACTCGCCCTCTCCGAAGAAGATCTTGAGGTTGCCCAGCATGTGGACGGCCAGGTACCCCAGCATGATCAGGCCGCTGGCGGCCATCACGGCTTTCTTGCCGACGGACGAGTCCCACATGGTGCGCGTCATGGACGGTTTTCGTTCCGTCCGCGTTGCCAGAGCCATGTGATCGACGCTACGGCCGACAGGGTCGATCGGTCCAAGACATGGTCCGGCTCGTTTCCATAGGTGGTGCCTATCGCGGGCGTACGATGGGGGAATGCAGTTCCAGCAGCTCCAGTACTTCGTGGCGGTCGCCGAGACGCGGCATTTCACCCGGGCGGCCGACGTGGTCCATGTGGCTCAGCCGTCGCTCTCCCAGCAGATCAAGGCGCTGGAGCGGGAGTTGGGGGCCGACCTCTTCCTCCGGGCACGGGGGAACATCACGCTCACGGACGCCGGGGAGGCGCTGCTGCCGCTGGCCCGGCGCATCCTGGCGGACGCGGAGACGGCTCGGCACGAGGTGCAGGAGCTGGCTCAGCTGCGCAGCGGGCGGGTGCGGCTCGGTGCGACTCCGAGCCTGTGCACGGGGCTGCTGCCGGATGTGCTGCGCGCCTTCCACGACCGCTATCCGGGGATCAGGCTGCTGATCGAGGAAGGGGGCTCCCACGACCTCGTACGGGAGCTGGCGCGCGGGGCGCTCGACCTGGCTCTCGTCGTCCTGCCACTGCCTACGCCGTCGCCCGCGCTGACCACGGTGGAGGTGCTGCGGGAGGACCTGGTGGTGGTGTCCTCGCCGGCGGCGGCGGCGCCGGGAGGTGGGCGGCGGACCGTCGGTGTCCCCGACCTGGAGGGGGAACGGCTGGTGATGTTCCGGCACGGGTACGACCTGCGGGAGCTGACGGTCGCCGCGTGTCGCTCCGCGGGGTTCGAGCCGGATTTCGCGGTGGAGGGCGGGGAGATGGACGCGGTGCTGGGGTTTGTGCGGGCGGGGTTGGGGGTGGCCGTGGTGCCGCGGATGGTGGCGGTGCGGTCGGGGGCGGGGCTGCGGGTGACGCCGCTGGCCCGGCCCGGGCTGGCCCGGACCATCGCGTTGGCGCATCGCAGTGACGTGGCGCCACCGCGGGCTGCGCGCGAACTGCAGCGGATGCTGCTGGAACGGTGAGCGGCGGTTGCCCGGCGCGGGCCCGCTGTCGCTTGTTGCGCAGTTCCCCGCGCCCCTTCGAGGGCTACGGCACGTTTCACCCGTGCGGGTGCGTCGTGGTTGCGCGCGCAGTTCCCCGCGCCCCTTCGCGGGCTACGGCACGTTTCACCCGTGCGGGTGCGTCGTGGCTGAGCGCGCCGTTCCCCGCGCCCCTTCGAGGGCTGGGGCCCGTTTCGCCCGTGCGGGTGCGTTGTGGTTGCGCGCGCCGTTCCCCGCGCCCCTTCGAGGGCGCTGGTGGCGCGCGCCGTTCCTCGTGCCCCTTCGGGGGCGCTGGACGCGTGGCCATCGGTGCCCCTGCAGGGGCGCGGGGAACTGCGCGGGCGGCCACGGCGTGCCCGCACGTCCAAGCAGCCCGTCGCCACCCCCAGGGGCGCGGGGAACTGCGCGCTCAGCCACGACGCACCCGCACGGGCAAGATGCGCACCGCAACCCCCTCAGGGGCGCGGGGAACTGCGCAACAAGGCGCGGCAGCAGGCCCCCGCACCCCACCGCCGTCACCCCGTCGCGTCCACCAGGGACAGGTCGTGGAGACGGTCCGGCGGGCCAGGGCGGGCGTAGTACCAGCCCTGAGCCGTGTCGCAGCCCAGCAACCGCAGCTGCTCGGCCTGCGCCCCCGTCTCCACCCCCTCCACCGTGACCGCGAGGTCCAGGCTGTGGGCCAGCGAGACGATCCCCTCGACGATCTTGAGGTCGACAGGATCGGCGGGAAACTGCTGCATGCCCTGCGTGAAGGACCGGTCGAGCTTCAGGATGCTCACCGGCAGCCGCCGCAGATTGGCCAGGTTCGAGTACCCCGTACCGAAGTCGTCCAGCGCGATGTCGACACCCATCTCGGCCAGTCGACGCAAGGGCTTCAACAAGTCGTCGTCCGCACCGATCAGCGCCGACTCGGTGACCTCCAGGCAGAGCGCGTTCGGTTCGAGACCGATCCGCTCCAGGATGTCCACCGTGTCGGAGACAAGACCGGGATGGGTCAGCTGGCACGGCGACAGATTGACGTTGATCCGCAGCGGACCGGCGTCGGAGTGACGTTCCTGCCACTCACGGGCCTGCCGGACCGACTGCTCCAGGACCCAGCGGCCCAGCGGCACGATCAGCCCGGTGTGCTCCGCGAGCGGGATGAACCGGTCGGGCCCGAGCACACCGTGCTGCGGATGCAGCCACCGGACGAGGGCCTCGGCACCGTGCACACTGCCGTCACCGAGATGCACGAGCGGCTGGTACTCGATGAAGAACTCGCCCCGGTCCAGCGCCGCGGGCAGCGCCGTGGTGAGCCCGTGCCGGGTGATCGCGCGGGCGTCGGCCTCGGCGTCGGCCAGCTCGTAACGGTTGCCGCCCGCCGACTTGGCCCGGTACATCGTGATGTCGGCGCTGCGCAGCACTTCCGCCGGGCCGCGCTCGCCCGCCGGCCCCTCGACGATGCCGATGCTGCCGCGGACCGTCAACTCCCGGCCGTCGATACGCACCGGGGTGATCAGGGCGTTCATGATGCGGTCGGCGAGCGCGTCGACCTCGCTCTCGGTGTCGGGCCCGGTGGTCAGGGCCACGAACTCGTCGCCGCCGAGCCGGGCCACCATCTCACCGGGCGCGGTCGCGCAGGACTGCAGCCGGTCGGCGACCTCGACGAGCAGCCGGTCCCCCGCCGCGTGCCCGAGGCTGTCGTTGATGGTCTTGAAGCCGTCGAGGTCGAGGTAGCAGAGGCCGAAGCGCTGGCCGTCGCCCGCCGCGAGCGCCTTGTCGAGCCGCTCGAAGAACAGCGTGCGGTTGGGCAGCCCGGTGAGCGCGTCGTGCGTGGCCTCGTACCGCAGCCGGAGGTTGAGCAGCCTGCGCTCGGTGGTGTCCTCCATGAGGGCGAGCTGATACTGCGGCCGGCCGTCGGCGTCACGCAGCAGCGAGACGGTGAGGTTGGTCCACAGAACCGTTCCGTCAGGCCGGTAGAAGGCCTTCTCGACGTGGTAGTGCTCGCGGTCGCCGCGCACCAGCTCCTCGTAGAGCCGCCAGACCTGGGGAGCGTCCTCGGGGTGGGTCCACTCGGTGACGTTGCGCCCGCGCATCAGCTGCTCGGTGCCGCCGAACATACGCAGCAGGGCGTTGTTCACCTGCAGGATGTTGCCGTCGAGGTCCGCGACGCCGATGCCTATGGCAGCGCCCTCGAAGACCGCGCGGAAGCGTGCCTCGGTCGCGTGCAGCGCGTCCGCGACGATGCCCTGGGCCTGGAGTGCGGCGCGTGCGATGGTCTCCTGCTCGGCCAGCGTCCGCTCCCGCAGCGCCCTCGCGAACCCGGCGGCCATGGCGTGCTGCAGCCGCGCGGAGCGGGCGCGCAGGGCGTCCTGGGCTCCGTCCCCGCCGCAGTAGAGCACCAGGTAGGCGTCGACGCAGTCGAGTGTGGCGCTGAGTGCTTCGGGTTCCGTGCAGTGCGCCCCGATGAGCGCGGCGCCGACGGCCTGCCCCTCGGCCGCCTCGAACGTCCTGGCCCGCAGCGCCTCACTGAGCCGCCTGGCGAGCGGCACGAGGCGCTGCTCGAACTCCGGGCGGGTCAGCGACGTGGCGGTCACCGGGAAGACGGCCCGGCTCCAGATCGTCGCGAACCTGCGCAGTCTGTCCTCCGGCCCGTCCGGCTCCGCGGTCACGCCGTGCGCCCCACGCCCGCGAAACCCGAGTAGGAATAAGGATCCTCGTCCTCGGACGCCGGGTCGGGCCGCCAGTTCGGCATCGGCACCAGTCCGGGTTCCACCATGTCGTACCCCTCGAAGAACCGCGCGATGTCCTCGCGCGAGCGCATGATCAGCGGGTTTCGGATGTCCTTGTAGACGTCGACGGCGCCCCCGGCCCGCTCCGGGGGGAGCGGGATTCCCTCGTACGAGGCGTGCGTGACGACCAACAGACTGCCGGGCGCCAGGGCGTCCCTCAGCTCGGCCACGGCATCGTACGGGTCGTCCTCGTCCTCCACGAAGTGCAGTATGGCAACGAGAAGGAGAGCGACTGGCCGATTCAGGTCTATCAGGCGCTGCAGACGCGGACTCGCCAGGATCTCCCGGGGCTTGCGGAGGTCGGCGGTGATGACGTCCGCGTTCTCGTTGCCGGCCAGGACGGCCTCGCTGTGTGCGACGGCCACCGGGTCGTGGTCGACGTAGACGACGCGGGCGCCCGGACGGGCGCTCTGGGCCACGTCGTGGACGTTGCCGAAGGTGGGGATGCCCGAGCCGATGTCCAGGAACTGGTCGATGCCCTCGGCGGCCGCGAAGCGCACCGCGCGGCGCAGGAACGCCCGGTTCGCCTGCATGATCTTGGGGAGTCCCGGCATGAACTCCATGGCCCTGCGCGCGGCTTCCCTGTCGACCTCGAAGTTGTGCGATCCGCCCAGGTAGTAGTCGTAGACGCGGCTCACACTGGGCACCGAGATGTCGATGCCGCGTGGGGCCCAGGCGGGACGCTCCATCTATGTCTCCAAGGCGTAGACGATCCGGTGTTCGAGCTGAGGCTACTGATCGCCCGCCAATGGAGCGAGTGGAAACGGAAATTGACCGTCCGTTCAAGGCCACTGCCTCGGGCACGTGCCGAATGGAAGGCCCAGCGAAATCGCCCCGAAGCATTCCAAAGAGATCCGGGGGAACCGCGCGGAGTCACGAGCGGAGTCACGAGAGCCGTACCGGGACGCGTTCGGATGTGAAAAAACCGCTTCGCTCCCTCCGTGCGGTACGGAGGGAGCGAAGCGGTGGTTGTGCCCTCTTGTCATGATTCCTGCAGTCGCGGTTCTTGCTGTCGCGATTCCTGCGGTCGTGATTCCTGCGGTCGTGATTCCTGCGGTCGTGATTCCAGCTGCTGCGGTTCCTGTTGCCGACCCCTGCGGTGCGGCTACTTCGGCTTGCCGAGCGGCTTGCCCTCGGGGGAGATGGCGTACCACGTGCCGCCGACGCCCTGGCCGTTGGTGTCGCCGGGCTTCTTGTCACCCGCGAAGGTGTAGAGCGGCCAGCAGTCGATGCTCTGCTGCTTGAGTCCGTCCGGACGGTTGTTGATGACGTAGCCGCGCTTGCCGTCGTTCTTGTTGTCGATGCCCTTGGTGTCGGCGGCGTCCACCGGCTCGACGACCGGCCACTTCTCCAGGCAGGCGCCGATGCAGTTGGACTTCATCGGCCACGGGACGTCCTTCTCGAACCGGTAGACCGTCATACCGTTCTTGTCGATGACGACCTCGCCGAGCTCCGGGTCGTTACGGGTCGACAGACCGGGCAGGTCGGCGGCTTCCGCCGTGCCGCCCCCGGCGCCGGCGGACGCCTTCTTGCCCGTGGGGGCCGAGGCGTACCAAGTGCCGCCCACACCCTGGCCCTTGGCGTCACCGGCCTTGGTGTCCTTCGCGAACCGGTACTGGGGCCAGCCGTCGATGGTCAGCTGCTTCGTACCGTCGGAACGGGTGACCTCGCCGAGCAGGGCCTTGTCGATGCCGACCGGGGCCGCGGCACCCGAGGACGGGACCGGGGGCCAGGCCGTGGCGCAGTCGCCGTCACAGGTCGACTTCGGGGGCTCGGCCGTGTCCTTGTCGAAGCGGTACAGCGTCATGCCCGCGCTGTCCGTGACCACCTCACCGAGCTTCTCGGTGTCCGCCACGGCAAGCTGACCGGCGCTCTGGGCAACGGCGCCCTGCCCGTCCGCCGCTGCGGCGCCCGTCTCGGTAGTCGCTCCCGCCGAACCGTAGCCACCCGCCGCGGGCGCCGCGCCCACGTTCTGGCTGCCGGTCGCATCGCTCGCCTTTTCCTGACCGCACGCCGTCGTCAGCACCAGCACTGCCGCAGCTGACGCTACGAGTGAGGCGCTCCGCCAGGAGGTCTTCATTGGTAACTCCCGCTGTTTGCATAGGTGTTGCGGCACTGCTCAGCACCGCGTATGGCCCTAGGTACGGGCGGGGGTGCGGTGAGTGTTCAAAGTGAGCACACATTTCTTTCTGATAACGCCCGAGAGCCCTGCTCAGAGAGGGGCCAGAGAAGGGCCGGGGAGAGGTCGGGGAGCAGCCGGGGAGAGGCCACTGAAGAACCCTGCGCCCGGCGCGGTCCCGGTCCCGGAACGCTTCCGGCGCCATTCGGCAACGGTCTGAGGCACCTTTGTCCCTCCTTCGGGGCAATTACACGCCCAGTCCCCTATATGTGGGTGCACGGGGGCCGATGATCGCGATCGTGCCTGGACCAAAAAGAACCAAGCGTCCGCTCCGACTCGCTCTCGGCATACGGCTACTGGCGCTGCTCACCCTGACCTGGGTCGCGGGCGGCGCGCCGGCCCCCGCGACCGCCGACGCGTGCGCGTACGCCTCCTCGGGCCCCGGCGGAGTCTCGGCGGTGTCGGTCGCGGGCACCTGCCCGACCCCGACCCCACCCCCGCCGCCCCCGCCCTCGACTCCGTGCCCGACGCCCCCTCCGCCCAGTCCGCCTCCGAAACCCTCTCCCCCACCGAAACCGCCGCCGAAGCCGAGCCCCACCCCCACCCCCACCCCGACGCCTCCGCCGAAGCCGCCGCCCCCGCCGCGACCCGCGCCCGCCGCTCCGGTCGTCGTACCGCCCGCTCCCGTGACGCCACGGCCTACCCCCGCCACGCCACGCCCGACGCCTCCCTCGCCACGCCCGGCACCGCCCCCCAGCGCGCGGCCCGGTCCGTCGCCGACCCCGGTGAGCTATCCGCCGTACCGCGTCAGGGCGCGCAAGGCCCCGCCCCGCGGCGGCCCGTCCCTGGTGTCGCTCACCCTGCTCATCACCGCGCCCGCCGTGCTCGCCGCCGCCGCGCTGCGCCCGCGCTGACCCGGCGCCCGCACTGACCCCTGGAGGAATCCTTGTCGGAATGGCTTGTTCTCGCCCTCGCGATGGCCGCCGCGGCCGTCGTCGTCCTCGTCGTCACCTTCGTGCGGCACCGCACCGTCTCCGATGACGACGATCCGTCCGACACCCCGGACGTCATCGAGTACATGACGATGATGATCGGCGTGGTGTACGCCATCGTGCTCGGTCTCGCCATCGCCGGAGTCTGGGAGGCGCGGGGCGTCGCCGAGGACCACGTCCAGACGGAGGCGCAGGCGCTGCACGAGATCAACGAGCGGGTACGCGTCTATCCGCCGGACGTCCGCGACCGCATCCGGAAGGACGTCAACGCCTATGTCGATCACGTCGTCACCACCGAGTGGAAGACCATGGCGGACCACGGCCACGTCACGGGGCGGGGAACGGAACTGCTGAACCGGGTCCGCCAGGACGTCACCGCCTACGAACCGAAGACGGACTACGAGGCCCAGGCCTACCAGCCGCTCCTCGACCAGGTGACCGCGGCGGACACCGCGCGCACCGCCCGCGCCGACTCGACGGCGCCGACCATGCCGGGCGTCGTGTGGTTCGGTCTGATCACCGGGGCCGTGGTGACCGTCGGGCTGATCTTCGCCCTGCAGATCCGCCGCACAGCACGTGAGGTGATCCTGGCGGGCCTGTTCGCCGCGCTGATCGCCTTCCTGCTCTTCCTGATCTGGGACTTCGACGCGCCCTACAGCCGCGGGATCACGGCGACCGCCGACCCGTTCCTGACGCATTTCCCCGACGCCGGGAAATGACCTTGCCCGGCGCCGGGAGACGACCTCCCCCGGCGCCGGCGATCGACGGACCCGTACCGGGCGACCCGTACAGGGCGACCGAACCCGTGCCCGGGGGCGGGCGCCACGCCGTGTCCGTCCCCCGGGCGCGGGTACGGATTAGCCGGTTCGGCCCACACGATTGCCCCATTCGCGCGACTGCGATCGCGCCCGCGCCCGCACCTTCCTAGCGTTTTGGTCATCGAGGTGCATGTACGGCGCAGCGGAAACGGTCCGCGGGCTGCTCCTCGGGGACCCGGAGGACTCACCATGCGCGCGATACGCGTCGCCTCGGCCGCACTGCTGGGCATGACCGCACTGACCCTCGCCATGCCCGTCGCCGTCGCCGAGGGCGAAGGGGACCATGAGCCGGACCGCAACATCACCTCGTTCGGCTTCGACGTCTCGCCGTCGACGATCGCCGCGGGTGGCCGCGTCTCGCTGTCGGTCAACGGCTGCAAGAAGGAGACGAAGGTCAGTTCCGGTGTCTTCGACACGGTGACGATCCACAAGGGCCAGTCCAACGCCTCGGCCACCGTCGACTGGGACGCCAAGCCGGGCGCGGTGTACGAGGTGACGTTCCAGTGCGGGCACGAATCCGGCCACACGGACCTGACCATCGCGGGTGGCCGCCCGGACGACCCGACGCATCCCCCTGTCCACCGGGGCGTCAAGGCGGGCGTCGGCGGCACTGCGGGCGGCTTCGACCTCGGTGAGATCGGCCTCGGGGCGGCGCTCATCGCCGGCTCGGTCGGCGCGGCGTACCACTGGTCGCGCAGGCGCGCCGGCGAGAACAGCGGCTGACGCGCCGGACGGCCCTTCGCCCCGGAACCCATGAGGGTCCGGGGCGAAGGGCCGTTCACGTGCGATTCACGTGCGATCCGGTCTCCGAAGGGAAGAGATCGTCTCCGAGGAGAGCGGGCTCAGATCCTGCTCTCGGCGCGGCGGCGCATCCAGAACACCCCGCCGCCGACGAGCGCGAGACCGACCAGAGCACCGCCGATCGCCATGTCGGTCGGCGTGGCGCCGTCGGAGCTGCTGCCGCCGAGACCACCGCGGACACCGCCGATGACGGTGAAGGCGGCGGACTTCGTCAGGGCGGGCTTGCCCTGGCAGTGGACCCTGATGTCGTACGCGCCGGGCGAGGCCGAGCTGTTGATCGTCGTGGTTCCCTTCGACGTCTCGCTGTGGTTGTTGATCGGCGAGAGATCGGTCCGGGGGAACGCCCTCGACGTCATGCTGCCGCCGTGCGGGCACCCGTCGACGGTCACGGTGAGCTGTCCGCCCCGGGCGATGGCGCTGGGCATGGCGACGATGTTGCTAGAGGTGTCCCAGGCGACGGCCTGGGAAGCGGTGAGTCCGAGGGCGGCGATTGCTGTCGCAGAGACCGCCAGGGCACGAGTGCTACGCATGTGATCCTCCGCGGAAGGCGCCCCGGGGAACGTCCCCGGGTCGATCGGCGAGAGAACGCCTCCCAGACAGACACTCAGTTGTCGTGCACAGGGCCGCATTTCGAGAATGGTCCGTCCTGGTGAGAGGACACGCCGACGAAAAGGAACACAATCGGATATTGCCGCAGGTCACGCACCGTCAGAAATTTCCTCGCGGCCACGACTCGGATGGCGCACGGCGGCCCCGTCCACCACCCGTTCGCCTTTCTCCCGTCGCCCCGCGCGCGGGCTGCGCTTAGCGTTCTCATATGCGCGACGGACGTTGGCGACGGCCGCGTCGAGAGGGGTTTGCGAATGTCCGTGTCCGAGCTGGCCGAAGAGGAGGAGCGCCCCAGGAAGCGCGCTCCCTGGGGTGTCATAGCGCTTGTTCTGCTGACCGGCCTCGCTCTTATTCGCAATGGCTCGGGAGAGTTCGACGTGGGGCCCCCGCAGCCCGCGACGGCCGCCGCCGCGGACAGTGCCGGCACCGACAGGTCGCGGCCGGGCACTCCTGCTCCCCTGTCGTTCTCCGTGGCGGACCGCGTCAGGATCCCGGCGATCCAGGTCGACGCGCCCGCCGTGCCGGTGGGCCTCGACATGGAGGGTTGGGTGGACGCGCCGCCGCCGGAGGACCCGAATCTCGCGGGGTGGTTCTCGGGCGCGGTCTCCCCCGGCGAGAAGGGCACGGCCGTTGTCGTGGGCCATGTCGACAACCGGCAGGGGCCCGCCGTCTTCTACGGTCTCGGGGCCCTGAAAAAGGGAAACCGCGTGGAGGTCCGGCGCAGGGACGGAAAGACCGCCGTGTTCGAGATCTACGGCATCGAGGTCTTCGAGAAGAACAATTTCCCCGGCGACCGCGTCTACGGGAACACCGGAAACCCCGAATTGCGTGTCATCACCTGCGGAGGCGGTTTCTCCAAGCAGAACGGCTACGACGGGAATGTCGTCGCGTTCGCCCGCCTGGTCGAGGTCCGCTGAACGCAGCCCGGCCGGGTGGGCGGAAAGCCCGCCCGGCCGGAGTACGTCCAGGGTGCTAGGTGAGCTGCCGCCGGGGCACGGTGATGTGGTAGCCCGAGTCCAGCAGCCGCGGAAGATAGTCGCGCAGGGCCCGCACGCTCTGTGAGCGGTTGCCGCCCGCGTCGTGCGCGAGGACCACGACGCCCGGGCCGGCCCCCTTCATGACCCGGCGCTCGATGGTCCTGGCACCCGGCGTGGTCCAGTCCAGGGTGTCGACGGTCCAGGCGAGCGGCTCCATGCCGAGTTCGGCGCCGACCTCGAAGACGGCCCGGTTCCAGGCCCCGTACGGCGCACGGAACCAGCCGGGCCGCTCGCCGTACGCCTCCTCGACGACATCGCAGGTGCGTTCCATCTGGGAGCGGATCGCGGACCTGCTCAGCCGGGTCAGGAGCGGGTGGGACCAGGTGTGGTTGCCGACGACATGCCCCTCGTCCGACATCCGGCGCAGCATGTCCTTGTTGTCGGCGGCCATCTCGCCGCACACGAAGAACATGGCGCGCACGTCGTGGGCCTTGAGGGTCCGCAGGATGCCGGGGGTGTAGCGGGGGTCGGGGCCGTCGTCGAAGCTCAGCACCATGCCGCGCTCCCGCTCCGACACCCGCAGGAACGGCTCGTGCCGTACGGGGGTGCGTGCGGGCGTACCGCGGGCCGGCCCGTATCCCGCGATGGGCTGAAGCCGGTAGGCGGAGGGCCTGCGGACCGCTCTGTTCGCCTGGGCACCGGCGGCGGGCACGCCGGGGGACCGGGCCGAAGGGCCCGGGTCCGCGCCGAGCAGCTGTACCGCGCCGGCCGCACCCGCCGCTCCCAGGGCGGCGGCACCGGTGAGCAACGCCCGGCGCCGCGAGAGGAACTGATCCTTATTCATGACTAATCAGTCGCCCGGTGGTGGCCCGCCCCAGCACATCGCCACCGGTGCGGTCGTATGAAAACACCCGTTGGGAGCATCTGCCGAGCGGTCCTGCACCGGCGGGCGGGGTCCCGGACGGCGGTCGGCTCCGCCTGTTCCGATAGCCTCGGGCCGTGACGGAACAGCACTCCCACCAGTTCGAACGTGGCACCGACGGGCCCAAGGTCATCCTGGCCGGCGTGGACGGCTCCGAGTCCTCGCTGCGGGCGGCCTCCTATGCCGCGGGGCTGGCCCGGCGGCAGCGGGCGCTGCTCACGCTGGTGTACGTACAGCCGGTGATGGCGGCGGGTGCGGCGCTCGGGGTGCCGGTCGCCGACACGACCGACCAGATCGCCGAGGAGCTGGTCCGGGACATCCAGGAGGCGGCCGAGCAGGTCAAGGGCATATTCGATGTGCGCTGGGAGTTCCACACCTTCCGCGGCGACCCGTACAACGGGCTGGTCTCGGCGGCCGAGCAGCTGAAGGCGGACGCGGTCGTGGTGGGCGCGTCGGAGCAGGCGGGGCACCGGATCGTCGGTTCCGTCGCGATCCGGCTGGTGAAGGCGGGCCGCTGGCCTGTGACAGTGGTGCCGTAGACCGGTGACGGTGGGCCGCGGGCCGCGATGGCGGTGGTGCCGCGGACCGGACCGTCGAGGACGGGACACATGCGGAGGCGGAGCCTTCCGTCCCGGTTGACCGTTCGTCGTACCGTTCGCCGACGGGTTCGACCGTTGGCCGACGAGCCGTGTCCTGGCCCTGTCCCGGCGGGACGCCCTGCGCTGGCATACGGCCATGACGGCCGCCATCACCATGACCAGCAGGACGACCGCCGAGCACGAGCTGGCCGAATTGCAGCGGGAGCACGGGGCACCGCTCTTCGCCCTGATGCTGAGGCTCTCCGACGGGGACCGCCAGCGCGCCGAGGACCTGGTGCAGGAGACATTCGTACGCGCCTGGCAGCATCCCGAGGCCCTGCGCGCCGACGACTTCGATTCCGTACGGCCCTGGCTGCTGACCGTGGGGCGGCGCCTGGCCATCGACGCGCGGCGGGCCCGGCAGGCGCGGCCCGCGGAGGTCGGGGACGCCGTGCTGGAGAGCGCGCGGGTCGCGGCGGATCACGCGGAACGCTCCGTGGCGACCCTCGATGTGCGGGAGGCTGTGAAGACTCTCACTCCCGAACACCGTGAAGTCCTGGTGCAGGTGTATTTCCGCGGGGCCAGCGTGGCGGAGGCCGCCGCCGCCCTGGGTATTCCGGCCGGTACGGTGAAGTCCCGCGCGTACTACGCGCTGCGTGCCCTGCGCCGGGTCCTTCCGGGATATGCGGCCGACCTGCGATGAAACCGTGGGTTAGGTCAAGCCTCCGTAAAGCGCCTTGCTGAGGATCATGGTTGAGCAATCAGCTGTCCTCATCCGTGTTCCCCGACGGGGCCCGGGTTCGGGCGACGCGCACGCACCGGAGGAAGGCAGGAAGGGATGCTGCACAGAGGTCAAGAGAGCACGGACGGCACCGGCGGCGGTGAACTCACCGTCCCCATGGCGTGGTTGTACGCGGAGTACATCGCGGACGAACTGCTGCGGACCGGCGACCTGATGCCGCCCACGTCCTTCGAGTTCAGAGCCGGGCGTGACGCGCTGGCTCTCACCATCTTCCTGTCCGACACCAGTGGCGAGCTCTCCGGCATCCGGGTGGTGACGCAGCTGGAGACCTGGCTGTCGCTGACGGCGTACGACCAGCCGTGGCAGGACTGGGTCGGCGAGTGCATGGCCGGGCTCGCCGCCGAGGCCGCCGACTCGGGCGGTCCGTCGCCCGATCTGGATCTGGCGACGGCGGCCTGGCGCTGGCTGGAGGAGACCGAACTGCTCGCGCCCGACCTGGACGCGGTGCCGGGCGGTGGCCCCGTCATCGGCGAGGACGACGGCCCCAAGGTGTGGACCCCGGCCTGGCAGCTGGGGCTGCCGCTCGGACATCTGGCGATCCACCTTTTCTGACTTTTCCGACCGATCCCCCGACCGATCCACCGACGGAGCCCCCGGCCGGCTCCCCTGACCAGTTTTTTTCGAACCTCGACCAATCCGTGGGCCCGACCGCTCCGAATCTCCAGGTTGCATTCCGGGCGGGGCTTGAGTGATTCGGCGGTCCCCTGCGTACCGGTGGGCAAGTAGCTACTCCCCGCACACCCCCACCCATCGGCACGGCATGAGGATTTGGTATGAGGTCGCTGGAACGCCACCGCGACGTCGGCGCATACGCGCTAGGCGTGCTGGACGAGGCGGATGCCTTCCGCTTCGAGGACCACCTCATGGAGTGTCCCCAGTGTGCGGTTCAGATACATGAACTGTCCGCGACGACACGGTCGTTGAGGGCGTACGCACAGGCGACGCCACGCTCGGTGAACCCCATGACGCAGGCCGGCCCCGGCCTGCTGGACAGGCTCCTGGACGATGTCGTCACGGCACGCAGGAGCGGACGCAGGCGCTGGCTGTTCGCGGTCGCCGCCGCCGTGGTCTTCGCCGTCGGAGGGCCCGCGGTCGCGGTCTTCTCGGGCGACGAGAGCACCGACGCCAACACAGTCGCCGCGACCGATCAGGGAACGGGTGTGTGGGCCGAGGTCACCATCCACGACCGGGCCTACGGCAGCGAAGTGGACGCCAGGATCAAGCACGCGCCCGCCGAGCAGTCCTGCGAACTCGTCGCCATCGGCCGCGACCACTCGGAAGAGGTCATCCTGAGCTGGACGGTGCCCAAGGGGGCCTCCTCGCCCTCCGACGGCATGCGAGGCGCCGCCGCGATGCACCCCTCGGACGTCGCCGAGTACGTCGTGCGCACGGCGGACAAGAAACGTCTCGTGACGATCGAGGCACCCTGAGCGCCGGCTATTTGAGGAACTTGCTCGTCCTGCGGTCCGCGAGGGGCTTGCCGCCCGTCTGGCAGGTGGGGCAGTACTGGAGCGACGAGTCGCTGAAGGAGACCTCGCGGACGGTGTCCCCGCAGACCGGGCAGGGTTCGCCCGTCCGTCCGTGGACGCGCAGTCCGCTCTTCTTCTCGGCCTTGAGCCGGCCCGCGGCCACTCCGCGGGAACGCTCGACGGCTTCCATGAGGGTGGCGCGCAGCGCCTCGTACAGCCGTCGGGTCTCCTGCGGGGTCAGCGCGGAGGCCAGCTTGAAGGGCGACATCCTCGCGGCGTGCAGGATCTCGTCGCTGTAGGCGTTCCCCACCCCCGCGATCAGGCTCTGGTCGCGCAGGGCGCCCTTCAGCTGTCTGCGCTCGCCCTCCAGGAGCGCGGCGAAGCGGGCCTCGTCGAAGTCGTCGGCCAGCGGGTCCGGGCCGAGGCGGGCCACCCCGGGCACCTCCCCGGGATCCTGTACGACGTAGACCGCCAGCCGTTTCTGGGTGCCGGCCTCTGTGAGGTCGAAGCCCTCGCCGGTCTCCAGGGCGACGCGCATGGCGAGCGGGCCCTTGCCGGGGCGGGGCGGTCCGTCGGGCAGCCGGTCCTTCCAGTGGAGCCAGCCCGCGCGCGCCAGATGCGTGACGAAGTGCGGGCCGCCGGCGGTCTCCAGGTCCAGGAACTTGCCGTGCCGGTGCACGGCCGTGACCTCGCGTCCTTCCAGAGCGCCGAGCGGCGGATCGTACGTCTTGAGCACACTGATGGCGACGGGCAGCACGCGGATGATCTCGTGGCCGACCAGGTGTTCGGCCAGGAAGTCCTTCAACGCTTCGACCTCGGGCAGTTCCGGCATGATTCCAGGGTGCCACCGATGCCCCGCGAGGGGCGCGGGGAACGGCGCGGCCAGCCCCCACCGAGCCGCACGTCACCTCCACGCGAACCCGGCGCCCTCACTCCCGTTCCCGCACGAGGAACTCGCACCAGACGCACTTGCCGCCGCCCCGGGCCTCCACGCCCCACACGTCCGCGATGCGGTCCACCAGCAGGAGGCCCCGGCCGGACACACCGGACTCCCCCGGCTCCCGGCGCCGGGGCAGCGCGCTGGACGCGTCCTCGACCTCGACACGGATCCGGCGGCCCGGTCCGGTGAGGGCGCGCAGGGTGACGACGGCCGCCCCCTCCGTGTGCATCAGGGCGTTGGTGATCAGCTCGTCCGCGACCAGTTCGATCTCGTCGGCGCGCTCCCGGCCTCCCCAGGCCCGTACGGCGGCACGGACCATGTGCCGGGCCTCGGTGAGCGCCTCCGGGTCCCCGGGCCCCACGTGCTGCCGGACCCGCCCGCCGGAGCGCTGCGCGTCCCTCCCCACCCTGCGGAGCAGGAGCAGTGCCACGTCGTCCTCGCCGCCGCGTTCCTCCGCGACGTCGATGAGCCGGTCGGCCAGGTCGTGCACGTTGCCGGGTCCCGTGGCGACGAGCGCGCGCAGGGTGCGCATGCCGTCGGCGAGGTCGACGCCCGGCTGTTCGACCAGGCCGTCGGTGCACAGGAGCAGCGTCTGCCTGGGATCGAGTTCGAGGGTGACGACCGGGTATTCGAGGCGCCCGAAGAGGGCGGACAGACCGAGCGGCAGGCCCCCTTCGACGGGCAGCCGGCGGCAGCTGCCGTCCGTGTCGCGGAGCAGCGGGTCGATATGGCCGGCCCGGACGAGCTGCATCACTCCGGTGGCCAGGTCGGCCTCGACGTACAGGCAGGTGGCGAAGCGTTCGGTGTCGAGTTCGTGCAGGAAGACGGAGGCGCGGGCCATGACGGTCGCGGGCGTGTGGCCCTCGGCCGCGTAGGCGCGCAGGACGATCCGCAGCTGGCCCATGACGGCCGCCGCGTGCGTGTCGTGTCCCTGGACGTCACCGATGACGGCTCCGACCCGGCCGCCGGGCAGCGGGATCACGTCGTACCAGTCGCCGCCGATCTCGCGGCCGAGGGAACCGGCGCGGTAGCGCACGGCGACGTCGGCGCCCGGGACGCGCGGGATCGTGCGCGGCAGCATGGCCTGCTGGAGGCCCTGGGCGAGGTCCTTCTCCTGCTCGTAGAACATGGCGCGCTGGAGGCTCTGCGCGATGCTGCTGCCGAGGGCGACGAGGACGTTGCGGTCCTGGGCGGAGAAGCCGCGCCGGTCGTTGTAGAGCAGCCCCATGGCTCCGATGGGCCTGGCCTGCGCGATGAGGGGCAGATAGGCCGCCGAGGTGATGTCGAGTTCGGTGATGTGCGGCCACAGCAGCGGATAGAGCCGGGCGAACTCGTTCGGCGACTCGATGAAGCGCGGGGTCAGGGTGCGCACGACCTCGCTCATCGGGTACTGCTCGTCGATGCCGGTGACCAGCGTGCCGGGCACGAAGCTGCCCTTGGGGCCCTCCGCGACCAGCCGGATGCGGCCGGCCTCGACGAGCCCCATGACGAGGCTGGTCGCGCCCAGGTGGGCGACGCCCTGGTTGTTCTTCAGGACGTCGATGACGTCCTGGACCGTGCGGGCGTGGGCGAGGGCCGCAGTGGTGATCTGCACGACGTTCGTCTGCCGGCGGCGGGCCTCGATGTCCAGGGCGGCCTTCTCACGGCGGTCCTGGGCCTCGCTCAGTTCCCGGGTGGCGTCGCGGACGATGCCGATGATGCGGCGCGGCCGACCGGTCTCGTCGCGCTGGATGTAGCCCTGGGTGTGGGTCCAGCGCAGGGCGCCGTCCCGGCGGCGGATGCGGAAGTACGCCCCGTAGTTCTCGCTGCCGTCCTTGAGGGACTGGGAGACGTGCGTGTCCAGGCGGTGGGCCTCGTCCGGCGGCACGCGCGGGGCGAGGTTCTCCGGACGGTCGCCGTATTCCTCGGGAAGCACGTCGAAGATCTCGTGGGCCAGGGCGTCCATCCGCATGAGACCGGTGTCCAGGTCCCAGTCGAAGCTGCCCATGCGGTTGAGCGCCAGGATCGGATCCGGTCGGGCGGGCCAGTCGTCCGGGAGTGACAGAGCGCCCTCACCCCGATCAACCATGAGCCCACCTTGTCAGGGTTTACCCGAATCCTCGACTCGACGCAGGCCGTAATCTGGTCGCCCCGCGCACAGGGCCGCCCGGCGCCACCATGAGAGGGACACACGAGGGGCAAGAGGGACGAGGGAGTCGAGAGGGAAGGGAGCGGTCGGCGTGGAGTGGTTCACCGCCCCTGAGTACTGGACCGGCCGACTGGTCTTCCAGCGGGCGCTGGCGGTGGTCTATCTCGTCGCGTTCCTGGGCGCGGCTCTCCAGTTCCGCGCGCTGATGGGCGAACGCGGCATGCTGCCGGTGTCCCGGTTCGTGGCCCGGGTGCCGTTCCGGCGGGCGCCGAGCGTGTTCCACCTCCACTGCTCCGACCGCTTCTTCGCGGTGTGGGCCTGGACGGGCTGCGCGGTGTCGCTGGCGCTCGTCGCGGGACTGGACAACCGCCTTCCGCTGTGGGGCGCCATGTTGCTCTGGCTCGTCCCCTGGGTGCTGTACCTGTCGATCGTGAACGTCGGCCAGACCTGGTACGGCTTCGGCTGGGAGTCCCTGCTCCTGGAGACCGGCTTCCTCGCGGTGTTCCTGGGCAACGACGAGATCGCGCCGCCCGTCGTGGTGCTCTTCCTGCTGCGCTGGATCCTGTTCCGCGTGGAGTTCGGGGCCGGCCTGATCAAGATGCGCGGCGACGCCTGCTGGCGGAGACTGACCTGCCTCGACTTCCACCATGAGACCCAGCCGATGCCGGGTCCGCTGAGCTGGTTCTTCCACCATCTCCCGAGGCCGTTCCACCGGGCGGAGGTGGCCGCCAACCACGTCACCCAACTCGTCGTGCCGTTCCTGCTGTTCGCCCCGCAGCCGGTCGCCACGGCCGCCGCGGCCCTGATGATCGTCACCCAGCTGTGGCTGGTCCTGTCCGGCAACTTCTCCTGGCTGAACTGGATCACGATCGTGCTCGCCGTGCCGGCCCTGTCCCTGCCCGGCCGGGCCCCGGAGGTCCCCGACACCCCGCTCTGGTACGAGATCGTGGTCCTGTCGGCCGCGGCACTGATCGTGTTCCTCAGCCACGGCCCGGTCCGCAACATGATCTCGCGCCGCCAGACCATGAACCGCTCCTTCGACCCGCTCCACCTGGTGAACACCTACGGGGCGTTCGGCAGCGTCAGCCGGATCCGCTACGAGGTGGTGGTCGAGGGCACGGCCGACGCCGCACCCCGCGAGGACGCGGGCTGGCTGGAGTACGAGTTCCGGGGCAAGCCGGGTGATCCCCGGCGCTGGCCCCGCCAGTTCGCGCCCTACCACCTGCGGCTCGACTGGATGATGTGGTTCGCCGCGCTCTCCCCCGCGTACGCCGAGCCCTGGTTCGGCTCTTTCGTGGAACGGCTCCTGGAGAACGACCGCGACACGCTCCGCCTCCTGCGCCGCTCCCCGTTCCCCCCGGACGCCCCGCCCCACTACGTCCGGGCCCGCCTCTACCGCTACCGGTACACGACCCGGGAGGAACTGCGCAGGACGGGCGCGTGCTGGGAGCGCACGTATGTGAGGGAGTTCCTGCCGCCGACCCGGCTGGACACCTAGGGGGCTTGTGGGGGCCTCTGGCTCAGAGACCGTAGACGCGGGTGGCCGTGCCCGTGAAGATCTCCTCCCGCTCGCTCTCGTCGAGCCCTTCGGTCAACTGGGCGGCGATGTCGACGACTTCGGCGTACGAGGCCACGAGCGTGCACACCGGCCAGTCGGAGCCGAACATGAGCCGGCCGGGGCCGAAGGCTTCGAGCACCGTGTCCGCGTAGGGTGCCAGGTCGCCCACCGACCAGCTTCGCGGATCCGTCTCCGTGACCATCCCGGAGAGCTTGCAGACGGTGTTGGGCAGGGCGGCGAGGGCACGCACATCGGTGGACCAGGGCTCCAGTTCACCTGTGCCGATGGACGGCTTGCCCAAGTGGTCGAGCACGAAGGTGAGGCCGGGGTGCCGCTCCGCCGCCCGCGCGCAGGCGGGCAGTTGGTGCGGCAGGACGACGAGATCGTAGGCCAGGCCCGCTTCCGCGACCGCCGCCAGTCCTCGGCGTACCTCCTCGCGCAGCAGCCATTGCGGGTCCGGTTCGCCCTGCACCTGGTGACGGATCCCCTTGAGGTGCCGGCCGCCCGGCAGCTCCCGCAGACGGGCCAGTTCGTCCGCGACGTCGGGGCGGGTGAGGTCGGTCCAGCCGACGACCGCGCCGATCAGCTCGCTGCTCTCCGCGAGCGCCAGGAACTCGGGGGTCTCCTCCGCCACGGTGACCGTCTGCACGAGGACGGTTCGGGCAACCCCGGCGGCGCGGGCCTGCGGAGCCAGCTCCTCGGCCGTGAAGTCACTCCGCAGCGGCGCGAGTTCGGGACCCACGATCCAGTCCTGGCCCCGTACGGACAGGTCCCAGACGTGGTGGTGGGCGTCCACGATCCCCGTGCGGGCCGTCACGGCAGCTCCCATACGACCGGCAGCCCAGCCTCCGAACCCTCGGCCGAGTAGTCGTGCACCACGTCCAGCAGCTGGGCCATCCGGGACTGCCAGGCGATGTTGACGGGCAGCTTCTCCAGTTCGGCGAGCAGTCGCGCGTAGTCCTCGCACTCCAGGAGGTGGAAGAGGTCGGAGCCGCTGCGCCAGATGGTCCAGGACGTGGCGCCCGCGGCGCGGATCGCGTCCGTGAGTTCCGCGGGAACCTCGCGGTGGGCGGCCTCGTACGCGTCGATGCGGTCGGCGCGGACCTTGGTGTGCAGGGCGATCCTCATGACGGCTCCTGGGACGGGACCGGCGCTTCGGCAGGCAGGAGACCCGTCTCCCGCAGCTCCTCCCAGAGACCGTCGGGCACGGTGGCCGTGAACTGCTGGGCGCAGTCGCGTACTTCGTGGGGCGACCGTGCGCCGACGAGGACGGCCGCGACCGCCGGGTGGGCCGCGCAGAAGGCGAGGGCCGCCGCCCGCAGAGTCGTGCCGTGCCGGTCCGCCACCGCCTTGAGGGCCAGCGCGCGGTCCAGCAGCTCGGGCGGCGCGGCCGTGTAGTCGTACCTCGCCCCGGGCTTCGGGTCGGCCAGCAGGCCGGAGTTGAAGGCGCCGCCGATGACGACCGACGTGCCGCGCTCCTGGGCGGCCGGCAGCAGGTCGGTGAGCGCCCGCTGGTCGAGCAGCGTGTAGCGGCCGGCGCACAGCACCACGTCGACGTCCGTGTCGCGCACGAAACGGGTGAGCATCCCGGCCTGGTTCATGCCCGCGCCTATCGCGCCCACCACTCCCTCCGAACGCAGCTTCTCCAGCGCCGGATACCCCTCGCGGAAGGCTTCCTCGGCATGGTCGTCCGGGTCATGGAGGTAGACGACGTCCACCCGGTCGAGGCCGAGCCGCTCCAGACTGGCGTCGAGGGTACGGCGTATCCCGTCCGCGCTGAAGTCCCACACCCTGCGGTGCGTGGCGGGCACCGCGAACCCGTTGGCCAGGTCGGTGCCGCCCGTGTCGGTGGGCTCCAGACGGCGGCCCACCTTGGTCGAGACGGTGTACTCCGCCCGCGGACGCCCGCGCAGGGCCGCGCCGAGGCGTCGTTCGGAGTGGCCCGTGCCGTAGTGGGGCGCGGTGTCGAAGTAGCGGATGCCCGCGTCCCAGGCGGCGTCCACGGTCTCGTGCGCCTGCTCCTCGGGAACCTCGCTGTAGAGGCCGGCGATACCGGCCGCGCCGAGGGCCAGCGCGGTGACGTCGACGGAACGGCGGCCGAGCGCATGGGTGCGTAGACGCGTGCGCATGCCGGTCACCCCGCCGCAGGGCGCAGCCGCAGCCCCTGCATGCCGCCGTCGACCGCGAGGGCCGTACCTGTGGTGGCGCCGGACAGCGGGCTCGCCAAGTAGACGATGGCGCCCGCGACCTCGTCGGCCGAGACAAGGCGTCCGGTGGGCTGGCGCGCCTCCAGCGCGGCCCGTTCGGCAGCCGGGTCGGCCGCGGCGTCCAGGAGGCGGCCGACCCACGGGGTGTCGGCCGTGCCGGGGTTCACGCAGTTGACGCGGATGCCCTCACGGACGTGGTCGGCGGCCATGGCGAGGGTCAGCGACAGGACGGCGCCCTTGGACGCGGAGTACAGGGCGCGCTGCGGGAGTCCCGCGGTGGCGGCGATGGAGCACGTGTTGACGACGGCCGCCTGCGACGACTTCCGCAGGTGCGGCAGGGCGGCCCGGGCCGTCCGGACCATGCCGACGACGTTGACGTCCATGACGCGGTGCCAGGTCGCGTCGTCGTTGTCCTCGACGGTGCCCTGGGCACCGATGCCCGCGTTGTTGATCAGCACGTCCAGGCCGCCGAGGTCGGCGACCGCGGCGGTGACGGCCCGGCGCACGGAGTCGTCGTCGGTGACATCGGCCCGGTAGCCGAGCAGGGGTTTCTGAACGCCCTCCGGGGCCAGGTCGAGCACGGCGACCTGCGCGCCGCGGGCGGCGAGGAGTTCCGCGGTGGCCCGGCCGATGCCGGAGGCGCCGCCCGTCACCAGGGCCTTGAGTCCCTCGAAGTCACTCATGCCGCCTGCTCCTTCTGCTGCTCGCGCTTCTGCCGCTGCTTCTGCTCGGTCTGCTGCCGGTCGAGGTCGGCGGCCCAGAACGTGCCGCCGGGGAAGGTGAACTCGGCGATGGACTCCGGCCGCATGGTCGCCGAGAAGCCCGGCAGGGTGGGTGCCATGTACCGACCCTCGCCGATCACCACCGGGTCGAGGAAGTGGTCGTGCAGATGGTCGACGTACTCGATCACGCGGTTCTCGGTCGTGCCGGAGAGTGCCACGTAGTCGAACATCGAGAGGTGCTGGACGAGTTCGCACAGTCCGACGCCGCCGGCGTGCGGGCAGACGGGGATACCGAACCTGGCCGCCAGGAGCAGGATCGCGAGGTTCTCGTTGACGCCGCCGACCCGGGCCGCGTCGATCTGCAGGACGTCGATCGCGCCCGCCTGGAGCAGTTGCTTGAAGATGATCCGGTTCTGTACGTGCTCACCGGTGGCGACCTTGACCGGCGCGACGGCCTTGCGGACGGCGGCATGGCCGAGGACGTCGTCGGGGCTGGTGGGCTCCTCGATCCAGTACGGGTCGAACTCGGCCAGTGCCCTGGTCCACTCGATGGCCTCGTCGACGTTCCACCGCTGGTTGGCGTCGATGGCGATCCGGATGTCGGGTCCGACGACGGCCCGGGCCACCCGGCAGCGCCGTATGTCGTCGGCGAGGTCGGCGCCGACCTTCAGTTTGATCTGGGTGAAGCCGTCGGCGACGGCCTGGCGGGCCAGCCGGGTGAGCTTCTCGTCGGAGTAGCCCAGCCAGCCGGGCGAGGTGGTGTAGCCGGGAAAACCGTGCTCCTTCAGTAGCGCGGTACGTGCCGCCGAACCCTCCCTGCCCTGGCGCAGCAGGCGGAGCGCGTCCTCGGGGGTGAGGACGTCCGCGATGTACCGGAAGTCCACCTGGGACACGAGCCATTCGGGAGCGGCGTCGGCGAGGAGCTGCCACAGGGGCTTGCCGGCGCGCTTCGCCGCGAGGTCCCAGACGGCGTTGACGACGGCACCGATCGCCATGTGCATCACGCCCTTCTCGGGCCCGAGCCAGCGCAGTTGGCTGTCGCCCGTGAGGTCACGGGCGAGTGATCCCGGGTCGGCGCACAGCTCGTCGACCGATCGACCGAGGATGTGCGGGCGCAGCGCCTCGATCGCGGCGACCTGGACATCGTTGCCCCGCCCGATGGTGAAGGTGAACCCGTGCCCCTCCGACCCGTCGGCGTTGTCGTCACCATCGGTACGCAGGACGACGTACGCGGCCGAGTAGTCGGGATCCGGATTCATGGCATCGGACCCGTCGAGCTCACGCGAGGTGGGGAAACGGATGTCATAGGTGTCGACCGCGGTGACGCGGAGGGCGGCGGATGAGGACACAGAGGTGCCTTTCGGTCAGGGACAGGGGGCGGACTGTCGATATTCGGCGCGGCACGGCACCCCGTCGGGGGCGCGGGGCTGTGACATCTGCGGCTCCGCCGCGTGGGCGCGACCAGCCACAACGGGCCCGCAGCGAGACACCACCCCTAGTCCTGCGCACGGCCGGTGGTCACACGGGCGATCATCAGGGCAACCAAAATGATCCCCCCATAAATCGCCTGGATCCAGAAGGACGGCACCTGCGCAAGGGTCAGCAGATTCTGGACCACCCCAAGAAGGAGGACGCCCGTAAGGGCGCCGAACATCGTGCCCTTGCCCCCGTCGAGGCTGATCCCCCCGATCACTGCCGCGGCGAACACCGTGAAGATCATGTTCTGCCCCTGGTTGGCGTTGATCGCGCCGACGTACCCGGTCTGCATCAGCCCACCGACCGCGGCCAGCGTCCCCGCGACGACGAACACGCCGAGCATGACGCGCTCGACCCGGATACCGGCCGCGCGTGCCGCGTCCGGGTTGCCGCCGATCGCGTACAGGGCCCGTCCCCAGCGGTGGTACTTGAGGACGAATCCGGCCACGCCGAACGACGCCGCCGCCAGCCATACCGAGATCGGCACGGTCAGGAAGGTGGTGGTGGCCAGCGAGTAGAAGGCGTCGGGCATCCCGAACAGCGTCTTGCCCTCGGTCGCGCCGACGAGCAGACCGCGCAGGACGATCAGCATCGCGAGCGTCACGATGAACGCGTTGAGCTTGAGCTTGACGACGAGGAAGCCGTTGAACCCGCCGATGACCGCCCCGACGACGAGGATCGCGAGCAGGGCGATCCCCGCGGGCAGCTCCGTGCCCCAGCCGGACTGCGCGGCGGGCAGCAGCAACAACGCGCCGACGGCGGGCGCGATACCGACGACCGACTCCAGGGACAGGTCGAACTTGCCGGTGATGAGCACCAGCGACTCGGCCAGGACCACCATCGCGAGGGCCGCCGAGGCGCCCAGGACGGAGATCAGGTTCTGCTCGGTGAGGAAGGCGTCGTTGACGAACGCGCCGAGTACGAGCAGCAGCAACAGGGCCGGTACGAGGGCGAGTTCGCGCGCCCTGCGCAGGAGTACGGCCTTGGCGTCGGCCTTGCTCCTCAGTGGCCGCAGGGGTGTGGGGGCCGAGGCCGACGGGGCCTTCGTGTCAGCCATGGTGGTCCACTCCTTCGATGGAGGCGATCAGCTCGTGGTCGCGCCAGCCCGCCGGGTGCTCGGCGACGACACGGCCGTGGAAGAGGACGAGGACGCGGTCGCAGCGGCGCAGGTCGTCGAGTTCGTCGGAGACGACGAGGACGGCGGTGCCGTCCTCGCGGGCCGAGTCCATGCGGGAGAGCAGGGACTCCTTGGACTTCACGTCGACGCCCGCGGTGGGGTTGATCAGGACCAGCAGCCTGGGGTCGGAGGCGAGCGCCCGGGCCATGACGACCTTCTGGGCGTTGCCGCCGGAGAGGTCGGACACGGGCTGGTCGGGTCCCTCGGTGTGGATGTCGAGGCGTTCGATCAGCTCGCCGGCGACGCCGCGCCGGCGGCCGGTGCCGACGAATCCGTACCGGCCGAGCCGGTCCAGGACGCTCATGGTCGCGTTGTCCCCGACGGTCATGCCGAAGACGAGGCCCTGGCCGTGCCGGTCGCGCGGTACGCAGCCGACACCGGCCCGCAGGGCAGCGGTCACGTCGCCGAACGGCAGCCGTTCGCCGTCCAGTTGAGCGGTGCCGGCGGTCGGTGTGTGCAGCCCCGTGAAGGACTCGGCCAGCTCGGTCTTCCCGCTGCCACTGGACCCGGCAAGACCGACGACCTCCCCGCCGCACACGGTCAGATCGACGTCCTCGTACGCGTCCGACGTCAGCCCGTGCGCTTCGAGGACGACGGGCGCGCCGGCGTCCACCTCCCCGCGGGCGGCCTTCTCCTGCACGGCGGCGATGGACTCCCCCGCCATGGCCTCGACCAGGGCGGCCCGCGGCAATTCCGCCACCGGCGCGGTGGTGATCCAGCGGGCGTCCCGCAGGACCGTCACGGTCTGGCAGACCTCGTACACCTCCTGGAGGTGGTGCGAGATGAACAGGAAGGTGACGCCGGACTCCTGGAGTGCGCGCATCCGGGTGAAGAGGCGCTCGATCTCGCGGTTGTCAAGCTGGGCGGTCGGCTCGTCGAGGACGATGAACCGCGCGCCGAAGCTCAACGCCCGTGCGATTTCGACCATTTGACGGTCCTCGACCTTGAGGTCGGCGGTCCGCGTCCCGGGGTCGACCCGCACGTCCCAGGTGTCGAGGACCTCGGCGGCCTCGCTCTTCAGCCGGCGCCAGCTGATGAAGCCGCCGCGGCCCCGGGGCTGCCGGTTGATGAAGAGGTTCTCGGCGACCGTCAACTCCGGTACCACGGTGGGCTTCTGGTAGACGCAGGCCACCTTGCGCCGCCAGGCGTCCCGGTCGGTCGGCGCGGGCGCGGGCTCGCCGTCGAAGCGGACCGTGCCCTCGTCGGGCGCCTGGAGGCCGGTCAGGACGGTGACGAGGGTGGACTTGCCCGCGCCGTTGCGGCCGACGAGCGCGTGGGACTCGCCCGCGTGCACGGTCAGTCGTCCGTCGGCGAGGGCGACGGTGGGGCCGTACCGCTTGGCGATGCCCCGCGCCTCAACGAGTGGTGGTGTGCTCATTCGACCGTGTTGCCCCACAGCTCGGGGTCGTCGACGTTCTCCTTGGTCACCAGCGGGGCGGGCAACTGGTCCTCAAGGATGCCGCTCGACAGCTTGACGATCTCCGAGTCGTGGTCGGTCGGACCCGGCTTGAAGGTCTTCCCCTCCATCGCCGCCTTGATGTAGTACATGCCGTACTTGGCGTAGAGGTCGGCCGGCTGCGAGACCGTGGCGTCGATCTGACCCTTGCGGATCGCATCGAACTCCTGCGGGATGCCGTCGTTCGAGACGATCGAGATGTGGCCCTTCTCGCCGGCCTTCTTCAGCAGCCCCTTGGACTTGAGGGTCTGCAGCGTGGGCGCGAGGTACACGCCGCCCGCCTGCAGGTAGATGCCCTTGATGTCGGGGTTGGCGTTGAGGAGCGTGTCCAGCTTGGAGGCCGCGGTGTCGGACTCCCACTTGGCGGGGATCTCCAGGACCTTCAGCTTCGGGAACTTCTCCTTGACGCAGGTGCGGAAGGCCTCGGAACGGTCGCGGCCGTTGACCGAGGCGAGGTCGCCCATGATCTGCACGACCTTGCCCGAGGGGATCTGCTTGCCGAGGTACTCGCAGGCCTTCTCCCCGTACGCCACGTTGTCGGCGCGGACGACCATCGCGACCTTGCCCTTCTCGGGCGCCACGTCGACGGCGACCACGGGCACGCCCTTGCGTTCGGCCTGGTCGAGGCCCGCGGAGATCGCGGCGCTGTCCAGGGGAGCCACGACGAGGCCCTTCACGCCCTGGTTCAGCTGGTTGTTGATGTCCGTGATCTGCTGCGAGGGGTCGCTGTTGGAGTTCACGGTCTTGAGGGCGTCGACGTCCTCGGACTTCGCCATCCTGGGCACGTAGTCGTTGTAGGACTGCCAGAACGGCGAGGTCAGCAGGGGCAGGATCACCCCGACCTTGCCGCTGCCGCCGCCCTTGCCGCCGCCGGAGTCGACGGTGTCCTTGGTACTGCCGCATGCCGTGAGCGCGAGGGCGGCGCAGACGGCCGCGGCCGTCGCGCACATCGCTCGCGAGGCGTTTCGCCCGTTCCTGTACCGCACAGTTCTGCCGGCCATCTATCGGCTCCTCATTGAGCGTGATCGAGCGTGATCGAGCGTGATCGAGCAGGTGCCAGGCATATTTATCAGACCACTTCGCTCTGACAACACCCCTCGGCCGCGATTTTTGCTGTTTTTGCGCGTAGTGGTCCGACCACCTGAGTGGTTAGACTGCGGCGCACCCGGCGACAGGAGGACATGGCGTGGACGAGAGTCTGCCCGAGGCGGTGACGGCGGCCCCGGTTCCGGCCCCGCCGAAGGGGACCGTGACGCAGCGCGCCATCGACCAGCTCAAGGCGATGATCGGCGAGGGGCGCCTGGAACCGGGCGCACGGCTGCCGACCGAGCGCGATCTGGCCTCGCAGCTGGGCATCTCGCGCAGCTCGATGCGCGAGGCGATCCGGGCGCTCACGGTGCTGGGCGTACTGGAGGCCCGGCACGGGTCCGGCATCTACGTCACCCAGTTGGAGGCCGGGGATCTGCTGGAGACCTTCGGGGTGGTGGCGGATCTGTCCCGCGGTCCGCAGCTGGTCGAACTCCTCGAAGTGCGGCGGATCCTGGAGTCGACAGCGACGGCGCTGGCCGCCGCGCGGATCACGGCGGACCAGCTGGCCGAGGTGGAGAAGCACCTGACGGCCATGAACGCCACGGACGATCCGGAGGAGATTCTCTCCCACGATCTGGCGTTCCACCGGGTCATCGCGGGGGCCGCGGGCAACGAGACGATGGCGGCCATCCTGGACGGGCTGTCCTCACGGACGTTCCGGGCGCGGGTGTGGCGGGGGTATCAGGAGGAGGGGGCGTTCGAGCGGACTCGTCGGGAGCACGCCGCCATCCACCGGGCGCTGGTCGCCCATGATCCCGAGGCGGCGCGGGCGGCTGCGGCGGCGCATGTGGGCGAGGTCGAGCAGTGGCTTCGGGCCCAGCTTCAGCCTTAGGGGGCTGAAGGTGGGCCCGAGGCCGGGGTGGTGCGTTCGCCCGCGGCCCGGTGGGAGCTGATCGCGCAGTTCCCCGCGCCCCTGAAAAACGGGGCTGCGCCCCGGTCTTTCGCTTCCAGGGGCGCGGGGAACTGCGCGACGAGCCCCCACCGGGCCCGCAGGTGCGCACCGAGCCCCGGTCTCCGGCCTTCAGGGGCGCGGGGAACTGCGCGGGTGACCGCGGCGCACCCGCGGTCTGCGAGGCAACCTCAGGTGCGCTTGAGCCGTAGGGTCACCAATTCGAACGGGCGGAGTTGCAGCGTCAGGCGGTTGCCGTCCTGGTCGGGGGCTGCGGCATCCGGAAGCGGACGCTCCAAGAGGTCAGTCACCGTCACCGACCCGACGTCGAAGCCCGCCGTGAGCGTCGCCCGGCTGCGCCCGCCCCTCGACTCGTGGAAGCGGACGATCACGTCACCACTGTCGTCGTCGGCCAGCTTCAGCGCCGTGACCACGACAGCGTCCTGTGCAACGGTCACCAGGGGCGCGACCTCCGACGCCCCGCCGGCCACCTTCCGCTGGGGCAGATTGATCCGCCACCCCTCCCGCACCGCGTCACCGATCGCCGCCCCGGGCACCAGCGCGTGCCGGAAGCGGTGGACGCCCTGGTCGGTCTCCGGGTCGGGGAAGCGCGGGGCACGCAGCAACGAGACGCGGACCGTGGTGGTCGTACCGCCGTCGCCGCGGACCGTACGCGTCACGTCGTGGCCGTACGTCGAGTCGTTGACGACGGCGACGCCCCAGCCGGGCTCCTCCATGTGGACGAACCGGTGGTTGCAGGCCTCGAACTTGGCGGCCTCCCAGGACGTGTTGGTGTGCGTCGGCCGGAAGAAGTGCCCGAACTGCGTCTCGGACGCGTACCGCTCGGCGTGCACGTCGAGCGGGAAGGCCATCTTCAGGAACTTCTCCGTCTCGTGCCAGTCGACCTCCGTGTCGATGTCGAGCCGCCACTCCCCCGGCGGGAGCGACAGCACCTGCGTCACCTTGGACGCCCCGAAGGTCCGTACGATCCGGATGGAGACACCGTCGTCACCGGGGGCGACCTCGTCGGCCTCGACCAGGTCGGTGACGGTGTTCCGGTAGAACTCGTCGACGTCCCAGGCGTCCCACATGTTGGGGAAGTCGGGGTGGATCTGCAGCAGGTTGGCCGCCTCGCCGGGTGCGAGGGTCTCCCGGTCCGCGGCGAGGTCGAACGCGGAGACCACGAGTCCGCGCTCGTCGATCTCGATCCGCAGACATCCGTTGTCGAGGACGAAGCCGCCTTCCGTGCGCGGTACGAGCGTGCACTCGCCGCCGACGGCCGGGGTCCGCGCGCCACCGGCGGGGACCCCGTCACGGGTGTGCGGCGCGGAGTTGAAGGCGAGGGTGGTCGTCCCCTCACCGGCCAGCGCGCGCTGGGCGGCGCCGATGATGCCGTTCAGTTCCTCGGCCACCGCCTCATAGGTCTTACGCGCCTCGCGGTGCACCCAGGCGATGGACGAGCCGGGCAGGATGTCGTGGAACTGGTGGAGCAGGACCGTCTTCCAGAGCCGGTCCAACTTCTCGTGCGGGTAGGTGAACTTCGTCCGGACCGCCGCGGTCGCCGCCCACAGCTCGGCCTCCCGCAGCAGGTGCTCGCTGCGGCGGTTGCCCTGCTTGGTCTTCGCCTGGCTGGTGAGGGTGGCGCGGTGCAGCTCCAGATACAGCTCACCGACCCACACCGGTGCGTTCGGGTACTCGGCCTCCGCCTTCTCGAAGAACTTCTCCGGCGCCTCCCAGACCACGGTCGCCGAGCCTTCGAGGTCCCTCATGCGGGCCGCCTTGGCGACCATCTCCCGGGTCGTACCGCCGCCTCCGTCTCCCCAGCCGGTCGGTGCCAGGGAGTGCCGGGCGACACCCTTGTCCTTGAAGTTGTTCGCCGCGTGGGCGATCTCGCTGCCCTTCATCGAGCAGTTGTACGTGTCGACGGGCGGGAAGTGCGTGAAGATCCGCGTCCCGTCGATGCCCTCCCACTGGAACGTGTGGTGCGGGAACTTGTTCGTCTGCGACCAGGAGATCTTCTGCGTGAGCAGCCACTTGGAGCCGGCCGCCTTGATGATCTGCGGCAGGCCGGCGGCGAAACCGAAGGTGTCGGGCAGCCAGGCCTCGTCGTTGTCCACACCGAACTCGTCGATGAAGAACCGCTTGCCGTGCACGAACTGGCGGGCCATGGCCTCCGAGCCGGGCATGTTGGTGTCCGACTCGACCCACATGCCGCCGGTGGGCACGAACCGCCCGTCGGCGACCGCCTTCTTCACCCGGGTCCACACCTCGGGCCGGTGCTCCTTCACCCAGGCCCACTGCTGGGCCTGCGACATGGCGAAGACGAAGTCGGGCTCGTCCTCCAGGAGTGCGGTCATGTTCGAGGTGGTCCTGGCGACCTTGCGCACGGTCTCGCGCAGCGGCCACAGCCACGCCGAGTCGATGTGCGCGTGGCCGACCGCGCTGATGCGGTGGGCGGAGGGGACGGCCGGAGCCGACAGCACCGCTTCCAGCTGGGAGCGGGCCGCGGCGGCCGTGGCGCCGACGTTCTGCAGGTCGACGGCGTCGAGGGCCTTCTCCACCGCGCGCAGGATGTCCCAGCGGCGGGCGGACTCCACCGGCAGTTCGGCCATCAGCTCGCCGAGGACCTCCAGGTCGATGACGAGCTGCCACACTGTCTCGTCGAGGACGGCGAGATCCATTCGCGCCAGTTTGTACTGCGGTTCGGCCCCGGCCGTCTCCTTGTCACCCAGCTGGGTCGGCAGGAAGGGGTGGTAGTCGAGGATGACGGGGTTGGAAGCGGCCTCGATGTGCAGACGCACCTCCTCGCCGCCGGCGACGGGCGCCCCGATCCGTACCCACTGGTTGCGCGGGTTGAGGCCCTTCACGGGGGTCCCGTCGGGCCGGTAGACGAGGCCCTCGCACTGGAAACCGGGCATGTTCTCGTCGAAACCGAGGTCGAGGAGCGCTTCGACGGTCTTCCCGGCCCACTCCTCGGGCACGGTCCCCGTGACACGGAACCAGCTGGTGCCCCAGGGAGCACCCCACCTGTCGCCGACCGCCACCGGAGACGGCGTGGCCGCCAGCCCCTCCTCGACGGGCACCGGCTCGCCGGGCGCGTTCCACACCGCCACTTCCAGCGGTACGGACTCGGGGTACACGGCGGGTCGTATGCGCTCGTCGAGCACGCGCTTGAGGCGGGCTTCGACCAGGCCGCGGTCGTCATGCATGTGGGGTGCTCCGTAACTCCGTTGTGCGGGTTGTCGCTGTTACCGGTGGTACCGGTGGTCGGCGGTCACCAGGTGTGGGTCAGGGTCGCGGGGGCCGACGCGGTGTAAAGCTCCCCAACGGCCCGCAATTCGAACCTCGCCGCCGTCTCACCTCCTTCCGCTGTCAGTCCTCCAACGAAGAAGGCCTGCTGAGCGGTTCCGCCGAGGAAGCGCCGGGTGCCGTCGGGCAGCACCCGGTGCAGCGTGTAATGGCGTACGCCGCCGCCGGTGGCCGCACGCCAGGCGAGGCGCAGGTCGCCTCCCGAGGCGCCGGTGATACGCGCGTCGACAGGCGTGCCGGGCGCCTGGGCATCCTCCTCGCGTACGGCGAGCCCGCCGAGCCGCCACTTCACGGCACCACCGCCCCCGGCCCCGGCGAGCCGGACCCCGAGGGCGTGCACCGTGCCGTCCGCGGGCAGACCGGTCAGCCGTACGGTCGAGGTCTCCCAGCCGTCACCGGCGGTGACCGGGAAGTAGGTGTACGTGTACGGCTGCCCCGGGCCCGACGGTTCGGCGGTGGCGACGGCGAGTTCGACGCTCACGTTCCCCGAGTCGGTCCGGTGGGTCAGCTCGACGACCGTGTCCGCGCCGAGCGGCAGGCGGGTCCCGTAGAGGTCGAGCGTGGTGGGGGCGTCCAGGGTGCCGTCGACCAGGACGCTGCTGCCGCCGTGCCAGGCGTCGGAGAAGTCGAGGGTGACGGCGGGACGCTGCCCCGTCGTGCGTACGACCCAGCGCCGGGACGGCAGCCGGTCCTGGAGACCGAGATGGTTCCACTGCGCCGTCGACGTCACCTCGCCGTCCTCGTACCAGCGCAGTCCGTGCCCGGTGTTGAACGTGCTCGCGAACGGCAGCCCGGTGACGGTCGAGCGGTCGGCTACGGAGACGGCGGGTGCCCGCCAGGTGTCGGTGGTGTCGGGCCGGGCCGGATCGAGTGAACGGCCGCTCCAAAAACGGTCGTCGGAGGCGTGGAAGTCGCCGGGTGTGCGGGTGGCGGGCAGGTGGTTGCGGGTCCACTCGGGCCGGTAGAAGCCCACCGAGACGACGTGCGCCGAACCGCCGGGGACCATGGCGTCCCAGTTCACGGACCGGTTCCAGCCGTTGGCCTCGACATCGACGCCCGCCCACAACTCGTAACGGCTGCGGCCGAGTTGCTGGGCGGCCGTACCGGAGGAGGCCAGGCTGCCCGCCGACCAGCGGAAGTCGATGAACATCGTGTCGGCGGCCTGGTAGAACACCCGGTTCTGGTTGTTGAGGGCGCCCTGCCAGCTCACCGAGCCGCTCACGGTCATGGAGTCGTACCAGGTGACCCGCTGTCCCTTCGCCGCGCTGAGCGCCTTCAGCTCGGTGAGGAAGCCGAGCATGTCGGTGGCGAGCGCCGCGTTCCCGCCGCTCGTCTCGGCGTTGACGAACCAGCCGTCGAAGCCGTACGCCTCGGCGACCGCGACGAGTTGAGCGGCCAGGGGGTAGTGCCCCGCCGCGTCCTTCTGCACCAGGTCACGGGTCCACTGCAGCTGGCCGCCGTACGCGGTGGGCGGCAGGAACACATTGCCGAGGACGGGTACGCCGTGCCGGTGGGCGGCGTCCACGATGGGCGCGTTCGGCGCGAGGATCAGGCCCTCGCCGGAGGAACCGCCCCAGAAGACCAGCTCGTCGACGTAACTCCAGTGGGTGAGCGCGTAGTAGTCGGCGGTGGCCGACCCCTGCGAGGGGTTGCTCGCGGTGGGGCCGAAGGAGACCAGCGACTGGATACGTGCCTGGCCGGCGCGGGCCGTCGTGTTCACCGGTGTCGGCGTGAACCGCTCGGCGAGCGGCACGGAGGCCGTGTTGAAGGCGAGGTCGGTGTCGGTGGCGGCGCTCCACGCCTTCAGACTGCGCCAGGTGATGCCCGCGCCCGGTGAGCCGGAGGGGAACGAGTCCGGGTACCAGTAGGAGGCGTACGGCTGGAGCGCCGAGGCGGCGGCCTCGGCGGCGGGGGTGGCCGCGGCCTCCTGACCGGCGGTGGCCGGTCCTGCCGGCAGCAGGGCGGCGGCCGTCCCGGTGCCGGCGACGAGCAGCACGGTGCGTCTGGTGGGGTTCACGAGCAAGTGCCTCCTTGTGGGAGTTCTTGTTTCCTGTGGGGGTTCTGGTGTCCTGTGGGGGTTCTTGTTTCCTGTGGGGGTCACGGGACCTGATCGGGAGTGACGACCTCGGTGATGCCTCGTGCGGTGAGGTGCTCCACGTCGTTCGCGCGGGACGCGAGGACGGTGGTCGGTCGGGCGCCATCGGCGGTGAGCCGGAAGAAGGTCTCGAAGACCGGGCCGCCCGGCGCGCACACGGAACGGCCTGCGGGGTCGTCGGGGACGACGAGCGCGGTGGTACGGGTCTTGGGCGAGGCCGGGTGCTCACGGGCCGAGCGGGCGGCGCGGGCCAGTGCCCGCGCGCTGTCCTTGGGGCTGCGGTCATTACTCAACAGCCCGAGCCCGTATTCGAGTTCGGGGAAGTCGGCGAGCTCGCGGGACACGTCGTGGGAGCACCACCAGGTGATGCCCCAGAGGTCCGTGCAGTCCAGGGCGTTCGCGACGGTCGCCTCGGTGAAGGCGGCGGCATGCTCGGCGGGGACCAGCGGCGCCGGTGCGCCGACCTCCTGGAGCCAGACCGGGCGCGCCGGACCGTCGGCCCAGGCCTTGCTCAACTCGATCAGATAGGCGGCATGGTGTTCGGTCGCGACGCCGGTACGCCCGTGCCGCTGGGCCGTGCCGTTGAAGACCCACGAGTGCACGGCGGTGACCGCGCCGCGCCGCGCGGCTTGCGCCGGGGTGAACGGCATGTCGTCCTGGTACCAGGCGGCGTCGTACTCCGCGTGCAGATGCAGCTTGCCGGGGGCACCCTTCTCGCACGCCGTGAGCATCCGCTCCAGCCAGGAGTCGATCGCATCGGGTACCGCCCGGTCGGGGTCCGGATGGGGACCGGCCGAGAACTGGTTGACCTCGTTGCCCACGGTCATGCCGATGAAGTTGGGCCGGTCGGCGAGGGCGGCGGCGAGGGTCCGCAGATACTCGGCCTGCCCTTCGACGACCTCCGGGTCGGTGAAGAGATTCCGCCGGTGCCAGGTCTGCGTCCACGCGGGCAGGAAGTCGAAACTCGACAGGTGGCCCTGCAGTCCGTCCACGTTGACGTCCATACCCCGCTCGGCCGCCGCATCCGCCAGCGCCACGAGCTGTTCCACGGCACGCGGGCGGATCAGCGAGCGGTTCGGCTGGAAATAGGGCCAGATCGGGAAGACCCGTATGTGGTCGAGGCCGAGTGCGGCGATCGAGTCGAGGTCGGCGCGCACGGAGTCGAGATCGAAGTCGAGCCAGTGATGGAACCACCCTTCACTCGGTGTGTAGTTGACGCCGAAGCGCACGGCAGAAGACATTCGGAGGTCCTAGTCCTGTTTCCGTGGTGCGTACGTGGGGGTGTACGGGCTGCTCGCCGTCGGGGGGCCACGGCTGTGGACGACTCGCGAGCCGGACGCCGACCCGAAGACCGACCGCCGGCCGTTCAGGGACGCGGGGAACCGCGCAACCGGCACCCGACGACCGGCCGCCGCTCGTGAGGGGCGCGGGGAACTGCGCAACCACCCCCGCCAGCCTCACCCCTTCACCGCCCCCTCGCCGACCCCGCGGAAGAAGTACCGCTGGAGACAGGCGAAGAGGGCGATCAGCGGCGCCACCGCGATGATCGTGCCCGCGGCAACCAGCCGTTCATCGTTGGCGAAGGTCCCGTGCAGATAGTTGAGCCCGATGGTCAGAGTGAACTTGTCCGGGTCACTGAGCACGATCAGCGGCCACAGGAAGTCGTCCCAGGCGCCCATGAACGCGAAGATCGCCACGACAGCGAGCGTCCCCTTCACCGAGGGCAGCGCGATCCGCAGGAACCGCTGCCAGGTGTTCGCGCCTTCGACGAAGGCCGCCTCCTCGATCTCGTACGGGAGGTTGAGGAACGCGTTGCGCATCAGCAGGACGTTCATCGCGCCGATGCAGCCGGGCAGGACGACTCCGACGAGGGTGTTGTTCAGGCCCAGCTCACGCATGGTCGTGAACTGGGCGATGATGATGCCCTCCACGGGCACGAGCATCGCGAGGATGAACACGAGCGTGGCCACCTTGCGGCCCCGGTAGCGCAGCCGGGCCAGCGCGTAGCCCGCGAGCGCCGCGCCGACGCAGTTGGTGACTACGTTGGCGGCAGCGACCTTCAGCGAGTTGAAGGCGTAGTCCCACACCGGGATGGTCTGGGCGACCCGGTCGTAGTTGTGCAGAGTGGGTTCACCGGGCAGGAACTTGGGCGGCGAACTGAAGATGTCCTCGGTCGGCCCCTTCAGCGAGGTGGAGAGCTGCCACAGGAACGGCCCGACGGTCAGCGCCAGAACGGCGAGCAACAACACGTACCGCAGGGCGAGTTCCCACACCCGTACGTGCTTGCCGTGCTCGTCGGTGACACGCCGGCGACGACGGTGGGGCGCGTCCGCGCCGGCCGGCACCTCGCCGACCTTCTCGGTGATACTCACGCGTCCTCCTTCCGGTCGGCGCGCAGCACGAGCAGCATCAGCGCGACGGTGACGACGAAGACGACGACGGAGATGGCGGAGGCGTAGCCGACCCGGCCGGTCAGTCCGGTGCCGGTGCGCTGGACGAGCATCACGAGCGTGGTGTCCTCGCCCGCGGGGCCGCCGCCGGGCCCCGCCATCAGGTACACCTCGGAGAACACCTTGAAGGCGGCGACCGAGGAGAGCGCGCCCACCAGCACCATCGTGGAGCGGACGGCGGGCACGGTGACGGTGAGGAAGCGGCGGACCGCGCCGGCGCCGTCCACGGCCGCGGCCTCGTGCAGCTCGCGCGGCACGTTGGCGAGCGCGGCCAGATAAATGATCATGTAGTAGCCGAGGCCCTTCCAGACCGTGACCGTCATGGCGCTCAGCAGGAGCAGCCACTGGTCGCTCAGGAAGCCGACCCTGCCGACCCCGATCGCCTCCAGCAGCGAGTTCACCAGGCCGCGTTCGTCGAGCAGCCACACCCAGATGAGTCCCACCACGACGATGGAGGCGACGACCGGGGTGTAGAACGCCGACCGGAAGAAGGCGATGCCGGGGATGTTCTTCTGGACCAGGAGCGCGAGCAGCAGGGGCAGCAGGACAAGCGCGGGGACGACCCCGAGGACGTACAGCGTGCTGTTGCGCAGGCCGATCCAGAACATCTCGTCGTCCAGCAGCTCCCGGAAGTTGGCCAGGCCCACGAACTCGCCGGGGATCAGGGTCCGGCGGTCGGTGAAGGCGTTGACCACGGTCGAGACGAACGGATAGAGGATGAAGATGCCCACGACCAGCAGCCCCGGTGCGGCGAACAGCCAGGGACTGGCGGGCAGTTGACGCCGCACTCGGGCGACGGCCCCGGCCGGGCGTCCGCCGCTGTCGCCGTTGCCGTTGCCGTTGCCGTTGCCGTTGCCGGGAGGAACGGCACCGGCGGACGCCTTGCCGGAGGAGACCCTGCCGGGGGAAGCCGTGCTGGAGGAACTCGGCATGTCGATCAGCCCTGCTGCTGGAGCAGGCGGTCACACGCCTTGACAGCGTTGTCGAGGGCTTCCTTCGGGCTCACCTTGCCCTGCAGCGCCTTGGCGACGGAGTTGCGCAGTTCCGTCTTCATCTGCTCGCTGAACAGCACCGGCGTGTAGTTGACGGCGTTCTTCAGGGAACTCGCGGCGGCGATCCGGACGCGGGTCTCGTCCGTGCCGTCCTCCTCGGTGAAGTACGGGTCGTCGAGCGAACCGGCCGTGCTCGGGAAGATCGCGACCTTCTTGGCGAACGACATCTGGTTCTGCGCGTCGGTGACGAAGTGCGCGAAGGCGACGGCGGCGGGCTTCTGCTTCGTCCGGGCGTTCACCATCACCCCCATGACGTACATGTTGACCTTGCCGGTGCTGGTGATCTGATCGGTGATGCCGATGTTCTTGTAGAGGTTCGGCGCCTGCTTCTTGAAGTTGCCGAGGTCCAGGGCGCTGCCCGGGTTCATGGCGACGGCGCCGGTGAGGAACTTCTTGCCGGACGACTCGGGGGTCGCGGTCAGCGCCTGCGAGTCCAGGGCCTTGGCGTCGTACAACTCCTTGTACTTGGTGAGGAGTTCCACGCCCTTGGCGTCGTTGAAGGCGAAGGCCGTGCCTTCCTTGTTCATCAGCTCGACGCCGTAGCGGCCGAAGTCCTCGATGGTGGGCACGTTCGCCAGAGTCGCGACCTTGCCGTCGCTCTTGTCGGCCAACTCCAGAGCGTCGTCGAAGAGTTCGTCGTACGTCTTCGGAGGCTTCGAGGCGTCCAGGCCCGCTTCCTCGAACAGCGACTTGTTGTAGAAGAGCGGGCCGGTGTTCAGGTACCACGGGAAGGCGTACGTGCCCTCCATGCCCGGTATCTCATGGCTGGCCCACGCACCCGGCAGGTACTCCTTCTTGTACTTCGCGGCGGCCTTGTCGAGGTCGAGCGCGAGGCCCGCCTTGGCGAGCGGGGCGACGAGGTCGGGCGAGACGTTCACGACGTCGGGCAGGGTGCCGCCGGCCGCGTCCGCGCTGATCTTGTCGGCGTAGCCCTCGGCGGGCTGGTCGACCCACTTCACGTTCGTGCCGGGGTACTTCTTCTCGAAGTCGGCGACCAGACCCTCGAAGTACGGCTTGAAGTTGGCCCGCAGGTTCCAGGTCTGGAAGGTGATGTCGCCCTCGACCTTGCCGGAGGCGTCCGTGGAACCGCTGTCGTCACCCCCGGAGCCGCAGGCGCTGAGCGGCAGGACCAGGGCGACGACAGCGGCGGCGAGTGCTCTGCGAGGCATGCGCACGGTGACCGGGCTCCTTTGCGACGGTGTGGGTCAGGGGTGACGGGCAGACCTTGCATCCTGCGCGGCGGAGAAGTCAATGGATTCCGCCTCGCTAAATTCATTAGTTCGCCATATAGCCAGGTCAGAGGCGTGTGCCAGCCCTCTTGCAACAGATCACTAATGCGCTTTAGAGTGTCCTGACTCAAGCGCTTTAGTGCGAAACGCCATTGCACAGACCGGTATCGAGCGGGTCACCGCCGGGCAGGACGTCAGCAAGAAGGACAGCAGGACGTCATCGAGCAGGGCTTCAGGGAAATGGGGAGCAGTTGCCAGCCAAGCGGTCTCCCGCGCGCCGGCCGACGATGAAGGACATCGCGCAGCGCGCCGGGGTCTCCGAGAGCGCGGTCTCGTTCGCGCTCAACGACCGGCCAGGGGTCTCCGAGATCACTCGGGACCGGGTGCGCAGGGTCGCCGAACAGCTGGGCTGGCGCCCCAGCACGGCGGCGCGCCAGCTGTCCGGCGAGGGCACGGCGACGGTCGGGCTCGTCCTCGCGAGGCCCGCGGACACGCTCGGGGTGGACTCGTTCTTCCTGCAGCTCATCTCGGGCATACAGGAAGTACTGGCCGAGCGTCACCTCGGGTTGCTCTTCCAGGTGGTCGAGGACGTCGACGGCGAGTGCGCAGTGTACCGGCGCTGGTGGGCCGAGCACCGCGTGGACGGGGTGCTGGTCGTCGACCCGCGCACCGACGACGCGCGCCCCGACCTGCTCGACGAGCTGGGACTGCCGGCGGTGGTCATCGGCGGGGCTCCGGACGCCCGGCATCCGGGTCTGTCCACGGTCTGGGCGGACGACGCGGGGGCGATGGCGTCCGTCGTGGGGCGGCTGTACGAGCTGGGGCACCGGCGGATCGTGCACATCGCGGGGCTGCCCGGTCTCGCGCACACCGAGCGGCGGATCCGTACGCTGCGCGCCGAGGCGGACCGGCGGGGGCTCGCGGAGGTGTGCTCGGTGACCACGGACTACTCCGACGCGGAGGGTGCGGCTGTCACGCGCCGCGTCCTGGAGGGTGGCGTGCTGGGGGGTGGGTCGCCGCCGACCGCGCTGGTCTACGACAACGACGTGATGGCCGTCGCCGGGGTCGCCGCCGCGACGGAGCTGGGGTTCTCGGTACCGGGTGACGTGTCGGTCGTGGCCTGGGAGGACTCGGCGCTGTGCCGCATGGTCAGGCCGTGGTTGTCGGCGCTGTCCCGGGACACGGTGGCGTTCGGCCGGACCGCGGCCGCGGAACTGACCTCGTTGTTGGACGGGGGGCCCGCGCGGGCTGTGGGGGTGCCTGTGCCGGGGTTGATCGAACGGGACAGTACGGGGCCCTGCGGGGCTTGAGCGGGGGTGGGGGCGGGGGCGGGGGTTGTTCGTTGGCTGCGGGCTCGTCGTGGTTGAGCGCGCCGTTCCCCGCGCCCCTTGCAGGGCGGGGGCGGGGGTTGTTCGTTTGGTGCGGGCTCGTTGTGGCTGGGGGCGCCGTTCCCCGCGCCCCTTAAAAGCCCGGGGGCGGGGGTTGTTCGTTGGCTGCGGGCCCGTCGTGGCTGGGCGCGCCGTTCCCCGCGCCCCTTTTGGGGCTTGTCCCTGCTTAAGGGGGTCAGGTTCGTGAGCGGTGCAGGGCGAACTGTGCCAGGTGTGCGGGCCTGCGCGAACGTGTCACCCGTACTCGCCAGTGTCGTGCCCGTACCGGGGTCGGTAGGAGCAGGATGCGGCTGGCGCCGAGTGTGCCCGCCTCGGTGACGCGCCTCCAGGCTCCGTCGGTGCGGGCCTCGATCACCACGCCCTCCACCTGCTGGCCGTGGCGGATGTCCTCCGCCAGGCGGATTCGGTCGACCTCGCGGGGGCGGCCCAGGTCGACCGTGATCGTGCCCGGGGACCGGGTGGTGCGCGCGCCGCGTACCAGGTCCTCCGGGAGTTCCCTGTCGATGCGCTCACGGAATTCCCGCAGGCGGGTGACGTCGGCGGCCGGGAGCAGTCCCCGGTCGTCCGGCGGGATGTTGAGCAGGAGTACCGCGTTGCGGCCCACCGAGCCGAAGTAGATGTCCGTCAACTGCTGGACCGACTTGGGCTGTTGGTCGGCGTGGTAGAACCAGCCGTCCCGGATGGACACATCGGCCTCCGCCGGCCACCACTGCAGATGGTCGGCGACCGGCTGGGCGGCGACCAGGGCGTCCCGGCCGCCCATGTCCGGCGCGTCGTACGAGAGCGCGAAGTCCATGCGCCCGTTGGCCTTCTCCTGGACGGGAACGACGCTCCACTCGTTCTCGCGGGCCAGCCCGCCCTCGTTGCCGACCCAGCGCACATCGGGTCCGGACACGGCGACCGTCGCGTCCGGCGCGAGGGTCCGGACGAGCGTGTACCAGCTGTCCCAGTCGTACGTCTCGACCTTGTCCGGCGGGATACGGCCCTGGGCGCCGTCGAACCAGACCTCGTCGACCGGTCCGTACTCGGTGAGGACCTCGTACAGCTGGTCGAGCATATGGGCGCCGTAGTCGGTGGCCGGGAGGGTGAAGGTCGGCCCGTCCGGGCGTTCGTCCCCGGGGACCGGAGTGGGAATGGTGCGCTCGGAGCGGGCGCTGCCGTTGGCGTACACGCCGTGCAGATACTGGTTCTCGTCGGCCGGTGAGATGTAGACGCCGACCTTGAGCCCGTGGCGCCGCATGGAGTCCGCGAACGAACGCAGGACATCCCCTTGTCCGCCCTGCCAACTGCTCGAAGCCACCGAGTGGGTGGTGTAGCGGGACGGGTAGAGCACGAAGCCGTCGTGGTGCTTGACGGTGAGGATGGCCAGCTTGAAGCCTCCGTCGCGCAGGGCGCGGGCCCACTGGTCGGTGTCGAGGCCGACCGGCTGGAAGACGTCGGGGTCCTCGTCCCCGGTGCCCCATTCGAGACCGGTGAAGGTGTTCACCCCGAAGTGCAGGAAGGCGGTGCGTTCGAGAGCCTGCCAGGCGATCTGCCGTTCCGTGGGCCGCACTTGGGACGCCTTGCGGACCAGCTCGGCCGGGGAGTCGTGGGGGCCGACGGGGATCCGGTACCAGGGCTCGTCCGGAGAGACAGGGGTCGCGGAGGCGGCGGGCGCGAGGGCCAGGGACGTACCGCTGGACGCCACGAGTGCCGCGGCGGCCGTGACGAAGAGACGTCTGGAGACTGCCATGGGGGTCGGACTCCTCAAGGTCAGGGGGCAGAGGCAGAGAAGGGCAGGGGCTACCGGTTACGCGACGGTCAACTGCCAGACAGCAGCGCGCGGTCGGTCCGGCGGGTACTGCGCCAGCCGTCCGTCATCGGACACGTGCACGGCCATCTGCGTGATCGCGTTGACAAGCCGATAGCCACCCCGCACCGACGCCAACTGCCAGCGCTGCAGGGTGTTCCCGGGGTCACAGGCCTGCTCGGACACCTCAACGCCCGGCTGGAGCGGCACGTTGAGCGTGAGCTTGCCGCCGCGCACCTCCAGGCAGCCGTCCACGGCCTTCAAGGTCACGTATCCGTCCGGCGTGCGCGCGACCTTCGCGGTGATACTCGCTGCCCCCGAGCGGAGGGTGTACGTGCCGTTCGCGACCGGCACGCGGGTGAGGTCGCGCCGACCGGGTGCGTGGCCGACGGCCGCCGCGCGAGCGGTGAACCGGTCGTACGTGGCGTCCGGGTGGGGAGTGCCCCAGGTGACCTGGGCGATATGGCGCAGGGCAGGGTCGGCATCGTCCGCGACCTCGTTCTCGGTCTCCCCGCGACCGTTGTCGGGCCAGAGACTGATCTTGGCTCCCGTGACGCCCTCCCGCGAGGCGAGCTTCTCACCCTCGAAGCTGCGCGGATCCCAACTCTGTTCGTACAGACCCTTGGTGTCCGAGTGGAAGCCGCCGCGCACGAGATAGAGGGCATAGGCCGCGTTCATCAAGGGGTACCCCTGCGCACGGAGTCGACTGGGCTTCGTCGCCACGTCCAGCCAGTGCTCGACCGTCGTACCGGCCGTGACGGGCACGGTGTTGGCGCCGGTGAGGCCGTCGTTCCAGATCCGCAGCCGCTTCCCCTTGCCCGCGGCGTAGGAGTGGACACGGTTGACGAAGTCGATGAAGGCGTCCTGCGGGGTGGCGTCCTCCCCGTACTCGGCCCGGGCGTACTCCAGGACCTGCGGATACTTGGCGAAGTCGGAGCCGAGCATGTACTCGTCGGCGCCCATGTGCCAGGAGTCGGCCTTGAACACCTGCGCGTACTCGTCCATCAGGCTCGTGTAGTAGGCGTAGGCCTCGGGGCGCGTGATGTCGAGCCGCGAAGGCTGCTTGTTGCCGTCGGAGTCGGTGAGCTGGAGGTCCGGCCGGTTCTCGATCCAGGGATCCATGTGTCCCGGGGAGTTGATCTCCGGAACGATCGTGACGTGGTACTTCTCGCCGAGGGCGACGAGCCGCCGTATCTCGTCCTTGGTGTAATAGCCCCAGGTGTTGGCCTCGGGGTGCGCGTCGCTCTTCACCTTCAGTTCGAGCAACAGCTGGTTGAGCTTGTGGTACGCCATGTCGCGTACGAGGTTCTCCATCCACTCCGTGGTGATGTGGACGTAGCAGGCACACACGCCGACACCCCGCTCCTCGTACCGGGGCACGTCGACGGTGTGGCCGGCGGGCAACCGGTCACCCTGAGCGAGGAGTTGAAGGACGGTCCGGGTGCCGTAGAAGGCGCCCGCCTCGGTGGCGGCGGTCACCGACAGGCGCTTGCCCACGCGGAGTTCGTAACCCTCCTTCCCCAACCCGGCTCTGCCGGGCCTAACGTCGACAACGATGTCACCTGTACGCGCTCCCCCACTCACGACCGGAACGCCGCCCCGCCCAGCCGCACGCAGGTCGTCGGCGAGGGTGTCCGCGACGCGGCGCTCCGCCCTGCCGCCCGCGACCAGGCGTGTGCCACGGCCACCACTCTCGTACGCGTAATGACCGGTCTCCGGCGTCCAGTCGGCCAAAGCGGGGACGGTGACAGGGACTGCGGTATCGGCCGCCCGGCCTGCCTCGGCCGCACCCGCCACCGGGACCGGTGCCACGAGCAGGAGAAGCGCCGTCACGACACCGACGACCAGCCGGGACCGTCCCGAAGACGCACTCCGGCCTGGATACGCACTCTTGCCGTCCGTACTCACGGACACCTCCCATTCATCGGAGGTGTGATGATTGAGCCGCCTTCAAGGCATGTCAATGGGGTGGGGTGGGGACCGAGACGGGCGAGTGGTCGGATGACCTGCCACTCCGCACGGACAACCGAAAGGACAAGGCGCCAAAAGTCCAAGGGGAACGCAGCGAATGTCCAAGCGCGTCCGGGCACGACGACTGCCGGCAGAACGACTCTCGACGGGAAGCCCGGCGCCGGGGCACAGTACTTCTGGCACTCACCAGTACCCACAAGTGCCTACCAGTGCCCCATCAGTACCCAGCAGCAGCATCTAGTAGGACCAAGCCTCCGAGGAGCCACCGTGACCAGCTGGGCCGGCCGGACCGCCGCCGAGATAGCCGCCGCCGTCCGCGAGAAGCGGGTCACACCGCGCGAGGTGGTGGCCGAGCACCTGGCGCGCATCGAACTGCTCGACGCGCGCGTGGGCGCCTTCCGCCACGTACGCGCGGCGGCGGCGCTCACCGAGGCGGACGAGGTGGCGTCCCGGGCGGACCTGTCCGACCTCCCCCTGGCGGGCGTACCGGTGGCGGTCAAGGACAATCTGGCCGTACGCGGCGAGTCCACCCGCAACGGCAGCGCGGCGAGCCCGGACACCCCGGCGGCGGAGGACCACGTCACGGTGGCCAGGCTGCGGGCGGCGGGAGCCGTCGTGGTGGGCGTGACGAACGTCCCCGAGCTGTGTGTCTTCGGCACCACGGAGGGCGTGTACGGCACGGCCCGCAACCCGTGGGACACCACACGCACGGCAGGCGGGTCCTCCGGCGGCAGCGCGGCCGCGGTCGCCGCCGGGATGGTGCCCCTGGCCCTCGGCAACGACGGCATGGGTTCGCTGCGGATACCCGCCGCCAACTGCGGCCTGATAGGCCTGAAGCCGGGCCATGGTGTGATCCCGGCGGGCATCGGTCACGGCGACTGGTTCGGTATGTCCGAGAACGGGCCGCTGGCGACGACGGTCGAGGACGCCCGGCTGATGTTCTCGGTACTGGCCGCCACGGACGTCGTACGCACCGGGGAGCCCACCGCTCTCTCGGTCGCCGTCTCCGTGCGCAGCCCCCTGGCGGGCGTCGCCGTCACCCGGCCCTACGCGGCAGCCGCGCGTGAGGCGGCGGGGTTGCTCGCCGGCGCGGGGTACCGGGTACGTCGCGCGGACCCGCCGTATCCGGTGTGGCTGGGTACGACCTCGCTGGCGCACTGGACGGCCGGGACGGCGGTGGACTCGGCGGGGCTCGATCCACGGCGGCTGGCACGGCGGACGCGGGTGCACGCGGGGCTCGGGCGCCGGTTCGTGGACTCGGTACGGACCGGTGTGCGCCGGCAGCAGCTGCGGGAGCGGCTCGCGCCCTTCTTCGCGGAGCACGATGTCCTGCTCACGCCCGCGCTGGCCCGGCGGGGGCCTGCCGCGGCCGCGTGGCACAAGCGGGGGTGGCTGCGGAATGTTCTGGTCAACACGAACTACTCGCCGTTGACTCCGCCGTGGAATCTGACGGGGTGGCCGGCGATGGTGGTGCCGTTCGGGGTGTCGCCGTCGGGTGTGCCGGGGGCTGTCCAGCTGGTGGGGCGGCCCGGCAGCGAAGGCGCTCTGCTGGAGGTCGCCGGGGAGCTGGAGGGGCTGCGGCCCTGGACGCGGACAGCTCCGCTGGGTGCGGGGGCTGCGGGGGCTGCGGGGGCTGCGGGGGCTGCGGGGGCTGCGGGGTAAGGATTGCGGGTCGGGTGCGGGCCGGTGGGGGTCGGCCGCGCAGTTCCCCGCGCCCCTGAAGGCGCATGGGCGCCCCCCGTCAGAGTTCTCGGTGCATTACGTGCAGGCCGACTCTGCCGTGGGCCGGATGGGTGAAGGCAGCCGGAATCGTGCCCACGATCTCGAAGCCCAGGGATGTCCACAGTCGCACGGCCGGGTTGGTCTCCACTACGGCGTTGAAGACCATCGCCCGATAGCCGTCGGCCCCGGCCGTCCGCAGGACGTGTTCCGCGAGGGCGCGACCGACGCCCCTGCCGGTCCGGTCCGGGTCGACCATGAACCCGGCGTTGGCCACATCGGCCGCGGGGCCGCCGTAGTTGGGGGTGACGTAGGCGGAACCCACGACGGCACCCGAGACCTCGTCCTCGGCGACGAACACGCGCTTGCCCGGCGCCATCCACAGGGCCCGGGCATCCTCCGCTGAGGTGTCCGGGTCCCACGCGTAGGTCTCGCCGGCGGCCACGATGCGGTGCCAGAAAGGCCAGATCCGCGACCAGTCGTCGGCCACGGCGTCTCTGATCAGCATGGATACGAGTCTGGCACGACCCGCCGACCGCGGACCCGCCGCCCCGTCCGCCCAGGCCGACCGGCACCTGCGACACCACGGGAGCGGGCCGGGCCCCGACCCACCCACCGTTACCAGGCGGGTCCCGGCCCTGCGGTCAGTCCACGCTGGGCAGGATGTGGGGCTCGGCCAGGTCGTCCTCGTAGCCCGCCAGCCGGATGGGCGCGGACCTGGCCCACACCTCCAGGCTGCCGAGCTTCTCCGCCCGGTCCGTGACCTCTGTCCGTTCCTTGAGGCCTTGATCGAGATTCGTCGTCTCCGGTGTCACCGCGCACTCCTTATGTGTCGGGTCACCCTCGGGGCGCACAGGACCGTTCTGCTGTCGGTCGCCTGCGTCCGCTCGGGTCTGAACAAGGGCACTTCGGACGCGGTGGCGCCGGTCAACTCGCATGAGAGCAGGCCGTGGTGACTGGCTTGTCCCGGGACGGACCGTGGGTGTGGGTGGGACCCAAATGAGCTGTCCGTCCCGCACAGAGTAACCAAATGAGCGGGCCGCCGCTCGATGGGGCTGAAAACAAGGTGTAACCATCTGGAGTCATCCGGCCTCCGAGCCCGCCCCGTCGACACTCCGTTCGACATACGGCGCTTGTTGTCCAGCCGGTTGTCCACGTCGGTTGTCCACAGGCGATGACGCACTCGTCCGGCCCTGTGCCAACATGATCAGCGCCCCACTGTCCATGTGAAGGAGCCCGACATGGCCGCCCAGCAGGTACGCGGTGTCATCGCCCCCGGCAAGAACGAGCCGGTGCAGATCCGGACGATCCTCATCCCCGACCCGGGCCCCGGCGAGGCCGTGGTGAAGATCCAGGCCTGCGGGGTCTGCCACACCGACCTGCACTACAAGCAGGGCGGCATCAGCGACGACTACCCCTTCCTCCTCGGCCACGAGGCAGCGGGCGTCGTCGAGTCCGTCGGCGAAGGCGTCACCGACGTGGCCCCCGGCGACTTCGTGGTCCTCAACTGGCGAGCGGTGTGCGGGCAGTGCCGGGCCTGTCTGCGCGGCCGCCCCTGGTACTGCTTCGACACGCACAACGCGAAGCAGAAGATGACCCTGGAGGACGGCACCGAGCTCTCCCCCGCCCTGGGCATCGGCGCCTTCGCCGAGAAGACCCTCGTCGCGGCCGGCCAGTGCACCAAGGTCGACCCGTCCGTGTCCCCGGCGGTCGCCGGCCTGCTCGGCTGCGGCGTGATGGCCGGCATCGGAGCGGCCATCAACACCGGCGGGGTGGGTCGCGGCGACTCGGTGGCCGTCATCGGCTGCGGCGGCGTGGGCGACGCGGCGATCGCCGGGGCGAACCTCGCGGGCGCCGCGAAGATCATCGCCGTCGACATCGACGACCGGAAGCTGGAGAAGGCCCGCACGATGGGCGCCACCCACACCGTCAACTCCAAGGAGACGGACCCCGTCGAGGCGATCCGCGAGCTGACCGGCGGCTTCGGAGCCGACGTCGTCATCGAGGCGGTCGGCCGCCCGGAGACGTACAAGCAGGCCTTCTACGCCCGCGACCTGGCGGGCACGGTGGTCCTGGTCGGCGTCCCCACACCGGAGATGAAGCTCGAACTGCCCCTGCTGGACGTCTTCGGCCGCGGCGGCAGCCTGAAGTCCTCCTGGTACGGCGACTGCCTGCCCTCGCGGGACTTCCCGATGCTGATCGACCTCCATCAGCAGGGCCGGCTGGACCTGGCGGCATTCGTGACGGAGACCATCACGCTCGACGACGTCGAGCAGGCCTTCGACCGCATGCACGAGGGCGACGTCCTGCGATCGGTGGTGGAGCTGTGACCACCGCACGCATCGAGCACCTGGTCACCTCGGGCACGTTCAGCCTGGACGGCGGCACCTGGGACGTCGACAACAACGTATGGATCGTGGGCGACGACACCGAGGCAGTCGTCATCGACGCGGCGCACGACGCGGACGCCATCGCGGAGGCACTCGGCACCCGCACCCTGCGCGCGATCATCTGCACACACGCGCACAACGACCACATCGACGCGGCCCCGGCGCTGGCGGCGCGCACCGGCGCACCGATCCTGCTCCACCCGGACGACCTCCCGCTCTGGAAGCAGACGCACCCGGACCGTCTCCCGGACGGTGCGCTGTCCGAGGGCGAGCGGCTCTCCGTGGCGGGCGTGGAGCTGACCGTCCTGCACACGCCGGGTCACGCGCCGGGGGCCGTGTGCCTGTACGCCCCGGAGCTGGGCACCGTCTTCACCGGCGACACCCTCTTCCAGGGCGGCCCCGGCGCGACGGGCCGGTCCTTCTCCCACTTCCCGACGATCGTGGAGTCGATCAGGACCCGCCTGCTCGATCTGCCTCCCGGGACGGTGGTCCGCACCGGCCACGGCGACACGACGACGGTCGGCGCCGAGGCCCCGAACCTCCAGGAGTGGATCGACAGGGGCCACTGAACGAGCCGGCGGGCCTTCGGACAGGCGCGCAGTTCAGTTCCCGTTGGCCCGATCGAAATCTGGCCATGATCTGCTGGCGCGAGACGACGGCCTTTCTCGCCCGCAGGGAGGACTGGCGCATGGAGCTGCGCGGAGTCGAAGAGCTGATGGATCTGCTGCACGCCTGCCGAGGAGCCCGGGGCACCGCCTGCCTCGGCGGCGCCCCGGTCGATCTGCACGATCACGCCCTGCAGACCGCCGCGCTGCTGCGCCGAAGCCGCCCGGCCGACAAGGAACTCCAGGTGGCCGGGCTGGTGCACGTCGTCGGCCAACTGCTGAGGCCGGGCGATCCCACCGGCCGCGCCGACCTCGCGGCAGACGCGGTCCGGCCGCTGCTGGGCGAGCGGGTCTCCCGCCTCGTACGCCTCCAGCGGGAGGACCGGCTGCACGAGCCGACCCCCGTCGGTCCGGCCCCGGACGGTCCGGTCACGGAGGACGTACTGATTCTGCGCCAGGCCGACGAGTCCGCCCGTACCGCCGGCCTGGACGCCGGAGTGCTGGAGGACTGGCGCACGGTGCTGGAACTCGTATCGGCCCGGCACGCCCGCCTGGGCGCGGTCGACTGACCCCTTCGCGGACCCACTCCACGACGAGGCCCCGCTCGACGGTGACGGACCCTGTCGCCTGACGGACCGTCATGAGACGGTACGCGGATGACGTCGCCGCACGGATTCGAGGGCAGGGTGGCCCTCGTCACCGGGGCCTCGCGCGGGATCGGGCTGGCTGTCGCCGAGGCGTTCGTGGCGGCGGGCGCACGGGTGTGCGTCACGGCACGGGACGCCGACGGGCTGAGCCGGGCCACCGCGCGCCTGGGCGACGCCGTGGGTCTGGCGGGCACCGTGGCCGACCCGGCTCACCTGGGCCGGCTGACCGAGCTGGCGATGGACGAGTACGGCCGTGTCGACGTGGTGGTGAACAACGCGGCGACCAACCAGCCCTACGGCCCGCTCATGGACGCCGACCCGGACCGGTGGCGCGAGGCGTTCACGGTCAACGTCGAGGCCCCGCTGCGGCTGACGCAGCACGCGTGGCGGGCCTGGATGCGCGTGCACGGCGGCTCGGTCGTCAACATCTGCACCGAGGGAGCGACACACGTCGGCCCCGGCCTGGGCGCTTACGGCACCAGCAAGGCGGCCCTGCTCCATCTGACCCGGCAACTGGCGGGCGAACTGGCCCCAGGGGTCCGGGTCAACTCGGTCTCCCCCGGCCTCGTACGCACCGAGATGGCCCGCTTCGTCTGGGACCGGCCGAACGAGGAGCCGGCCGCCGGACTCCCCCTCGGCCGCCTCGGCGAACCGGAGGACATAGCCCAGGCAGTCCTGTGGTTGGCCTCGGACGCCGCGAAGTGGATCACAGGCACGGACCTACTGGTGGACGGCGGAACAAGGGTGCGCGCGGCGCGCACCCTTTAGGGACGCGAGGAACGGCGCGACAAGCCCCGACAAGGCCTCACCCTCAAAACAAACGCCCCCCGTCTCAGGGGCGCGGGGAACTGCGCGACAAGCCCCCACCGGGCCCGCAGACCCCCACGCCCCCCAGGCACCCGAGCCTCAGCTCAAACCCCAGCCCGGGCCCCGCTCAAGCCGGCTCAGCCGAACTACCACTTACCCGGCGCGTAATCCTTCAAGAAGACCCCGAACAGGTCCTCCCCCCGTTCACCCCGCACGATCGGGTCGTACACCCGCGCCGCCCCGTCGATGAGATCGAGCGGCGCATGGAACCCCGCGTCAGCCAGCCGCATCTTGTCGGGATGCGGCCGCTCGTCCGTGATCCACCCCGTGTCGACGGCGGTCATCAGAATGCCGTCCTTCTCGAACATCTCCTGCGCACTGGTGCGCGTGAGCATGTTGAGCGCGGCCTTGGCCATGTTGGTGTGCGGATGCCCGGCGCCCTTGTAACCGCGGTTGAAGACACCCTCCATGGCGGACACGTTCACGATGTACGTACGCCCGGCCTCGGCCGCCGCCATCGCCCCCCGCAACCGGCTGATGAGGATGAACGGCGCGGTGGAGTTGCAGAGCTGGACCTCCAGCAGCTCGATCGGCGTGACCTCCTCGACCGCCTGGATCCAGCTGTTGGTGTCGTGCAGATCGGGCACGAGCCCGCCCGCGTCGATGGCGGTACCGGCGGCGATCCGCTCCAGGGAGGCGGAGCCGGAGACGAGCGCGAGGTCGGTCACGTCCTGCGCGGTCAGCGCACCGCCCCCGGCCACCGGCAGCGCGGACACGGCCCCGGAGCCGAACGTGCCGATGACCTGCGCGGGCGGCAGTTCACCCGCGGGCAGCGGCCCCGACTCGGCGGCGAGCAGTTCGCTGTAGGCACCCGGCGAACGCCGTACCGTCTGCGCGGCGTTGTTGATCAGGATGTCGAGCGGCCCCGCGGCGGCGACCGAGTCGGCGAGCGCCACGACCTGGGCGGGGTCGCGCAGGTCGATGCCGACGATCTTCAGCCGGCCGATCCACTCGTCGCTGTCGGGCATGGCCTTGAACCGGCGGATGGCGTCGTTCGGGAAGCGCGTGGTGATCGTGGTGTGCGCGCCGTCCCGCAGCAGGCGCAGCGCGATGTACATGCCGATCTTCGCCCGGCCGCCGGTGAGCAGCGCGCGCTTGCCGGTGAGGTCGGTGCGGGCGTCACGGCGGGCGCGGTTCTCAGCCGCGCACTTCTGGCAGAGCTGGTGGTAGAAGTAGTCGACCTCGGTGTAGCGGACCTTGCAGGTGTAGCAGGAACGCGGGCGCTGGAGTATCCCCGCGATGGCGCCGGCCTCGGTGACGGACGACGGCAGGACGCCCTCGGTCTCGTCGTCGATGCGCTGGGCGGAGCCGGTGGCCGTGGCCTCGGTGACCGCCTTGTCGTGGGCGGTCTTGGCGGCCCTGCGGTCCTGGCGGCGGCGCTGCTTGACCGAGCGGTAGATCCCCGCGGTGGCGCGGCGCACGGCGATCGCGTCGGGATGGTCGACGTCGATCTTCTCCAGCTCGTCGAGCACGGCGAGGCAGACGGCCAGCCGCTCCGGGTCGATACCGGGACCGTACGAACCGTCCGGGGCCTGCGCCGTGTCCACGGCGGGTGCCGCCGGGCTGTCCTGTGTCACCGTCATCGCCGTTGCCGTTCCTAGGGTTTTCGCGCGGCGCTCCGACCGCGCTCGCCTTCGAAGGCGGAATTTTACGGAGCACAGGGCAAAGGCACCAAACCCACGATGATCACCGGTCTCCCGCGGACCGGTGCCCAGCATCTCGGAGGCCCGTGGAACACGGCCCTCCGGGTATCCACCGGACCCGCGGGATGTGTCTCAGGACACGCAGGCGGCGTTCAGTTCCGCCACCTCCAGCGTCAGCGACTTGGCCAGCAGGTCGAGGTCCGGGACGGCCTCCGCGTCGGCGACGAGGCCGTAGTGGACGCGCCCGCGGAACGTCGACACCGCGACCGCGAGGGCCTGGCCTCGGGCCAGCGGGGCGAGCGGGTACACCTCGGTCAGCGGGCAGCCGCCGAGCGTCATGCCGAGGCTGGGCAGCGGCACGCTGGTGACCAGGATGTCGAAGAGGAGCCGGGCCGCCTGGCCGACGACGGGCATACCGAGCCGGTGGCCGATCGCCGGGACGTGGTCGGCGAGCAGGGCGACGGCGCCCGCGCCCCGGTGGGGTCCCGCGTCCTTGTTGCGGTTCATGTCCGCGCGCACGGTGGCGAGCCGCGCGAGCGGGTCCGAGTCGTCGACGGGAAGCCGTATCAGGTACCCGGAGAGCCGGTTCCCCTGCGGGTGCGCGGTGCGCGGGCGCCGCCGGGAGACGGGGATCAGGGCCCGGGGCGACACTCCTTCGCTGCCGTCGCCGCGCTCGTCGAGCCAGCGGCGCAGGGCGCCCGCGACGACGGCGATGAGGACGTCGTTGACCGTGCCGCCCACGCTCTTGCGGATCGTGTGGATCTCGTCGAGCTCCACCGCCACGCCCGCGACCCGGCGGGTGCCGGTGGGCTTCGAGACCAGGGCGGCGGAGGACCGTACGTCCCAGGTGGCGCGGGCGACGGAGGCGCCGATGTCGAGGGCCCGACCCACGTCGGAGAGGGCGCCGCGGACCAGTCCCGGCAGCTTCGTCACATCGGGGACGAGGTCGGAGAGGAGGCCGCGCGCCGGCTCCGCGGAGCGTGGGCGGGGCGCTGGCATGTCCATGGGGTCGAGGACGGCCGCCGCGAGCGTCAGCGCCCGCAGCCCGTCGGCCAGCGCGTGGTGGAACTTGAACAGCACGGCGAAGGAGGTGCCGTCCACGCCGGGCACGACGTGGGCTTCCCACGGAGGCCTGTCGCGTTCCAGGGGTCGTTGCATGATCGCGCCGGCGGCGGCGTGGAAGTCGGCGGCGGGGGCGTGCAGACGGACGTGGTCGAGCGGCTCGAAGTCGGGGACGGCCTCCCGGGCGGCGCCGCCGAAGGCGAGCGGTCGGCGCAGGTCGAACCCCGATGCCCGCCGAAGGTCGAGGGGCTGCCAGATGTCGCGGATCCGCATGCGCAGCCCGGGTACGCCGGCCGCGCGGGCCGCGAGCAGATCGGCCGCGTGCCGGCCGGCGGCGGGCGAGTCGGCCGCGAAGATCCCCAGCGCCCCGAGGTGCATGGGGTGCTCGCGCGATTCGATGTTCCAGAACGCCAGGTCGAGTGGTGCGAGAAGGTCGGAGTCAGAGGGCCTTACATTCAATGGCTTGGCTCTCGCGTCGACTACGGGTGAGCCAGCAGTCAATCCCGACCGGACGATTACGGTCAAGTACGATCAAGCTACGCTCAGTTAACAGCAGATTAAGTCCCGCTCCCACCGCTACCGGTGACAGGAGCGGGACCTGTGCGGCCCACGAGGCACCCCAGCCTCGGCGGCGCCGCGTCCGCTCCCGTGCCCCAGCGCGAAGGCTCCCGGCCCACCGTGAAGACCAGATTGCGGATGCCCCGCAGCGCGCCCGTCGTCAGATACGTACGGTCGTGGGCGGTGCCGTCGGCGCGTACCGACCGGATGTACCGGCCGGAGTCCGGGACGCCCGGAGCCGTCACGGTCAGCGCTCCGAGCGGGTGGTGGCGGCGGTCGAGCACGAGGTCGGTCCGCTCGAAGACCGGCGTCGACAGACCCCAGGTGTCGAACCCGGGCTGTACCGGGAAGAGCCCGATCGACGACAGCACGTGCCAGGCGGACATGGTCCCCAGGTCGTCGTTGCCGGTCATTCCCGTGGGCGCGTCGGTGAAGAGCGTCAGGGCGGCGTGCACCACGTCCGTGGTCTTCCACGGCTGCCCGGTGGAGAGGTAGGTGTAGGGGGCGATCAGGTCGGGTTCGTTCTGCGGGTTGTAGTGCGCCGCGTCGTAGTAGGCGTACGGCCCGTTGACCCACACCTCACGCGCGGTGCGCACGGGGTCCTTCAGAAGTCGCTCGTACGCGAAGAACGTGTCGAGCCGCTCGTTCACCGCGCGTCTGCCGCCGAGCAGGCCGATCAGTCCGGGCAGGTCCTGCGGGACGAGCCACTGGTACTGCCAGGACGTGCCCTCGTGGAATCCCGTGCTCCTCGCCGGATCGGGGTCGCCCGTGAAGGCTCCCGAGGCGTCCCGCGCCCGGAAGAAGCCGGTCGAGGGGTCGAGAATCCGCCGATAGTTCCGGGCGCGGGCGGCATAGCGCTCGGCGTCCGCGCGGTGTCCGAGGTCGTGGGCCATCTCGGCGAGCATCGCGTCGGACAGGGCGTATTCCAGTGTCGCCGACGCCCCGTGGTCGAAGTCCGAGTGGCCGTGTTTGGCGTGCGGGCGCCCCTTGACCGTGGGCACGTATCCGCCCGCGATGTACTCCTTGTTCGCGTCCCGCCCCGCCGCGGGCGAGTCGGCGGGCGGCAGGCCGTCGGCGTTCCTCCTGAGCGCCCGGTAGGCCCGTTCTTCCTGCCCCTTGAGCAGCCCGTGCCGGTAGGCGTTGGTGAGGAACGGGGTGACGGGGTCGCCGGTCATGATGTTCGTCTCGACCGGCCCGTAACCCCACTTGGGCAGCCAGCCGCCCTCCTCCCCCACCGTGAGCACGGACAGTGCCATGTCACGCGACTCGCGCGGCGCGAGCAGCGCGAGGAGCTGCGCCTGGGTGCGGTACGTGTCCCACAGGGACCAGTTCTGGTAGTAGGTGAAGCCCTTCGCGCGGTGCACCTTCAGGTCCCAGCCCCGGTGGCGGCCGTCCGCGTCGTCGCCGAGGTTGGGGGCGAGGAAGGACCGGTAGAGCGACGAGTAGAAGGTGCGGCGCAGCGTCTCGCTCCCGCCCTTCACCCGTACGTCGTCGAGCCGCTCCTCCCAGGCCCGCCGGGCGTCGTCGCGGACACGGTCGAAGGAACGGCCGCCCTCGGCGCGGAGGTTGACGGCGGCGCCGCGCGCGTCGACGTACGACAGCGCGGTGGTCGCCTCGACCGTACGGTCCCGCGTGGTGTCGAAGCGGACGTAGGCGCCGCCGCGTCCCGTGCCGCTCGACCGGGTGGAACCCTCGGTGACGGAGTCGCCCCGCCAGGTGCCGGACGTCGTGAACGGCCGGTCGAACCGGGTGAGCGTGTGGACGGTGTACGGGCGGGTGGCGGCCTGGCAGAAGCCGCTGCCGGTGATCGCCGTGCGGACGGTGCGGTCGTCCAGGATCTCCACGGTCGAGGAGAGTGTCCTGTGCAGCGCCTGGCCCGCGTTCAGCAGGACGTTCGCCCTGTCGGTGGCCGGGAAGGTGTAGCGCTGCACCCCGGTGCGGCCGGTCGCGGTCAGCTCGGCGTCGACGCGACCCGTACCGCCGCCGTCTGTCTCGCCATCGGGACCGTTCTCCAGGCCGACCTTGTAATAGCCGGGGCTCGCCTTCTCGGTGGCGTGGTCGAAGCGGGCGGCGCACTTCGCGTGGTCGGTCAGGGTGACCTCGCCCGTGGTGGGCAGGACCGGCAGGTCGCCCCCGATCCGGCAGCCGACTCCGGAGAGGTGCACGAGCGAGAAGCCGCGGATACGGGTGTCGGAGTGGTCGTAGCCGGTGTTGTGGCCCGTGTCCGGGGAGAACTGCACCATGCCGAAGGGCACCGCGGCGCCCGGAAAGGTGTTGCCCTCGTTCTCGGTGCCGATGAACGGGTTCACCAGATCGGTGAGCCGGTCCCCGCCCGGCCCGGCCGCTCCCGCGAAGGCGGCGGGGGCGGGGGCCGCGAGGGCGCCGCCCAGCCCCAGCAGAGCGACGGTCACCACCGCGGCTGTACGCAGGCCGGGGCGTCGGGTCCGTCGCATACGGATGTCCTCCATCGTGTCGGGCTGTCACCTGGCGGTCTCGTACGTCATGAGACCGCCCGGTTCGCCCGGCACACCGGACCTCCGTGGGCGGGCCGCGCCGCTGCCACCCCGGCAGCCCAACGCGCGCCCCCGCACTCCTGGCCTGTACGGCCCTACGGCCGCGCAGCTCTACGGCACCTGCTGGCCCTTGCCGAGGGCTATCACGCCGTCCTTGGAGACCGTGTAGAGCTCCCTGTCCCGTTCCGGATTGACGCCTATGGTCGCGCCCGGGGGGACCTGCACGTTCTTGTCGAGGACCGCGCCGCGCACGACCGCGCCCCGGCCGATGTGCACGTTGTCGTGGAGGATCGAGCCCTGGACGACGGCTCCGGGGTCGACGAGGACGCCCGGGGAGAGCACCGAGCGCGTGACCTGCCCCCGGATGAGGCAGCCCGCGCTGATGATCGACTCGCTCGCGATGCCGCCCGCGTTGAACCGGGCCGGCGACAGCTGGCCGGAGCTGGTGTAGATGGGCCAGCTGCGGTTGAAGAGGTTGAAGGCGGGCCGCTCGGCGATCAGGTCCATATGGGCGTCGTAGTACGCGTCGAGGGTGCCCACGTCACGCCAGTAGCCCTGGTCGCGGGTGGTCTCGCCGGGCACATGGTTGTCGCTGAAGTCGTAGAGCCCGGCCTCGCCGCGTTCGGTGAGCTGGGGGAGGATCGAACCACCCATGTCGTGCACCGAGTTCGCGTCCTCGGCGTCCCGCTGCAGCGCCTCTATCAGGGCCTTGGTGGTGAAGATGTAGTTGCCCATGGAGGCGAAGACGCACTCGGGGTCGTCGTGCAGTCCTGGCGGGTCCGCGGGCTTCTCCAGGAAACGCTCCACCGTCTGCCCGTCCGTGCCCGGGGTGATCACCCCGAAGGACGACGACTCCGCCCGCGGGACGCGGATGCCCGCCACGGTCACACCCGCCCCGCTGTCGATGTGCTGGGCGAGCATCTGGCGCGGGTCCATACGGTAGACGTGGTCGGCGCCGAACACCGCCACGTACTCGGGCTGTTCGTCGTACACGAGGTTCAGGGACTGCAGGATCGCGTCGGCGCTGCCCAGGTACCAGCGCGGGCCGAGGCGCTGCTGGGCCGGGACCGGCGTCACGTAGTTGCCCAGCAGGCTGGACATCCGCCAGGTCGTGGTGACGTGCCGGTCGAGCGAGTGCGACTTGTACTGCGTCAGGACGCAGATGCGCAGAATGTCGGCGTTGACGAGGTTCGACAGTACGAAGTCGACGAGGCGGTACGTGCCTCCGAACGTGACCGCTGGTTTGGCACGGTCCGCGGTGAGGGGCATCAGGCGTTTGCCTTCCCCGCCCGCCAGCACGATCCCGAGCACCGAAGGTCCACCACGACGCATGGCCGCTCCCCTAACCCTCATTGATCCGGGCCTGCCTTCGAGCAGGCCGGACTACGCCTGTTTGAGGATCTCCTCGTAGAGCCGGACCGTGCGCCGGGCGACGGCATCCCAGCCGAACTCCCCCACCGCGCGCTGCCGTCCGGCCTCGCCCATCCGCCGGGCGGCCCCGGCATCCCCGAGGACCGAGTCCAGCGCCTGCGCGAGTCCTGTCTCGAAGTCCTCGTCCACGGACACCAGTACCCCGGTTTCGCCGTCCTCAACGACCTCCGGGATGCCGCCGACCCGGGAGGCGACCACCGGGGTTCCGCAGGCCATCGCCTCCAGGTTGACGATGCCGAGCGGCTCGTAGACCGAGGGACAGACGAACACGGCGGCGTGGGTGAGGAGTTGGATGACCTCGGGGCGGGGCAGCATCTGCGGGATCCAGTGCACTCCCTCACGGACCCGGCTCAGCTCCTCGAAGAGCACACGGAACTCCTGGTCGATCTCGGGGGTGTCCGGCGCGCCCGCGCAGAGCACGACCTGTGCGGCGGGGTCGATGTCGCGCACCGCGCGCAGGAGATGCGGCACACCCTTCTGCCGGGTGATACGGCCCACGAACAGCACGTACGGCCGGGAGGTGTCGAGGCCGAGCCGCTCCAGGACGTCCGTGCCGTGGTCCGGGCGGTAGAGGCTCGTGTCGATGCCGTTGTGCACGATGTGCACCCTGGCGGGGTCCAGGGACGGATAGCAGCCGAGGATGTCCTCGCGCATGGCCCCGGAGACGGCGATCACACCGTCGGCGGACTCGATCGCGGTGCGCTCGGCCCAGCTGGACAGGGCGTAACCGCCGCCCAGCTGCTCGGCCTTCCAGGGGCGCAGCGGCTCCAGCGAGTGGGCGGTCATGACGTGCGGGATGCCGTACTGCAGCTTCGCGAGGTGACCGGCGAGGTTGGCGTACCAGGTGTGCGAGTGGACGAGGTCGCGGTCCTCCAGCGCGGCAGCCATGGAGAGGTCCACGGAGAAGGTGCGCAAGGCGTCGTTGGCGCCGTCGAGCACGGGCCAGGGCCGGTGCCGGACCACCCCGCCGCCGGCGCCCTCGCCCCAGCAGTGCACGCCCAGGTCGGTGAGGGGCCTCAGCTCCCGGGCGAGGAACTCGACATGGACTCCCGCTCCGCCGTACACGTCCGGCGGATACTCGCGGGTCAGCAGTCCCACACGCACCCGGAACCCCCTGTCTCTGCGGCTGGTTCCCACATGGTCACCCACATGGGTCGGTTGGGGAAGAGCGCGGTGCCTCCGTGAAGCAGCAGTCGCCGCACACCCCGCCGCCGGGTACCCGGTAATAGAGGCAGCAACTGCGCCGGCGGAAGCCGGTTCCGTCCAGGGTCCCGGTGTCCCTCAGGTCGGGGTGGCCGAGGAGTTCGGCGGTCAGCGCCCGCACTCGATCGCGTACGTCCGTACGGCCGTGAGCGGCGGCCCAGCCGTCGAGCAGGCGCGCGGTGCTCGCGAGCGCGGAGGCCGCGTTGCCCCACAGCAGCCCCGCGGCCACCGGGTGCCTGGCCCGCAGCGCCGCAGAGAGGGGTTCCAGGTGGCCGTGGTGCACGAGCCGCCGGATCGTCGCCGCGTCGCCGGGCAGCGCGCGCACCCGCGCCAGCCACAGGTCGTCGGGGGCGCTGCCGTCGACGTCCCAGTGCAGCAGGCGGGGGTCGAGGTCGGGTACCCGGCCGTAGAGCACGGCCGCGCCCAGGGCCACGGACCACAGCCGGGCGGCGAGCCCCTGCTGCGCCACGGACACCCCGACGCGCACCTCCGGCGCGGCCAGCAGCCGCACGACCTTGCGGACACGGAAGGTGAGCGGATCCACCCCGTCGTGATCCTCGTGATCCGGCCCGGAGGGATCCGGCGCGTCGGTGACGCTCGGTGTCGCGTAGACCTCGGCGAGCGTCGGCAGCGGCGGCCGTCCGGCGCGCGGGCGCGGCCGGCCCGTGCGCAGGGCGAAGAAACCTTCGAGAGCGGCGAGCCGATCGAGGTCCGGATCAAGATTCACGAAGAACAAGTACACCAAGGGGCATAACGGCGCCGGAGGGCGGGTTGTACTTCGTGTCACCCGACCTGGGGAGGACTCCGGTCAAGACGTACTCCATCGGCAGTAGGACCCAATGACTGCTCAGGTACGACGACACGGGACCTTTCGCAAGGGATCGTCATCACCATGGAAGCCGACCGTTCGCCGCACCGGACTCTTCAGCCGCCGGAGCGCGTCCGCCACACGCAGAGGAGAGACACATGAGCGCACTAGTGCTTTCTGTGGTGCTCTCCCTCGTCTCCGCCGTCGCCTACGCGGGCGGGGCCATCGTGCAGGAACGCGTCGCGGCGACCACGCCCGACCGCACGTACGCCCCCATGCGCCAGCTCGCCTGGTGGGCGGCGGTCGGTCTCAACGCGCTCGGCGGACTGCTGCACGTCGTGGCGCTGGCCTACGGGCCGCTCAGCCTGGTCCAGCCGCTGGGCGCGCTGACCATCGTGTTCGCGCTGCCCATGGCCGCCGTGTTCGTCCGCCGCAGGGCCGGGGCGGCCGCCTGGCGGGGCGCGATCATGGCGACGGTCGGTCTGGCCGGAATCCTGGCGCTGGTCGGCACCACCGACTCGCAGTCCCTGAACAGCACCCAGCGCGTCGTGGTGGCCCTGGTCACCGGCGGTGCGGTGGTGGCGCTGATGACGGCGGCCCGCGCGGCGCACCGGCATCCGGCCGTGCGCAGTGTGCTGCTGGCGATCGCGGCGGGCGCCGCCTTCGGTATGTCCTCGGTGTTCACGAAGACGGTCGCGGTGGACTGGACGGGCGGCGTCGCGCTCGCCGACCTGCCGAGCCTCGCCGTGATCGGCGTTCTGGCGACCGCCGGAATGCTGCTGTCGCAGGCCTCCTACCGGGGCGCCGGACTCGCGGCCCCGCTGGCCACGCTGACCGTCGTGAACCCGATCGTGGCCGCCGCGGTGGGTCTCACGATGTTCGGCGAGACGTTCCGCTACGGCGAGACGGGCACGATGCTCGCCCTCGGCTGCGGGGTCGTCGCCGCGGGCGGTCTGATCCTGCTCACCACGGAGCGGATCAGCGGCTCGGAGCGTACGCGGCCGGTCGCGCCCGCCGCGTCGGTTCCCTCGGTTTCCGGAGCGGCGCCCATGGCTGCGGACGCGGTCCAGGGCACGGACCAGGACTCGGCGATCCAGGACGTGTCCCGGACAGCGGCTCCGGAGGCCGCGACGAGCCGCTTCGAGCAGGCCGCCACGCTTTTTCCTCCCGAGCGGACCGCCGTCACCCCTTCCACCTCCGCCGCGGCCTCTGCTTCGGTCTCCTCTTCGGCCTCCGCCGAGCGGCGGGTGCCCTCGGGAATGCGGGACAAGGCGTATACGCCGACAGGTGTACGAACGGGCGTACGAGAGGAATCGTTCACGGTGCCTGCGGTGCGGGGAGAGCCACTCGCACCGGCCGCGCACGCGGGCCATGGCGTACGTGAGCAGGCGCGCGCGTCCGGTACGGCAGGCGCGGCACCCGGCAGCGCGGTGCGTCGTGAGGAAGCGGGCGCGTCCGGCGCCGCGGTACCTGGTGGCCGGGAGGAGTCGCATGCTCCGGCCGGGATGCTCGCCGCCCGGCGCGAGGCGGCCCTCGTGCCGCCGCCCGGGTCCAACGGGCCCCCGCCGCCCGGCGACGTGCCGGACGGCTCGGACGAGGTGACGTGGCCGGAAGGCCCCTACTACGGCCTTCCGTTCCTGCCCCTGCTGCCCGCCCCGATGGCGCTGCGCTCCTGCGTCAGATCCTGACGCCGCCGGCCCGCAGATAGGCGACCGGATCGACGTCGCTGCCGAAACCGGGCCCCGTCCGCACCTCGAAGTGCAGATGCGGGCCCGAGCTGTTGCCCGTGGACCCGGAGCGGCCGATGCGCTGGCCGGCTCCCACGCTCTGCCCGGCCTTCACGGAGATCGCGGACAGGTGGGCGTACTGGGTGTAGCGGCCGTCGCCGTGCCGGACCACCACCTGGTAGCCGAAGGATCCGCCCCAACCGGCGGCCACCACACTGCCCGCCCCGACCGACTTGACGGACGTACCGGTCGGCACCGGGAAGTCGACGCCCGTGTGGTAGCCCTTCGACCAGGAGGAACCCGCGGCGTGGTACGGCGTGCCGGTGCTCGCGCTCACCGGGGCGGTGAGCGTGTGCGTGACCGAGTGGGTCTTCTTCTCGACCTTCTCCTCGGCCTTCTCTACCTTCTCCTTCTTACTCTTCCTGTCCTTTCTATCCTTCTTGTCCTTCGTCTGCGCCTTGTCGGACGACGACGTGGAGGTGCCCTTCGAACCGGGCGCAGTGGTGTGCAGACTCAACCGCTGGCCGGGAACGATCAGATCCGGGTCGGCGCCGACGGTCCTGCGGTTGGCGTCGTACAACTGCCGCCAACCGCCGGGTATCTTGCGGGTCCCCGCGATCTCGGAGAGCGTGTCGCCGTGGACGACCGTGTACATCTCGGCGGTGCCGGCCCGGGACTGGGGCGTGGTCTGCGGCTGTACGTCGACCTTGCGCTTGGTGGTCTGCGTGGACGTGCCCGAGGGGCTGATATCGGGGCTGTCGCCACCGCGCGTGAGCCCCGCCCGCTGCGAGCAGGTGGGCCAGGCGCCCGGCCCCTGGCCGTCCAGGACCTTCTCGGCGACGGCTATCTGCTGGTCCTTGGTGGCGAGGTCGGCGCGGGCCGCGTAGGCCCTGCCGCCGTAGGCCTCCCAGGTGGACCGGCTGAACTGGAGCCCGCCGTAGTAGCCGTTGCCCGTGTTGATGTGCCAGTTGCTGGTGGACTCACAGGCGGCGACCTTGTTCCAGGTGTCCACATCGGCCGCGTTCGCGACGCCGGTTCCGATGAGCGGTATCGCCATTCCGGCACCGCCCACCGTGACAGTGAGTGACGCGCGGTTGATCCTGTTGGGCTGATACCGGCGGTGCCGACCGCGTACGGCCATGAAGGTGCCCCCTAAACAAGCGTCAGGAGCGGCAAAAGTAAACGCTCCTAACAGGCCATGACAAGAGGGCAATCAGCCGCCCTATCCCGCCAAGTGACCAGGAATGCACCTTCGTTCGCGATGGTTGGTGTCCATGCCGGTGGCAGGTACGGGGGTGAAGTTCGCCGGAAGGCTGAGGCGAGGACGCCTCTTCTGCGTACACAACGTCGGCAAGGCAGGATGTGCGGTCGGAGAACCGGCAAGTCAGGATGGTCAGTGGGTCAATACTGGCGGGCAGGACCGGCACCACTGATTCAGGATCTTAGGAGCCAAACCGTATGAGCAACTCAGCGCAGATCGGCGTCACGGGACTCGCGGTGATGGGGCGCAATCTCGCCCGTAACTTCGCGCGGAACGGATACGCCGTCGCCCTGCACAACCGGACGGCGGCGCGCACGCACGCGCTGGTGGAGGAGTTCGGCAGTGAGGGCGACTTCATCGCGACGGAGACGGCCAAGGAGTTCGTGGCCGCGCTGGAGCGGCCCCGCCGTCTGGTGATCATGGTGAAGGCCGGCGAGCCGACCGACGCGGTGATCCAGGAGTTCGCCCCGCTCCTGGAGCCCGGCGACATGATCATCGACGGCGGCAACGCGCACTTCGCGGACACCCGCCGCCGGGAGCGCGAGCTGCGCGAGCAGGGCATCCATTTCGTCGGCGCGGGCATCTCCGGCGGCGAGGAGGGCGCGCTCAACGGCCCCAGCATCATGCCGGGCGGTCCAGTCGAGTCGTACGAGTCGTTGGGCCCGATGCTGGAGAAGATCTCCGCGAAGGCCGAGGACGGCTCGCCGTGTGTCACCCACGTCGGCCCCGACGGCGCCGGGCACTTCGTGAAGATGGTGCACAACGGCATCGAGTACGCCGACATGCAGCTGATCGGCGAGGCGTACCAGCTGCTGCGTGACGTGGCCGGCTACTCCCCCGCACAGATCGCCGACATCTTCCGCACCTGGAACACCGGACGGCTCGACTCGTACCTGATCGAGATCACCGCCGAGGTCCTGTCGCACGTGGACGCGGCGACGGGCAAGCCGTTCGTGGACGTCGTCCAGGACCAGGCCGAGCAGAAGGGCACGGGCCGCTGGACCGTGCAGATCGCGCTGGACCTGGGCGTACCGGTGTCGGGCATCGCCGAGGCGGTCTTCGCCCGGTCGCTGTCTGGCCACAGCGCGCTGCGCGAGGCCTCCCGCGGGCTCGCAGGTCCTTCGGCGTCGGCGCTGAGCGAGTCGGAGGCCTCGGCCTTCGCCGACCAGGTGGAGCAGGCGCTGTACGCGTCGAAGATCGTGTCCTACACGCAGGGTTTCCACGAGGTCTCGGCCGGCAGCGCCGAGTACGACTGGAACATCGACCTGGGCGCGGTCGCCTCGATCTGGCGCGGGGGCTGCATCATCCGGGCGGCGTTCCTCGACCGGATCCGGGCCGCGTACGACGCGCGCGCGGATCTGCCGAGTCTGCTCTCCGACGACACGTTCGCCCAGGAGATCGCGGCGGCGCAGGACGACTGGCGCGCGGTGCTCGTCTCCGCCGTGCAGCAGGGGGTGCCGACGCCCGGGTTCGCGGCGGCCCTGGCGTACTACGACGCGCTGCGCGCCGAACGGTTGCCCGCCGCGCTCACGCAGGGGCAGCGGGACTTCTTCGGTGCGCACACGTATCGGCGGACCGATCGGGAGGGCTCGTTCCACACGCTGTGGGGCGGGGACCGGTCCGAGGTCTCCGGCTGAGGGCTGGGGGCTGGGGAACCGGCGGTTCGTTGCGGGGTGAGGGCCGGTCGCGCAGTTCCCCGCGCCCCTGAAGACAGAGCCGGTGGCGCCGGGGGGGGGCCGGGCCCCCCGGGCCCCCCCGGGGGGGGGGGCGGACGCGCGGCGCATCGGGCGGCGGGGGGGGGGGGGCGCGGGGGGGGGGGGGGGCCCGGGGGGGGGGGCCCCCCGGGGGGTGGGGGGGGGGGGGGGGGGGGGGGGGGGGGGGGGGGGGGCGCGCCCCCCCGCCCCCCCCCCCCCCCCCGCGCGCGCGGGGGGCCCGGCCCCCCCCCCCCCCCCCCCCCCCCCCCGGCTCTGGGGCGCTCTCAGCCGAGCGGGTCCGGCTGGGGCTCCGGGGGCGGGGTCGGGTCCGGGCCTGGGGCCGGGCGCGGGGGCGGCCCGGGGACCGGGCGGGGCTTCGGGGCCGGCACCGGGTCCGGTTCCGGGAAGGGCTGCGGTCGGTCCGGGCCTGGGCCGGGCGTGGGATCCGGATGCACGGGATCGGGGAACGGTTGCGTCATCATGTCCTCCAGCCAGAGGGAACGTCGGCTCTGGACTTCTCCCCCGCCTACCCGTGCCCCGCGCACCCACTCACTCCGTCGCGGACCGAACGGGGCCCATGTGGCCCCTTCAGGGAGCCGTGCCCTTTCAGGGGCCGTTCCCTTTCGGGGGCGCGGGGAACTGCGCGACAAGCCCCCACCGTCCCGCACTACGAGAACCGCCCCCGCACAGGGGCCGCACATGGGCCGCTCAGAACCGGCCGGGATGCGCCACAAGCCACCCCTTGGCCGCACTCAGCAACGCGGGGTCAGCCACCGGCGCCTCCTCAGGGTGCCGCTCGGCCCACTTCACGACGTACGGGCAGAGCGGCGCGACCGGCACGCCCTCACGCTCGGAGATCGCGTACAGCTCACGGGCGAGGGAGCCCGCGACGCCCTTGCCCTCATGGGCGGGCTCCACAGTGGTGTGCACCGGGACGAGGGCGCGGCCGGGGCTTTCGAGGACGAAGTACTCGATGCGACCCGCCACTTCGTCACCGGAGTACGCCTCCAGGAGCCCGCGGCCCCGGTCGTCGCGGATGGTGATCTCACTCATGGATTCTCCTCGTGGGTGCTGGTGCTGGTGCGGTGCGGGTACGGGCGCGGGTGCGGCTGTGAGGTCGGGGCGCGGTGCAGGTCAGGCCGTCGGGACGGCCTGCGGGCTGCGCTGCTGGTCCGAGCCCGGTACCGGCTCGGACGGGTCCGAGCCGAGCGTCACGATCCGGTTGCCCCCGTCCACGTGCACGACCCGCGGCTTCAGCGCACGGGCCTCGGCATCGGAGACCTGGGCATAACTGATGACGATCACCAGATCGCCGGGGTGCACGAGGTGGGCCGCGGCGCCGTTGATCCCGATGATCCCTGATCCGCGCTCACCCTCGATGACGTACGTCTCCAGACGGGCACCGTTCGTGATGTCGACGATGTGGACCAGTTCGCCGGGCAGCAGGTCGGCGGCGTCGAGGAGATCGGCGTCGATGGTGACGGAGCCGACGTAGTGCAGGTCGGCCTGGGTGACGGTGGCACGGTGGATCTTGGACTTGAACATGGTGCGCAACATGGAGGCACTCCCAGAACTAGGCTCCCTGCCTGCGTTTTTGCAGGTCAAGGGCTGTTTCCACACCCTACAACGAGTCGCGTGTCCAGGCAGCTCCCCCAGCCGACGGGACGGCGGTTGCCGTACAACGGCGGCGGGAGCGACGGCCGGTGGCACTCGGGCCCGCGCCCCGCGCCGCACACGTAGACAGGGGTTGCACTATCCGCAGGCACCTGCAAGTATTTCTTAGCACGAGCAAGGAGCTGGTATGCGGAGGATGAATGGCGACCACATGCTGCGGGCTGCGTCGGCGCTCGCCAATCCGCACCGTATGCGTGTCGTCGCGGCACTCTCAGGCAAGCGCAGCTATGTGAGCGAGTTGGCTCGGGAGCTGGGTATCAGCCGCGCCCTGCTGCAGGTGCACCTCCGCAAGCTGGAGGCGGCCGAGCTGGTCACGGCTGAACTTCAGCTCTCGGAGGACGGGAAAGCAATGAAGTACTACGAGGTGACCCCCTTCACGGTCCTCCTCACCCCGGAGACCATCGCGGACGCCGCGCAGACCCTCACACTGCCTCCTCGTGATGGATCACAGACCGGACGAAAGGAGTCATCCGATGGATGACGAGTACCAGTGGCAGGCCGTAGCCGCGATCATCGGAGTCTTCATCCTGGCCACGTCCGTGATCGTGGTCCTCATCTGGAAGCGCGCCACCACCACCCGCGCCAAGGCGCTGCTGTCCCGCGAGTCGGACTACCGGGCCCTGTCCGAGGAGGGCGCGAAGACACAGCAGACGCTGTTACGCCAGCTGGAGACGGTCAACTCACGGCTTGAGGACATGCAGAACCGGCTGGACGGCGTGGAACGAATCCTCAAGGAGACCGAGTAGCACGAAACGGGCGCCGGTTGAGCGCCGATTGGGCGCCGAGTTGGGCGCCGAGTTGGGCGCCGAGTTGGGCGCCGAATAAAGATCGAGTAGCGGTCGAGCAGCGATCTCGACGCGACACCGCAGAACGACCCCGGGCCGACGAGCGGCAACTCGTCGGCCCAGGTATGGAAGAGCGCTCCACCTCGCCGTAGGCGAGTTCTCGCAGGTACACACTCCCTGAGGAAGGACTACACGTCATGCCGGGCATTGGCAAGCCGAGTCCCGACGAGGCGGTCGGCGGCCCCCGCGGCACCTTCGTCGAACGCGTCACCGCGTGGTCGGTACTCCATCGCAAGACCGCGATCGGGGGCTGGTTCGCACTGGTCCTCGTCGCGTTACTGGCCAGCGTCCTGGTGACGGGCAGCGAAGCTCTGACGACCGACCCCGGGGAATCGGGACGTGCACAGGACGTGCTGCGTTCGCAGCAGACCGACGAGCCCGTCCACGAGAACGTACTGATCCAGCCGCGCGAGGCCGACAGCCGGACCCGGTTCTCCTCGGCGGAGATCCAGGCGGCGGTCACCGACATGGTGAAGACGTTGCAGCGCGAGTCCGAGTCGGTCACCGACATCCGCTCGCCTCTGGACAAGGGCAACGAGAGCCTCCTCTCCGAAGACGGCCGCTCCGGCCTCGTGACCTTCGCCGTCACCGGTCCCGACGACGAGTTGGGCCTGCACTCCGAGACGGCGTGGAAATCGATCAACGCCGTCCAGGACCGCCACGAGAACCTCTGGGTGGGCCAGGCCGGCGACATGAGTACGCGGACCGCGGTGGACAACGCCTACGACGACGACTTCCAGCGTTCCGAAGTCATCTCGTTGCCGCTGACCCTCGTCATCCTGCTCGTCGTGTTCGGCGCGCTGATCGCGGCGAGCGTCCCCCTGCTGCTCTCGATCACCGCCGTGCTCTCCACCCTCGGGTTCCTCCAGGCACTCGGCCATGTGATCCCGATCAACAGCACCGTCTCCTCCGTGGTGCTCCTGATCGGCATGGCTGTCGGCGTCGACTACTCCCTCTTCTACCTGCGCCGCGAGCGGGAGGAACGGCAGCGGGGCCGCGACTTCAAGGAAGCCCTCCAGGTGACCGCCCGTACCTCCGGGCACGCCGTCGTGCTCTCCGGTGTCACCGTGATGCTCTGCCTGTCCGGCCTGTACCTGACCGGAATGGACGTCTTCCGCGGCCTCGCCATCGGCACCAGCATCGTCGTCGGGCTGACGGTGATCGGCTCCATGACCGTACTGCCGGCCCTCCTGTCCGTACTGGGCCACCGCGTCGACAAGGGCCGGATCCCCTGGCTGGGCCGCCGGCGCACCGCCGCGGGAGAGTCACGGGTGTGGGCCGCGGTGGCCCGGGCCGTGGTCCGTCGGCCGCTGGCGTGGGGCGGTGTCGCGCTGCTCGCGCTGATCGCGGTCGCGCTCCCCGCGCTGGACATGCGACTGCAGGATCCGTCCGTCACGGACAGCATGCCGCACACCAACCCCACCGTCGAAACAGTGGCCCGCATGGACACGGCCTTCCCCGGTGATCCGTCTCCGGCGCGGCTCGTGGTCTGGGGCGACAAGGTGGGCGACCCGCTGGTGGGCCGAGCGGTCGACGCACTGCGCGAGCGGGCGGCCGACACCGACGGGCAGATCGGCACCTCGATCACCAGCACCACGGTCGGCGACGCGCTCGTGGTCAAGGTACCGCTGGCCGGTTCCGGGACCGACAAGACATCGAACGCCGCCCTGGAAACCCTCCGCGAGGACCTTCTGCCCCCGACTCTGGGGAAGGTCGAAGGCATCGAGTACGCGGTGAACGGTCAGACGGCCCAGCCGTACGACTTCACCAAGACGCTGAAGGACACCACACCCGTCGTCCTGGCGTTCGTGCTCGCCGTGGCCTTCATCCTCCTGCTCGTCTCCTTCCGGTCGCTGGCCGTCCCGGTCATCTCGATCGTCCTCAACCTGCTGTCGATCACTGCCGCCTACGGGGCCGTCACCTGGGTCTTCCAGGACGGTCACCTCAGTTCGCTCCTGGACTTCACGCCTTACGGCGGAGTGACCAGCTGGCTGCCGCTGTTCATGTTCGTACTGCTCTTCGGCCTGAGCATGGACTACCACATCTTCATCCTGAGCCGTATCCGTGAACGACGGCTGGCCGGCGAGGAACCGAAGACCGCCGTCGTCAGCGGTATCGCCACGAGTGCCGGCGTGGTGACCAGCGCGGCCGTCATCATGGTCGCCGTCTTCAGCATCTTCGTCACGCTGTCGGCCATCGAGTACAAGATGCTCGGTGTCGGGATGTCACTGGCGATCGTCATCGACGCGACCGTCGTGCGGGGTGTGCTGCTTCCCGCGGTGATGTCCCTGCTGGGCGAGAAGACCTGGGCCCTCCCCCGTTGGATGCAGTGGCTGCCGGGGCGCAGCACGGAAGCGGCGGCATCGGAGGCGGTCCCCGCTCCCGGAGACACGGAGCCCTCGGTCCTGGTGCAGCGCGGCGAGGACACGTCCCTGAGTGCGCCCCGGCCCCAGGGATGAACCGGCGACGGCGTAAGCCTCGAAGGTGTGAGTCTCGAAGGTCGACGGCGTGCTCAGCGGGCTGAGTGCACACCCACCGTGCGGGTGTGGCAGAGGTCGGGCACGGCCTGGAAGCAGCTGACCCTGCCCGCCGCTGCGGCCGACACGATGGTGGCGGGGGAGCGTTCAGGGGGCCTCCAGGCCGCGCGTACGGAACCACCGCTTCCCGCGTGTTCGCGTGCCGCCGGGTCGGCCATGGGCCACCCGGCCTTACGAAGGGGCCGCCCGGTACCGGGCGAGAGCCTTTCGGCACCCTGTGCCGTCGTCCGCCGCGCTGTTCGCTGAGGGTGTGCGTGAAGCAAACCCGGCGAGAAGGGGTGAGCACTGTGGGTTCCCCGAGGTCTCCGTGACCGCGACCGTCCGCGAAGGACGGGCCGCCACCGAACTGGTGCGGGCGTCGGCCGGAGCCTGTCTCGTCGTCGTGGGACGCCGGACACAGGAGGGCCGGTTCGGCGCCCACCTCGGCCCGGTGGCCCACGCGGTGCTGCATCACGTCAGGTGCCCCGTGGTCGTCGTCCCGCACGCCTGAACCGCGCCCGGAAAAGCTTGTGAGTGCCAACGACCGAATGGAGCAACAGCCATGACCACTGGTCAGGTGACTGTCGGAGTGGACGGTTCACTCGTCGCCGTACGAGCCCTGGACCGCGCCGCCGACGAGGCGGCTCTGCGCGCCACCACTTTGGAGGTCGTGTACGCCGTGCCGGACCTCGACGAGGCCGGGCCGATCCTGGCGTCCGCGGTCTCGCGGGTACACGTCCGTCATCCGGGGCTGCCGGTCGTGGCCGTGCCCGTCGAGGGCCACTCCGCGGCCGTGCTGGCGGAATGCGGCGGTGACTCGGTGCTCACGGTCGTCGGGTGCCGGAGCATGGGTAGATTCGCAGGTTCGGTGTTCGGCTCGGTGAGCTCACGGCTGGCCGCTCACGCGCACGGCCCGCTGCTCGTCGTACGGGGTGACTCTCCTGGCACCCCGTACGACGAGGTGCTGCTCGTCCTCGACGACGAAACCGACGCGATCGATGCGATCGATGCGACTCCGGCGGCGTATGCCTTCCAGGAGGCCGCACTCCGGGGTGCCCAGCTGCGGTTCCTGCGGTTCTCGGCGCACCGGCATCCGGTCGCGAGCCCGGTGCCGCACGGCGGGATCGCGGCTGCCGCCCCGCACCCCGCGGACCCGGACGAGCCGGCGGTTCCGAGCGAGCGTCAGGCGCGCGTGCGTCGGGTGCGTACGGAGATCCGGTCGGCCGCCACCCGTACAGTACGGGAGCTGCTGGACGCCACCCGCACCGCGGACCTCGTGATGATCGCCTGTCGGCCCGAACCGGGCGGGCACGGCCGCCGACCCGGCTCCGCCGCCCGTACGTTGCTGCACCGGGCCCACTGCCCTGTGCTGATCGTGCCCGCCGGGCCGGACGGAGCCGGGGGCTCGTACGCGTAGCGGGAGCCGTACCCCCAACCGCTGGGTCCACCGTCGGCGTGGCCCGGCGTGCGGCGGACGCCCCGGGGCGCCCGCGCGTCCGACGAACCGCTCGCCGACATAGCCGACGCATTTGCCGGGCCGGGCCATGAGTCGGCGCCACTCCGGGACCCGCCCGCCCGAGCCCTCTCGAACCGCTCCGGGCCATGCGCCGCCTTCCGCCGCGTGCCCACTGCACCGAGCGCCCCAACAGGCCCTCGGGAAAGGGCCGTTCGGCCCTCCCCCGGCGGACCTTCGGCACCCGGCGCGGCCCGCCCCGCACGACAAGAGTGAGGGACGTCAGAGCGTCGGACACCGACCCGATCGTTTCCGAAGGGATCATCACCATGGCCGTACACGAGCACCCGCACCGGAGCCCAGGGTTCCGCCTGTCGTCGCTGCGCAGGAGCCGGACCTCCTCCGAGTCCGCCGTGTCGGCCGGCGCCGACACGCACACCACGCAGGCCTACGCCTTCGCCTCCCTGCGCCTGCTCACCGGGTTCGTCTTCCTGTGGGCCTTCCTGGACAAGGCCTTCGGGTTCGGTTACGCCACGCCGTCCGACAAGTCCTGGATCGACGGCGGCTCGCCGACCCAGGGCTTCCTCGGCGGTGTGGCGGCCGGGCCGATGGAGTCCACCTTCCACTCCTGGGCCGGTGCCACCTGGGCCGACTGGCTGTTCATGGCAGGACTGCTCGGCGTCGGCCTCGCCCTTGTCGGGGGCTTCGCGCTGCGGCTCGCGGCCGTCGCGGGCACCGCGATGATGGCGCTGATGTGGATCGCCGAGTGGCCGCCCGCCCGGCACCTGTCCGACGGTTCGCCGACCATGTCGCCGAATCCCCTCGTCGACTACCACCTGATCTACGCGGTCGTCCTGATCGCCCTCGCGCTGGCCTCCGCCGGCAACACCCTGGGCGTCGGAAAGCTCTGGGCCGCGCTGCCGTTCGTCCGCACCAACGGCTGGCTCCGCTGACCGCGCAGGGACACGGCGGGCCCCCGCACCGGAGGCCCGTCCCGCACAACGCTGACATCACAGATACCCCGACAGCAGGAGGTGGAGACCATGCCCCGCACCGTCACTGTGGGTCTCGACGGTTCGTCCGAGAGCCGGGCGGCCGCTGAATGGGCGGCCCGCGAGGCCGAGTTGCGCGGACTGCCGCTGCAACTGGTGTACGTCCGGGAGCCCGTGCCGGAGCCCACCACGCAGGCGCCCCCGGCCGAGGAACGGGGGCGAATCCCGCACGAGTTCGCCGAGGGTCTTCGGCTGCGTCACCCCGGCGTCGAGGTCGGCGCCGAGCAGCTCTCCGGACGGCCGGGTGATGTGCTCGCCGGCCTGGCGAAGGACGCCGAGCTGCTCGTCCTGGGATCCCGTGGCCTCAGCGGGCTCGGCGGGTTCCTGGTCGGATCGGTCGGCCAGGCCGTCGTGGCGCACGCCGAACAGCCCGTCGTTCTGGTCCGTGCCGGGGAACAGGCCGCCGACGAGCACGTGACGGATCCGGCGGGCATCCCGTCCGCCGCGGCCCCGTACCGGCCCGTGGTCCTCGGACTGGACATCGACCACCCGGACGACTCGGTCATCGGGTTCGCCTTCGACGCCGCCGCCCGCCGTGCCACCCCGCTGCGGGTCGTCCACGGCTGGAACCCGCCGCCCTATTACGCGTACGGCCTCTCCGCCGACGTCGAACTCCACGACGAGCTGGCGCGCCAGGAGGCCGGCGCTCTCGCCGAGGTCCTGCGCCCGTGGCGGCAGAAGTTCCCCGCCGTCGAGGTCATCGAGACGTCCCGGTACGGATCGGCCGCCCATCACCTGGTCGACGCCTCCCGCGAGGCCTCCCTGGTCGTCGTCGGCCGACGAATTCGCCGCAGTGCGCTCGGCACCCACACCGGCCCCGTCACCCAGGCCGTACTGCATCACGCCACTGCCCCCGTCACCGTCGTCGCACACGGCTGACCCGTCCGGAGGAGGAGAGAACCATGAAGGCAGCAGTCGTACGAGCCTTCGGCGCGCCGGTCGTCCACGAGACACGGCCGCTTGCGAACGTCACGGAGTCCATCGACGGTTCCGTCGTCGGTTCCAGCGACGACGTGCCGCGCGGTGAGATCAAGGCGCGGATCGTCCTCGACATGGTTGCGGGAGGGTGACGGCGATGGAACTCCCCCTGGTCGTGGGCGTCGACGGTTCCGAGTCGAGTCTGCGCGCGGTGGACTGGGCGGCCGACGAGGCCGCCCTGCGCGGACTGCCGCTGCGGCTGGTGTTCGCCTCGCTGTGGGAGCAGTACGAGAGCGCCGCGGGTGGTGGCCGATCCTCGGAACAGATGCTGGCCGACGCCGTCGTCGAGGCGGCGGCGGAGCGGGCACACCGCCGTGAGGTGGATGTGAAGATTTCCACCGAGGTGGTGCCCGAAGAGCCGGTGCCGGTGTTGCTGCGCGAGGGCCGCACCGCTTTCGCCCTGGTCCTGGGGTCGCGTGGCCGCGGCGGCATCGCCGAGCTGCTGCTCGGTTCGGTCGGCCTCGCGGTCGCCGCCCGCGCCGACTGTCCGGTGATCGTGCTGCGTGGCGGCCACGACAACCAGGCGAGTTCCACTATGCGCGGGCGCGTCGTGCTGGGGGTCGGCAAGGAGCCGGAGCACTCGGCGGCCGTGCGCTTCGCCTTCGAGGAGGCGGCGGAACGCCGGGTGCCTCTGGAGGCCGTCCGCGCCTGGCGGTGCCCCGGGTACGAGACCACCGACCACCCTCTGATGGCCGGCGAACCCGCCCGGCTGCACGAGGAGCAGGCCGTGCAGGCCCTGGACGCGGCGCTTCGGGACGCTCCGGAAGGGGTGGACCTGCACCGGCGTACCGCCGAAGGCCCCGCCCACAAGGTGCTGCTCGACGCCTCTGCCGGAGCCGACCTGCTCGTCGTCGGTGCCCGGCGGCGCCATGGTCACTTCGGGCTCCAGATAGGCAGGGTCGCCCACGCGGTCCTGCACCACTCCAGCTGTCCCGTGGCCGTCGTGCCCCAGCGGGCATGACCGGCTCGAAGCACCGCCCGGTGGGCGCGACGCACGGGTCCAGCTCCGGGACAGGCCTGGACACGGGGCCCTTCGAAGACACGGGGCCCTTCGAACACCACGACGAGCGGGTGGCCTGGGTTCGCGTCGCTTCCCGGAGCCCCGGCTCGCCCCGATGACGTACGGAGTCACCATGCCCAAGGTCGAACACCGGAACAGCACCGTATTGACCGACGAGGAAGTGCGCGGTCTGGACGCCCACTGGCGGGCGGCGAACTACCTGGCCGTCGGCCAGATCTACCTGCTGGCCAACCCGCTCCTCACCGAACCTCTCACTCCCGCGCACATCAAGCCGCGGCTGCTCGGCCACTGGGGCACCTCGCCGGGCCTCAACCTCGTGTACACCCACCTCAACCGGGTGATCAAGGCTCGCGGTCTCGACGCGCTGTGCGTGTGGGGGCCGGGTCACGGCGGGCCGGCCGTGCTCGCAGGCTCCTGGCTGGAAGGCAGTTACAGCGACACCTACCCGGACGTCTCGCGGGACGCGGCGGGCATGGGGCGCCTCTTCCGGCAGTTCTCCTTCCCCGGCGGAGTGCCCAGCCATGTCGCGCCGGAGACGCCCGGTTCGATCCACGAGGGGGGTGAGCTGGGCTATTCGCTCGCCCACGCGTACGGTGCCGCCTTCGACAACCCGGATCTGCTGGTCGCCTGCGTCATCGGTGACGGCGAGGCGGAGACCGGGCCGCTGGCCGCCTCCTGGCACTCGAACAAGTTCCTCGACCCGGTGCACGACGGCGCGGTCCTGCCGATCCTGCACCTCAACGGCTACAAGATCGCCAACCCGACCGTGCTGTCCCGCCTTCCGGAGTCCGAACTCGACGAACTGCTGCGCGGGTACGGCCACGAGCCGATCCACGTCACCGGCGACGACCCGCGTCAGGTCCACCGCGCCATGGCCGACGCCTTCGACCAGGCGCTGGACCGCATCGCCGTGATGCAGAGCGGGGCCCGCGAGGACGGCGTGACCGAGCGCGTCCACTGGCCCATGATCGTGCTGCGTACCCCGAAGGGCTGGACGGGACCCGGTGAGGTGGACGGCCTCCCGGTCGAGGGCACGTGGCGTGCCCATCAGGTCCCGCTGTCCGGTGTCCGCGACAACCCGGACCACCTGCGGCAGTTGGAGACCTGGCTGCGCTCCTACCGCCCCGAGGAGCTCTTCGACGCCGACGGGCGGCCCGCCCCCGACGTCCTCGCCTGCATCCCGGAGGGGGCCCGACGGCTGGGCGCCACCCCGCACGCCAACGGCGGCCTGCTCGTACGCGACCTGCCGATGCCGTCCCTGGAGCGCTTCGCCGTACCCGTCGACAAGCCGGGCACCACCTCGCACGAGCCCACCCGGGTCCTGGGCGACCTCCTCGAACAGGTCATGAGGGACACCTCGGAACGGCGCGACTTCCGCCTCGTCGGCCCGGACGAGACCGCCTCGAACCGGCTGGGCGCCGTCCTCAACGCCAGCGGCAAGGCCTGGCAGGCCCAGATCCTCCAGGTGGACGAACACCTGGACCGCCACGGCCGGGTCATGGAGATCCTCTCCGAACACCTCTGCCAGGGCTGGCTGGAGGGCTACCTCCTCACCGGCCGACACGGGCTGTTCTCCTGCTACGAGGCGTTCGTCCACATCGTCGACTCGATGGTCAACCAGCACATCAAGTGGCTGAAGACATCCAGGGAGCTGCCGTGGCGTGCCCCGATCGCCTCCCTCAACTACCTGCTCACCTCGCACGTCTGGCGCCAGGACCACAACGGCTTCTCGCACCAGGATCCCGGCTTCGTCGACCACGTCCTCAGCAAGAGCCCGGCGGTCGTACGGGTCTATCTGCCGCCGGACGCCAACACCCTGCTCTCCGTGGCGGACCACGTCCTGCGCAGCCGTGACTACGTGAACGTGATCGTCGCGGGCAAGCAGCCCTGCTTCGACTGGCTGTCCATGGACGAGGCCCGCGCCCACTGCGCCCTCGGCGCCGGGATCTGGGACTGGGCAGGCAGCGAGAACGGCGAGCGGGAACCGGACGTGGTGCTGGCCTGCGCCGGCGACGTACCCACCCTGGAGGTTCTGGCCGCCGCGCAGTTGCTCAGGGGGCATCTGCCGGAACTCGCCGTCCGGGTCGTCAACGTCGTGGACATGGCCCGGCTGCTGCCGCGCGAGGAACACCCGCACGGAATGGGCGACTTCGAGTACGACGGCCTGTTCACCACCGACAAGCCGGTCGTCTTCGCCTACCACGGCTACCCCTGGCTGATCCACCGGCTGGCCTACCGCCGCACCGGCCACGCCAACCTGCACGTGCGCGGCTACAAGGAGATGGGCACCACGACCACCCCGTTCGACATGGTCGTCCGCAACGACATGGACCGCTACCGCCTCGTCATGGACGTCATCGACCGCGTCCCCGGCCTGGCGGTGCGCGCGGCAGCCGTACGCCAGCGGATGGCCGACGCCCGCACCCGCCACCACGCCTGGATCCGCGAGCACGGCACCGACCTGCCCGAGGTCGAGGACTGGACCTGGACCGCGTGAACCGTCCCAAGGGACTGACCGGCAGAGAAGTTTGAGGCCATGACCGTACGCGTCGGCATCCACCCCCGCACCCCCGGCCAGCCCATGGGACCGCTGCCCTGTCCGCTGGATTCTCGAAGTGTCACAAGGTTCTGGAGGAGACCCACGATGACGGATGACACGCTCAGCCGACCCGCGGTCCATGCCCTGCTTGCGGACGGCACCACTGTGTGCGTCCGTCCGGTCACGGCGGCCGATCACGAGGATCTGCGGGGGCTCTACGAGCGGATGTCGGCGGAGAATCTGCGGTTGCGGTTCTTCGCGGCGAGCAGGCGCTCCGGCGACATGGCCGCTGACCGGGCCTGTGCGCCGGTGCGCCCCGGATACCGGGCGCTGATGGCCGAGTCGAAGGACCAGGTGATCGGCGTGGCGGAGTACGAGGTCGGCGCCGACGCGGCCGAGGCGGAGATGTCCGTCGCCGTGGCCGACGGGCTGCATCACCGCGGCGTCGGCACGCTCCTCGTCGAGCACCTGGTCTCCGCGGCCCGTGCGGACGGCATCACCACGTTCACGGCGGAGGCGCTCTCGGAGAACCACGAAATGCTGCGGCTCTTCACCGACCTGGGCCTGCGCACCGCACGCCGTTTCGTCGGCCCCGAGGTGCGCTGCTCCATCACTCTCTCGGAGGACGACACCTACCTGTCGGCCGTCGAGGCCCGCGGCCGGGCCGCCGACGTGGCCAGTCTGGAACTGCTGCTGCGGCCCAACGCGATCGCCGTGGTCGGCGCCGGTCGCAGACCCGGATCAGTGGGGCGCGCCCTCCTGCACCATCTGCACGAGGGCGGCTTCACCCGGCGGCTCTTCGCGGTCAACCCCCGTGCCACCTCGATCCTCGGCGTGCCCTCCTACCCCTCGGTCGGCGCGCTGCCCGAGGTCCCGGATCTGGCGATCCTCGCCCTGCCGCCCGCGGCCCTTGCCGACACCGCGCAGGAGTGCGGCAAGGCAGGCGTACGCGCACTGCTCGTCGTGTCGGCCGGGCTGGACAGTGATCAGTCACAAGCGCTGCTGACGGCGTGCCGCACGTACGGCATGCGGCTCCTCGGACCCAACTCCTTCGGCATCACCAACACCGATCCGGCGCTCTCCCTCGACGCCACCCTCGCGGCGGATCATCCGCGGCCCGGTACGGCGGGCGTCGCCGTCCAGTCCGGTGGCGTCGGCATCGCCCTGCTCGACGGACTGTCCCGCCTGGGCATCGGTGTGTCGTCCTTCGCCTCGCTCGGCGACAAGTACGACGTCAGCGGCAACGACCTGCTCCAGTGGTGGGAGAGCGACAGCCGCACCGAACTCGCCCTGCTGCACCTGGAGTCCTTCGGCAACCCGCGGGCCTTCTCCCGTACCGCCCGGCGCGTGAGTCGCCGTATGCCCGTGCTCACGGTCGACGCCGGCCGCACCGACGCCGGCCGTCGCGCCGCGGCCTCGCACACCGCTGCCGCCGCCACCCCGGCCATGGCCCGGCAGGCCCTGTTCACCCAGGCGGGGATCACGGCGACCCGCTCGGTGGGTGAACTTCTGGAAACCGCCGCCCTGTTGCACTCCCAGCCGCTCCCGACGGGCAGCCGCGTGGCCGTCGTCACCAACGCGGGCGGGGTGGGCGTCCTGGCCGCGGACGCCTGCGCGGAAGCGGGGTTGTCGCTTCCGCCGCTCACTCCCTCGGTGGTCGAAAGCCTGTATGCCGTACTGCCCGAGGGTTCCACCGTGAACAACCCCGTCGACGCCACCGCCGCCGTCACGGAGGGGCAACTCAGGGACTGCGTGGACCGGATCATCCGGCACCCCGGCATCGACGCCGTCCTGCTCGCCCTCGTTCCCACGGCCGTCGCCGCGGCGACCGGTGACAATCTCGTCCGGGCCCTCACCAACGGCCCCGCACACCGTGCCCGTCCCGTCGCCGTCGTACGTCTGGAGCAGGACCTTCCGGTCAGGTTGCTGACGACGCGGGACGGCGGCGCCATCCCGTCGTACGCCGAACCGGACGCGGCGGCGCGGGCGTTGGCACACGCCGCCCGCCGTGCGGCCTGGCTGAGCCGGCCCGCGGGCACTGCCCCGGAACTCGCAGAGGTCGACACGGCCCGGGCCCGCGTGGTCGTCGAGACCTACCTGACGGCCCACCCCGACGGCGGTCGGCTCGACCCGCACACCTGCGCCGAACTCCTCACCTGTTACGGCATTCCCCAGCTTCCCTGGTCCTGGGCGGAGACGGAGGACGACGCCGTCATCGCGGCCCAGCGGCTGCGCGGTCCCGACGGCCGGGTGGTCATGAAAGCGCACTGGCCCGGCCAGCTGCACAAGAGCGAGCAGCACGCCGTGCACCTCGACCTGGAAGGTGACGCGCAAGTACGCGCCGCTTTCAGGGACTTCGAGGACCGGTTCACCGGCCTGCTGACCGGGGTGGTCGTCCAGCCACTGGCCGCGCGTGGCACCGAACTGTTCGCGGGAGTCGCGCAGGACGAAGTCTTCGGCCCGCTCGTGCTGTTCGGGCTCGGCGGCACCGCGACCGAGGTCCTGGCCGACCACGCCGCCCGCCTCGCCCCGCTGACCGACCTCGACGTGCACGACCTGATCACCGCCCCGCGCTGCGCACCGCTCCTGTTCGGGGCACGCGGCAGCGGGCCTGTCGACCTCGAAGGGCTCGAACAGCTGCTCCTGCGCCTGTCCCGGATGGCGAGCGATCTGCCCCAGCTCGCCGAAGCCGACTTCAATCCCGTCCTTACGACGCCTGACGCGGTCACCGTGCTCGACGCACGGGTGCGCCTGCTGCCGCGCGGGGCCCAGGACCCCTATCTGCGCCGACTGCGCTGAGGAGCAGCAGACGTGCGACACGGCAAGGTCGGATCCGGGACCGGGACCGGGACCGGGCGGCGACGGGTGGGACGGAGCCGGCGTTGTGCTCGGAGGGTCGGTCCGCGTGGCCGAGCTACCAATCTGCCTCGGGCCCGCCCGACTGCACCGGCGAGACCCTCCGGACAGTACGGTGGCGACAGGGCAACCGGTCCGAGCCGCCCTGTCTGCTGTGTCGGTCGGAGGAAGTCATGAGCACGGACGGACGCGGCGGTTCCGAGGAGCATGTGCCCAAGCTGCGGCTCGATGAACTGCTGGGCGAGCTGCAGGTGCGCATCGACGCGGTGCGCGGGACCCGGGACCGCCTGCACAACTTGCTGGAGGCCGTCCTCTCGGTCGGGCGGGAGCTCGACCTGCCGCAGGTGCTGCGCGGCATCGTCGAGGCCGCGGTGGTGCTGGTGGACGCCGAGTACGGGGCGCTGGGTGTGATCGGCGACGACCAGAAGCTGTCCGAGTTCCTGACCGTAGGCATCGGTGAGCAGGAGCGGTCGGAGATCGGGGCGCTGCCCAGCGGGCACGGGCTCCTCGGAGAGCTGATCCGGCACCCGGAGCCCCTGCGGCTGCCGGAACTGTCGGAACACCCGGCCTCGTACGGCTTTCCGGCCAACCATCCGCCGATGAACTCCTTCCTCGGCGTACCGATTCGGGTGCGTGACGAGGTGTTCGGGAACCTCTACCTCACCGAGAAGCGCAGCGCCGGGGAGTTCGACGCTGAGGACGAGTCCGTCCTGTCGACGCTGGCGGTGGCCGCCGGGGTGGCCATCGAGAACGCCCGGCTGTACGAGGAGACCCGGCTGCGCGAGCGCTGGCAGCGGGCCAGCGGCGAGGTCACCAGCATGCTTCTGGCGGGTGCGCCGAGCGCGGACGTGCTGGAACTGATCGTCGACGAGGCCCGGAAGATCGTCTCCGCCGACATGGGGCTGATCGCGGAACGTGTGCCGGGCGAGGAGACACTGCGGCCGGCCCTGGCGGTGGGTTTGGGCCGGGAGGAACGCAGCGGTCTGGTGCTGTCCGCGCGGGACGGTTTCGTCGGAGCGGCGCTCGGCGCGGCGAAGCCGGTGGTCAGCGCCGACATCGAGCGCGACGCGCGTACGGGCGAGGGCGAAGTCCAGTGGGCCGGGCTCGGACCCGTGGTCGCGGTGCCGCTCGGCGCCGGCGGAAAGACGCGCGGTGTGCTGCTGCTGGGCCGTGTGCCGGCCGGCAGGCCGTTCGGCGACGCGGACACCGGGCCGCTGCTCGGGTTCGCCGACCAGGCGGCGCTGGCCCTGGAACTGGCCGAACGACGGCGGGACGCGGATCAGATCACCCTGCTCCAGGACCGGGACCGCATCGCCCGCGACCTCCATGACCTCGCCATCCAGCGGCTCTTCGCGGCCGGCATGACCCTGCAGAGCACCCAGCGCTTCATGGAGCACCCCGAGGGCATGGAGCGCCTGACGCGGACCGTGGACGACCTCGACGACACGATAAAGATCATTCGGTCCACGATCTTCGGACTGCGCACCCACAGCGGGGCCGGGCGGGAGAACGACGGCTTGCGCGGCCGGGTGGCCGAGGCGGTCAGATCCTCGGCCACATCACTCGGATTCTCGCCCGCGCTGCGCATCGAGGGCCTCGTCGAGACCGATGTCCCCGACAACATCGCCGATCACGCGGTCGCGGTGCTCAGCGAGGCGCTCAGCAACGCGGCCCGGCACTCCGGAGCCCAGGCGGTGGACGTCCGGATGCAGTGCGCCCGGGGCGAACTGACGCTCACGGTGACGGACGACGGCTGCGGAGTGCCAGGTGGCGTCGGGCGCAGCGGGCTGAAGAACATCGAGGAGCGGGCGGTCACCCTCGGCGGAACTCTGACCCTCGACGAACGGCCGGAGGGCGGCGGCACGCAGCTGGTGTGGCGGGTTCACGTGAATGCGGACGGAGGCGGTCCGTAGAAGGTCGCGGCTGTGCGGCAGGCCCGGACGACGGGGCGGGGCAGCGGGGGTTCATCGCGTCGAGTCGTCGCGGGAGGCGGGCTGTTCGAGATGGCTGGCCAGGACTGCTGCCTGGACGCGGCGCTGGACGCCGAGTTTGGCCAGCAGCCGGGAGATGTGGTTCTTCACCGTCTTCTCGGACAGGTAGAGCTTCTTGCCGATCTCGCGGTTGGTGAGCCCGTCCCCGATGAGCGCGAGGATGTCCCGCTCGCGCGGCGACAGGCCGGCGAGCTCGGGTGCGAGCGCCGGTCCCTCAGTGGCGTCCGCGCGCAGGGAGCGCATCAGACGGGCGGTCGTCGTGGGGTCCAGCATCGACTGGCCGGAAGCGACCGTGCGGACCGCCGCGACCAGATCGGAGCCCCTGATCTGCTTGAGCACATAACCCGCCGCCCCGGCCATGATCGCGTCGAGCAGGGCCTCCTCGTCATCGAAGGAGGTCAGCATCAGACAGGCCAACTCCGGCATCCGGCTGCGCAGTTCGCGGCAGACACTGATCCCGTCACCGTCCGGCAGGCGTACGTCGAGGACGGCCACGTCGGGGCGCAGTGCGGGCCCGCGCACCAGCGCGTGCTCGGCGCTGTCCGCGTCGCCGACCACCACGATGTCCGGCTCGGAATCCAGCAGGTCACTGAGACCGCGTCGTACGACCTCGTGGTCGTCCAGCAGAAAGACCCGGATCGGGTTCTGCTCCGTGAAGACACGCGCCTCGGTCATGACGACCCCTCGTTCACTGGTGGACCACGGACCTCGGACCTCGGACTACGGACCACATGCCGACTGTGATGACGAGCATCACCCTTCTGCACCGGATGCACCAGGGCCGACCGGCCCCGTCCGACGAACGGCCATCGGTTCGGCCACCGGCCCCCGGCCACAGCGCGAGGCGGACCAGGTCGGTTGAGCCCCCAGGGGCCCGCTGCTGTCTCCCACGCTCAGTGGCTACGGCCGGGTGGCATGCAGCACTGCGTGACTTGCAGTTCTGCGGTTGCGGCGACGGCCGGCGGCCGGTGGCGGTGCAGCAGGCAAGGCCCTCGCGGAGAACCGGACCACTGCCCTGTAGAGCCTCGACACTCACACCCGGGCAACGCCGACGGGGACGGTTCAGGCCACGGTCGTCCGCTGCGGTTCGCGCGCTGCGCGGTGGTGGTCGGCGTTGATACGCCGGGCTTCTTCGAGCTGGTCCTCAAGAATGACGATGCGACAGGCCGCCTCGACGGGGGTGCCCCGGTCGACGAGTTCCCGGGCGCGGGCGGCGATGCGCAGTTGGTAGCGGGAGTAGCGGCGATGGCCGCCCTCGGATCGCAGCGGGGTGATCAGGCGGGCCTCCCCGATGGCGCGCAGGAAGCCGGGGGTGGCGCCGAGCATCTCGGCGGCCCGGCCCATCGTGTAGGCGGGATAGTCATCGTCCTCAAGACGGCCGAACGCGTCGTCTGCTGTCACTGGCACCTCTCGGCGAAATCCATGGAACGCGTGGAGGGGCCCTGGTGCCGTACGGCACCAGGGCCCCGAAGGAACTGCTACACCATCGGCCGGCTCTGGTACTGCGCCGGCCTGCTGTTTTCAGCAGACCCGACCGGAATGCTGCCGGGGGTGCTGGGATCGCGGTTGCTTGACCGGAGACCACCTCGCTATCGATGTCCTGCGGTACCCGGACGCAATGGTTCCGTCCGGGCGATCCTGATGGCGCTTCGCTCCTCCGTTCGTCCCTCTTGTCCTACGGTTTCGAACTGCTCTGCGGCCTGTGTCGGCGCCGCTCTTCGGCAGCCAGCCCCGTCGCCCGTCCTGCAATTGCTCTGGGCTTGGAACCCCACTGCCGAACTTCCCGATACGCGCGCCCGCAGCCGACGCCTTTACCGAGGTGCTGCTCTCTTACTGCACTGCTGGATCCTGCGTCTTTCACCTGCTGGTACCGCTACCGCATGTACTGCGGTCCTGCTCACAGCAACTACGTACCACTGACCGGCAGTTCATCTCTGCCAGGCCCTGCTGTCTCTCTGGCTACGAGAAAAACCATACCCACACCACAGCCCAATGTCTACTCTCGCCAGCATAGATTTTCACGTACTCAGCGAAGGGGTTATCACCCTCGGCCACGCGCCCCCGCACTTCGGCCACACCGTTCAGCCGACCCGGAGAACCGCGTTACGCACAGCACGCAGCAGGGTGAGGGCGTCCTGGTCGTCGGCGTCGGTGAACGCGTGACGGAGCGGGCCCCGGCCTTCCAGGGCAAACCACCGGTTGGGAGGGAGCCGCAGCTCACCGGCGAACAGCCCGCGCCGCAGCGCACGCCGGGCCCGCCGCACGGAGCACGTACTCGCCCGTCGGCGGTCCGGTGCGCCACCCGTCCCGCTTCCTTCGGTTTGGTACCTTTCACCAGAGACGAGAATCGATCGGATGTTCGCTTACTGGGATCTCCGAGACGTCCGTTGTCGGCAGCAGACGCTCACGTCCTCCGACGTGCGGCGCGCCACTCAATCGGACCGGGTGAAAGCTCATGGCAGGTACCGACCGCGAAAAGGCGCTGGACACCGCGCTCACACAGATCGAGCGGAAATTCGGCAGGGGTGCGGTGATGCGCCTCGGCGACCGGCCCAATGAACCCATCGAGGTCATCCCCACCGGCTCGACGGCACTCGACGTAGCTCTCGGTGTGGGCGGCCTGCCGCGCGGCCGAGTGGTGGAGGTGTACGGGCCGGAGTCCTCCGGCAAGACGACCCTGACCCTGCACGCGGTGGCGAACGCGCAGAAGGCCGGCGGCCAGGTGGCCTTCGTGGACGCGGAGCACGCCCTCGACCCCGAGTACGCGAAGAAGCTCGGCGTCGACACCGACAACCTCATCCTGTCGCAGCCGGACAACGGCGAACAGGCACTGGAGATCGTCGACATCCTGATTCGCTCCGGTGCGATCGACTTGATCGTGATCGACTCCGTCGCGGCCCTCGTGCCGCGCGCGGAGATCGAGGGCGAGATGGGCGACTCCCACATGGGCCTGCAGGCCCGATTGATGAGCCAGGCGCTCCGCAAGATCACGGGCGCGCTCAGCCAGTCGAAGACCACCGCGATCTTCATCAACCAGCTCCGCGAGAAGATCGGCGTGATGTTCGGCTCGCCGGAGACCACGACCGGTGGCCGGGCCCTGAAGTTCTACGCCTCGGTGCGCCTCGACATCCGCCGCATCGAGACCCTGAAGGACGGCACCGACGCGGTCGGCAACCGCACCCGCGTCAAGGTCGTCAAGAACAAGGTCGCACCGCCCTTCAAGCAGGCCGAGTTCGACATCCTCTACGGCCAGGGCATCAGCCGCGAGGGCGGCCTGATCGACATGGGCGTGGAGAACGGCTTCGTCCGCAAGGCCGGCGCCTGGTACACGTACGAGGGCGACCAACTCGGCCAGGGCAAGGAGAACGCGCGCAACTTCCTCAAGGACAACCCCGACCTCGCCAACGAGATCGAGAAGAAGATCCTGGAGAAGCTCGGAATCGGGACACCGGCGAAGACCGAGGCCACCAAGGACACAGACACCGTCCCGGCCCCCGCTGCCGCCCGGACCTCGGCGCCAATCGCCGTCTGACAGGCGCGGCCCGGCCCGACCGGGAGGGGCCGACTTCCGGACTCAGGGGCCGACCTCCGGGCTTCCCGGCTTCCCGGCTTCCGGCATGTTCAGCATCGCGCCGTGCCCCACGGCCCCTGTCCGCTCTCGCCCATGCCCGCTCGCGTCCCGGTTCCATGCCGAGAATGTGCTCGTGCGCGTCCGGGCCATACCAGCCCTTTACTGGGCCGGGTTGACCCTCGACCTAGTCGAGGGCCCAGGGTTTCGGGTGTGGAGAACGAGATGCGCAGTATCGGGGAGATGGCCCGGGACAGTGGGCTGAGCGTGAGCGCCCTGCGGTTCTACGACCGTGCCGGGGTGCTGGTTCCCGCCTGGGTGGACCCCGTCAGCGGCTATCGCTGGTACGAGCCCGGGCAGTTGGAGGAAGCCCGGTTGTTGGCCCGGTTGCGCCGGGCGGGCATGCCGTTGGCGGACATCCGGCTCGTGCTGGCCGGGTGGGCCGGCGCGGACCCCGATCTGGTGCGAAGTCTCCTTGAGGCCCACCTGCGCCGTCTCGAACTGGGGCTGTCCGACGCCCGCGGTGAGTTCTCCACGCTCCGTGCTCTGCTCGACCACCGGGAGAACCCCATGACCTCGCTCCGTACCCCCACCGCTGCCGCTGCCACTCGGGTGTCCGCGCCTCCGCTGGAGCTGGCCGCCGCGCTGGACACCGTCCGTTTCGCGGCCGGCTCCGATCCGGAACTGCCGATGCTCGCCGGTGTCCTGTTCGACGTCGAAGGTGACGAACTCCGGCTGGTGGCCACCGACCGCTATCGGATGGCCGTCGCACGAGCGCGCACCGCCGGGCACGACGGGCCCCGGACGCAGGTGATCGTGCCTCTTCCGCTCGCCGACGCGATGCGGGCGCTGCTGACCGGCGGCGAACGTGTCCAGCTCGCGGTGGACGGTGACCGCGTCACGCTGGAGGCCGGGGACCGGCAGGCGGCCGGGCACGTCATCGGCCATGAGTTCCCGGACTACCGTCGCCTCATCAACCTCCCGGCCGGTCGCCGGGTTCCCATCGATACGGCGGCCTTCCGCGCGGCGCTGGAGAACGGTCCGGTCCGTGCGAGTGAGGCCGCGGAGCCGGACGGCGCGTCCCGCGACCTCAGTGTGCTCAGGGTGGCGGAGGACGGAACCGTGGTCGTGTGCGACGACGGTGACGACGACCAGGGCGGCGTGGGCGTCGACCGTACGTTTCTGCTGCACGCGCTCGCCGCCGGGGCCCGGGACGAGCTGATCCTGGAGCTGGGCGCGCCCACGGCACCGCTCGTGATCCGCCGACCCGACGACGAGGGCTCCTTCTCGCTCCTGATGCCGGTTCGCCTGGAGAACTAGTCCTAGCGGAGGGCACGTACGGGGCGAGTACGGATCGTGTCCCCGGGTGCGCCCAGGTGCCCGGCACGGGCTGTCCGCCGGCCTGCTGGGCAGGGCGGCGGACAGGTCGTGAACGGCTCAGCCGGTGTGCGGGCAGTTGCCGCGGTACTCCTCGATGGTGGTGCTCGCCGCGGGCAGCGGGCACAGGAACTGTTCGTAGCGGGTGTCGTTGTCGATGAACCGCTTCAGCCAGGAAAGGCTGTACTTCGCGACCGTGGTGTTCGACGAGGTCGGGGCGGAGTGCGTGGCGCCGTTCAGCTCCAGGTACGCGCGGTTCAGAGCGGACGGCAGGCTGGTGTAGAAGGGCTCGGCGTGCGACGAGACCGGCGCGACCGTGTCACCGTCCGCTCCGACGATCAGGGTGGGCGTCTGGACCTCCGGCCAGGTCTTGTCCGTGTTCCACGGCGTGAGCGGGACCGCGGCCTGCAACGACGGCCGGTCCTTGGACGCTTCGAGCGAGCCGCCGCCGCCCATGGAGTGCCCCATGACGCCGAGCCGGGTGCTGTCGATCCGGGTACGGACGCTGCTGCTCCGGGTCAAGTAGTCCAGGGCTGCCAGCAGTTGGTCACCGCGGGCGGCGGGCTGGTCGAGGGTGCTGAGGGTGTCGATGGTGATCACGACGAAGCCCTGGGAGGCCAGTCTGGGGCCCAGCCACGACACCGCCGACTGCGAAGCGGTGAACCCGGGCGCGATGGCAACCGCTCCGAACGTACCGTCGCTGGTGCTGGTCGGGTAGTAGACCGTGCCACCACCGAAACCCGTCACGCTCGCCCTGGACACGGTCGTCTGCGAGACGGCGTACGAGCCTCGGGCGGCCTCGATGCTGGCGGTGGTGGGCGCTGGGCCGCGTTCGTACGGGTTGTCCGCGGCGTCCGCGACACCGGTGAAGGACGTGGTCAGACCGGCGAGTACGGCGGCCGTGGTCAGCAACGTCACGAGCCGGCCACGCGGTCGGCGAAGACGGGACGCGCGCTCCGCCCGCGCGGAGAAGCCGGAGCCCGGGGAGGTGGGTCTGGGTGTGGGGGATGCTTGCACGATCGGTCCTTTCACCAGGTTCCGTGGGTGACACGGGAGCGGTGACTCCGGTGGTGCGTGCCCTGCTCGTGGCCGGTCGAGCGTGCCGTGGCTGGTCGAGCCCCGGCTTGCCCGGCCCTGTCCGACGCGAGTCGCAGGACGTGGCGTCACGTCACGGAAGCAATGAGGTTGTCTCGGATGGCGCGTTGGGGCGGTGCACGATCCTGCGTGCGAAATGGATCCGAAGGACGACCTGCGACCGGGCCGTGGGGGCCCGTGCCGTCCGAAGCAGCAACACCATAGGGCTGCTCCGGCCCTACGGCATCGGTGACATCGCCGGTTTCACAGCACCAGTTCCTACCGTGGCGCACCGTGTTCGACGCCGGCTCGGCCGCGCGCCCGGGTGTTCGTACGGGAGTTGTACGGGCGTTGTACGGGTCCGGCGCGTGTCCCGGTTTCCGCGAGCCGCGTTGAACATCGACCGGTGAGGTGCGGAGTGGGATGGAAGGGCGTGGGCTGTGAGGACGGTACGGGACGTCGGGGACACGCGGACGGCGCGCACGGCGCGCACGGCGAAGCCGAAGGAGGAGGGGCCCGATCTGCCGGCGGCGTGGCGGTGGCCAACGCGGAGGTCATGCGCGGACAATGGCAGCACCTGCTTGAGGTGCGTACGTTGCGAAACGTGGAAGTACAGGTCATGCCTGCCGCGTGCGGGTTCCACCCTGGCCTGAACGGGCCGTTCGTGGTGTTGGAGACCAAGGAGCACCAGCACCTCGGTTACATCGAGTCCCAGGAAGTCGGATGCGTGGTGCACGACCCCGCAGTGGTCAGTGCCCTCGGCTTGCGGTATGGCAAGCTGCGGTCGCGGGCTCTGAACAGCGTCGAGTCTGCACGGCTCATCGAACGGCTGGTTGGAGAGGCATGAGCGTGGAGCAGGCATCCGAGAACGTGGACGGGCTGCGCTGGTTCAAGAGCAGCTACAGCGGTTCGGGGGGCGGCAACTGCGTGGAGGTGGCCGCCAGGCCGGACACCGTCCTCGTACGGGACTCGAAAGTCGCGGGTAGTGGGCCGGTGCTTCGGGTCGGCCGGGACCAGTGGGCGGCGTTCATAGCGCTTGCGGCGGAGTAGGCAGACGTGGCCTTGGACACCGATTCCCGCCCGGCGCCCCCCGTACTGCCCACGCCGCTGCGCACCTGCCTCGCGTCGGTCGCCGCCCTCGCCGCACTCGTGGTCGTCGCGCTCGGAGCCATGTACGCCGGTCACAGCGAACCCGGCACGGTGGACAGATGGTTCGTCGAACCGACCGCGGACAGCGTGCGGCAGCCGTGGCGGGGCGTCGCGCTCGCCGTCGACTTCCTCGGCGAGCCCGTCGGAGCGGCGGCGCTGATCCTGGTCGCCGTGGCGGGCTGTCTGCTGCGTCGGCGCACTCGCGCGGCCGTGTTCGTCGTGGCCGGCGTCGGTGTCACCGTGGTGACGGCCACGCTCCTCAAGTCCCTGGTGGGACGCACCATCCACGGCCCCGACAATCTGTCCTACCCGAGCGGGCACACCGCCTTCCTCACCGCGCTCGCGCTCATCGTGGCGCTGCTCGTCATCGGGCGGTCCGGCCTCGGCCGGGGGGTCGGCGCGCTGCTCGTGCTCGCCGCGGGCCTGGTGGCGGGCGCCACCATGGGCTGGGCGCAGGTCGCCCTGGGCGCGCACTACCCGACCGACGTCCTCGGCGGCTGGTGCACGGCGCTGGCGGTGGTACCGGCGACCGCGTGGCTGATCGACCGGGCGGCTGATCGACCGGGCGGCTGAGCGACCGGGCGGCTGAGCGACCGGGCGGCTGAGCGACCGGACGGCCGGCGCCGCTCAGCCGGAGCACCGCTGACGCCACCTCACCTCACGCCAGGCGGCGGAAGACCGGCTTCACCGGGCGTCCGCCCAGCCACGGGCCGGGGTCACCCGCGTCCAGCGCCTTCCGGTACACCGCGCAGGCCTGGGCCACCACGTCGACGGTGTACTCGATGTCGGCTTCGCTGAGCGCGCTGCTCACCACGAACGACGGGGCGAGCACCCCGCCCGCCAGGAGCCTGCGCAGGAACAGGGTGCGGTACTCCTGCGACGGCTGCCCGTTCTCGTCGAGCGTCGCGAAGACCAGGTTGCTGGCCCGGCCCCGTACGACGACGTGGTCGCCGACGCCCATACCGGCCGCGGCCTCGCGGACACCGGCGGCCAGCCGCTCACCGAGGGCGTGCAGCCGTGCCGTGATGCCCTCTTCGACGTAGGTGGCCTGCACGGCCATCGCCGCTGCCAGGGAGTGCGTCTCCGCTCCGTGCGTCGTGGACAGCAGGAACACCCGCTCTCCCGAGTGGCGCAGCCCGCCCCGCTCCATGAGGTCGCGGCGCCCGGCCAGCGCGGAGACGGCGAACCCGTTGCCCAGCGCCTTGCCGAACGTGGAGAGGTCGGGGACGACGCCGTACAGGCCCTGGGCGCCCGCCTCGGACCAGCGGAGACCGGTGATCATCTCGTCGAAGATCAGTACGCAGCCGTGCCGGTCGGCCAGTTCGCGCAGCCCGGCGAGGTATCCGGGCGGCGGTTCCGTGTGGGTGGCGGGTTCGAGGATCAGACAGGCGATGTCGTCCTGGTGCCGGGTGAGCAGTTCGTCCGTGGCCGCCAGGTCCCCGTACGGGAACGTCACCGTGAGGTCGGTGGTCGTCGCCGGGATGCCGGCCGGCATGGGGGTGGTGCCGATGAACCAGTCGTCGGTGGAGAAGAATGGGTGGTCGCCGCAGATGGCCACCCTCGGGCGTCCGGTGACCGCACGGGCGAGGCGTATCGCGGCGGTGGTGGCGTCGGAGCCGTTCTTCGCGAACTTCACCATCTCGGCGGTCGGCACGGTGGCCAGGAAGCGTTCCGCGGCCTGGACCTCCACGAGGGACGGCCGTACGAAGTTGCTGCCGCGGTCCAGTTCGCGGCGTACCGCCTCGATCACCCGCGGGTGGGCGTGGCCGAGGCTGACCGACCGCAGGCCGGAGCCGTACTCGATGTAGCGGTTGCCGTCGACGTCCCAGACGTGGGCCCCGCGACCGTGGTCGATGACCGGGGCCAGGTTCTCGGGGTACTGGTCGTCGCCCTTGGCGTACGTGTGCGCGCCCCCGGGGATCAGGGCGTGCAGCCGCTCGTTGGCCAGCCGCGACCGCGGCAGGGTGAATTCCTGACCGGCTTCGGTGGCTTCGGTGGCTTCGGTGGCTTCGGTGTCTTCGGTGTCCACGCCTGCTTCAGCTCTCTCTCTGCTTCAGGACCTCGGCGAGGCTCGGCGCCTCCCGGTCCCGCTGGGACATCGATACGGCGGGCAGCGGCCAGGGAACGGCCAGCTCCGGGTCGTCGAAGGCGATCGTCACGTCCTCGGCCGGATCGTGCGGGCGGTCGATGCGGTACGAGGTGTCGGCGGTCTCGGTCAGCGCCTGGAAACCGTGCGCGCAGCCCGCCGGGATGTAGAGGGTCTTCTGCGTCTCACCCGACAGCTCGAACCAAGCCACCTCGCGGTACGTCGGCGAGTCCTGCCGCAGGTCCACGACGACGTCGAAGATCTTCCCGTACGAGCACCGCACGAGCTTGGCCTCCCCCGCTCCGGAGCGCAGGTGCAGGCCGCGCAGGACGCCCCGGACCGAGCGGGACACGCTGTCCTGGATGAAGGCGTTCGGGTCCAGGCCCACCGAGCGGACCACGTCGGCGTCGAAGGTGCGGCAGAAGAAGCCGCGTTCGTCGGCGTACGGCGTCGGCTCGAACAGGTACGCGCCGGCGATCGCCGGGACTTCGGTCGCTTTCATGAGGCCTTCCGCAGGGCGTGCGCAGGGTGGGCGGCCGGGAACAGGGCCGAGGTCAACGCGGTGAACTGGTCGTCGAGTTGGCGGGCGGCGATCAGGTTGCGCTCGGTGAGGGTCCGCCGGACCTCCGGCGATCTCCGCTCCAGCTCCCGGAACTGCCGCATAAGCCGGTCGGCGTCGACCTCCCGGGCCGGGTGGCAGTACGCGTCGAGACCCATCCGGGCCATCAGCGCCTCGCTCTTCGCCGCGTAACTGAGGGCGAGCGTCGGTGTGCCGACCTTCAGCGCGCAGATCAGGTTGTGGTAGCGGGTCGCCACGACGGTGTCGGCCGCCGCCATCTCCTTCATCAGGTCGGCGAGCGAGGACGCCTCGGAGGCGGTGACCAGCGGTGAGCGCACCGCGTCGAGGATCGCGGCGACCACCGACGCGTCGCACTGGTCGCCGGTGAGCAGCCGGACCGGCCTGCCGTCCTCGACCAGCGCGCGGACGAACCGGGTGGTCCCGTCGAGGTAGCGGCGGTGGATCTCCTCGGCGCGGGCACGGTCGTCGTTGCCGCCGTGGAAGTCCATGACACCGACGCAGACCGGACCCGGGGAGCCCGCCGCCTGTTCCGAGGACGCGTTCGCCGGCGGTGTCGGCAGGGCGAACGCCAGGTCCGGGTAGACCTCGTCGTGCGCGGTGTCCACGCCCATGTCCCGCAGCGCGTCCCGCGAGAGGGTGTCCCGGTACGACCGGTACGCGGCCAGCCGCGCCGACCAGCGCACCAGAGCCCGGGTCGGCCGGTCACCGATCGCGGCGGCGCCGACGCCGACCAGCGCGACCCGCGTGCCGAACAGCCGGCCGCTCGCGCAGAGCAGGAACAGCGAGTACGGGAAGCCCCACGGCCGCAGTGGCAGTGTGGCCTCCAGGACGCCCATGCCCGGCACGATCACCACGTCGTGCCGGCGCACCCAGGCGGCGGTGCGGAAGACGTCGACGAGTTTGCCGAGGCCCTTTCCCGCGATCGCCCCCAGGCGTGACGCGGTCCGGTACTCCCCCCGGTACCAGTGCAGCCGGGTCGCGGGGATCCGGTACCGGGCCTCGACGACCTCGGGTCCGCCGCACAGCGCGTCCACGGCCGCGTCCGGGTGCCGGGTGCGGAGGTATCCGAGCACGGCCTCCAGCGACCCGTCGTTGCCGAGGTTGCCGGAGCCGAGCAGGCCGAACACCCCGACGCGCACCGGGGTTTCACCCCCAGGCACCCCAGGCACCCCAGGCACCTCGGTTCCGGACGTCATGCCTGCCTGCCCTCGCGGCCGGCGACGACGGCGTCCACGGAGACGGTGAGCCGGCCCGGGTCGACCGGGGCGCGGTCCTCGACCCGCTCGCCGGCGCCCGGCCGGGCCCGGCTGGTCATCCAGGAGGCAAGGTGGCGGTAGCAGGCGCGCCGGTCGGCCGTGGACAGCGGGGCCCGCCGGATCGCCGAGGCGAAGCCCCAGACGTACTCGGCGAGCAGCCGCGGTGTCGGGTGCAGGAGGCCTGCCCGGCGCGGGTCGAGGTTGACGCAGCGGGAGCGCTTGGAGGGGTTCGCCCGCTCGGCGCGGGTGGGGTGGTCGCGGCGGAAGTACAGCAGCTCCGGCACCTGGTGGAAGGGGCCGTGCAGGGTGATCTCCGCGACGAACGTGCGGTCGGCGTGGTGGTAGCTGTCGTGCGGCTTCACCCGGCGCAGCATGTCGGCCCGCATCACGCCGTAGAAGTCGTCGCCTCCTGGTTCGAACAGCAGGCTGCGGAAGCGCTCCGGCGCGTGCGGCGAGTCGGTGGCCAGCCCGTACTCGTACGGGACTTTGACCTTGCCGTCGCCGTCGATGACGGCCTGGCCGCTGTGCGCGAGGACCACGTCGGGCCGCTCGTCCAGGGTCTCGACGCAGGCCCTCAGCAGGTCGCGGGCGTACAGGTCGTCGTGCGAGGCCCATTTGAACAGTTCGCCGCGGCACTCGGTGAACACGTAGTTGTGGTTCGGGGCCGCGCCGATGTTCCGGGGCAGCCGGATGTAGCGGATGCGCGAGTCCCGCGCGGCGTACGCGCGGCAGATGTCCTGGGTCCCGTCGGCCGAGGCGTTGTCGGAGACGACCAGCTCGAAGTCCTCGTACGTCTGGCCGAGCAGGGCGTCGAACGACTCGGCGAGGTACTCCTCGCCGTTGTAGACGGGCAGGCCGATGCTCAGCCTGGGTTGGGCGGTCATGGGGTCCTCACTTCGGGGATGGGATGGTGGCCGCGCTCGCGCAGCGCGGACCGCAGTTGGAACCACCAGACGGCCGAGGCGCAGACGGTCGCGGCGGCGACGCCCCAGGCCGAGCCGACCGTGCCGGCCAGGGCGGCCCCGCCGAGGCCGCCGCCCACGTAGCAGGCGGAGGCGAACAGTTGGCAGCGCAGGCTGCGGCCGGCCGCGGCGAGTGCGCGCAGCCCGGCCGCCGCGCCGCTGCCGAGGCCGGCGCCCGCGACGCCGAGCGTGGCCGGCACGATGAGCTGCGAGGCGGAGTCCCAGACGCCGCCGAGCACGAACTCGCCCGCCCTGTCCGGCATCAGCAGGAGTGCCGCGCCCCAGAGCAGCGCGGCGACGGCCTGGCCGCCGCCGAGGAGGAGGCAGAACCTGGCCAGTCGGTGCGGGGCCCGCCGCAGTACACGGGCCGCCTCCGCGACGGTGACCAGGGAAAGCCCCATCAGCAGCGCGAGGAACGGGCCGAGGAGCAGCTCGGCGCCCCGGACCGCGCCCACCGCGCCGACGCCGACGATCGCACCGAGCCCGTACGCCCGCAGTTGGCCGGCGCCGCTGAGGCTGACGTTCTCGACCAGGTACCGGTAGCCGAGATCGCGCTGTTCGCGCAGCCAGCCGCGCGCCCGGGTCAAGCGGGGCCGGATGCCGGACTGGAAGCAGCCGTACCCGGCGGCGACCGCGGCGGAGGCGCCCCAGGCGAGGACGAAGGCGGCCACGGTGTCCACGCGGGCCGCGATCACCATGGCCGGGATGAGCGCGACGCCCCACACGAGGTCGTTGAAGAATGCCTTGCGTCCGGCTCCCGCGGCGAAGAACGCGAACCGCCAGGCGTCCTGCAGGAGCAGCGCGGGCAGGGCGAGGCCGAGGCAGGCGAACGCGGGTCCCACGCGCCCGCCGAGACCGAGCCCGACCAGCAGACACACCGCGCCGAGGACGGTGCCCACGCCGAGTGCGGCGCCCGACGACCGGGCCGCCGCCGAGCGCCAGGACGCCTCCGGTACGCCGCTGAAGCGCACCACGAGCGGATCGGTGGCCAGCCCGCGGGCGACGTTGAGCACCACGCCGTAGGTCAGCCAGGCCAGGCTGAACACGCCGAACGCGGTCAGCCCCAGCGAGCGTGCCACGTAGATGCCCACCGCGAAGTTGGTCATGCTGGAGGCGGCCTGGTCGGCCAGTCCCCAGGACAGCCGGCCGACGATCCCCCGCCGGGCGGACCGGTCGGCGGACCGGCGGGCGTCCGCTGCCCGGTCCGCCGGTGTCGGCGTCCTGTCCCCCTCGGTGGCCATCGGCGTCATGCCTTGATCAGCCCGGCGCCGTGCAGGGCGTCGGCGGCGACGGCGACGGTGTCGAAGGGCAGCCCGGCCCGTTCGCTGACGTCCAGCAGACTGTGCTCGCCGTCGGAGAGGCTGAGCACCCAGAGCATGGCCAGCTGGGCCTGCTTGGCGTCGCTGCGGCCACCGAGCGAGTCGTACAACCCTCGCCTTCCCAGCTGTGGTTCGCCGTAGGGGCTGAGGTTGACGTAGCTCCGGTTGCGGTCGAGCACGGCGAAGGCCTCGCGGCAGACGGCGAGGGTGTCCTCCATCGCCTCCGGGGAGACGAAGTCCGGGTTGTCCGCCGAGGTGTGGTACTCGGGGTAGCCGGCGTACGGGGTCCGGCTGAGCGAGCCCACTCCGAGGTTGAACCCGGGTGAGCAGTACTGCCGCTCGTCGTAGCCGTACGGGGTGAACTCGTTGATCCGGTGCGGGCGTTCGGAGGCGGCCAGCACATGCTGCAGCACGCGGTCGATCTCCGCGTCGCCGCGCCTGCTCTGCTTGTAGTTCAACTGGCCCGAGTCGCCGGCGCAGGCCAGCACCAGCCCGTGCTTGATCTGCTCGATCCGTTCGGCGTTGCGGGCCAGCCAGGTGATCGCCCCGACGGTGCCGGGCGCGAAGATGAACCGATAGGTGTAGTACGGCGTCGTCTTGGCCAGTGCCCGGGCCAGGAAGGCCGCCACCGCGACGCCGGCCAGGTTGTCGTTGGCCAGCGACGGATGGCAGACGTGGCAGGAGACGATCACCTCGTCGGAGACCTGCCCGGGGACGACGTGCTCGGCGTAGGTGAGGTGTCCGTCGGCGAGGGTGGAGTCGACGCACACCTCGTACTCGCCGTCCGGCAGCCCGTCCAGGGTCTCCTGGGCCAGGCAGAAGCCCCACTTCGGCTCGTAGTAACTCGTGCGGTACGGGACCCAGGTCGGCCGGTCCGGCAGGGTGTGGAGGTGTTCGCGCAGCTCGGACAGCGGCATGGTCTTCGCCACCGGCACGCTGTAGCCGAGTACGTGCAGGCTGGACGCGGCGAAGTCGACGACCCGGTTGCCCGCGCTGTCGGCTATGTAGGCGTCCCGGATGTTCCACTCCTGCGGGACCGTCCAGTCGAGCACCTGCGTCCCGGTCGGCACCTCGTGCACCCGCAGCGGAACGTACTCGTCGACGATCTCCAGGGTGGCGCGCACCCCGTCGCCGGTGATGCTCCGGCAGAGCGGGTACAGCCGCTCCACCAGCGCGTGCATCTGTTCGCCGGGCGTGGTCATCGGCGCCACCGCAGGGTGTCGTCGACGGAGCCGGCCTCGGAGGCCGCGCGCAGCACGGCGAGGCGGGTGAAGCGCCGCTCGAAGTCCTCCTTGGTCAGCCCGTGTTTCCGGTAGGCGTCGGCGAGTTCGTGGGCGCCCTGCTTCACCGTCCACTCGCAGTCGAAGCCGGGGATCGCGGCACGGAACCGGGAGAAGTCCACCCGGTACGAGCGCGGGTCGGCGCCGTTCTCACCGGTGATCCGCACCTTCGAGCCGGCGACCGCCTCGGCGACCTGTTCGGCGATCTCGGCGACCGTGACGTTGTTGACCTCGCTGCCGATGTTGAACGCCCGGTCGTGCACGGCCTCCCTGGGCGCGCTCAGCGCGGCCGTGAAGGCCCGTGCGATGTCTGCGGCGTGCACCAGCGGGCGCCAGGGTGTGCCGTCCGAGAGCACCAGCACCTCGCCGGACAGGAGCGCGTGGCCCACCAGGTTGTTCAGCACGATGTCGGCGCGCAGCCGGGGCGAGTAGCCGAAGGCGGTGGCGTTGCGCATGAACACGGGGCTGAAGTCGTCGTCGGCGAGCGCGTGCAGGTCGTCCTCCACCCGCACCTTCGACTCCGCGTACGGCGTCACGGGGCGCAGCGGGGCGTCCTCGGCCACGAGTTCACCGCCGCCGGCCGCGCCGTAGACCGAGCAGGTGGACGCGTACAGGAAGCGCCGCACCCCGGCTTCGCGGGCCAGCCGGGCCAGTCGTACGGAGGCGTGGTGGTTGATGTCGTAGGTGAGGTCGGGCGCCAGCGATCCCAGCGGGTCGTTGGAGAGCGCGGCCAGGTGGATCACGGCGTCCACCCCGGCCACGTGGTCGGCCGTGATGTCGCGCAGGTCCACCCGGTGCCCCTGCGGGTCGTCGGGCCGCGGGCCGAGGACGCAGTCGGCGAACAGGCCGGCGTCCAGGCCGACGACCTCGTGTCCGGCGGAGCTGAGGACCGGGGCCATCACGGTGCCCAGGTAGCCCTGGTGTCCGGTCAGCAGTACGCGCAAGGTTCATTCCCCCAGTGGTGAAGTGCCCAGGTCACAAGTGCCCAGGTCGAGCGTGAGTTTGTGGACGGCGAACGCCTCGGCGTAGCGCGCGTGGCATTCGATGCCGCGGATGCGTGCGAGGCCGAGGAAGGCCTCCCGGTCGTACCAGGGCCGGTGCCGCTGCGAGGGGTAGTGCTCCTGCAGCAGCCGCACCTTCTGTTCGGCGGTGTCCGGTGTCAGCGGCTGGTACGCCGCCATCCGGCCGAGGTCGCCGTCCCATTTGACGATCTCGTAGCCGAGTACGAGGTGGTCGCGGAACGCGGTGGGCAGCAGTCGCGCCAGGCCGCGGTGGTCCTGGTGCGCGTCGTCGGTGCGCGGGGCGAGGACCAGGTCCGGGTCGGTGCGCGCGCGCAGCTCCTCGACGGCGGCCTTGGCCTCCTCCCACTGCGCCGGCAGCCGGCCGTCGGCCAGTTTGAGCACGGTCAGCCGCAGGTCGGCGCCGGGGCAGAAGGCGGCGAGCGCGGCCTGCTCCTCCTGCTCGCGCTCGCTGCCGCCGCCGGTGAGCACCAGGGCGTCGACGCGGAGGCCGGGCCGGGCGAGGCACATCGTCAGCAGGGTGCCGCCGGCGCCGATGGCGATGTCGTCGCAGTGCGCGCCCACCGCGACGATCCGGTCCAGACGTCCGGACCCGAGCCCGATCACGCGGTCCCCGCCGTGACGCCGGCTCTGTCCGCGGTCACGCCGTCCCGCTCCCACACGGCCCACGGGCGGTCGCCCCGGGCGTAGGCCTCGTCGAGCGCGGCCTTCTCCTTGACGGTGTCGGTCGGCTTCCAGAAGCCGCGGTGCTGGTGCGCCACCAGCCTTCCCTGCTTGGCCAGTTGGGCGCATCCGTCGGCGACCAGGTCGCCGCCCGCCGGGATGTGGTCGAAGATCTCCTGGCGGAGCACGAAGTAGCCGCCGTTCTCCCACAGCGGCATGTCGCTCACCGCGGTGATGCCTCCGACCAGGCCGTCCTCGCCGAGGTCCACGCAGTGGAACGAGGACTGCGGAGGCACCACCATCATCGACGCGCCGGCGTCGCGACGGGCGAACTGGTCGATCATCTGGGGCAGCGGGGCGTCGGTGAGCACGTCGGCGTAGTTGGCGAGGAACATCTCGTCGCCGTCGAGGTGGTGCCGTACCCGGCGCAGCCGCTCCCCGATCGGGGACTCGATGCCGGTCTGCGCGAACGTGATCGTCCAGTCGGCTATGTCGGTGGACAGCAGCTCGGTGCGTCCTCCCCGCAGCACGAAGTCGTTGGACGTCGTCTCCTCGTAGTTGAGGAAGAAGTTCTTGATGTGGTGCGCCCCGTAGCCGAGGCACAGGATGAACTCCGTGTGCCCGAAGTACGCGTAGTAGCGCATGACGTGCCAGATCAGCGGTCGGGGGCCGACCATCGCCATCGGCTTGGGCGTGTCGTCGGAGGCTCCGTCGCGCATGCGCAGTCCGTAACCGCCGCAGAACAGAACAACCTTCATGCTGCGATCTCCTTCACGACGCGTCCTCGACGATGCTGAGTTCCGGAATGGGAAAGACCAGCCGGCCGCCCCACTCGTGCACGTAGGACAACTGCTCGACCAGCTCGGTGCGCAGGTTCCACGGCAGGACGAGGACGTAGTCCGGTTTGTCGGCGGCTATCTGCTCGGGCGCCAGGATCGGGATGCGGGTGCCCGGGGTGAACCTGCCGTGCTTGTAGGGGTTGCGGTCGACGGTGTACGCGAGCAGGTCGGGCCGGATGCCGCAGTGGTTGAGCAGGGTGTTGCCCTTGCCGGGGGCGCCGTAGCCGACGACCGTCTCGCCGCGCTCGGCCGCCTCGATGAGGAACTTCAGGAGGTCCCGGCGGACCTTGGCGACCCGCGCGGAGAACTCGGTGTATCCGGACAGCTCCTGGAGCCCGGCGGCCTTCTCCCGGTCCAGTACCTCGGCCACCCGACGGGACGGCTCGCCCGCCACCTCGGCGGGCCGGGCCAGCAGCCGGATGGAGCCGCCGTGCGTGGGCAGCAACTCGACGTCCACGAGCGTGAGTCCGCCACTGGCCAGCGCCCGGGCCGCGGACGCGACCGTGTAGTACTGGAAGTGCTCGTGGTAGATCGTGTCGTACTGGTTCTCCTCGATGAGGGTCAGCAGGTGCTGCACCTCGATGGAGACCCAGCCGTCGTCGGCGACCAGGGCGCGCAGTCCCTGGGTGAAGCCGACCACGTCGGGGATGTGCGCGTACACGTTGTTGGCGACGACCAGGTTCGCCGGGCCGTGCTCGGCGCGGACGGCGGCGCCGGTCCGCGGGGACAGGAACTCCGTGAGCGTGGGCACCCCCGCGTCCCGGGCCGCGGCCCCGACGTTCACCGACGGCTCGATGCCCAGGCAGCGGATCCCCCGGTCCACCACGTGCTTGAGCAGGTATCCGTCGTTGCTCGCGACCTCGACCACGAAGGCGTCGGGGCCGAGCCCCACCCGCTGCACGGCGTCGGCGACGAACGTCCGCGCGTGCTCCACCCAGGAGGTCGAGTACGAGGAGAAGTACGCGTACTCCTTGAACGTGTCCTCCGGCGTGATCAGCGGAGGGATCTGCGCGAGCCAGCAGTCGGTGCAGACCCGCAGGTGCAGCGGGTACGCCGGCTCGGGTTCGTCCAGTCGGTCCGCGGCGAGAAAGCTCTCGCACGGCGGGGTCGCTCCCAGGTCGACGACGCTTTCCAGCGCCGCCGAGCCGCAGAGTCGGCATCGTGTCATCTACTGCCCCCATCCCGCTCGCGCCGGTGTCCCCGCCGCGAGCCAGTGATTCCGTCACGTATCGGCGGCGGGCCGTCCCCGCCGCCGGACCGACCCGCGATCGCGGTGCGGTACCCCTCCACCAGGCGTTCGAGGCCGACGGCCGGGCTGAAGCCCTGCTCGTACCGGCGCCGGGCCGCCCGGCCCATCTCCTGGTTGCGCTCCTGCCCGGCCGTGATCCGGCGCAGGCAGGAGGCGAGCGAGGCGGGCTCGCCCGGCTGGTGCAGCAGCCCGCTCACCCCGTCCTCGACGAGTTCGACGAAGGCTCCGTGACCGGCGGCCACGGTCGGCACCCCCGCCGCCATGGCCTCCACGGCCACCAGGCCGAACGCCTCCAGCCAGGTCGAGGGGGCCACCACGGCGACCGACCGCGCGATGGCTTGCCGGCACTGGGCGGGGTCGTACAGGCCTACGTGGCGCACGTCGTCCCGGTCCGCCGCCCAGGCACTCACCTCGGCCTCCAGCGGTCCCGTACCGGCGATCACGAGCGGTACGCCCACCCCGCCGCTCGCGGCGATCTCGTCCCACGCGGCCATCAGCAGCCGTACGCCCTTGGCCTCCGCGAGGCGGCCGAGGTAGAGCAGGTGCTCGCCGGGGCCCGAGCGGCGGACGTCCGGTTCGGGCACGAAGTTGTGCTTCACCGCGAGCCGTTCGGCGGGCATGCCGGACCGCACCAGGACGTCGCGCTGTGCGGCGGAGATGCAGAAGAACCGCTCCACGCCGGACCACCACCGCCGCCGGTTGACCGACAGGCTGACCGCGAGCGGCACCGTCGCCAGCCGGGAGCCGCGGTAGCAGCCGTGCCGCACGGCGGGCAGCGGCGAAGAGCCGACGCACTCGGTGCACGGCCGGCCGTCCCGCTGGAGCGTGCCGGGCGGGCAGACCTGGGTGTAGTTGTGCAGCGTGGCGACGGCGGGCACGCCCGCGTCGGCGCAGGCGGCGAGCACCGCGGGCGACAGCAGCGGGAAGACGTTGTGGATGTGCACCACGTCCGGCCGCTCGGTGCGGAGCCGGTCGGCCAGCTCCGAGCGGACCGCCGGGTTCCACGGCACGAGCAGCGGCAGCGCGGCCTTGCCCAGCAGGGACCGGGCGGCGATGTCGTCGCTGCGCCGCTCGAACAGGCCGACCCGGTGGCCGGCCGCACGCAGCAGCTCCACCTCCTGGTCCACGACCTTGTTCTCCCCGCTCGGCTGTGCCGAGTTGTAGCGGTTGTGCACCACGAGGACGTGCATGTTCGAGGTCACCTCCCCTCCTTGGCCCAGCTCGGGACATGTCGTCTGGGGACTGCGGGCTGCAACGGGGGCGGGGGCGGGGCGGGTACCGCCAGCAGCGAGGCGGCCAGGGCCAGATGGAGCAGATACGGCGAGGCGTCGCCGAGGCCCGCCTCGGTGTACGACGCGATGGCGCAGTAGCTGATCAGGAAAATCGCGCAGGCCCTCGGCAGCGAGGGGGGCCGCAGCAGCGCGACCCCGCCCAGCACGACGAAGACGGCCGCCACGAGGGTGACGCCGATCCAGCCCTGCTCGTGGTAGACGGCCAGCCAGCTGTTGTCGATCGGCAGCCCGCCGAACGACTTGTCGCCCAGGCCCATCCCGAACAGTTTCTCCCCGGCCGTCCGGGGCGCCGCCAGCAGGGCGTCCCAGACCTTGGCCCGGCCGGTGAGGCTGGTGAGGTTCTCCTCGCTCTGTCCGCGCAGGAACCAGGCCCGCAGCGCGGAGGCGAATCCCACCGCGGCCACCACGGCGACGAGCACCGCCCAGGTGAAGAAGCGGCGGGCGGCGGCGCTGGTCAGGACGAGCGAGCCGATCGCCAGCACCAGCCCGATGAGCATGCCGATGGTGGCCGTCCGGGTGTGGGTCAGCGCGAGCAGGACGAGCGAGGGCACGATGACGACCGTCGCGCTGGTCCGGTCGGCCCGGCGGCCCAGTACGAGCAGCACGGTGAGCCCGATGATCACCGCCGCGTACTGTCCGATCTGCGGCGGGGTGAGCGGCCACAGCGCGCCGACCAGCCGCCCGCCGTACAGCTCGGGCATGGCCGCGCCCGGTGAGACGACCAGCCCGGCGGCGACCGACCCGAGCACCGCGAAGTACATCCGGATGTGGTGCCGTACGAACGTCAGGTCGCCGTCCCACCAGCGGCTGAGCAGCCACAGCGTGCCGACGAAGAGGGCCAGCCGGGCGCAGCGGAACAACGCGCCCAGCCCCGACTCCAGTTGGAGGCTGGAGATCAGGCTCGGCACCAGCAGCAGGGTGAGCAGGAGCACGAAGGCGCTGGCCCGGATGCGCAGCCGGAGATTGAGCGCGAGCGCCAGCGTGAACGCGGCGACCAGCGCGCCCATGGTGACCAGCTGGATGAGCGAGCGCGGCAGCGGGACGATGGTCTTCGCCCCGGCGGAGCCCAGCGTGTTGAGGATCAGCAGTCCCCAGACGACGCCGACGAGCTTCGGTGTGCCGCTCCGCAGGTCCTCGGTCATCTCAGCCACCGGCCCGCGGGTCGAGGGTGCTGCCGCTGTCCTGCCGGTAGGGCGTGCCCTGCCACTGGCCGAAGTCGAGCACCCGGCTGGGGTCGTGGGCGACGAACTGCCAGGGTCCGACGTACACGTTGTCGTGCCAGCGGTTGTGCTGCTTGCGGACGATCGCCTCGGCCACCCGCTCGCCCTTGTACGGCGACCACTTCGGATAGGTGCCGTAGTTGGAGAGCACCGCCATGCGGTCGCACTTCGCCGTGCACTTGACGACGGACTTGTCCAGCGTGAAGCGGTTGTCGTGGATGTCCACGCGCTGGGTCTTCCACCGGCAGTCGCCGTAGAGCGGCGCTCGGGCGATCGCCGGCCGCACGCAGCGGTCGGTGTCCGGCGTCAGCAACGTGCAGTCGCCGGACGAGGTGTTGGCGGGGCTGTTGCAGAACCGGTCGGCGTTCTCCCACAGGGTGATGCCGGACCAGTTGTTCTCCAGGACGTTCCCGTAGATCTCGATCTTGTCCGTGCGGGCGCGGACCCGGGGTTCGCCGCCGGACTCGGAGAGGTAGACGGTCGCGAAGGGGAAGCTGTCGCCGCGCTCGGCGTACCGGCGGCCCTCGACCCAGTTGTTCCGCCGGATCGTGTTCTTGCGGATGACCGCGTTGTAGCTGGTCTCGTACATCAGCGCGGCGCCGTCGTTGTCCTCAAGCACATTGTTCTCGATACGGAAGTCGTTGTTGTTGGTGTCCGCCCACAGTCCGGCGCCGCGGTTGTCGTGCACCCAGTTGCCTCGGATGTCGGCGCCGTCGACGGCCCAGAACTTGACGCCTCCGGTGCAGCCGCAGCCCTCCCGCCGCCGCTCCCAGTCGCCGGTGTTGTTGCCCGTGATCTCGTTGCCCTCGATGACCAGGTCCTTGAGGGGGCCGCCGGCCTTGTACGCGTTCATGCCGTACTGGCCGTTGGCGCGCAGACAGCTGGCGCGGACCTGCTGGCGGGCGCCGGCCATCAGCCCGGCGCCGGAGTTGCGCTGGACCGTGGCGTGCTCGATCACCCATCCGTCGGCCGAGTCGTGGTTGACCACGCCCTCGTCGTGCGGCGCGACGAAGTTCTGCACGGTCAGATGGCTGATGGTGACGTCACGGGCGCTGCCGCCGAACGCGTACTGGTTGGTCTTGCGGCCGTCGAGGACCGCGCCCGGCGCGCCGAGGTAGCGGTCTCCCTTCTTGGGGATGACCTGGGCGTAGCGGTTCGCTTCGAGCCTGTGCGTTCCCGGCTTGAGCCAGAACGTGGTGTTCGGAGGGCTGCTCTTGGTCTTGGTGGCCAGGTCACCGGTCTTCGCGGGGTCGACCGTCACCGCGCCCTCCGGTGCCTTCGCCGGTCCGGCCGCGGGCTTGGCGCACACCCCGGCCACGGACCGGGCGCCGGATGTGGACGGCGCGGCGGTCGGCTTCGACGGGGGGCCCGGCGTGCTCACGCACCCGGTCGCCAGCAGAGCCAGCGCCGCCACCGGCAACGCCCGCTTGCGCCACTTGAATCGCACGCTTCCTCCCCTCCCTAGTCGCGGAACCCGAGTACGGTCGTGAACTGCTGCGCGCTGTCGGTGAAGCCGGTGCCGACGAGCGTGGTGGCGGGCTCCTTGCGCCCGAAGCCCGGGGAGTACCAGCCGAGCGGCGGGTCGCTCTCGCCGCGGTGCGCCCCCCAGTCGAGCTGCCCGGGCAGGTCGAGGACCGCGGAGCGCTTCTCGCCGTCCCGCGTCCAGGTGAGTACGGCCCGGTCTCCCGCCAGGTCCGCGGTGATCGCCGGCCCCAGGTGGAAGGCCAGGCGCGCGGCCCGGCGCGGGCCCCGGACCTCGTCCACCACGCGCAACTCCGCTGTTTTGGCGGTCAGTTCGACCCGGCGGCGGTGCACGGAGCCCTGGTACCCGTCGTGCTCGGCGCACCAGCGGGACACGCCCTCGTCGGAGGTGTCCGTGTCGAGGACGCGGCTGCGGGCATGCCGGGTCCACAGGAACGGGCCGCCGGAGACGGAACTGTCGGTGCCGTCCAGCTGCAGGGTGTTGTGGCCGAGGGTGGAGCGGAAGTACTGCCGCCACTCGGGCTGCCCGTGGTAGCAGAACGTCCCCGGGTCGGCGAGGACGTCGACCCCGTCGTGCCGGACCTCCACGGACAGCGCGTCCGCGTGGGCGTGCGCGGCGATGGACAGGAAGCCGTGCGGACCGCCGTCGCAGCGGCACCAGATCTTGGCGGGGCCCCGGAGGACCGTCATGCCCGCGTCGGCGAAGTGGGCCGGCCGGCTCGCCGGGCGGGCCACGGCCTGCGCGGCCCCCTTTTCCGGGGAGGGCTGGTTCTTCGGGGACGGCCGGCCCTTCGCGTACGGGCGGACGAGCGCGGCCAGCAGCGGGGTGCGTACATCGGTGCCGGTCACCTCCGGCCACCAGTCGAGCCGGCCGAACACGGCGTCCCCGGTGGCCAGCAGCGAGGCCCAGCGGTCGGTGCCCGTGCCGTCCACGACCAGACCGTGTCCGTCGTCCGCGTCCCCCTGGCGCGGTGGCCGCAGCCGGTCGTCCACGACGGCGGCGAGCGCGTCGGTCATCCGCAGCAGCACCAGGCGGACCGTCGCGGGGACCGGTACGCCGGCGGCGTCCGCCTCGGCCAGCGCGGCCAGGCCCAGTTCCAGTACGAGTCCGTGGTACTCGCTGGCCAGTTCGCGGTTGAGGCCGGAGCCGAAGGTGTTGGCGCGCAGCTGCCGGTCGAGGGTCCGCAGCGCGTCGGTCCGCCACCGTGCGGAGGAGGGGAACCAGCCGAACGCGCACGCCGCCGCGAACTGCCCGGCCGCCTCGGCGATGACATGGTTGTTCGCCGACGAGCCCCGGCTGGGGAAGGCGGCCAGCCAGCGCTGGTGGTGCCAGATCTGGTTCCGCGCCACCGGGTTGTCCTCGAAGAGAGGGGCCGCGCCCGGCCAGCCGTCGAGGAGCCGGCGGATCCACACCCAGGACAGCAGCCGGATCCCCAGCTCGATACCGCTGATCCAGTGCACGCCGTGCAGCGGCGGGTTGACCGCCCACCACGACCGCAGCTGCCCGGCCACGCGCTCGGCGTACCGCTCGTCACCGGTGATCGCGTAGGCGGCGGCGAGCACGGTGAGGTACTGGTGCCGGGACGGCTCCCAGATCTGCTTGATGTCCCCGGCCGCGTCCTCGCTGCGGTACGGCACGTCGAAGGCGTAGCCCCCCGGGGCCCGGCGCCCGGTCTTCGGGTCGTACCACCAGTCCGGATCGGCCAGGTCGTCGCGGACCACCCCGAAGAACTCGGCGTGCCCCTCCATCAGCCGGTCCGCCTCGGCGACGAGACGTTTCGCGGCGTCCGGGGCTATCGCGGCGAGCGTCCCCGCGGGCAGTAACGCGGTGAACCGGGCGCCGGTCACGTCGGGCGCGTCGGGCGGCTCGGCCCGCCAGCGCCGTCTGCGGACCGTGTCGCCCGCCCGTCCTGCGACCTCCAGCGGTCCCATCCGGGACAGTCGCCGCAGGTACCAGCCCGCGGTGGTGCTCACGGTCATCGCGCCCTCGCCAACGTCACCGGCGCGCCGCCGGCCAGGCCGGACGGCACGGCGAGGGTGGCCGCCGTGGTGGCGACCAGCGACTCCAGCGGCACCGGCATGGGGCCGCCGGTCCGCACGGCCTTGATGAACGCGGCCAGTTCGGCGTTCTGCCCCTTGTCCCGGGCCTTGGGCAGCCGTGAACTGACCCAGCGCTTGCGTCCGGCCCCGCCGTCGGCATACAGCGAGGCACGGACGAAGTCGTCGAGCCGCAGCACCTTGCCGTCCGCGACGAGGTCCAGGGTCTCCTTGGGGAAGCCGGCCGCGCCGGTGGTGACGTAACTGATGGTGGCGGTGGACCCGTCGGGGTATCGCAGCAGCACCTGCAGGTCCTCGTTGCCGGGCGCGGCGGTGGCGTACACCGATACCGGGTCCGCGTCGAGGAGCCAGCTCGCCGTGTCGATGAAGTGGCCGCCCTCACCGGCGAACCGGGAGCCCTCGGTGCCCTGTTGGAGGTACCAGCTGCCGTGCTGCAGGCGGCCCGCGTTGACCAGGTAGCGCAGACTCGCCGGGCCGGTCCTGGCGCCGAACCGCTTCTTGGCCTCCTGGAGCAGCGGTGCGAAGCGGCGGTTGAAGCCCACCTGCAGCCGGTCGTTGCCGGACTCCTCCACCGCCGCGAGCACACCGGCCAGTTCGTCCTCGGAGAGGGCGAGGGGCTTCTCCACGAACACCGCCTTGCCCGCGAGCAGCGCTCTGCGGGTCAGTTCGGCGTGCGAGCTGTGCCGGGTGACGACGAAGACCGCGTCGATGGACTTGTCGTCGAGCACGGCGTCGAGATCGGTGCTCGCCTCGTCGAAGCCGAACTTCCGCTTCGCGTTGGCCGCGGACAAGGCCGTCGTGGTGACGACCGTGGACAGCTCGACGCCGTCGCGCTGTGCCAGGTGCGGCAGCAGCATCGACGTCGCGTAGTTCCCGGCGCCGGCGAACGCCACCCGCACGGGCGCGTCGGCCGACCGGGCCGGGGTGGCCGCCGTGCCGCCGCGTCGCACCGCGGGCACGGCAGGCACGGTCACCGTGGGCGCGGGGGTCTCCGCCCCGGCCGGGTCCTCCGTGCGGCCCGGGTAGCGGAACAGGACGGCTACGGCCTTCAACTCGCCGTCCTTCAGGCGCTGGTAGGTCTCGACGGCATCGTCGAAGGCGGCGACGTGCGAGATCAGGGGCTCCACGTCGACGCGGCCACGGGCGAGGAGGTCGAGGAAGCACGCCAGGTTGCGGCGCTCGGTCCAGCGCACATAGCCGATCGGGTAGTCCCGTCCTTCCAGCTCGTACGCCGGGTCGTAGCGCCCGGGGCCGTAACTGCGGGAGAAGCGGACGTCGAGTTCCTTCTCGTAGTACGCGTTCCAGGGCAGGTCCAGACGGCACTTGCCGATGTCGACGACCCGGCCGCGGTCCCTGCAGAGCCGGGCGGCCAGCTCGACGGGCTGGTTGCTGCCGCCGCCCGCGGCCAGATACACCTGGTCCACGCCGTGGCCGTCGGTGAGTTCGGCGACGGCCGCCTCCACGGCCGCGGACGCGGGATCCCCGCAGGCCACGGCGCCCAGGCGCTCGGCGAGTTCGCAGCGCGCCGGGTCGGGGTCGGCCCCGACGACGCGTACGCCCGAGGCGGTGAGGAGCTGGGCCACGAGCTGCCCGATCAGGCCGAGGCCGATGACCAGCGCCACCTCGCCGAGCTGCGGCTCGCCCTGCCGGACGCCCTGCATCGCGATCGACCCGACCGTGCCGAAGGCCGCGTGCCGTGGCGCGAGGCCGTCGGGTACCGGGGCGTAGAGGTTCTTCGGCACCCAGTTCAGCTCGGCGTGCAGCGCGTGCTCGTTGCCCGCGCAGGCCACGAGGTCGCCGACCTTCACATCGTCGATCCCGGGCCCGACCTGCTCGACCACCCCGGCCAGCGAGTAGCCGAGCGGTGTGTACGAGTCGAGCTTGCCCATCACCTTGCGGTAGGTGGCGGGCACCCCGTTGGTGGCCACGCTCTGCATGACCTTGGCCACCTGGTCCGGCCGGGAGCGGGCCTTGCCCACCATCGACATACCGGCCTCGGACACCTTCATGAGCTCGGTGCCGGTGGAGATCAGCGAGTAGGCGCTGCGGACCAGCACCCCGCCGGGCTTGCACCCCGGCACGGGCACGTCGAGCAGCGCCAGTTCGCCGCTCTTGTAGTTCTGCACAACCTGTTTCACCCGAGCTCCTCTTGATTTCTACGCCGTCAAGCCGTCGTGCGGTCGTGCGGTGTCATGCCGTGCGTGTCATGCCGTGCCGTGTCATGCCGCCTCGCTCCGGCCGGACCCGGAGGTCGCGTCGCGATACCAGTACTCAAGGGTCAGCACGTGCCACAGATGTTTGGAGAAGTCCCGCTGCCCGGCGGCGTCCTCGGCGACCATGCGGGCCAGCGCGTCACGGCGCAGGATCCCGGAGTTGACGAGCACGCCGTCGTTCACCACCTCGCGCACCAGCGGTGCCAGGTCCCGGCTCATCCAGGCGCGCAGCGGGGCGCTGAACAGGCCCTTGGGCCGGTAGACGATCTCCCGGGGCAGGATCGAGGTGGCCGCCTCCTTGAGGACGGCCTTGCCCTGCCGTCCGACGATCTTGCGGTCGCCGGGCACGGCGAACGCCGCCCTGACCACCTCGACGTCCACGTACGGCACCCGCACCTCGGTCGACGCGGCCATGCTGGAGCGGTCGGTGTAGGCGAGGTTCAGGCCCGGCAGGAACATCCGGGCGTCGCCCAGGCACATGCGGTTGACGAAGTCGTCGAGGTCGTTGTCCTCGTAGATGTCCGCGTGCTCGGTCAGCACGTCGTCGACCGTCCCGGCCAGGTCCGGATTGACCAGGGCGAGCAGTTCGTCCTGGTCGTACATGGTGTAGCTGCGCCGGAACGCGGTCTCCTCCGGCAGGTCGGCGAAGGAGAGGAACCGCTTCGCGAAGCGCACCGACCGGTAGCCGCGGCGGGCGGTGGCGACCGGCAGGCGGTCCACCGTCGCGGACAGGCCGCGCCGCAGGGGTCGCGGGATGCGCTGGTAGCGCAGCGCGAGCAGGTTGGCGAGGTGCTTGCGGTAGCCGGCGAACAGCTCGTCCGCGCCCATGCCGGAGAGCATCACCTTGACCCCGGCCTCGCGGGCGGCCGAGCAGATCAGGAAGGTGTTGATCGCGGCGGGGTCGCCGATCGGCTCGTCCAGGTGGTGCGTCATCCGCGGCAGCAGGTCGAGCACGTCCGGGGCGATCTCGATCTCGTGCAGGTCGACGCCGAACTGCTCGGCCACCTGCCGGGCGTAGCGCAGATCGTCCGGCATCGCCTCGAACTTGGCGTCCTCGGCGCGGAACCCGATCGTGTATGCGGAGATCCCCGGCCGGTCGCGGGCCGCCAGCGCGGTCAGATAGCTGGAGTCGAGACCGCCGGAGAGGAAGGTCGCCACGGGGACGTCGGAGAGCAGGTGCTGCCGGGTCGACTCCTCGACGACGGCGGCCAGGTCCGGGAGTTCACCGCTGCGGGCGCGCTCCCGGCCTTCGGCGGCGACGTCCTTGAGGTTCCAGTACCGGCCGCGCTCGATCCGGCCGTCGGGCCGGCACCGCAGCCAGCTTCCCGGCGGCAGCTTCTCCGCCTCGCGGAACGCGCAGCGCGAGTCCGGCACCCAGTAGTAGAGCAGTGAGGCCACCAGGGCCGCCTGGTCCACCTCCAGCGTTCCGCCGGTCACGGCGGCGAGCGCCTTGAGTTCGGAGGCGAACATCAGGCCGCCGCCGCGCCGGAGCAGGAACAGCGGCTTGATGCCGAGCTGGTCGCGGGCGAGCACCAGCTCACCGGTCCGCTCGTCGAAGACGGCGAACGCGAACATGCCGCGCAGCCGGGGCAGGCAGTCGGTGCCCCAGCGCCGCCAGGCCTCAAGGAGCACCTCGGTGTCGGAGGTGCCGCGGAAGCGCACCCCGGTGGCCGCCAGCTCGGTACGCAGTTGCGGCGCGTTGTACAGCTCGCCGTTGTACGTGAGGGAGAGGCCGTCGGAGACCATCGGCTGGGCGCCGGTCTCGGACAGGTCGATGATGGCCAGCCGGCGGTGCCCGAGGTGCACTTCGCCGTCACCGGCCGAGTGGCTGTAGCGGCCCGCCCCGTCCGGGCCGCGGTGGGCGAGGACATCGGTGAGCCGGTCGGTCACGGCCTTTCCGTCCGGCCATCGGTAAGTGCCTGCGATGCCACACATGTTCTACCTGGCCTCCTGGTCGCTGTACGGGACGCGTGCGGCCGTCATCGAGGGTCGTTCCGTCCGCGGGCGGCCCGTCCCGTGCTGCTGGGCGGGCCGCTCCTGGGCGCCGCGCAGCGCGGTGTGCAGCCCGTCCCACAGCGTGCCGTCGGTCCGGTCGCGCGGATCGGGGTCGATCAGCACCACACCGATCACCGGTATGCGCTGGTCCGCGAGCTGCCGCGCCACGGTGTGCAGCCATGCGGCGCTGCCGTGCCCGGCCCGCACGACGAGCACGGTCCGGGCGCCGAGGTACTGCAGATCGGTCCACGCCGTGCCGGGCGCGACCGAGCCGACGCCGAGCCGGCGTGCCTGCTTCGGCACGGCCGCGGCGTCCTCGCCCCTGATAACGGTCGGGCCTCCCGGCTCCTGGCGGCTGTTGGCGAGTTCCCGTCCGGGCAGGCCGTCGATGACGACTACCGGTCCCTCCGCCGCCAGCGCCCTGGCGACGTTCAGGGCGATCACGCTCGTGCTGCGCGCACAGCCCAGTTCCAGCAGCGACACCGGTTCCGCGGAGCCGCGCACGGCGCGGGCCAGGGTCGCGGTGAGCCGTTCGCGGGCCGCCCGGGCCCGTCGGGGCCGCCACAGCCCGGGCGACCAGCGGGGCAGGGCGCGCAGTTCCGCGACGACCGAGGCGCCCAGGTTCGCCGCGATCTCTTTGCGCAGCACGGGTCGGTCCGCGACCACTGTGCCGACCGCGGCCAGCCCGAGCCCGAGGACGAGCCCGAGGACGAGCCCGATCACGGCGTTGGTGGCGGCGGATCTCGGCAGGGAGTGCTCGACCGCGCGCGGGGCGTCCACGATCTGGGTGCCGGCGATGACCTTGGGTGTGCCGGTGCGCGCGTCCGCGGCGCGCTGGTCGAAGTCGGCGATCCGTGAGTTGAGCAGGGCCCGGCGGGCGAAGAGGGACTCAAGGCTCGCCGACGCCTGCGGGTCGCTCTCCGGTCGGTCGCCGATCGCGTTGTTGACCTCGGTCAGCTCGTCCCGCATGCGGTCGCGCTGGTCGAGCAGGGCCTTGGCCTCGGCCTGCGCGGCTTCCCGCATCCTTCGCACATGGTCCGCGACGAACGCCTCGGCCAGCGCGGTGGCCCGGGCCACCGCCTCCTCGTCGCTCTTGCCCGTCACATCGATCTGCAGCAGGTTGTTGGTCAGGCCGGTGCCCCGGTAGTCCTTCATGAAGTCCTCGGGTCTCTCCGGGGACTTGAGGGCCTGCAGGGCCTTGTCGGCGATCCGTGTGGTGCCCAGCAGCGCGACGTCGGTACGGATCAGCGTTCCGGTGTCGTTCGGCTGGTCCTCCTGGTGCACGACCAGCACCTTGGCCGTCGCGCTCGGCGGTGGCGGCAGCAGGACGGCCACGGCCGCGCCGAGGAGCAGCCCCAGCAGGGCCACGGAACCCCAGAGGCGGCGGCGCCTGCGCACCGCCACCACCAGCGCGTGCAGGTCGAGCAGTGGAGTGGCGGCCGACGGCTCCGCGGTCGTACGCGTCGTCATGCCGGACCTCCCGTCGTGTTGCCGGGAACCGCGAGGGCCAGCGGGGTGTCGTCCGCGGGCCGGTCGGCGGAGCGCGTAGGCCGGGCCCGGACCGTGCCGGCGACGACGATGCCGACGACCTCGTGCCTGGCGTCCGCGCAGGCCTCGGCGACGGCGGCGAGCTCCCCCGCGGTCCAGCTGCCCGCGCTGAGCACGACCAGGACTCCGGACTCGGTGTCGCGGTCGGGGACCAGCGGCTGGGACACCGCGACGTCCACCACCCGCAGCACCGGATCGCTCTTGGCCTCGGCGACGAGCTGATCGGCGGCCCGGCGGGCGGTCCCGTCGCCGTCCGGTACGACGACGAGCAGGCGCCGGGGGGCCGGCAGCTGGTTGCGCAGGCGCACGCACACCCGCCGGTAGCGGATCCGCCGGCCGGCCTCGTCGCCGTAGTTCTGCGGGTCCGGGACGTCCCACCGGGTGTCGGCGCCGAGCAGTCGGCGGATCCGGGCCGACCGGCCGCTGTCCTCGGGCCGGTGGACGGGCCGTTCCTCGGGCACGTCGACGGTGCCGAGCAGCGTCGAGCCCAGTGCCGCGGCGATCTCGGGTTCGGTGCGCAGCCGGCGGTTCATCCGGGCGGCGGCCAGATGGGCGATGACGGTGAGCAGGAACGCCAGCAGCGCCCCGCCGACGATGAGCTGCACCCTTGTCGGTGGCGCCTCGCCGGTCGGCCGGGCCGCCGGTCCCATGACCACCATGCCGGCCTTGTTGGTCGCCGGGTCGGCCTCGTCCAGTTTCTGCATGGCCTCTTCCAGCGCTGTGCGCAGGTTTGCGAGCGCGGTGCGGGCCTGCACGCTCTCCACGGTCTGTCCCGGATCGGCGGCCTTGGACAGGTCGGTGATCCGGCGGTTGGTCTCCTCCACCTGCTGCCGCAGTGCCTCGGGACCCGTGGCCGCGTCGGAGTCGGTGCTGTCGCCCGCGACGCGCGCGGCGAAGGCGACGAACTGCTGGGCCGACCGGTCGGCGAGCCGTTGGGCGCGCTCCGGGGTGTCGGCCGTGCCCGAGATCTTGATGATGTTCCCGTTCGCGGCGGCGGCGCTCACCTTGTCCCGCAGGTCGCCGCCGCTGACGCCCTGCCAGTGGAGCGTGGCGGCCACGCGGTCGACCACGACCGAACTGGTCGCGATCTCCGCCTGGGTCAGCAGTTCGCGCTCCTCCCACTGCCCCGGCAGCAGGACCGATGCCGACGCCGTGTACTGCGGCGGGAACAGCACCGAGGTGCCGTAGCCGACGAGCGCGCCCACCACGACGAGGAGGGCGAGGAGCCGACGGCGGCGGCGGAGAATCCGCCCGATCGTGACCAGGCGTATCGTGTCGTCGCTCAACGGAGCGGCCTCCTCCCTGTGCGGGCGGGGCGGCCCGCCGGGACCGGCGCGCGGTCGCGGCAGGCAGCGGTGTAGGCGGCGAGCAGCGCCGCTTGCGAGTTCCGCCAGGAGAGCTGTCCGGTGATCCGCTCCTGGCCGATCTTGCCCATCTCGGCACGCCTCGCCGGATCGTCCAGCAGCAGCGCGACGAGCTTCGCGAACTCGGCCTCGTCGTTGGCGGGCGCGTAGACGGCGGCATCGCCGGCGGAGACGCGTGCCTCGCGGAGGTCGAACGAGACGATCGGCCGGCCCATGGCCATGTACTCCAGGACCTTGTTCATGGTCGACACGTCGTTGAGCGGATTGCGCGGGTCGGGCGAGAGGCACACGTCCGCGGTGGACAGGTAGCGCACCAGGTCGGCGTCCGGGATGCGCCCGGTGAACTGCACCTGCTCGGCAAGGCCGAGCTTTCGGGACAGCTCCACCATGGCGTCGAAGGCGTCGCCGGAGCCGACGAACACCGCGTGCCAGTCGGTCCGGCCGAGGTCGTCGCGCAGTTTCGCGAGGGCCCGCAGGGCGTAGTCGACACCGTCCTGGGGTCCCATGACGCCGAGGTAGCACAGCAGATGGGGCTTGCCGCGCTTGAGTTCCGGCTCGGGCGGTACCGGCTGGAACCGGTCGGTCTGGGGCGCGCTGCGCACCACGAAGACGTCTTCCGGCCGCTGCCCGCCACGGCTGACCGCGACGTCCCGGTAGCTCTCGTTCGTGGCGAGCACGACGTCCGCGGCCCGGTAGGTCATCCGTTCCAGCGCGCACACGCCGCGGTAGAGCAGGTCCTCGCCGCGGTCGAACCGGGAGAGGTACAGCTCGGGCACCAGGTCGTGCTGGTCGAAGACGAACCGCGCACCGCGCCGCTTGAGCCAACGGGCGGGCAGGAACAGCAGGTCGGGCGGGTTGCAGGCGTGGACCACGTCGACCGGGCCGACCTTGCGGGCCAGCCGGAGCGTGTGCCACAGCGCGGATCCGTACTCCCGCAGATAGCCGGCCGGTCCTCCGGTGGCGGCGCGCAGCGGGTAGCGGTGGATGCGCACCCCGTCGATCTCCGCCTCCGGCTCGGTGTCCCGCTTGCTTCCCTGCGGGCAGATGACGTGGACCTCCCAGCCCGCGTCGCGCAGCGTCGTGCACTCCTGCCAGACCCGTCGGTCGAAGGGCACCGACAGGTTCTCCACGAGGATCAGCGCGCGCCGGCCGGGCCGGTCGGTGCCGGTCGTGTCGTCGGACGATCTGTTACCAGGCAAGGCCCATGTACCCCGGTTCGGTCCGGCGCGCCTCGGCGTCGGGAAGGTGGATGAGATCGATGAGCACGGGGCCCTCGCCATGGGGCAGTGCCGACAGGACGGCCGGATCCCTGGTGCCGACCAGGCAGACCTCGGCGTGGTCGAGCACCTCTTCGACGGAGTCCGCGAGGAGGTGTGCGAGGTGCGGCAGCCGGGTCTCGATGTATTCGCGGTTCGCGCCGAGCAGCCTGGAGAGGCTGACGTTGGCGTCGTAGATCTTCAGGTCGTACCCCTTGCCGAAGAGACGTTCCGCCAGTTCGACGAGCGGGCTCTCGCGGAGGTCGTCGGTGCCGGGTTTGAAGGACAGCCCGAACAGTCCGGCCCGGCGCTTTCCGGTGCGCTCGACCATCTCCACCGCGCGTTGCAGATGGGCGGAGTTGGAGGGCAGCACATGGGACAGGATGGGGACCGAGACGTCGGCCCGCTGGGCCGCGTGGACCAGGCTGCGCAGGTCCTTGGGCAGGCAGGAGCCGCCGAAGGCGAAGCCGGGCCGCAGATAGGCGGAGCTGATGTTCAGCTTGCGGTCGGCCAGGAACACGTCGATCACCTGGTGCGAGTCCACCCCGAGCGCCTGGCAGACGGCGCCCAGTTCGTTCGCGAAGCCGATCTTGAGGCCGTGGAAGGCGTTGTCGGCGTACTTGATCGCCTCGGCCGTGGGGATCGGCACCCGGAACACCTCGCCGGGCAGGCCGTCGTACAGGGCCCGCACCGCGTCGCCGCTCGCCGGGTCGAGTTCACCGATGACGGTCTTGGGCGGGTCGAAGAAGTCCCGCACGCTGGAGCCCTCGCGCAGGAACTCCGGGTTGACCGCGACCCCGACGTCCACCCCGGCCGTGCCGCCGACGTACTTCTCCAGGATCGGCAGGAGCAGGTTCAGACAGGTGCCCGGGAGCATGGTGCTGCGGAACACGACGGTGTGCCGGCCGCCCCGCTCGGCGAGCGCGGCGCCGATCTCCTCGGTGACCCGTTCCAGGTAGGTGGTGCACAGGCTGCCGTTGGCCTCCGAGGGCGTGCCCACGCAGACCAGCGAGATCTCGCTGCCCATGATCGCCTCACGGACGTCGTCCGTCGCTCTCAGGGCGCCGGTCCGTACGACGTCGGCGATGAGCTCGCCGATACGTTCCTCCACCACCGGGGCCTTGCCGTCGTTGACCAGGTCGACCTTGACCTGGTTGACGTCCACCCCGATGACCTCGTGCCCCATGCTGGCCAGGCACGCGGCTGATACGCAGCCCACGTAGCCGAGACCGAAAACGCTGACCTTCATGATCCGTTCCTCCCCCCGGGCAGGCCCTCCCGGCCTGCGGTCCGTGCGTCTGCCGGCCTCCTGAGCCGTGGTCCCCCCTCGCATCAGTACGCCCCGTGTCCGTAGAGCACCGCGCGTAGCGTCTTCCACAAGATCACCGTGTCCAGGGCGAGCGACCAGTCCTCCACGTACCGCAGATCGAGGCGGACGGCCTCCTCCCACGGCAGGTCGCTGCGCCCACTGATCTGCCACAGCCCGGTGAGTCCGGGCTTGACCAGCAGCCGCCGCCGGATGTCCGGGCCGTACGCGGCGGACTCCTCCGGCAGCGGGGGCCGCGGACCGACGAGCGACATCGATCCGGTGAGTACGTTGAAGAGCTGCGGCAGTTCGTCGATCGAGTACCGGCGCAGCACCGCACCCAGCCGGGTCACCCGCGGATCCCGGCGGAGCTTGAACAGCAGGCCAGCGCCTTCGTTGCGGTCGGCCAGCGCGGTACGGGCCCGGTCGGCCCCGGCGACCATGGTGCGGAACTTGTAGATGGTGAACTCGCGGCCGTCCTTGCCGACTCTGCGCTGGCGGTAGACCACCCCGCCCCGGCTGTCCAGCAGTACGAGCAGCCCGACGAGCACCAGGAGCGGCGCGAACAGCATCAGCAGGATCGCCGCGCCCAGCCGGTCGACGACTCCTTTGACCGCCCGGCGGCCTCCGGTGAAGGTCGGCATGCTGACCCGTAGCAGCGGGATCCCGAGCACGGCGTCGACATGCAGCCGCGGGCCGGCCACCTCCATCAGCACGGGGGCCACGACCATCTCGGCGTCGCTGCCTTCGAGGTTCCAGGCAAGCCGCTGCAGCCGGTCCGGTGACCAGTGCGGGTCCGGCGTGACCGCGACGACACGGTAGCCGTCGCGGCGTACGTGGTTGGCGACGTCCGCCAGTCGGCCGACGACCGGCACTCCGTCCAGGTGGTCACCGTCGGGCCCGAGGCCGTCCGTCGTGCACACCCCGTCCACCCGCCAGCCGAGGTGCGGAAGCTTGCGGGCCCGGCTGATCAGGTCGCGCACGGTGTCCGGGCTCCCGGCGGCGAGCACCGGTCTGAGACACCGTCCTTGCTTGCGCTGTTTGTGCAGCCTGAGGCGCAGCAGATAGCGCGCGATCATGGTGACGATCGCGATCGCCGGGATCGCGACGAAGATCCAGAGTTTGATGTTGCGCGAGGTGAGGGCGATTCCGCCGAGCGCCAGTACGACGGCCGCCGTGAACAGCGAGCGTCCGAGCCGGCGGAATTCCTCGGCACCCTGGCCGAGCACGGCCGGAGCCCATGACCGGCTCACCGCGAGCGCTCCCAGCACCAGCAGTTCGGTGCCGAAAGCGAGGATCACCCATTTCTCGTGCCAGTTGGCCGCGTCCCGGGCCCCGAAGAAGTTGCCGATCGACGCCACCACGACGGCGGTGGCCACCGTATCGCTGATGATCACGGTACGGCGGTAGCGCTGTTCCCAGTCGACCACGGGCCGGCTGATGGCCTCGTTCGCCAGCCGCCCGCGCGCCGTCGACAAAGGGTTGACTAGATCCCCCCGTTGCACAGAACCCCCCAAGGTCCCCAGTGATTCGACGTGCTCGCCCGACACCGCCCCTCCCCCCGGGAGGCCCCCGCCCCCCGCACCGGTCCTCCCCCCGAGAGGCCCCGCCCCCCGTGTCGCGCTGTGCCATCTCCCTGGGAGGCCCCCGCCTCCCGCGCACGCCGATCCCGCTGTGCGAGCGCTGCTTGGTCAACGCACCCCGGCTGCGGCGGACTCGAAGGTCGCGCCCACTCCGAAGGTGCGCGGAAACCCGTCAGGACCTCGGGTGCTCCCCGCACTCGAAGGTCCTTCCCGGGTTCCGGGAATGGATCACTGCCGCGTCGGGCATCTGGGACGCGACTACTGCCTGTTTGTGGCGCCAAACCTTTTGATCATTATTTGTCGCCATGTGTCCGAACTGTTGAAGCACGGTCAATCTAGACCATGAGGGCCAGTATGTAGAGGGGATGTGTGCAACTTGCGCTTATCTTTTGAGTCTTGAGAGTGCCTTGACGAAAAACACCTGTCATGTGCTCTGCACACCGCTCCGGGGGCGGTGGAAGCTATGCGCGTCGACTGCAGTGGCCGACTGGGGCCCGCGGTGGGCGTGATGGCCGGTCACGCGCTCGTGGGACGGTATGTATCCGGTCGAACCGGGAAAGCGCTGGTAGCCGAACCGGTCGATCCACTTCGCGGTACCGGGGCCGGTGCCGAGGAGGCCCCGCGAGGGTCTGCGGCGCTTGATCAACTGCCCTGCCCTGGAGCCGATGCGGGCTGTGCGCGCACCTGCTCCAGGGCGTAACCGACGGTACCGATCAAGTCGCCGACGCCGTCCTCAAAGAGCCGTTCATTGCACAGGAAAGGCCTGTAATGGCCGCCCGCGCCCGAATGACGAACCGGCCGGGCCCCTCGCGCGTCCCCTACGCGACCGCTTCTCCCGCGACCGCCACTCCCCCGCCGGCGATCCCGGTCACGTCCGCGCCGTCCGCCAGGGCCCGGCCCTCGCGCACCGGCTTGTCGAACTGGGTGCGGTACAACTGCGCGTACCGGCCGCCCGCGGCCAGCAGCTCGTCGTGCGTGCCGCGTTCGACGATGTGGCCCGCCTCGACCACGAGGATCAGGTCGGCGGCCCGTACCGTCGACAGCCGGTGGGCGATGACGACGGCGGTGCGCCCCTCCAGGGCTTCGGCCAGGGCCGCCTGGACGGCGGCCTCCGAGGTGTTGTCGAGGTGGGCGGTGGCCTCGTCGAGGACGACCACGCGCTGGCGGGCGAGCAGGAGCCGGGCGATGGTCATGCGCTGGCGTTCACCGCCGGAGAGCCGGTAGCCGCGCTCGCCTACCACCGTGTCGAGGCCGTCGGGCAGGGAACGTACGAGGTCTTCGAGGCGGGCCCGGCGCAGCACGTCCCACAGGTCGTCCTCGGCGGCGTCCGGCCGGGCGAGCAGGAGGTTGGCGCGGACGGACTCGTGGAAGAGGTGGCCGTCCTGGGTGACCATGCCGAGGGTCGCCCGCATCGACTCGGCGCTCAGGTCGCGGACATCGACGCCGCCGATGCGTACGGAGCCCCCGTCGGCGTCGTACAGCCGGGGCAGCAGTGCGGCGACGGTGGACTTGCCCGCGCCGGACGAGCCGACGAGGGCGACGGTCTGGCCGGGTTCCGCGCGGAAGGAGATGCCGTGCAGGACCTCGGCGCCGTCCCGGGTGTCGAGCGCGGCGACCTCCTCAAGGGAGGCGAGGGAAACCTTGTCGGCGGACGGGTACGCGAAGCGGACGTCGGTGAACTCGACGGAGGCCGGGCCCTCGGGCACCGCGCGGGCGTCCGGCTTCTCCTCGATCAGCGGCTTCAGGTCGAGCACCTCGAAGACGCGCTCGAAGCTGACCAGCGCGCTCATGACCTCGACGCGCGCCCCGGCGAGCGAGGTGAGCGGTGCGTACAGGCGGGTCAGCAGCAGGGCCAGTGAGACGACGGCGCCCGGTTCCAGGCTGCCGCGCAGCGCGTACCAGCCGCCGAGTCCGTAGACCAGCGCGAGGGCCAGGGCGGAGACGAGGGTGAGGGCCGTGATGAACACGGTCTGCGCCATCGCCGTGCGCACCCCGATGTCCCGTACGCGGCGGGCGCGCGCCGCGAACTCCGCGGACTCCTCGGCGGGCCGGCCGAAGAGTTTGATCAGGGTGGCGCCGGGCGCGGAGAAGCGTTCGGTCATCCGCGTGCCCATCGCCGCGTTGAGGTCGGCGGCCTCGCGCTGGAGTTTCGCCATCCGCCTGCCCACCCGGCGGGCGGGCACCACGAACACCGGCAGCAGGACGAGCGCCAGCAGGGTGATCTGCCAGGACAGGGTGAGCATCACGGCGAGTGTGAGCAGCAGGGTCACGACATTGCCGACCACTCCGGAGAGGGTGTTGCTGAAGGCGCGCTGGGCGCCGATCACGTCGTTGTTGAGACGACTGACCAGCGCGCCCGTACGAGTGCGTGTGAAGAACGCGACCGGCATGCGCTGCACATGATCGAACACGGCTGTCCGCAGATCGACGATGAGTCCCTCGCCCAGCGTCGCGGAGAACCATCGGCTCACCAGGCCGAGCGCCGCCTCGGCGAGCGCGATCACCGCGATGACCAGGGCGAGCCGGACGACCGTCGCCTCGTCGCCGTCGGCCACGATCGCGTCCACCACGCGTCCGGCGAGAACCGGCGTCGCCACGGCGAGCAGCGCCGTCGCCACGCTCAGCACCACGAACTGTCCGATCCGGCGCCGGTGCGGGCGGGCGAATCCGGCGATGCGTCGGAGGGTGGCGCGGGCGAAGGGCCGGCGCTCCCGCTGGGCGTTCATGACGCTGTACAACTGCGTCCAGGCTGTCGTCTCCATACTCATGGGAACGACCGTAGAACCTCAAGCAATCTTGAGGTCAAGGGAATACCGATGACACTCACCGAATCGAAACCCCTGCCCGCCGCGGCGGCTCCGGCCGAACCGGGCGACGCGAGGCCGTGCGCAGCGTGTCAGCCCTTGTCCCCGTGTCCGCAACCCCACGTTGGTGCGGCGCGGAAAGCCTTGTGCGATGTGACGGTCGAACAGCTCCCCCACAGCCTCCCCGGACGCCTTCCGGTCCGGCAGATCCTCTGTCTGCTCCCGCTGGCCCTCGTGGTCGTGGTCGCGGTGCGGCAGCGGTCCGTGCTCGCGGAGGGCTTCGGGCATCTCGCCTCGGCGAAGTGGCCCTGGCTGCTGGCCGCTGCCGCCGCGACCTGTCTGACGTGGGTGGCGGCCGCCGTCACCCGGCAGGGCGCCCTGGTCCAGCGGCTGCCCAGGCGGCGACTGCTGGCGACGCAGTTCGCGGCGGGGGCGGCCAACCACCTCCTGCCGACGGGGCTGGGCGCGAGCGCCGTCAATCTGCGGTTCATGACGGTGTGCGGGGTTCCGCTGGCCCGTTCGTCGTCCGCGCTCGCGCTCTATCTGCTGGCGGAGTCCGTCGCCCGGGTCGGCCTGCTGCTGGCCCTGTTGATCGCCTTCCCGGACGCGCTGCGGGTCGGCGGGCTCCTCCCGGACGGCACGGTGGGCCCGCTGCTGCTCACCGTCGGCGGGGTGGTGCTCGTCGCGGTGACGGTCCTGCTCCTCGTACGACGGGTGCGTACCGCCGTGTTCTCCTTCCTGCGGACCGCGCTGGGCGAGGCCCGGTCGGTGCACAGCCGGCCCGTTCGCGCGCTGGCGCTGTGGGGCGGCTCGTTCTCGTTCCCCGTCCTCCAGGCGGCGGGGCTGGCCGCGGTCGGCCAGGCGCTGGGGCTGCCCGTCCCCCCGCTGCACATCGCGGTCGCCTATCTGGCGGCCACGGTCGCCGTCGCGCTGGTACCGACGCCGGGCGGGATCGGCTCGGTGGAGGCCGCGCTGATCGTGGCGCTGGTCGCGGCGGGCGGGCCCGCCGCGTTGGCGACGGCGGTGGTGCTCGCCTACCGCGTCATCACGGTGTGGCTCCCTCTGCTCCCCGGAGCGCTCACGCTGGGCGCGCTGGTGCGCCTGAAGATGATCTGAGGCGCTCGCCCCGGGGGCCCGCCCCCGTGCCCCGTCGGACGGCTGCCGGCCGGTGGGGGCGGGCCGCGCAGTTCCCCGCGCCCCTGAAAGCCTGGCTGCGCCCCTGCCTTCAGAGCCACAGGGGACCCGGGCCGGCGGGCGTCGTGGATCGTCCAGGGACTCCTGGGGCGCGTGTGTCGATGTATCCAGGCCAACTTGGCACCCGGCCCGGAAAGGCCTCGCCGTCGGCCCGCCGGGGCGGACGGCAGGGCGGACGGCAGGGCGGACGGCAGGGCGGACTCGGCTCCCGTACCGGCCGGACAGGGCGTCAACAGGCGCAGGGATGTGCCGAGTTGACGGCGTTGTCCGTGGGAGATGGCCTGACCTGTGCGGCTGCGCCGCGAAGCACCCGTGCGCATGTAGCAAGATGAGCCAGTCCCGCCGGTCGACGCCCCGTCATGACCGACGGGCCGGCACATCCCGGAATCGAGCAGCAGGTGGCAACAAGGTGACGACACACATAACGGGCGTACGTCCTCTCCCCCGCACGACGGGAGGCAGTCGGTGAACCGAGACCTCACCGCCCACGACTGGATCGTGGCAGGCGTCTGGCTGATCGCCGGGCTCGTGGCGACCGTCCTGCTCCGCTTTCTTCTGCGCTGGCTCGGCAAGCACGCGACCCGTACCCGGTGGACCGGCGACGACGTCCTCGTCGACGCTCTGCGCGCGCTGGTACCGGTAGCGGCGATCACGGGCGGAGTGGCCGCCGCGGCGGCGGCGCTGCCGCTGACCGGCAAGATCAACCACACCGTCAACCAGATCCTGACGGTCCTGGTCATGCTCGCCGCCACCATCACCGTCGCCCGTGTCCTCGCCGGTCTGGTGCGGGCCGTCACCCAGTCCCGTTCCGGTGTCGCCGGATCGGCCTCGATCTTCGTCAACATCACCCGGGTCGTCGTCCTGGCCATCGGCTGCCTGGTCGTGCTGCAGACCCTGGGGATATCGATAGCCCCGCTGCTCACGGCCCTGGGCGTCGGCGGTCTGGCGGTGGCGCTGGCCCTCCAGGACACCCTCGCCAACCTTTTCGCGGGCATCCACATCCTCGCCTCGAAGACGATCCAGCCCGGCGACTACATCCGCCTCACCAGCGGGGAGGAGGGGTACGTCGTCGACATCAACTGGCGCAACACCGTCGTACGCAACCTCTCTAACAACCTGGTCATCATCCCGAACGCCCAGCTGTCCAGCACGAACATGACCAACTACAGCCGGCCGGAACAGGAGATGACCCTGATGGTGCAGGTCGGCGTCGGTTACGACAGCGACCTGGAGCACGTGGAGCGCGTCACCTCGGAGGTCGTCGTCGAGGTCATGACGGAGATCGAGGGCGCGATGCCCGAGCACGAACCCGCCATCCGCTTCCACACGTTCGGGGACTCGCGGATCAGTTTCACGGTGATCCTGGGCGTCGGCGAGTTCAGCGACCAGTACCGGATCAAGCACGAGTTCATCAAGCGGCTGCACAAGCGGTACCGCCTCGAAGGCATCCGCATCCCCTCCCCCGCGCGCACGGTCGCCCTCCAGCAGAACGGCGTGGCGATTCCCCCGCAGCGCGACGGTTCCCTGTCCCTCCCGTAGAACAAGGGAGGACAGCGGAAGAGAGAACAGCGACGAGAGGGCGGGGCACGCGGCCATGACGGTGCTCGGGGTCGACATCGGTACGTCCAGCAGCAAGGGCGTGCTGGTCGACGCGGACGGAACGGTCCTCGCGACGGCCGTGCGGCCGCACACGGTCGACCGGCCGCGCCCCGGGCACGTCGAGATGGACGCACGGGTGTGGTGGGACGAGTTCGCCTCCCTCGCCCGGGAGTTGCTGAAGTCCTCGTCCGGCGGTGAGTCCGTCACCGCGGTCGGCGTCAGCGGCATGGGCCCGTGCGTCACGCTCACCGACGCGTCGGACGACCCGCTGCGTCCGGCGATCCTGTACGGCGTCGACACCCGCGCCACCGAGCAGATCGCCCGCCTGGAGGCCGAGTTGGGCCGGGAGGCCGTACTGCGGCGCTGCGGCTCCCTGCTGTCCACCCAGGCCGTGGGACCCAAGATCGCCTGGCTGGCGGAGCACGAGCCGGAGACGGTCGCGCGGGCCCGGCGCCTCTACATGCCCAGCTCGTACCTGGTGCGCCGGCTCACCGGGGCCTACACGCTCGACCACCACTCGGCGAGCCAGGCCGTCCCGCTGTACGACTCCGTCACCCAGGAGTGGTACGCCCCCTGGACGCGGCACATCGCGCCCTGGCTGGAACTGCCCCGCCTGCTGTGGCCCGGAGACATCGCCGGGCGCGTGACGGCCGGGGCCGCGGGCGCCACCGGTCTGCCCGTCGGAGTCCCGGTGATCACCGGAACGGTCGACGCCTGGTCGGAGGCGCTGAGCGTGGGGGCACAACACACCGGTGACCTCATGCTCATGTATGGCAGCACCATGTTCCTGATCCACACCCTGGCCGACCGTCTGCTGGTGCCCGAGCTGTGGAGCACCGTGGGGGCCCTGCCCGGCACCCGCAGCCTCGCGGGCGGCATGGCCACGTCCGGCGTGATCACGGACTGGCTGCGGGAGTTGTCCGGAGCGCCCGACCACGCGACCCTGCTCGCCGAGGCCGAGGCGTCCGGGCCCGGCGCGCGAGGGCTGCTGATGCTCCCCTACTTCGCGGGCGAGCGGACGCCGGTGGCCGATCCGTACGCACGGGGTGTGATCGCCGGGCTGACGGTGGAGCACACCCGCGGCGATCTCTACCGCGCCGCCCTGGAGGCGACGGCCTTCGGTGTCCGGCACAACGTCGAGGCGATGCGCGCGGCCGGAGCGGACGTCCGCCGGGTCGTCGCCGTGGGCGGCGGCACCCGCGGCGGACTGTGGACCGGGATCGTCTCCTCGGTGACCGGCCTGGAGCAGGAGGTCAGGACCGTGTCGCTCGGCGCGAGTTACGGGGCAGCTTTCCTGGCCGCCGCCTCGGCGGGCGACCCGCGGATCGACGTATGGAACCCGGTGCGCGAGCAGATCGCTCCCGACCCGCTCCTGCGCGCCCGCTACGACGAGCTGTACGCCCTGTACCTCCAGCTGTATCCGGCGACGCGGGACATCTCCCACGCGCTGGCCGGCCACCAGTTGACCGGACACCGGCGGGACGCCCACGGCTGAGCGTCCCGCACGGCGGCCCGGGCTCCCGGCGACGGCGGCTCAGTGGGCGGTGACCAGCCCCTGGCGTGTGTCGCTCCCCGACGCCCGCTTCGAGCTGCGCAGCGCGGCGATGCCGATGAAGACCATCGACGACAGGCCCGCGATCGCGAAGGCGGTGAAGCCCCAGTCGCCGTTCCCGGCGGCGAGCAGCTGGCCGCCGAGCCAGGGCCCGAACACGGCGCCGAAGCGGCCCATGCCCGAGGTCCAGCCGACGGCGGTGGCGCGGCTGTCGGGGGTGGAGCGGATCGAGACCGTCGCGTAGATCATCACCTGGGCGCTGTTGAGGAACACTCCGGTGAGGAAGACGACCGCGAAGGTGAGCGCCAGCGGCATGTGGACGCTGAGCAGGAACACCCCGGCGGCGGTCAGCGCGAACCAGAGCGACGAGATGCGCGGGGCGCCGAAGCGGTCCGCGGCCCGTCCGGCGACGAGCATGCCCACGATGCCGCCGAGGTTGAAGAGGACGACGAAGGTCAGGGCCGAGCCCAGTTCGTACCCCTCGCCGCGCATCAGCGTGGGCAGCCAGGTGGCGACTCCGTAGACCAGCAGCAGACCGCCGAAGGAGGCAAGCCAGTACAGCAGGGTCTGGGTCCACTCACCGCCGCGGAACAGGTTCGCGAGGGCGTTCCAGCGGTCGCCCGCGGCCTTCTTCCCGGTCTCGGCGGGCAGTTCCACCTCGAAGCGGCCCGCCAGTACGCGGGCCTCCTCGGTGCGGCCCTTGGCGACGAGGAAACTCAGCGACTCGGGCATGAGCTTCGCGAGCGCCGGGACGAAGAGCAGCGGGACCACACAGACCCAGAACGCGGCGCGCCAGCCGAGGGGCTCCACGATCCACAGGGCCACATAGGCGGAGAGGATGCCGCCCGCGTGGTGGGCGGTCATCAGCATGCCGATGGTGAGGGCGGCGCGACCGCGTGGGGCGTAGTCGGAGACCATGCTGATCGCGGTGGGCAGCAGCCCGCCGAGGCCTACACCGGCGAGGGTCCGGCCGAGGCCGAAGACCGCCACGCTGCCCGACATGGCGCAGAGGCCGGAGGCCAGCGAGAAGAGCGTGACGCAGGCGACCATCAGCTTCTTGCGGCCCACCCGGTCGGCGATCGTCCCCGCGGTCAGCGCGCCGACCAGCATGCCGAAGGTGGCGTAGCTGCCGAGGTCGCCCGCCATGTCCGGGGTGATGCCGAGGGACTTCTCGGCCAGCATGTGCGGCAGTACGGAGCCGTAGATGAACATGTCGAGGCCGTCGAAGAGCACGGCCAGCCAGCACAGGCCCAGGACCAGGAGGGCCATTCTGCTGCCGCGTGCGGACAGGGCGAAGGAGGAAGAGGAGGGGGACATCGTTGTTCCTCTCGTCCAGGAGTCGGGTGCCTGGAGGGGATTCGGGAGGTGGGCCGCGCGACCCGTGCGACTGACGGCCGACGGCTGACCCGGTGATGCGCTCGACGCTAGGAATCCGGCCCAAGATTGTCAACGTTTTTGTCAACAATCATAGGAACCACCGGCGTGGCAACCTACGGAGCGGATACAGGCGGGGTGCCGTGGGTGTGGAAGGACTCGATGGTCTTCAGACCCCACGCCTGCCCCTTCTTCCGCTCGTTCTCCGTCCAGGTGACCAGCGGCCAGTCGGGGGCCAGCACCAGACGGGTGAGCGGGTTGCACAGTTCGATCCGGTTGCCGCCGGGCTCGTAGACGTACAGGAAGAACGTCTGCTGGATGGCGTGCTTGTGCGGGCCCGTCTCGATGAACACACCGGTGTCCAGGGCGAGATCGGCGGCCCGCAGGATGTCCTCACGGGTGTCCGTGGCGAACGCGATGTGGTGCAGGCGCCCTTGGGAGCCGGTCCAGTCCTCGGTGTAGACGACGTCGTACGACTTGCTGCTGAAGGTCAGCCACTGGGCGGCGATCCTGCCGTCGTCGAGCTGGATCTGCTCGGTCGGACGGGCGCCGAGCACCTCGTGGACGAAGTCGCCGTTCGGACCGACGTCGGCGGCGAGGAAGTTGACGTGGTCCAGGCGACGTACGCCCACTCCGTGGCCGGGCTTGGCCTGCGGCTGATTCTTGAGGCCCGGCTTCAGCCCGTCCGGCGCCCTGTACCACTCGCTCTCCCAGTAGAGGGCGATCTCGTGGCCGTCGGGGTCGGTGGTGACGTACAGCGGGCCGAGGCCCGGCTCGTCCTCGACCCAGCGGCCGGTCCGGCCGGCGCTCTCGGCCTCCTTGACCCGGCGTCGCAGGGCCTCCTCGCTGGAGGCGCGCAGGGCGGTGCGGCGGATGCCGGACGTCTCGTGCGCGGTCAGGACCAGGCTGTGGTGTTCGTAGTCGTCCCAGGTCCGCAGGTAGACGGAGGTCCCGTCCGCCGAGCGGCCGTTCTCGGTGAGGCCGAGGTAGTCGATGAAGAACCGGACGCTGGCGTCCAGGGCGGGGGTGAGCAGTTCGACGTGCCCGAGGTGGGCGATGTCGCCGAGCGGCGGGGCCATGAGGCCTCCTCAGGGGTGTGGTGCGGCGCGGGGGTGCTGTGCGGTTCAGGGGTGTTGTGCGGCTCAGGCAGGCCGGGGGAAGACCGTGCCGTCGAAGATCTTGCGTGCGGTACGGACGACGGCGGTGCGCCGGGCGACCGGGAGGGCTTCGGCAAGGGATTCCGCGAGGGCCGTCTCGATGTCGAGGAAGCCGGTGGGGTGCTCGATACGCATCCGGTCCCCGTCCTCCGGCACGCTCGCCACGCCCTCGCCGACGCCGCCCTCGATACGCAGTCCGGCGGCGACGCTCGCCGCGCCCAGGACCCCGATCGAGGTGTGGCAGCGCACCGGTATGAAGGTGCGCGTCATGACCGCGCCGCCCTCCGACGGCGGGGCGAGCAGGCTGAGTTTGGGCACGGTGGTGTTCTCCACGTCGCCCAGGCCCATCAGTTTCCCGGCCTCCAGCCTGATCTCCCGGAGCCGTTCGGCCAGTTGCCGGTCCGCCTCCAGCGCGGCGGGCTCCTCGTAGCCGGTGACACCGAGCGAGGACGCCGCGATCAGCACGGTGGGCATGCCGTTGTTCACGCAGGTCACCGGGGTGCCGGCGACGAGGTCACGCACGTGGCCGGTCGGCAGCAGCGGACCGGTTCCCGGCGGGAACTCGATGACCACCGGCGCGGCGGACCCCGGTACGCCGGAGATCTCGGCGGAGAGTTCCGCCGAGCCGGCGTAGTCGACGCTCCCGCCCGGCGTGGGGAACTCCGCGACGGCGAGGTCCCCGGTGTTCAGCATGCGGATCCGTACGGCGGTGCGGTCGCGGCCAGGGGCGACCAGACCGCGCTCCACGGCGAAGGGGCCCACGCCCGCGAGTAGGTTCCCGCAGTTCTGACGGTCACTCACCTCCGGCTTTTCGACGCCGACTTGGAGGAACAGGTAGTCGACGTCCGCCTCCGGATCCGCCGAGACGGAGACCACCGCCACCTTGCTGGTCAGTGGATGCGCACCGCCCAGGCCGTCGATCTGCCGCGGGTCGGGGCTGCCCATGATCCGCAGCAACAGGGCGTCGCGCGGGGCCTGTTCGGCAGGCAGGTCGTCGGCGAGGAAGTAGGCGCCCTTGGAGGTGCCGCCGCGCATGAGCATGCAGCGCACCTCTTCGGTACGGGCTTGCGCGGGGGTTCCCGTACGGGCCCCGGCGGTGCCGGTCACGAGCCCGCTCCGTCCCGCTCGCCCTCGCGCTCCCGCTCGTACTCGTCGTACGACCGGTAGGAGACGCCCAAGCGCTCCAGGGTCTCGCGCAGGCCGTAACGGTCGAGGCCGAGCTGACCCTCCTGGAAGGCGGCGCGGGCGTCGGCCTCCTTGGCCTCGCGGGCCTCGGAGGCCTCGGCCGTGCGGCGGGCCCGCTCGCGGGGCACGCACACCACACCGTCGTCGTCGGCGACGATCACATCACCGGGTCGGATCACCTGGCCGCCGACGACCACCGGCACGTTGACGCTGCCGCCGGTCGCCTTGACCGTGCCCTGCGGGCTGACCGCCGCGGACCAGGCGGGGAAGCCCATCTCGCGCAGCTCCACGGTGTCCCGGATGCCCGCGTCGATGACAAGACCGCGTACGCCGCGCCGCTGGAGCGCGGTGGCGAACAGCTCGCCGAACATGCCGTCGGTGGAGGGCGAGGTGGTCGTGACGACCAGGATGTCACCCTCGCCGCACTGCTCGACGGCCGCGTGGATCATGAGGTTGTCGCCGGGCCAGGAGAGCACCGTGACCGCGGTGCCCGCGACCCGGGTGTCCTGCTGTACGGGGCGCAGGTGGGTGCCGAGCAGGCCGGTACGGCCCATCGCCTCGTGCACGGTGGCGACTCCGTAGGCGGCGAGCGCCTCGACGTCCTTCGCGTCCGCCTTCGGCGGGTCGGTGACGATCACGCCGCTCATGCCAGCTCCTCCGTGACCTGCGGGTAGGGCCGCATGTACGCCTCGGCCATGGTCTTGTGGGCCAGGCCCAGGTTGGGTCCGGCGTTGCGCTTCAGCTGGACACCGCGGCGGACGGCGAGGTCCGTGTAGTAGTCCCACAGGTGCTGCTGGGCGGCCAGGCACTCCATCGCCTTGCGCTTGGTCTCCCACACCTCGGAGATGTCGAGGAGAACCTGCGGCTTGAAGCCGCACATCTCGGGCTGGTGGGGCTCGAAGAAGAACACCGGCGGGGCGCCGATGATCTCTCCCTCGGCCGGGTAGCCGATGGCCTGTGCGAGGACGCGCGCGTCCAGGGCCATGCGGGCGGCGGCCGGGTGGTCGCCGTTGTAGGGGTCGTCGAGCGGGTGGGTGAGCACGACGTCCGGCTGGGCCGCGCGGTAGGCACCCACCAGACGGTCGGTCAGTTCCGGTGTGACGGTCAGGGGGTAGTCGCCCGCGTCGAAGAAGACCACCTCGGCGCCGAGCGCGGCGGCCGCCGCCTCGGCCTCACCGCGGCGGATCGCCTTGATCTCCTCCAGGGACTTGCCCGCGCGCCAGGCTTTCGCGGACTCGCCGCGCTCGCCGTAGGTCAGGCAGGCGATGGTGACCTTCTCGCCGCGGGCGGCGGCGAGGGCGATGGCTCCCCCCGCCCGCCACACGAAGTCCCCCGCGTGAGCGGTGACGACGAGCGTCGACCGTGGGGTGTTGGGCGCGTTGCCGTGGGTCATTCCTGCGATCTCCTTGCTGGACAGGCCGATTGACCCACCCCGCGGCGTCATGCACGCAGTACGTCATTCACGCAGTGCGTCGATCACACCCGCGAGGTGGGAGCGGACGGCCTCTTCGGCCGCCTGCGGGTCCCTGGCCCTGATCGCGTCGATCATGGCCAGATGCTCACTCAGGGACTTCTGGGGACGCCCCGGCCGCAGCGCGAGCTGGAAACGATGGCGTACCAGTTGCGCGTTGAGCCGTTCCAGCAGTCCCACGGCCACCTGTTGGCCGCTGAACTGCCTGATGTGGGCGTGGAGTTCGTGGTTGAGGTCGGAGTAGGTCACCGGCTCGCCGTCGGCGACGGCCTTGGACATCGCCTCACCCAGGGCGGCCAGTTGGTTCAGCTGCTCGTCGCTGGCCTCGACGGCCGCCTTGCCCGCGCACAGTCCTTCCAGGACCATGCGGCACTCGGTGATGGCGACCGCTTCCTCGACGGTCACCACCCGCACCCGTGAGCCGCGGTTGCGGATGCGTTCGACCAGTCCTTCCGACTCCAGCTCGATCAGGGCTGCCCGGACACTGGCCCGTGTCACGTCGAACTGCTCGGCGAGTTCGTTCTCCACCAGGCGTTGGGCCGGGGCCATTTCGCCTCGCAGGATGGCTTGCCGCAGCTGCGTGAGCGCGTGCCGCTTGGCTTGCTCTCCGGTGCTCGGACGGGCTTCTTTCGGCATGTGTGCCCTCCCTGAGTGAGTGCCTGTCGAACCTAAATCTAGACGAACAAGATTGTCAACAATTTTGTTCGTGATTAGTCGCCGGTCCGACGGCGGTAACGGGAAAGGGCCCCGCTGACGGGGCCCCGGCGCCTGACGGCGGATTGTTCGTTCCCTGCGCCCCGGTGGGGGCTGATCGCGCAGTTCCCCGCGCCCCTGAGGGGCACCGATCCGGCGGGGCTAGCGGCGGCGCCCTTGAAGGGCGCGAGGAACGGCGCGGCCAACCACAACGCCCCCGCAGCCCGCATCGGGCAGCCATCACGCGGCGCCCCCGAGGGGCGCGGGGAACTGCGCGGTCAGCCCCCACCCACCCGCAGCAGCCGGCGGGCAGTCATCCCACGGGGAACCCCGAACTGCGCCGCACCCCCCGCCCCGCGTCCACCGCGAACACCTCGCACCCCGCACGCGCCGCGGCCCACTCCACCCCCTCCACACCCATCGCGAACCCAGCCGTCGCCACCGCGTCCGCCTCCGTCAGCGAGGACGCCACCACGGTCAGGCTGAGCAGCCCGGTCGCCGCCCGCCCCGTACGGCCGTCGAAGATGTGGTCCCCCCGCTCGTACCGCCCGGAGGTGGCCACCGCCCCATCGGCGACCTCCACCACCGCGCAGACGCGGTCGGCCCGCTCCGGATGCCGTATCCCGATCCGCCAGGGCCGCCCCGCCGCGACCACGTCACCGCCCGCGTTGAGGCAGAACGTGGTCGCGCCCGACGCCCGCAGCAGCTCCGCGCCACGCTGGACCGCCCAGCCCTTGACCACGGCGCAGGGATCGAGCCCCCGGCCGGGCAGCCGCACCTGGAACGCGCCGCCGCTCTCGACCCGGTACCGCTCGCACAGGTCGAGGACCTCGACCAGATCGGCGCTCAGCTCGTCGTCCGCCAGCTCGCCCCGGTCCAGCCGGGACACCTCGCTGTCGGGCAGAAAGGGGCTGAACCGCGCGTCGACCTCACGCAGCCAGGCGAACACCCGGTCCGCGGCCCCGGAAGCCCCCGCGCCCATGCCGTCCCCCTCGATCCGCAGGGAGATGGGCAGCCCCATGATCTGCTCGACGCGATGCACCGCCTCGGCCGCATCCGTACCCGCGTCCGTACCCGCGTCCGTACCCGCACCCGCAACGTGGGTCGTGGACATCGCCGTCATCAGCCCCTCGCGTCGAGCGCCGCCTGCAGCGACTCGACGTACCCCTCGCTCGTGATCGTGGCCCCGGACACCGCGTCGACGTCGGCGCTCTGCGCCTCCAGCGTCGACGCGATGAGCTTCGGGACGGCGGCCTCGGTCTGCGGATGGTTCGGCTGCTGCAGCATGCGTACCGAACCGATGGTGTCGCCGTCGAAGGTGACCTCGACCTGGACGGTGCCCTTCTCGGTGTTCACCGCGGACCCCGCCACCACCTGGGGCGCGGCGGCCGACGCGGACGGCGAGGAGGAGGCCGCGGAGGCGGACTCGCCCTGCGCGTCGATGGCCGCCTGCAGCGACTCCCGGTAACCGTCGCTCGTGATCGTCGCGCCGGACACCGTGTCGACGTCGGCGCTCTGCGCCTCCAACGTCTCCGCGACGAGCTTCGGCACGGCCGCCTCGGTCTGCGGATGGTTCGGCTGCTGGAGCAGCTTCACCGCGGTGATCTCGTCGCCGTCGAAGGTGACCTCGACCTGCACCGGCCCCTTCTCGGTGTCCACGGTCGTGCCCTTGAGCACCTGGGACGAGCCGTCCCCGGAGGAGGACGCGGAAGGCGTCGAGGCGGGCGCCGAGGCCTCGGTGGTCGTCGTCGTGCCGTCCGAGGGGGCGTAGCGCCACACCGGGATCAGGCCCGCGACACTCAGGACCAGGACAGGTATTGCTCGCTTCACGATGTCTCTCTCATCCCGCTCGGACGTCTGTCATCCCGCTCACGATGTCTCAGCCCGCCAGGCTGAAGCGCTCGAAATGGATCTGCGGCTTGGGTACGCCCAGCTCGCGCAGGCTGCCGAGGACCGCGTTCATCATCGGGGGCGGCCCGCACAGGAAGACGTCCCGGTCGTTGATGTCCGGCACGAGCCGCGCGAGCTCGTGCGGTGCCAGCTTGTCGGGGCTGACCGGCCCGGACACCAGGTGCAGCTCGGCGCCCTTGGCGTGGGCGAGTTCGCGCAGTTCCTCGTAGAGCACCGCGTCCCGGTCCGAGCCCACCCGGTAGATGACCACGGCGTGCCCGTGCAGTTCTTCCAGCAGGGCCCGGATCGGGGTGACGCCGACACCGCCGGCGATGAGTACGGCCTCGGAGCGGGTGCGGTGCATCGCGGTGAAGGCGCCGTACGGCCCCTCGGCGAAGACCCGCGTACCCACCTTGAGGTGCCGCAGGGCGGCGGTGCCGTCACCGGCCGTCTTGGCGGTGAGCCGCAGCGTCCGGCCGTCGGGGGCCGCCGACAGGGAGAACGGGTTGGCCTGCCACCACCGGTCCCTGGTGAGGAACCGCCACAGGAAGAACTGACCGGCGCGGGCCGGCAGCCGGTCCAGGTCGCGTCCCGTGATGTGGATGGACACGACGCTGTCGGACTCGGGCACCACGGCGGAGACCCGCAGCTGGTGGCGCGTGTTCCGCCACAGCGGCAGGACGACCCGGCCCAGCAGCACCGCGCCGAGCGCCACGCCCCACAGCACGTACCAGTACGTCGTGGCGGCGGACGACGAGGTGAACGTCGTACCGGCCGCGACCTGGTGCGTGAACGCCAGCACCACCGCGACGTAGGTGTACAGGTGGATGAAGTGCCAGGTCTCGTACGCGAGCCTGCGGCGGGCGAAGCGGGCCGAGACCCCGCCGATCACGAGGATCAGGCCCAGCGCGACGATCGCGCGGAACACGCCCTCGACGGTCTGTCCGAGGTCCACCAGCTGGTCCACGGGGTCCATCGAGGACGACTGGGCGTAGCCGAAGGTGATGAACACGGCGTGCCCGAGCAGGGTGAAGAGCAGGCCGAAGCCGACCCAGCGGTGCCAGGAGGTCAGCCGGTCCATGCCGATGCGGCGGTCGAACCACGGCAGCCGGGCGACCAGCAGCAGCTGGAAGGCCATCAGGAGCGCGCCGTACAGCCCGGCGAGTCTGCCCAGCACGATGAGGGCGTTCGAGGCGAACCCGGCCTGGATGAAGAACACGGTCACCACGACCACGTTCAGGGCCAGCACGCCGTACAGGCCGGCGCGGGCCACCACCTTGGGACGCACCGCCGCGGTCGGCGGCGGAACGGTCGTCTGGACAGTCGTCACGGACGGCAACTCCTTGATCGGGGTCCTCGGATCCCTTGACGCGGGTCCTGGGACTCCGAGCCTGCCTCGGCAACCCTGTCGTTTTCCTGTCGATGAACTTTCAAGTGTTTATCGATCTGGTCCCGGAGGGTCCTCGGCTATGGCGCATTCGGCCACGTGAAGCACTATGGGCACGTGGAAAAAGTACGACTTCTCGTCGTGGACGACGACCCGCCCATCGCCGACCTGGTCGCGACGGTCGCCCGCTACGAGGGCTGGGAAGCGGTCACCGCGTACTCCGGCGAGGAGGCGCTGCACCGCGCCGCCGAGTTCCACCCGGACATCGTGGTGCTCGACCTGATGCTGCCCGGGCTCGACGGTTTCGCCGTCCTGGACCGCCTGCGCCTGTCCGGGACGATGGTGCCCGTCGTCTTCCTGACCGCCCGGGACGGCGTGGCGGACCGGGTCGCGGGCCTCACCAGGGGCGGTGACGACTACCTCGTCAAACCGTTCGCGGTGGAGGAACTCATGGCCCGGCTGCGGACCGTGCTGCGCCGCAGCGCGGGACCCGCCTTCCAGCGGTCCGTGCTGAGCGTCGCCGACCTCACGATGGACGAGGACACCCGCGAGGTACGCCGGGGCCGGCGGCTGCTGACGCTCACCCCGACCGAGTACGAGGTGCTCCGCTACCTGATGCGCAAGTCGCCGACGGTACTGACCAAGGCCCAGATCCTCGACCACGTCTGGGAGTACGGCTTCGGCGGCCGCTCGAACGTGGTGGAGCTGGTCGTCAGCCGCCTGCGCCGCAAACTCGACGGCGACACCGACACGACCGGCGACGAGGACGACAAGGACGCCGGGCCGCAGCTGATCCACACGGTACGGGGCGTCGGATACGTCGTCCGGCAGGTCACCGAGTGACCGGTCGGCTCCACGGGTCGGCGGGGCGCCTGCCGGTCACAGCCCCGTCGCGGTCGAAGCACGGTGTCCGCGGCGGCCGGTGGTGGCTACTCTCGGGAAGGAGGCCCTGTGCGAGCGTGTGCCGAGGGGAGCCGCATGACCGATCACGCGGACCGTCATACGCGTCCCCGGGGCCACGAGGTCACCAACGGGGTCAGCGACACCTCCGCGGGCGTGGTGATCCAGGCAGGCCGGATCGACGGCGGGATCCAGGTGACCGGAAGCGCACCGGGAACCCAGATCCCGCGCCAGCTTCCGGTGAGCGCGGGTCTGTTCGTGGGGCGGGCCGCGGAGCTGGAGGAGCTGGGAGTCCTGCTCCGGCCCCCCTCGGCCGGGCAGCCGCGCATCGTCCTGCTCTCGGGCGCCGCCGCCACGGGAAAGACGGCACTGGCCGCGTTCTGGGGACACCAGGTCGCCGCCGACTTCCCGGGCGGCCAGCTCTATGTGGACCTGCGGGGTTTCGGTCCGGAGGAACCACTCTCCCCGCTCACCGTGCTCAGCGGCTTTCTGCGCGCTCTGGGCCGGTCGTTCGCCGCAGAGAGCGGACCGCTGGAGGAACGGGCGGCCACCTTCCGTACGGCGCTGAGCGGTCGCCGGGTGCTCGTCGTTCTCGACAACGCCTCCTCCACCGACCAGGTCCGCCCCCTTCTGCCCGGCTCGGACACCTGCGCCGTGGTGGTCACCAGCCGTCGGAAACTGAGCGGACTGGGCGTGCACCACTCGGTACGGACCGTGGCGCTCGGCGTGCTCGGCGGCACCGAGAGCCTCGCTCTGCTCCATGCCGCGATCGGGCGGCGGGCGGCAGCCGAGGAGGAAAGCGTCGGCCGGCTCGCCGCCCACTGCGGGGGCCTGCCGCTGGCCCTGCGCATCGCGGCGCAGCGGGTCGCCGCGCGTCCCGCCCGGAGCATCGCCTCGCTCGTCGGCGAACTGAACGGCATCGGGGCGGGTCTCGATCTCTTCGACGCGGACGACGACACACGCTCCGCCCTGCGCACGGTGTTCTCCTGGTCCTATCGAGGCCTGCCGACGCCCGCTCGTGACGCCTTCGCACTCCTTGCGCTGCACCCCGGCGACACGTTCGACCTTGCGTCGGCCACAGCACTGCTCGCAACGCCGGGCGAAGAGGCCGTCCGTCTGCTGCGCCGGCTGTCCGACTCGCACCTCGTGGACGACACGGCCGGGGACCGGTTCTCGATGCACGATCTGCTGCGTTCCTACGGGCGCGAACTGGCGCTGTCCGCGACCGTGCCGGCGCACGACCCGCACCCGCTCGGCGGGCTGTACGACCACTACCTGTCCATGGCGGACCGCGCCGGACGCATCATCATGCCGTACCGCCACCGCTTCCCCCTGGAGACCGGTGGGCGTCCGGTCACGGTCGGGCCGCCGATGACGAGCAGGGCCGAAGCACTGCACTGGATGGACACCGAGTGGCGCACCCTTGTGGCGCTCTGCCGGCTGGACGACCCCGTCTTCGACGTACGCCGCTGGCAACTGGCCTACACCCTGCGTGACTACTTCTACCTGACCAAGCACCTGAACGGCTGGGCGGAGAGCCACTACCTGGCACTGGCCGGATGCGAACGCCTGGGCGACCGCCGGGCCGAGGCCATGACGCGCAACAACCTCGGGCGTGCGCTGCTGGAATCGGGCCGTGTGGAGGAGGCGGCCCGCCAATACGGGCTGGCGCGCGACCGGTTCGCGGAACTGGACGACGAACACGGCCTCAGCGATTCCCTGGCCAACCTCGCCTCGATCCGTCGGCGGCAGGGCGCGTACGCGGAGGCGCTGGACCTGCAGCAGCGCGCTCTGGAGGTCTATCGCCGGACCGCGGTGATGCGGAAGGTCGGCATCACGCTGCGCAGCATGGCCAAGGCGGAGACCGCGCTGGGGCGCACCGCCGACGCGACGGGCCATGCGACCGAGGCGATGGCCCTGTTCTCCGCGCTCGGCCTGGACCTCGACGTCTCCCAGTCCGCGTACACCCTCGGTGCGGCCCTGGAACGGGACGGCGACGACGCTGCCGCCTCCCGGGCCTACGAACAGGCCATCGCGTTCGGCAGACGAGCCGGCAGCCGGTACGAGGAGGCACGGGCCCTGCGGCAACTCGGCTTCCTGTGCGCCGCCGCGGGGCGTGTCGACGCGGCCCGTGCCCGGTGGCAGGCGTCCCTTGAGCTGTTCGCATCGCTGGGCGCGTCGGACGCCGACGCCGTGGCCGCGCAGTTGGCGGGCCTCGGCGACAGGCGACCCGGCTCAGTGGGTGGGGTCCTCGCCCAGCAGGTCGAGGATCCAGTGCTGCAGGGTCCGGGCGACCTCCTGGTCCCTGGCACCGACGGTCTCGGGTGACCGTACCGCCAGGTCGTCGATGCCCTCGCGGGCATCCTGCGCCAGGATCAGGGCATGGTCGCGCTGTCCTTCGTACTGGTTGGCCGCGGCCATCGCGTGGGCCAGGCTCAGGGTCGCGCGCAGCGTCTCGGGGGCGTCCGGGCCGTGCCGCGCGACCTGCCGTTCCTGGAAATCGACCGCGGCGACCAGGAGGTCGGAGAGCAGTTCGTCATGGTCGCCCTCCAGATGGACGCCGTCGGGGCCGACGCCGTCGGGCAGGTCGCTCGGCTCACCGACGGTGCCGCTCCCGCCCTCCGGCACAGGCAGGTCGGTGAGGCCTGCGCGTACCAGGGCCCACAGGGTCGTGACGGTGGCCAGGTGATCGGGCCCCTGCAGGCGCAGGCGGTCCGCGTAGAGGGCGTAGTGGCTCCAGTCGTCGGGAGCGGCGGTCACGAGGCGATCCTCCTGCGTGCGGTGATGATGTTCTCGCGTGCGTCGAGGGTGTCGGGGTGATCGTCGCCCAGGTGGGACCGGCGTCGCCGCCAGACCTCTTCGAACGCGGTGAGCGCCGCCTCGGTGTCACCGATGCGGAGCTGGTTGGCGCCGATGCTGAACAGGCTGTCCACCGTTCCTCTGGCATCGCTGCCGGCCGTATTGGTCCATCGCTCGTGGGCGAAGGTGGCGATGCGCAGCGCGGCCGGTGCCGCGTGACGGCCGGGTCCTCGGCCGACGGCTGTCACCAGGTTGTTCAGGGCGGTCAGGGTCTGCCGGGCGGACGGGCCGTGGCGTCCGTGCCAGCCGTGGCAGGTCTCCCGCAGCAGTGTGCGGGCCTCTTGATGGTTGCCGAGCGCCTGGTGGGTGTTGGCGAGATTGTTCATGGCCCACAGGGTGTCGGGGTGGGGGTTGCCGAACAGGTCGCGGCCGTGCAGGACGTCCAGTTCCCCGACGGCCCGCTCCTGTAGCTCGCGCGCCTGCGTGAGGGCTCCGCTCTCCTGGAGTACGGCTCCGAACCCGACCAGCGCGCGCAGCGTGGTGTACGGGTCGCAGAGCGGGGAGGCACGGCATGAGGCGTACAGGGCCCGGAAGTCGTCGACAGCGCCCGCGCTGTCGCCCAGGTCCGAGCGCAGTTGTCCGGATCGGGCGACGAGGGACCACCGGTCGATGTCGACGCCCCAGCCCTCCGGGGCCGCCAGGTTCGCCGCGGCCTGGACATGTGTCAGCAGCCCGAGTGTGCGCAGTCTTGACGCGGCGTCGGCTGCTGCCCCGTCGAGCAGGTCCGCCAGCGCGCGCACGGCTTGGTGGGAGACCTGTCGTCGCGTTCCGTCACGCAGCAGGACGCGTGCCGCGCGACCGACCAGGGCGTGGACGGAGTAGGTGGTACCGGAGATGTCCTGGCTCTGCTCGACGAGTCCTCGGCCTTCGAGGACGCGAACGCCCTCCGTCACGGCCGCCGTCGCGGCATGGGGGTCCTTGTCCGTGTCGGGGCGGTCGGCCTCGGAGGTCAGGGCCACCAGGAGGTCGTGCGGGACGGGCGCCGCGGCGAGCACGCTCGCGGCGGCGAGCAGCCGCGAGGCAGGGGTGGGCAGGGCGTCGAACGCGCGCAGCAGGACTCCGCTCAGCGGCCGGGCGGTGTGCGCGGGCAGATCGTGGCCCAGGTGTTCCGCGAGTTCCAGCACGGGCTCGGCGTCCGCGCGCAGGTCCGCGAGGAGGGAACGGTAGCCGGTGAATCCCTGCGCCGTCGTCAGCCCGGCGGTGATCTGCAGGGCGAGGGGGTGTCCTTGCAGCTCCGCCACGATGGCACGAGCGGCGTTGCGCTCGTCGATGTTCTCCGGGACCAGGTTCTCCCGGACCAGCTTGTGGCGTGCGGTCAGCAGGCTCAGTCCCGGTCTCGCGCCCAGGCCGGACAGGGTGATCTCGTCGCGGCTCCTACCGAGAACGCTGCCGCGGGTAGTGACGAGGTTCTTGCCGTTGGGGCTTCGGGCGAGCAGGTACGGGTGGTCGTCCAGGCGCAGTGAGGAGGGGAGGTCGTCGATGATCCAGAGGTAGGGCGGCAGACTCTCCAGGCGGCGGCCCACGGCATGCCGCAACTCTTCACCCGTGCCCGCGTGTTCGGGCAGGGACAGACCTGCTGCGATACGCCGGATCTCCGTGTGGAAGCCGGCCCGGACGGCGCCGGAGTCGTCCCGGCCCAGGGAGTCGCTGCCGGACAGCCTGACGACGAAGACACCGCCGGGGTGATCCTGGGCCGCCCAACGGCCGTACTGCTTGCACAGAGTGCTCTTCCCCGACCCTCCCGGTCCTCGTACGGAGACGACGGGCGCACCGCTGTCGAGTGTCCCGCCGGACTCCTGCAGCGCGTCGTGCAGGCTCCAGAGTTCCTTGCGCCGTCCGACGAATCCGGACTCGCCGATCAGGTCGTCGACGAGCCGGCCCGGCATGTCGGTCATCGCGTCGCCGAAGCGCCGGCCGTCGGCGCGCCGTACCTTGTCCACCACCCGTGCGACGTGGTCCGCCAGTTCCTCGACGGAGCGGCCCTCACGCATGAGCTTGCGCCTCTTCAACGCCTTGGGCCTGACGTTCCTGGGCGGCACCTTCCACGTCAGCGGCACGATCCGGCGCATCGCGGGTTCACCCAGCGCCTTCGCGCAGGACAGGGCCAGGTGCAGTTCGGACCAGCAGTGGTCGCTGTCGTCGAAGCACGGGGTGAGCAGGGGAACGACGACCCGTGAGTTGAGGAGGGCCGCCTTCACCGTCGGCAGCATTTCGTACTCGTCCGACTCGGGCACCGACCGGTCGTCCTGGAAGACTTTCAGTTCCGGGGTGTTCAGGGCCGCGTGCATGTCGTCGGCCCATTGCTTGCCGTCGGCCCACGTGTAGCAGATGAAGACGTCGTACAAGGGATCCTGTCCTGGAACAGCGCCACCCTGATGCTCGGTCACTCGGGTCCTCGGGCTCGTCGCGACGGCCGCCCGGGGGACGGTCGCACCGCGTCCCGGACACCCACCCTCAGCGGGTGGACGCATCCCATCGGAATCCGGGTTTCGTCGCAAGACCGCGAGCGCGTTGGTCACTGAAAAAGCAGGACCGGAGTGGCTGTGCGAGCACCTGGTGACGGTCCGGCACGTATGCCCCTGGCCGGGGCACCGGGCGGCGTTGCCGGCATCACGGGAAGTGACCTTCAAGCGGATTCGGCACTCCCGACGGCGTGTCCATCCGCCGCATGGGGTCTCATGTGTCCGGAGGGCCCGTACGGAGGGCATTCGGCGGCAAGCGATGAGGGTGCGATGAGTGAACTGACGAAGCCCGAGGTCGACGTTCCCGAGGGTGACGCGCCTGGCGAGTTGACCATCCGGGACCTGGTCGTCGGGAACGGGCCCGAGGTGAAGTCGGGCATGGTGGTCAGGGTCCACTACGTCGGGGTGGCCTTCGAGTCCGGGAAGGAGTTCGACGCCTCCTGGGACCGGGGCCGGCCGTTCAAGTTCGCCCTGGGCGGTGGCAGGGTCATCAAGGGCTGGGACCGGGGGGTGAAGGGGATGAAGGTCGGCGGCCGACGCGAGATCATCATTCCCCCACGTCTCGGCTACGGCACTCAGTCGCCGTCACCGTTGATCCCCGCGGGCTCGACCCTCCTCTTCGTGGTGGACCTGCTTGCCTCGTATTCCAGCACGGCCGGGTGGAGCAACGCCTAGCGCGCGGGTGCACCGGTCGCTTCGTGCCGGGTGGGCGGGGCCGGCCTGTGACCCGGATGCGGACGGCCAGGACCGCGAGGTCCGCGAGGGCCGCGAGGGCCCGCAGGACGGGCATCCGTCAGGCGGGAGGCCATCTCGATGTACGTGCCGGCGGTGGTCAGCTCCTGGCCGGAGGAGCGGAAGACCACCGGGTTGAGGGTGACGTCCACGGCGGGCCGATCAGGTCGCCCACGCCGGACGGCGTCCGGCAGGAACTGTGGGCCTACCTCGCGGTCCACCATGCGATCCGCGGGTTCGCCCACGCGGCGGCGCTCGCTCGTCCGGCAGTGGACACCGACCGTGTCTCCTACGTGAAGTGCGTCCGCATCATCCTCAGCATCGTCCGTCGCAGCATCCCGTCCCAGCTCGGAGCGACCACTGCCAGGCTCACCCGCTCCTGCGGGGAGGCCGGACGAGAGGCACGCAGCCGTCTCCTTTCGGCTCGCCGCGGCCGGAACTGCCCGCGTGCGGTCAAGAAGCCGAACCGATGGCCGGTGCTAAGGACCCGTGCCGGACGCAACATGGTGCAGCCCGGCCGCTGGGCCCACAACCCGACCCAGAAGCCGAAGAGCACCCGCCGGGCCGGACGACCGGCGTTCAAGGGAACGTGCTCCGTGCCACCGCTGCCTTCGGCCTGGCTGACTCCCGTATACGCCTAAGTTCAATCGCCGCGCTTGAACCTGTTGAGGTCGCAGACGTCCGGATCACCCCGGTACTCATAGAGGCGAGGGACCTGCCGGCTTCCGTCGACATACAGCCCCGTCCCGTAGTAGCCACCCTCCTCCGAACTGTTCCAGTAACCACTGATCCTGTGGAACGTCAGCGAGATGGGGTAATCAACGCCGTCAGTGCTGGTCAGTTCCCACGTCCCGTTGCCCTCTCTCAGCTCCGGTGGGCCCTCGGCACCCTCAAGGTCCGTCGGCCACCCCGCCGTCGTGAACGTTCCATCACCCTTGAGGGTCACGGAACGGTCTGCTGCATCCCGATAGATGCCGACCAGATCCCGACTGGCCAGTCCGCCCGGCTGTCGGCCCTGCCCCGGGCAAGGTGAGTAGCGGGCAAAGCACCCTGTCGTGGTCGAAACAGCGGCCAGAATCAGAGCTCCCGCAAGGCAGCCGAGTCTTCGGTTCATGTTCGCCCCTGCACTGTCGAGAATGTCCCGAGGCTGCACCGAAGCAGCCGGTACCACCCGCTGGACTGCGTCTTGTCCGGCACTACCCGCTCCACCATCGCCGTAGCGGCCGCCAACACAGCGAGCGGGCCCAGTTGAGACGACTTCTCACTCCTCGACCTCAGCGGAATGGTAGTTAAGGCAACTGCATCGCCCTGAACTGGCCCCCGTTCTGCAAGCGCAGGTACCCCTGCCCCACACCAGGACGTCTTCCGCCCCGCAAGGTGCTGGCGCCAGCCCACCGGGTGCAGTTGGGGGCCTGACGGCTCGCCTCCGTTCGCCGCACCCTTTGTCGGGACCACGACCGTTATCGCGTTCGCCACTGTCGGACATCTCGTAGGACGACTGTTCCCACAGCGTGCCATGCCTCCGCTGGCAGCCCTGGCACCCCTGTTCATGGTTCTGAGAGGCACTGGTGTGAGTGTCTGTTCCTCCGCAGGCGACTGTACGTACGGCTCAGTCCTACTGATTCACGCTGGATCGGAGTGGAAGGCAGACCGTGCGCTGATCAGGGAGTTTTAGTCTCCGCTGAATACGTTGCCGGTACACGTAAGTTGGAATTAACGTGCGTGGTGGACCACGGTCACGGCGGCCGGGTCCGAAAGGGGGAACACATGTCCCGCCCCATGCACCATGGACGCCTCGCCATGGCAGCCGCGGCCACCGCGACGATATTTGCGATGACCGGCACATACGCGTCCGCTGCCACCGCCGGCACCGCGGACAGCAGCGAGACACAGCAGTGCGTCATCGTCCTGGACGAACTACAGCCCGGACAGACGTCGTCCCGCGTCCTGTCACACACCTGCACCACAGGAACGCAAGCAGCCCAGGCACAGCCCGCCGGTGCCCAGGACACGCTCCTCATGACCTGGTACGCGGACTCCGACTTCAACGGCGCCAGCACACAGGTCAGAGGCAATGACGGCGGATGCGACTCCTCGGGCTACGGCATCGCGTACGTCGGTGACGACTGGAACGACCGCCTCAGTTCCTGGAAGCTGTGGGGCACCTGCAACAGCGTCACCCTCTACGACAACAGCAACTACGGTGTGTCGATCGACTACTGCGGCCGCTGCTCCGGAAGCAACGTTTCCCTGCAGGCCAACGACCGCACCAGTTCCATGTGGATCTGGAACAGCTGACGCCGCTCCGGCAGCAGACTCCCGCCGGGGATGTCTCTGCCCAGGCCGGTGGCACGTCCACTCGGACGCCTGACCAACATCTCGGTCGCCGTCGCAGGAGGTTCCTGATCGTCTGCGACTACCTCGCGGCTGTCTCGACAGATGAATTCCAGGGCACCGATCCTGCGCGGTGGCGACGCGAACTCCGTATCGCCGTTAGGTCATCACCACGGCCGTTGCCGAGCGCCACTACGCCGACGCTCGCGAGCACCTGCGAGTGTTCGGCCGCGCCGGCATAACGGCCACTCTGCGGAGCTTCCTTCTAGGGGCTGTCTCCAGTTGTGATCATTGGGCTTTGAGGAGGTTGCTGATCCAGATGGTGGCTGCGCGGAGATGGAGTCCGGCGAGGTAGCTGTCGGGCGTCTTGTCGTAGCGGGTCGCGATGCCTCGCCAGTCCTTCGTCCTGTTGATGGCCCGCTCGACCGTGTTGCGGTCACGGTAGAGATCGGTGTCGTGGGCGACGGGCCTGCCGCCACGGCTGCCTTTCTTCCTGCGGTTGGCGGCCTGGTCCTTCTTCTCCGGGATGACTGCCTTGATGCGGCGTTTGCGCAGGTGGGCGCGGTTGGCGCGCGAGGAAGAAGCTCTATCGCCGGCCACGGCGTCCGGCCGGGTGCGGGGACGGCCGACGGGCAGGCGGACCTGTACCTTGCTCAGGACCGGGATGAACCGGGGACTGTCGGCGGCCTGCCCGGCGGTCAGAAGGAGGGCCATCGGCCGGCAACGCCGGTCGGCAGCCAGGTGGACCTTGCTGGTCAGCCCGCCGCGCGACCGTCCGAGCAGAGCGGCCTTGAGTCGGGCCCGCCGTCGTAAGCGGACGCGTTGGCGTTCGGCGCGGACCGGATCGCTTTCACCGTCTTGCCCGTCTTGTCCTTCTGGCGCTCCCCCTTTTGCAAGGCCGCCTCCTCAAGTGCGGCCAGGGTCTGTTCGCTGACCCGTATGCCGGCGGCGTCGTGATGGGCCCGCGTGATGGTGGAGTCCACGCTGACCAGGGACATGTCGATCTCGTCCCTGTGGGCGGCCTCGGTGATCGCTTCGTCCAGCAGGCTCTGGAAGACGCCCGCGTCCCGCCATCGCATGAAGCGGTTGTAGCCGGTCTGCCAGGCGCCGAACCGCTCGGGCATCTCTCTCCACTGACTGCTGGTGCGGAACCGCCAGATCACTCCCTCGAACTGCTCACGCAGACGTTCGGGGTATGGGCCGAACTTGCCGGTCGGCAGGAACGGCCCGATGAACTCCCACTCGTTGTCGGTGAGTTGCGCACGCGTCACACCACAGTCTTACCGCACCAGCCCCCACCCCAAGCCGCCTGATCACAACTGGAGACAATCCCTAGCGCAGTCGCTCGCGGGTCATCTGCATGGCGAGGTCCAGCGGCCGGGGAGCACGAGCGATCTTCGCGAGGACACTGGCGCCGACCCAGCTTTCGTAGAGCGTCCGAGCGGTGTCACGTGGCTCGCCGACCGCGGTGAGTGATCCATCGTCGATGCCGTCCCGAATCATGCACTCGACGCGGTCCAAAACACTGTCGGTGCCGTCGAGCAGGGTCAGTCGCATCGGTTCGGACAGATCGGCAACCTCGGCACCGAGTTTGACGACGAGACACTTCCCGAGGCAGTTCTCGTAGGACTGCATCTCGTAGAAAAGCTGCCAGTACTTGAACAACCGGTCTGCACCGCTGGTCTGCTGTGCTACGACCTCGTCGATGTCTCGAAGGTAGCAGGTGAAGCAATTCTCTATAACGGCGACACCGAGTGCATCTTTGGAAGCGAACCAGTGGTAGAACGAGCCCCTGGGGACTTGGGCCAGTTTGAGGAGTCCACTGATTCCCACCGCGGTGTAACCCTGCGGCTGATGATCTCCTGCGCCTCGTCGATGATGCGTTGACGGGTATTGATTTATGCAGGGTCGATTGTCATGATCCTGGAGTTTGGTCGATTGTTGGTCCGGCAGTCTGGCGGGCCGTTCAGGCGCCCGCCAGAATGCCGATGCCGCGTCAGGCGCGGATGGAGTCGGGCCACTTGAAGTCAGCCGGGACGCTGTTGGGGTCCAGTCGGTCGGCGGGGACTCCCTTGCCGTAGGTGACCTCACCGTTGCCCATCGACCAGTCGGCCGGCTGCACCGTCTGGAGGTTGAAGAAGACGTCCTCCGTACGGATGTGCAGGCGCTTGTTCAGCTCGCCGACGACGCCCTTGTAGAAGTTTCCCTTCTGTTCGGGAGTGGCGACGTCGAGGAACACGAGCTGGATGAACACGACGTTTTCCGACCGGCGGATCCCCAGGTAGTCGGGGTCGGCGATGAGGTTTCCGGGCTTGTGCTCGGAGATGGTCTGGAAACGGTCCTCCGGAACCCCGAGGTGGATGATCATCTGCTCGTAGACGACATCGGCGATGGTGCGCTTGTACTCTTCCGACTTGCCTTCGAGGAGATCGATTCGTGCGAGCGGCATTTGAGACTTCTTTCTCTGTCCTGAGCGATCGATGTCGCCTACGGAAATCGGTCGAAAGCTTCCCGGCCGTGGAACCACCATAACCCTATTAGACCAGTCGGCCCAACGCTGGACCGTGAACTGGCCCACACGCTCACCGAGGGGGATGCTGGCCTGCGGGGCTGCGGCGCCCATGCTGTATCAGGCGCCGGAAACGCCATTCCCGACCATGGAGAGCGGATTGACAACGGAATCGAACGTCTTTTCATCGACGCGCCCGCTTGCCAGCGCCGCCTCTTTGAGCGTTTGACCGTTGGCGAGTGCGGATTCGGCGATGTGCGCTGCGTTTTGGTATCCGATGAGGGGACTCAGAGATGTGACAAGCATCAAGCTGTCGTTGACGTAGCGGGTAATCTTTTCCTGGTTGAGTTCGGTGCCGGTGACGGAGAAGGTCCGGAATTTCTCCATCCCGTCGGCGAGGATGCGGGCGGAGTGCAGGAAGTTGTTGATGATGACGGGGCGCATGGCATTGAGCTCGAAGTTGCCCTGGCTGCCAGCGAACGCCACTGCGGAGTCGTTGCCGAGGACCTGGATGGCGATCATGACGATCGCTTCGCACTGGGTCGGGTTCACTTTCCCAGGCATGATGGAGGAGCCTGGTTCGTTTTGGGGCAGTAGCAGTTCTGCCAACCCGGTTCGCGGGCCGGATGCAAGCCACCTCATGTCGTTGGCTATCTTCATGAGGGCAACCGCCAGGCCTCGCAGTGCGGCGTGAGCACGAACCATGCCGTCCAGCGATCCTTGTGCCATGAACTTGTTTGGAGCGGTGACGAAGTCCTTTCCTGTCAACTGTGCAATGCGAGCAGCGACATCGCAACTGAACCCCTTTGGCGCGTTCAGGCCAGTACCTACGGCGGTTCCACCCAGGGCTAGCTCTAGCAGTCCTTCCCTAGCGTGTTCGATCTCGCTGATGCATGCGCGCAGCTGTGCCGCGTAGCCAAGCCATTCTTGGCCCACGGTGAGAGGGACTGCGTCCTCAAGATGGGTACGGCCGATCTTCACGACGGATTTCCACTGCTCTGCCTTGTTCTCGATGGTTTTGGCGAGTCTTTTTGCTTGGGGCAGCAGCTGATCGTCAATGGCTTGAACCGAGGCGATATGCATGGCGGTCGGGAAGCTGTCGTTGCTGGACTGCCCCATGTTGACGTCGTCGTTGGGGCCTACCGGCTTCTGCGTTCCCAGCGTTCCGCCGAGAAGTTGCGAGGCCCTGTTCGCGATGACCTCGTTGACGTTCATATTGCTCTGCGTTCCCGACCCGGTCTGCCACACGTAGAGCGGGAAGTGGTCGTCGAGCAGGCCCTTGATCGTCTCTTCCGCAGCCTGAGCGATCGACTGGACTTTCCATTCCGGTAGTCGCCCCGCTTCACCGTTGACCAGGGCTGCAGCCTTCTTGACGTAGCCGTAGGCGTGATATACCGCCTTGGGCATGCGATCGTCCCCGATCGAGAAGTGCACCAAAGAACGTTGCGTTTGAGCGCCCCAGTAGCGGTCTGCGGGGACCGCTACCTGACCCATGCTGTCGAATTCGTCGCGCTGTCCCGACGCGTCGATGCCGATCGGAACGTCCCTGACCTCTGGGGTGGCGTCGCTCATGACTGCTCCTTCTCCGCCGGCATCACGTCATCGCTCGGGTAGACGGGCTGCCACATCGCATCCTGGACGGCTTGGATGAGGTTTTCGTGTGACTGTGTGGCCACGCCGTCCTTTTCTGCAGCGCGTGCTACAGCCACAGCGACGCTGGCGGAGGAGGCCCTGAGGTTCTCGACAGGAGGGAGCAGGGCGGCGCCAGGTGCAGACACATCAACTTGCGAGGCCACTGCTTCGGCGGCGGCAAGAAGCATGTTGTCCGTGACATGCTTGGCTCCCGAAACGATGGTGCCGAGCCCCAGGCCGGGGTAGAGCAAGGCGTTGTTGGCCTGTCCGATGGTGTAGGTGACTCCGTTGTACTCGATCGGGGCCACCGGAATGCCGCTGGCGACGAGGGCACGTCCGTCGGACCACCGCAACGCATCGGACGGCATGACCTCGATCTGGCTGGTCGGGTTGGAGAGCGGTAGCAGAATAGGCCGCTCGACCCCGTCAGCTAGGGCTCGGACCACTTCCTGTGTGAAGGCGCCTGGGACAGTCGACGTCCCAATGAGGATGGTGGGCTTGACCTGTTTGATCGTCGTGAGCAGGTCAATTTCTCCTTGAGCCCAGGATGAGACTTCGGACCTTGGCCGGGCATAGGGCTGCTGGTAGTCCGGCAGACCAGCCATGTCGTCGGTGACGAGACCGCGCTTGTCGATGAGCCAGATATTGCGTGCAGCCTCTTCAGGACTCGCACCGTCGCGGACCATGGCGGCATGGATCTGATCCGCCATGCCGGTGCCAGCCGTTCCCGCACCGAACACCACGAGACGCTGGTCGGCCCACCGCCCCCCCGTGATCCGCAGGCCCGAAAAGGCAGCGGACATCACGATCGCTCCGGTGCCCTGCATGTCATCGTTGAAGATCCGATACTTGTCTGCGTTACCGACAAGAATGCGCCGCGCATTCGATGGACCGAAGTCCTCAAAATGCAGGAGCGCGTTCGGGAACAGTCGCGCAGCCGTTTGAAGGTACCGGTCCACGAGGTCGTCGTAGCGCTCGCCAGACACACGAGCGTGGCGGTTGCCGAGGTAGTCCGGCTTGTTGAGTAGTTGCTCGTTGTCCGTGCCGACATCAAGGTTCACCGCGATGACACGATCGGGGTCAATGCCAGCGGCGGCGGTGTAGACGGCCAGCTTTCCGATGGAGATGTCGGTTCCGTTGACGCCCCAGTCCCCGATCCCGAGGATTTCTTGCGCGTCGGAGACCACTATCAGGTCGACGTCATCGGGCCCGAGCCCGAGGGACTTGAACGAGGCCTCAATGTCGTCGGGCCTGTCGATGGATACGTAGATGGCCCGCGAATCACGGAAGGTATCTGACCACTGCTTGATCGCCTGGCCCACCGTCGGATCATAAACGACCGGGAGGAGTTCGGAGAGGTGATCGGTCAGAAGCTTGAAATAGAGTACCTGGTTCCGGTTGTGGACTGCGTTCAAGTACACGTACTTTTGCAGATCAGACGGCTGCTTTTGCAGCTGCGCGTAGGCACGGGCTGCCTGCTGATCGAGAGATTCGACGGCAGAAGGCAGCCGCCCTGTGATACCGAGTTCGGCCCGCTGTTCCAGCGTAAACGCAGTCCCGCGATTACGGCGTCGATCGTGAAGCACACTGTCAGTGGTCATGTGATTCCTTCGGAGCAGCCGGGCCGATGAACGCGTTGGCGAACTGATGTGACTAGTCGGAGACCGGTGTTTCCGGTTCCATGTCGAACGACGCCTGGAGCTTCGGCGGGCGCTTGCCCAGATTTTCCTTGATCTTGCGGTCCCAGGGAGCGTTGATAAGGCTCTTGGTTTCCTCGATCATGGACTTGGGCTCGAGGTTGCGGTAGGTGTCCACCTCGCCCGCTGCAACTGCCGTCAGCGTGGCGTACACGGGCTCGGGGTCGAACTGCGCCCGCGGGAAAGCGAGCTCGGAGTAGTCGAACAGACGATCCGACGGCTCGTCCTCCCAGCTCTCCCACGTCTGGAACATGCGGTCGTTGAAGCCCGTCAGGAAAGGACCCGGGTTCACCGTCGCGACCTCGACACCGAATTCTTGGAGCTCGTCCGCCATCGACTCCGCGATCGCCTCGACCGCGTGCTTGGACGCCGCGTAGATACCGGTGAAGGGATTGACGTTGATGCCTTCACGAGAAGACACCCACACGATACGACCGGCGCCACGCTTGGCCATCTGCTTGGCGATCCCCTGCGTCAGCAGCAGCGGCCCGGTCACATTGACCTCAAACTGCCGACGGATATTCGACGCCGGCACGTCCACAGTCGAGCCCCCCTCACCGACACCGGCATTGTTCACCAGGATCTCGACGCCCCAGGCCAGCGCCTTCCTTCGGTCCCCCTCATCTGTCACATCCAATTTTTCTACCTGAAGCGACACACCACGCTCCGCCGCCTGGCGCTTCAGCGTCTGCACCTGTGCGTAGATCTCCACCGACGCAATAACGTCAAACCCCTTCTCCGCCAGCCGCATCGCAGCCTCCTGGCCAAACCCCGTACCGCACCCCGTGATGAGAACCTTGCGCATGACACGCCTCCCTTATGCCGCCCAGGCAGTCGCCGAGCAGCGCTCACATTCCGACTGAACCAGCTGTCATGGCCGCGTGCCTAGCAAGTCACACTAAGCTGAAAACAATTTTGCCTGCGTTGGGATGCCATGGCCACCGGAGGGGAAAGCCTTGACCCAAGGCCGGGTAGTTAATGAGGCTCCGACTTGTATGGCTGTAGCGGAGCGCGGTCGAGTGGGCCGCTCGTAGCGTCTCCGTAGGACGCCGGATCGGATGGTTCGTGAGGTTCCTGCCGCCCGTCGGGGCTGGCTCTCCGGGTTCCGGAGGTCGGAGTGTCGGCCATGGACGTCCTTGAAGCTTCCCCTTGATCGTGGACATGTGGAGACTGGGATCTTGAAGTTCCAGAGGAAGTAGCACCAGGTGGGAAGCGAGTGCACGAAGCGGTACACCGAGGAGTTCAAGCGGGACGCGATCGCGCTCGTCGATTCCTCAGGCAGAACGGTCACCGCCGTTGCCCGGGAACTCAACATCAGCTCCGAGTCCCTGCGCGGCTGGTACCGCCGCGCGAAGGCGGTCCGGGGAGAGGGCGAGTCCGGTGAGCTGACCAGCGTCGAGCGCGAGGAGCTCAAGCGGCTGCGCAAGGAGGTCCGCGAACAGCAGCAGACGATCGAGATCCTGAAAAAGCGCCCGACTCAAAGAGTCGATGCGCGCCTGGACTCCGATCGACCGGGCCATCGGCATCTTCATCGCGCTGGCCAAACTGCCCCCTGAGTAGGGCCAGCTGGTAGTGCACGAATTCGCACAGGGCGGATTCAATCGGTCGTCGCAACACCTCTGTGAGCTGGAGGTTTGTGGGTGGGTGTGGGGAATCGGCAGCGGGCGGCGCGGGAGTATCGCGGGCAGATGCCATCGCCGGGCCGGCCAAGTGTCGCTTGGCGTGAGGATCGTGTCCGGTTCTGGCAGGCGATCGCGCGGGGGCTGAGTTCGGTAGACGCCGCGGTAGTGATCGCGGTCTCCCCGGCCGCGGGATCGCGGTGGTTTCGGCATGCTGGCGGGGTGAATCCGTGCCTTGCCCCGAACGTCTCGGGCCGATATCTGTCGTTCGCCGAGCGGGAGGAGATCGCTCTGCTGCGTGCCAGGGACCTCGGCGTGCGTGCGATCGCGAGGCATCTGGGCCGTTCGCCCTCGACGGCCTCGCGGGAGCTGCGGCGCAACGCCTCGACCCGGACCTATCGCCTGGAGTACCGGGCTTCGCTGGCGCAGTGGCCCGACCCAAGGCCGCTCTGCTCGGACGGTCGCGCGGCGGGCTGACCAGCAAGGTCCACCTGGCTGCCGACCGGCGTTGCCGGCCGATGGCCCTCCTTCTGACCGCCGGGCAGGCCGCCGACAGTCCCAAGTTCATCCCGGTCCTGAGCAAGGTACGGGTCCGCCTGCCCGTCGGCCGTCCCCGCACCCGGCCGGACGCCGTGGCCGGCGATGAAGCTTCTTCCTCGCGCGCCAACCGCGCCCACCTGCGCAAACGCCGCATCAAGGCAGTCATCCCGGAGAAGAAGGACCAGGCCGCCAACCGCAGGAAGAAAGGCAGCCGTGGCAGCAGGCCCGTCGCCCACGACACCGATCTCTACCGTGACCGCAACACGGTCGAGCGGGCCATCAATAGGACGAAGGACTGGCGAGGCATCGCGACCCGCTACGACAAGACGCCCGACAGCTACCTCGCCGGACTCCATCTCCGCGCAGCCACCATCTGGATCAGCAACCTCCTCAAAGCCCAATGATCACAACTGGAGACAGCTCCTAGAGCTCATCCGCTTCTGAACCTTGAACCCGCAGGTCAACGGCCTTCGGAGAGGATCGGAATGACCAGTAGCGACGACTGACCAAGCAGCTCGTCGCGCCTACGACTCACTGATCGTTTCAGAATGAAGTTCGTGGTGGGGCTTGGCGGTTGGGTGTTGTGTAGGCAGGATGCGGGGGCTGGTCCTGCCACCCTGACCGCCGTCTGCCAACGAAGTCGGATCAGGGGCTGCGGTTCGCCGGAGTCACGGCCAGTTCTCTCCCGTTTCCTGATCGGGGATGTCTCGTTGGCCTCTTCGGTGACTGAGCAGCTATCTGGGTCGCTCAGTCCGTCCACGGCGGTGTGGCTGTTCCACATCGCCGACGAGGAAAGGGAGACCCTGCCATGCGTCGGATCCATTCGCTCGCCGTCGCCGCGGCCGCCTTGGTCACGGCTTTCGGGGCGGTACCTGCTGCGGCCGGCGCCCCCGCCGCGGCCGAGGCCCCCACGGTGGTCAGCAGCCGGGCAGCCTACAACTGCACCCCCGGATACTTCTGCATCTACAGCGACTGGAATGGCGGGGGGACTCGCTGTCAGTGGTCGCAGCCCAGTATGGCGAACACCGCCGACAACTGTTCCTTCATCCAGAGGGGACAGAACGTCCGCTCAGTCTGGAACGGAACCGGGCACCGCGTGCAGTACTACACACAGACCAACCACCACGCACGCGTCGGGTCCACTCCGGCCGGTGCGGGCGGCAACCTGCAAGGCAGCTACCAGATCCGTTCCTTCAAGCCCCAGTAGGGAACCCGGCAGGACCGCAAGAGGCAGCGGGGTGCCGCACTCGCTGCCCCTTGCGGACGCTCGTTTTCGCCCCACATCCAGGGTGCTCCCGGACGCCCCACGCGACCGGGACGCGCGCATGAGACGGGGCAGCCGAATGCACCGGGCCCGGTCTGGCCGCCTCCGGTCCCGGCAACGCAGACCTTCGCGGTCAGGCGGCGACCATGGCTCCGACCGCTGCTTCCAGGCGTGCGTGTTCCACGGCCAGGGCGCTGTACTGGCCGTCGCTGTTCACGTCCACAGTCGGCCTCTTCCAGTGCGGTCCCCGACGAACGCCACGGGTTGCCTGCGCCCCGTATCCGCGGCCATGACTCCAGCCGCAAACATGTCGGTGATGAGCATGTTGATGCCGCTGGAGTCCACGAAGGTCACGCCCGTGAGGTCGGCCATGCTCCCGGACGCCCCCTCGACGGCAGGCGGGATCAGGGCTCTCTCCATGCGCTCCCGCGCGTCGTGGTCCAGCTCGCCGGACAGGGCGACGACGCTGATGCGGCTCGGGCCCGAGCACGTACCGGAGCATGCCCGAAGAAAACACCGGGAGGCGTGCTCCAATTCATTGGGACCGATCCGAAAAGAATCACATGGGCCCCACCACGCCGGGTACCCGAGGGACAAGCAAGTGCGAAGGTGGACAGAACTGTGGAGTCAGACGGCCGTGCCGGTGCAGGCAGGCCGGATGCTCACGCCCTGTTCACTGCGATGCCGTTGAGCGGCGACAGCTCCTGCATCGGCCGGGCGCGCCGCCACGCGGCCGAGTTCCTCACCCGCGCCCGCTCCCGGGGGGTGGCCGTGTCCGCCCGCGCGCTGGACCTCACGCAGTTGGTGGTCAGCGAACTGGTCACCAACGCCATCAAGTACGCCCCCGGCCCCCTGCGGATGGAACTGCGCATCGTCGCCGACACGACGGTGGAGGTGAGTGTGCAGGACAGCGTCCGGGCACAGCCGGCCGCCCTCCCCGTAGACCCCACGCGGATCGGCCGGCACGGACTGGAGATCGTCAGGGCAGTCGTCCAGGCGTTCCACGTCCGTCTCGAACCGGTCGGCAAACGCGTCACCGCCCACATCGCCCTCACCGACTGACAGCCGGCAGCCCCTCTCCGGTAGCGGTGACCCTCCGCTCGGGACCACGCTGCTGATCGCGAGGCGAGTCCTGCATGATGCGTTGCAGGGCGTGCACGCCACCCAGGCGTACCTCCCGGGAGTCGTTGCCGACGGCGGCGTTGTAGCGGTCGGTGACCTGCCCCCTCCCTAGGGATAGCGTGCTCGCTGTCGACCTGGTGGACGGGAGCCGGCCGGAAAGGCAGTACGGCGGCGGGGCATGCGACTCGTTGCACACGAGCGGTGTCGCCGGAGCGACGGGGCGATGCGGCTGACATGAAAAGAGGGATCCCCGCGAGCCCGGCGTACGACTGTGCTGCTTTGTGGACCTGCACCAGGAACCGAACCCTTGAAACGCTGCTGCCACAGACGTCCCGTCAACTCGCCCTGTCTGCACGCACTCTCAGGTGCCGGCGTATCGGCGTACTTGAGAAAGTCACGTGTACGCCGACATCAGGTGGAAGGCGTCGATCGCGGCGCGCACCTGCGGTGCCTGCTCCCATTCCTGGTGGTGGTCGCCGTTGTAGTGGTGGAAGCGCCGGGACACGAGCGCGCCCGCCACCTCCGCGACGTCGTCGGGTGTGGCGAAGACGCGGTGCAGTGCGGTGAGCGGGCCGCGCGGGATCGCGCCGACGGCATCGGGGCGGAGCAGGCTGTGTGCCCAGCCGGTGTCGTCGTGCCAGATGAGCCGGATGCCGCCCGGGCCGGCGCAGCGGGAGGCGTCCCAGGTGAAGACCAGGCGCATTGCGGTCTCGCGTCGGTAGTCACGTTCCATGCGGACGGCGCCGGGCGGGATGCCGCGGCCGGCGAGTTCCTGGTCGACGGCGCGTGCGTAGGGCCAATGCGGCAGCGAGGCAGGATCCGGCATTCCGGGCGGGTTGAGCAGCACCAGTCGTCTCCAGGACAGGTCAGGGCGATATGGCCGATGGGTGAGGGGTGGTCAGGAGGCGCGGCGGGAGGCGGCGGCCGGGCCGATCACGCCGGGCCCGAACTTCCTGCGGATGCGGTCGCTGACCGCCTCCGCGACCAGCCGGTCCTCGCGTGCCCGGTCGAGACTGATCTGCTCGGCCACCTGGGCGGCGCCGACCAGGTCCTCACCCTTGAGGACAAGGCCGGTCAGCCTGCCGCGCTGCAGGCCCGCGGCATCGATGAGCCGGAAGGCCATCGTGCGCAGGTCGTCCTCGTGCGCAGACGCCTCCGGCAGGCGGCGCGTCTTCTCCCAGCCGGTGCCGCCGACGAACCGCAGCGCGAGGGTGAGGCCGCGCGCCACCTGACCACGCTCGCGTAGCTGGAGACCGAGCTGCACGACCAGATCGAGCAGGGCGCCACGGACCACGGCGCCGTCCAGGGTGTGCTGGACGAAGGAGTGCCGCACGCTCGCCGACGCGGGCAGAGCGCGCGGGGCGACCGGGCGGGGGTCGATGCCACGGGCCCGGTCGACGACGATCCGTCCGGCCCTCCCACCCAGCAGGCGCTGCACCGTGGCCGGCGGGATGGCCGCGAGCAGACCGACGCAGTGCACTCCGTACTCGCGCAGCGCCGCCGCCTGCTTCGGACCCACACCATGCAGAGCTTCCACCGGCAGCGGCCCGAGCCAGTCGAGGACCCGGTCCGGGTCCACGGCGAGGACTCCGCCGGGTGCGTCGATCTGCGCGGAGGCGGTAGCCGCGACCGTGATCGTAGGGCCGATCCCGACGCGTACGTCGATGCCGAGCCGCGAGAGCGTGCGCACCCGCAGCACCTCCCCGAGCCGGCGGGCGTCGGCGCCGTGGTAGCGCAGCGCGCCCTTCAGCTCGACAAGGGCCGCGGACGGCGGGAGGGCCTGGACGGTCGGGGAGAGCTCCGCGCACTGTTCCAGGACCTGCCGGAACGTCTCTTCCGGCAGCCGGTCCGGGCAGCGCACATGCATCACGCTCGACACCCTCATCTGGTCTTCCGCTGCCGCCATGGCACCCCACCTCCTCCACCCGTAGAGTATCGAACTAGTATTCGAACACGCGAGTGGCGGGCCGATCGGTCCGCAGATTCACAAACGGGACTACGTTCGATGACCTACCTGCTGACCTGGCACGATTGCTCACATTGAGGACCTGGCACGCCATGTGGCTGCACCGCATCGACGCGAAGATCGCTGCTGTTCGGCAACGGGAAGCCGAGCAGGAACGCGGCCGCCCCGCCCGGCTCCCGGGACCGGAGTGGGTTGTCGAACTCGGTATCGGTGACGGCCGCCCACCCGTGGAAGTACATGCCGGGCACTGCTACGTCATCGGCAAGCGCCGTCGGCCGATCAGCCGTGCGGAAGCCCGCCGGCTTCCCGACGCGGGACCGCGCGCATGCAGCCACTGCGCCCCGGACACCACGCTCGACATCCCGTTATCCAGCCGCCCGGCCCTTGCCGCCGCGGCGCGCTGACCGGCTTTCCGCATACTCACGGCCTGCCACGCCGCACCGCGGTGTCCACCCTCTTACTCACTCCTGGACAGGACATCCCTGCGATGACCAGCACTCCCCCGCCACCGATCAGCGAACCGGACCCGTCGACCTTCAAAACCTCCAGCAGCTACATCGGACCCTGCTCCGGCTGTCAGCGCCCCACCCACAAGTACGGCAGTGGCGGACTGCCCCTGTGCCAGTGGTGCTTCTCCCCCGTACAGGAAAACTGGGGACCGGCCGTCCGGTTCACCAGTACCCGTACGCAGGCTCGCCGAGAAGCAGGACCGGCTCGGTGACCGGTCCGAGGCTGCAGTCGCGGTGCGCGTCCCGGTCCGGTCAACTCCTCGCGCGCTGAAAGCCTGTAGGTTCTCGACACACGTGTCCTACAGCGACGCCGTGACCTGCGGCTTCTCCCTGCGTCTCACGCTACCTCCGCGCGACCGTCCCGCTGGATCTGTCGCTGCCTGATGCCGCCGATCGCCTGTCAACGACTCTGGCCGATGAGAGCCGTACGGTCGATGTGCTGGTGAACACCGCCGGCGCGGCGCGGTCGCGACTATCGCGAGCACCGCCGTCTACAACGCACCGCATTCCTGGAGGCGTCGAACCGCAGCCGGATCGACAGCAGCCAATGGCCGGCGCTTACGGGCAGGCACCTTCCAGTTCGCGTTCTGATCCACCGCAGCGTGGCGGGGCATGACGACGGAACACATACTGGCATTCATCAATAAAAGGGGATGAAAATCCCTATCCGGGTCGCCGCAACGCAGAGCCAGGTGAGCATGAGCAGCCGCGCTCAAGATGGCACGGGAGTTCCCGAGGCAGGCCTCAGACGTACGCTGACCACGCCGGTCCTCTACTTCTTCATCCTGGGTGATGTGCTGGGTGCCGGCGCGTACGTGCTGGTGGGACAGGTGGCAGCAAAGTCCGGGGGTGCGGTGTGGCTTCCTCTGGTCGTGGCCCTCGGCCTGGCCCTGCTGACGGCCTCCTCCTACGCGGAACTCGCCACGAAGTACCCGCGGGCCGGCGGTGCCTCGCACTACACCACTTTGGCTTACGGCCCGTTCGCCGGGTTCTTCACGGGGTTCTGCATGCTGGCCGCTGGTGTCGTGTCCGCGGCCGGCCTCGCCCGCGGGTTCGGCGGTGACTACCTCAGTGTCTTCGTCTCACTTCCTGTGTCGCTGGTAGCCGTTCTGTTCCTCGGTGCCCTGGCCCTGCTCAACGCCCGGGGTATCAGCGAATCGACTAGGGCCAACGTGGCCGCGACCGTCGTCGAGGTCGGTGGCCTGGTACTGGTCATCGGCCTGGGTGCCTGGGTGGTCCTGCGCGGTGAGGGGGATGTGGGCCGGCTGACACAGCTCGGCACGGCTCAGCATTCACCGGCCTACGCCGTGCTGAGCGGATCCGTCCTGGCCTTCTACTCCTTCGTCGGCTTCGAGACATCGGTCAATGTGGCCGAGGAGACCCGCGATCCGCGGCGGTCCTACCCGCGCGCCCTGTTCGGCGCATTGGCCACGGCCGGCGTGATCTACGCGCTGGTCGGTGCCGCGGCGAGTTCCGCTGTACGGACGAGCGCGCTGGCCCAGTCCAGCGGACCGCTGCTGACCGTCGTCGAGGTCGCGGACGGCGTACCGACACAGCTGTTCAGCGTGATCGCCCTGATCGCCGTCGCCAACGGCGCGCTGCTGACCGGCATCATGTCTTCCCGGCTGGCGTATGGCATGGCCCGCGACGGGCTGCTGCCACAGTTTCTGACGAAAGTGCTGCCCGGCCGGCGTACTCCCTGGGCCGCCATCGCGGTGACCACCTTGCTCTCGCTGCTGCTCGCGACGACGGGTGACGTGGCCGCCCTCGCCTCGACGCTCGTTCTGCTGCTTCTCGTCGTCTTCTTCCTGGTCAACACGGCTGTTCTACGGCTACGGACCGACACCGTGCCGCATGACCACTTCAGAACCCCGATGGTGGTCGCCCTGCTCGGCGCGGCCTCGTGCGTGCTGCTCGCCTCGCAGTTCGAGGGCCAGGTATGGGTGCGGGGTTCGGCCGTGCTGGCCGTCGGCGCACTGCTCGCGGGCGTCGCGGCCCGTGGGCGAAAACGCAGATAGCCCGAAAGCTTCCGCTTGCATCTGTGACCCGGATCAGTCTGCTGCCCAGCCGATCGACTCATCGACGACTTTGTGCAATTGCCTCCCGGCGCACTCGGACTTAAGGAGCGTATCCACTCGTCGTGCAAGCCGAGCCCTGGCCCGCTTGTCAAGGAATGCCTGCGCTGCCGCATGATCCGCACGAATAGAACGTCTGCGGATGGAGATCGCTGACTGCCCGGGTGCCCGATCATGCTGTTCCCGTCGGGCACCCGGGCAGTACAGCAGCAGACCGGTGTCGTAGCCCTCGACAGGTGCTCGCCGCCGATCAGCGGTACGGTCGAACGGAGGATTATCACCCGCCCACGCAGTGCATGATTCCGACCGGTCTCTCTTCCAGGCGAAGCAATTTCGACGGAATGGATTGCGGTGATGGAACCGTTTCGCATCAAAGCCGTGGAGCCCATCCCTTTACGCACCGTGGAAGAACGGCAGAGAATTCTGGCCGAGGCCGACTACAACGTTTTCCGCGTGCATTCTGCCGACGTCACCATCGATCTGCTGACCGACTCGGGGACGACGGCGATGTCGTCCAAGCAATGGGCGGCCCTGTTTCTGGGAGATGAGTCCTACGCCTGGGCCTCGTCCTACGAGCGGTTCGAACGGACCGTGCGGGAACTGACCGGATTCCCGGAGGTCATTCCCATCCACCAGGGACGCGCGGCCGAAAGACTGCTCTTCACCACTCTGCTGTGCCCCGGACAGACCACCGTCGCCAACGGCCACTTCGACTCCACGCGCGCCAACATCGAACAACTGGACTGCCGTGCCGTGGACTTGCCGTGCCCCGAGGCCGCCGATCTCGTCAGCGAGGCACCTTTCAAGGGAAACATCGACCTCGACCGGCTACGGGAACTGCTGGACGCACCGGACGACGAGCAAGTGGCCCTCGTGATCCTGACAGTGACCGACAACGGCGGCGGCGGCCAGCCCGTGTCACTGGCGAACCTGCGGTCGGCGCGGGAGATCTGCCGGCAGCACGAAGTACCCCTGCTGCTGGACGCGTCCCGGTTCGCCGAGAACGCACACCTGATCATCACGCGTGAACCCGGCCAACAGGACCGCACCCCGCGTGAGGTGGCCCGCGCCATGTTCGACCTCGCGGACGGCTGCTGGGCCTCGCTGAAAAAGGACGGCATGTCCAACACCGGCGGTCTCATCGCTCTGCGGGACGCGGAGACGGCGGCACGCTGCCGTGAGCGGTTGACCATCACCGAAGGGTTCCCGACCTACGGAGGACTCGCGGGACGAGACCTGGAGACCCTGGTCCAGGGGTTGAGTGAGGTCACCGACCCCGCCTACCTGGCGCACCGGGCCGACACCGCAGCGTGGTTCGCCGACGCTCTCGCCAAGGCGGGCCTTCCCACATTGCGTCCGGCCGGCTGCCATGCCGTCTACGCCGATGCCGGACACCTGCTGCCGCACATCCCTCCCGAGAACTTCCCCGGGCAGGCAATGGTCTGCGAGCTGTATCGCCAAGCCGGGGTGCGCACGGTGGAATTCGGCACGCTGGCGTTCGGCCAGGACGGCGGGCAGGCTCCGCACGAGCTGGTGCGGCTGGCGCTGCCGCGCCGCGTCTACACCCGCTCCCACCTGGAGTACGTGGTGGACGCGGTGAAAGACGTCGTCGGCCGGGCCGGGGAGCTGACCGGCTTCACCATCACCGGCCCGCAGCCCCCGATGCGGCACTTCACCGCCAAGCTCACCCCGCTCGAAGAAGGCAGGAACACCCCGTGAACAGCTTGATCACACTGATCAACCCGAACAAGGTCCACCCGCCGATCACCCCGTACGCGCTGGACGTCCTGACCACAGAACTGGAGCAGCACGGCTACACCGCGGAGGTCGTCGATCTGTGCTTCGCACGGGACGCCTGGCCGCAGATCCTGGAGGAGTACTTCACCTCCCGTCCGCCGCCGCTGCTGGTAGGGATCTCGGTACGCAACACCGACACCCTCTACGCGCAGCAGCAGCGCGTCTTCCTCCCCGAGCACCGGCAGATCGTGCGGAAGATCCGCTCGCTGACTCCGGCCCCCATGGTGGGCGGCGGGGTGGGCTTCTCCACGATGCCGTACGCGTGCGTGGACTACTTCGGGCTGGACTTCGGCGTCAAGGGCCCGGGCGAACGCATCCTGGTGGACCTTGCCGACCAGTTATCCCACCACGGCGACCCGGCCTCGGTTCCGGGCCTGCTCTTCAACCAGGGCGACGGCCTGGTGACCCGCGTCCCCACCCCCGACCCCGACACCGCCCTGGGCGGGGTGGGCGAGGTCGGCGCCGGACAGTCGCGCGCCTGGCAGGTCGACACCGACTCCTCCTACACGCGGCGATCCGGCGACCGGTCGAAGGTCGACAACCTCGGCTACTACGAACGCGGCGGACTGGGAAACATCCTCACCAAGAGCGGCTGCCCCTACGCGTGCGCGCACTGCGTGGAACCCGACGCCAAGGGCACGTCGTTCGCGAAACGGTCCGTGCACGCCGTGGTCGACGAACTGACCGAACTGGTGGACCAGGGAGTGTGCGACGTCCACACCGCCGACTCCGAGTTCAACCTCGCCATCGCGAACACCAAGGCCGTACTGCGCGAGATCGGCCGCCGCAAGGACACCACCCCCGACTCCCCGCTGCACCGGCTGCGCCTGTGGATCTACGCCCAGCCCAAACCCTTCGACGACGAGTTCGCCGAACTGCTGGCAGCGGCCGGGTGCGCCGGGGTGAACGTGGCGCCCGACCACGTGCGTGACGACATGCTGGACGGCTGGAAAGTCACCGGCAAGGGGACCCGCTACTACACCTGGTCCGACACCGAACGCCTCGTGAAGCTCTGCAACAAATACGAGATGGCCAGCATGGTGGAGGTCTTGGCGGGAATGCCCGGAGAGACCTGGCCGACCCTGCGCGAAGCCATCGACCGCACCCTGGCACTGGACGCGACCGTGTCCGGGTTCAGCCTGGGACTGCGCTGCTTCCCCTACCAGCCGCTGGGCCAGTGGCTGGCCCGACAGAGCGCGGGCGTACGGCACGTACCCGGCACACAGTCCGACACCGCCACCGAACCCATCGTGCTGCGCACCGCCGACCAGTGCCACACGCCCGTGGAGTACGAGCGGCAGTTCATGTTCCAGTCCGACGGCACGGTCCGTCCCGTGTGCTACTTCTCAACCGGCCTTCCCGAGGACCCCGCCACCATGGCCGACCCCGCCGGCCGCTGGCTGCACACCGTCGAAATGATGTGGGCGCACATCGACCCCGCCGACTACCCGCGCGTCATGCTGCCGACCGCTCCCGGCAGCTCCAAGGACGACAACAACTACGCCGACAACCCCTTCCTCACCGCCCTCACCGCCCTGGGCTACCGCGGCGCGTTCTGGGCGAAATGGAGAGACCGCGACGCCATCCTCGCCGAAGCCGAGAGACAAGGCATCACCTGAGATCCTGGCCGCACGGGCACGCACGAGGCCCTGACAGTTGATCCCCGTTGATGCCTGGTGATCCGAGACGGCGCGTGCTGCCCCGTGTCCGCTGTCCCATTGCGTCTCAGTTCCTGATGAGAGGTTCGTAGGGGTGCCCCTCCGGCGTGAAGATGAGAACGAAGTTCTCTCCCACCCCAACGGTTACCTCCCGCAAGCGGACCAGGACGTCTGCCTGGTCCGGAAGGTCGAGGCCAAGGGCTGCGGCGGCTCGTTCCCTTCGGGCCACGAGATCCGGCATGTCCTCCAGGTACCCGGCCGCGAGCTCGCGACTTTCCTTCTCGGTGGACGCTTGGCAGCCACGCCACCACGGGGCGACCAGCAGCAGCCGCAGGAGGGTGGTCACGTCCGCTTGCCAGGCCGCGGCCCTTGCCCAACTCGACTACCGGCCTTGACCAGTCAGCCAGAGCCTCACTTCCTGCCAGGCGGCCCGCCCTTCCGCCTCTGGCTCCGCGCCCCACCACCAGGAGAATGGCGAGTCGCCCGAATCCAGCTCCTCCCGCCACCAATGGACGCTCGCGTCCAGGTGCTGGCGGGCGATCGGACCCTTCTCCATCTCCCAGCGGGCCAGCCATGGAGTGACCGAGGACGTCGCCGTCACGCAGCTCTCGAATACCTCGGATGACGAGATCGGCGGAGACTTTGTCCGCAGGGTGCTGGTCCACCAGGCGTCCAGGAAATCCGCGACGGCCTGGGCCTGCTGGCGGGGCCACTGCGGCCAGCCTGCCGCAGCCAGTCCCCGAGCCGTGAGGTCGGACTCGTGCTCCCCCTCAGCCAGGATGACGACGAGCTCTGGCAAAACCCGTCTGATGATCGCGGGCTGATCGTCCCAGTGCGAAGGATGCTTCTGAGCTACACGGCGGGCAAGATCCGCTGGGACTGGGACATCGGGAGTCCGCAGCAGTCTGATCTCGCCCGCATCGAAGCACCGGCCACAGCCGGTCTCGTCCACTCGGGCGGTCATGCCGCCGAAGACTTTCGCGACCCTGGCCACCGCAGCGGCGAGGACATCGGCATCCGGAAGAGTCACAAGGCACCCCGTCAAAACTCCAGCAGGTCGCCCCAACCGAAGAGAGCGACGCTACCAGGCGACACCCCTCCACGGCCCAACAGGGCGAACATCGCCTGATACGGCACTGGAAACGAACTCGACCACCTGCCCGTCGGCGACATCGGCTCCGTCGCCCTGGACGAATGGGCCCATCGCCCGCGGGTTCTGACGCGGCAGACGGCACCCAGGTGGCCGCGAACGCACAGGTGCTCGTTCGTTCCCCATCCAGACACGCAAGAGATCGTCAGCCGCCGCCACACCCCAGCGTACGAAAGCCCACGTCGGGCGGCGGCTGCGGGCGAGCGACGGCGGCCCGCGGACCATGACGAAGCCCGCAGACGCTCGTACCTGACGCGCGCGGCTGCAACCACTGCCGTTTCGACCTTGCGCTCGGCATCCTCGGCTTGTCCGCCCGCCCGGCTCCCGACGTCCGCGTTGAGGACGGAGTCTGATGGCAGGTTTCTGTATGACTCCACCTTTGACCGGCTTTACCAGTGAGCGAGCCACCCGCTCAACCCTGCCATTTACCTGTCGGCGACCTTTCAAGTGTCTATCGATCCAGCCCCGACGTGCCCTCGGCTATGACGTGATCGGCCATGTGGAGCACTATGGGCACGTGGAAAAAGTACGACTTCTCGCCGTGGACGGCGATCCGCCCTTCGCCGACCTGGTCGCGACAGTCGGCCGCTACGGGGCCTGGGAGGCGGTCGCCAGGAACATCGTGGTATTCGACCTGATGCTGCCAGGCACCGACAGCCACGGCGAGGACAGCGGCGGCGGCACCGAGAAGGACGGGCCACAGCTCATCCACACCGTGCGGGGCGTCGAGTACGCGGTACGGCGGATCTCCGAGTGACCGGCCGGCTCCGCGACACCTACCGCAGGCTTCGGCTCGGCACCCGCCTCGCGCTCGGCATGGGCGTGCTCTCGCTGGTCGTCTTCGGTGCCGTCGGCACCGCGCTGTCGATGTACATGCGGGACTACCTGGAACGCCAGCTCAACGATCAGATGAAGCTCGTCCAGACCACCCAGTCCAAGGACGCCCAGGCGCACGGCACGGTGGAGCGCCGGCCGTACTACGGCTGGTACACCGCGGTGTACGACGTCTCGGGCGACTCGGCCGTGCTGCGCAAGCCCAGTGACGTGCCGAAGGACACCGTCGAGCTCACCTCCTTCGCCGAGTCGCTGGCCCGGGCCGGGGCGACGGAGATGTCCCACACCACACGTATCGAGGACGAGGGCGCGTACCGGCTGCGCGCCTGCAAGATCGGGCAGGGCGTCGTGCTGGTCACCGCGGCGCCGCTGGAGGACATCGAGGACACCATGGACCAGCTGGTCACGGTCCAGGTCGTCGCGTTCGCCCTCGCGTTGCTCGGCCTCGTGGTGTTCGGGCGCGCGGTGCTGCGCCGGGGCCTGCAGCCGCTCAGCGACATGGCACACACCGCCCGCGGCATCACCTCGCACGACTTCACCGACTCGGCCCGGCTGCCGGTCCGCGCCGACCGCGGCAACGGCGGCCCGGAGGTCGAGGAGCTGCGCACCGCCTTCAACACCATGCTGGAGCACATCGACGACTCGCTGGCCGTCCGCACGGAGGCCGAGCAGCGGCTGCGCCGCTTCGTCGCGGACGCCTCGCACGAGCTGCGCACGCCCCTGATGTCGGTACGCGGTTACGCGGACCTCTTCCAGTACGCGGCGGCCAACGAACCCGGCGAGCGGGACAAGCACCTGGCCAGGCTGCGCGCCGAGGCGGCCCGGATGGGTGTGCTCCTGGACGATCTGCTGCTGCTCGCCCGCCTGGACGCAGCCGAGGTGGAAGCGCCGCTGCGGCTGGAGGACGCCGACCTCGCGGAACTGGTGCGGCAGGCCGCGGACGCCTTCCGGGCCACCCACGCGGACCGTCCGCTGACCGTGAGGGCCGGTTCCGGTCCGGTGCGGCTGCGGCTCGACGTCCTGCGCGTTCGGCAGGTCCTCGACAACCTCCTCACCAACGCCGCCGTGCACACCCCCGCCGGTACCGAGGTCGTGGTGGAGGTGTCCGTCGCGGCCGGCGCGGCCGTCGTCCGGGTCACCGACTCCGGTCCCGGCATCCCGGCCGCCGACCAGGAGCACGTCTTCGACCGCTTCTTCCGCATCGACAAGGCCCGCAGCCGGGACCGCGGCGGCAGCGGCCTGGGCCTCGCGGTGGCCCGCTCCCTGGTCCGGGCCCACGGCGGCACCATCGACGTACGGAGCCGACCGGGAACGACGACGTTCACGCTGACGATCCCGTTGGTCCGCGACACCCCCTGAAGGCGGTGCCGTGACGCTGCCGACGACCTCGGACCCGTCGGCAACTGCCGGGCAGGCCGTGATCGGCCGGCTGACCCCCGACGCGGCGCTGTTCGGTGCCGACGGGAAGCCTGCCGTCCCCTACGAGGCCGACGCGGGGCGCCGGCCGGACCTCGCGGCGAACTGCGTGTGGCGGCGATGCCATCCCGGGGCGGGGCGTCCGGGTGGTTCGGTCGTTCGTCGGGTGCGGGAGCGTGGGGGCCGGTCGCGCCGTTCCACGCGCCCCTTACGGGGCTCAGTCCGCTCGGTAGAGGGCCGTGAGCAGTTCGGTCACCGCCGGGGCGGCCGGATGCGGGTCGTCACGCCACCGGGCGAGCCGGACCGCGATCGGCTCGGCGTCCCGCACCGGCCGGTACACGACCCCCGGCCGCGGGTACTGGTGCGCGGTCGACTCCGCGGTCATGCCCACACACCGGCCCGTGGAGATCGTGGTCAGCCAGTCGTCGATGTCGTGGGACTCCCTGGTCTCCGGGCGGGCGTCCGGCGGCCACAGCTCCGTCGTGGTGGTCCCCGTCCGCCGGTCGACCAGCAGGGTGCGGCCGGCGAGGTCGGCCAGCCGGACCGAACGGCGCCGGGCCAGCGGGTCGTCGGAGGCCATGGCGCACAGCCGCCGTTCCAGGCCGACGATGACCGACTCGAAGCGGCGTTCGTCCAACGGCCTGCGTACGACGCTCAGTTCGCAGGTGCCCTCCGCCAGCCCGGCGGTCGCGGAGTTGGCGCGGACCAGTTCCAGTTCCGTCGCGGGGTGTGCGGCGGCCCAGGCGCGCTGGAAGGCCAGCGTGTGGCGGCCGAGCGCCGACCAGGCGTACCCGATCCGCAGGGTGGACCGACCCGAGGCGGCCTCCCGGACCAGGCCCTCCACCTCGCCGAGCACCCGCCGGGCGTGTGCCACCACGCGCAGGCCCGTCGCCGTCGGGGTCACCTCCCTGGAGGTACGCCTCAACAGCCGCACCTCCAGCGCGCGTTCGAGCGATGCCAGGGTGCGGGACACCGCCGCCTGGGAGACACCGAGGGCGATGGCCGCGTCGGTGAAGCCGCCCTCGTCGACGATCGCGACGAGACAGCGCAACTGCCGCAGTTCCACATCCATGACTCAAGCGTATAGATGAATCCGACGATGCATTTTGCGCATGCCCGCGAACGGCGCAGCATCGGGGCATGCACGCAGCCTCCGCGCCTTCGCCGACGTCCGCGCCCTCCCCGATGTCCACGCGGCACGCGCCCGCGGCTCCCGCGAGCTCGGAGCCGTCGGAGCCGTCGGTCCCGGCGCCCGAGGACAGGCGCCTGGCGGCTCTGTTCACCCTGCTCGGCAGCGGTCTGTCCACTCAGACCGGCGCGGCGATCGGTTCGCTGGCCTTCCCCGTCCTCGGCCCCCTCGGTGTCGTCGCGGTACGCCAGTACGTGGCCGCGATCGCCCTGTTCACGGTCGCCAGGCCCCCGCTGCGCTCGTTCACCAGGCACCAGTGGTGGCCGGTCCTGCTGCTGGCCCTGGTGTTCGGGACGATGAACCTGTCCCTCTACACCGCCATCGACCGCATCGGACTCGGTCTTGCGGTGACCCTGGAGTTCCTCGGCCCGCTGGCCATCGCGCTGTCCGCCGCGCGCCGGCGGATCGACGCCTGCTGCGCGCTGGTCGCCGCGGCGGGCGTCGTCACCCTGATGCGCCCCCGGCCGTCGGCGGACTATCTCGGCATGGGCCTCGGGCTGCTCGCCGCGGCCTGCTGGGCCTCCTACATCCTGCTCAACCGCACGGTGGGCCGCCGCGTCCCCGGAGCGCAGGGCTCCGCCGCCGCGGCGGCCGTCTCCGCCCTGATGTTCCTGCCGGTCGGCATCGTCCTCGCGTTCCGGAACCCGCCGACCCCCGCGGCTGTGGGGTACGCCGTCGCGGCGGGCGTGCTCTCCTCCGCGGTGCCGTACCTGGCGGACATGTTCACCCTGCGCCACGTCCCCGCCGCGGCCTTCGGCCTCTTCATGAGTGTCAACCCGGTACTGGCGGGTCTGGTCGGCTGGATCGTCCTGGGCCAGAATTTGGGCCCCGTGGAGTGGGCCGCCGTCGGCGCGGTCGTCGCCGCCAACGCGCTCAGCATCCTCACGGCCCGGCGTTGAAGCGGGCGGCGCCGAGCCACTCGTCAGTGAGTCACTCGGCGTAGAACGTCGCGTCCGCCTTGGCCGTCGTCGTGTCGGCGGGCTGCGTGACGAGCAGGTACTCGTAGTGCCGGAGGTAGCTGCCCGCGACGTTGTACGACTCGAAGGAGACGCCCGCGGCGGCGTCGGCCAGGCCGGCCCGTCGGTAGAAGCTCGCGTCGCCCTTGAAGGCCGTACTCCCGTCGCTCTTGTCCACCCACACCTCGCCGTTGCCGCGGTGGCGGAGGTAGTGGCCGGGGAAGTTCGCCGATTCGAGCGAGACGGTCCCGGTGCCGGCGAGGCCGGTCACCACACGGAACTGCGAGTCGGCGAGGTTGGTGACGTTCGGCTCGATCTTCGCCCGGTACTCCCAGTGCCGGATGTACCGGTCGGGGAAGTTGTACGAGGAGAGGCGGACCGGGGTGACGCCGTCAGCCACGGGGATGCCGAAGTTGGGTGTGCCGTCGGCGTTCCAGTACAGCTTCTGGTAGCGGGTGCGCCGGTTGGGGTCGTTGAGCGGGTCGCCGCTGATGTCCTTGTAGTTGCGGTCGTGGTAGACGAGGACGTCGGACTTGCCGTCCTCGGACGTGGTGAAGGTGTTGTGGCCCGGCCCGTACTGGCCGGTGGCCGCGTTGCTGGTGAAGACCGGGGTGGCCGTCTTGGCCCAGGACGCCGCGTTCATGAGGTCGGCGGAGGCGGAGGCGGTCAGCAGCCCGAGGCAGTAGTTGCTGTCGGTGGCGCTCGCCGAGAAGGTCATGAAGACCTTGCCGCCGCGCTGGATGACCGCCGGACCCTCGTTGACGGTGTGGCCGACCTTCTCCCAGGCGTTGGTGGGCCGGGAGATCATGACCGGACTGCCGCTGATGGTCCAGGGGTTGGACAGCCTGGCCAGATAGATGTTGGTGCCGTCGCCGACCGCCGGGTCGTTCTGCGCCCAGCTCAGATAACGGGTGCTGCCCACGGTGAAGGTCGTCGCGTCCAGCGAGAAGGTGTCGAGCGGGAGGGCGATGCGGCCCTTCTCGGTCCAGGTCCCCGTCAGCGGGTTGGCGGCGCTGCTCTCCAGGACGTACGGCCGGATCTTCCAGATGTCGCTGGTGGACCCGGCGGCGAAGTAGACGTACCACTTGCCGCCGATGTAGTGGATCTCGGGCGCCCAGATGTGCGCGCCCATGTCACCGCTGGCGTGCTTGGTCCAGATCGTCGTCTCGGCGGCCGTGGAGAGCCCCTGGAGGGTGGTGGCCCGCCGCATCACGATCCTGTCGTACGCGGGCACGGTCGCGGTGAAGTAGTAGTAGCCGTCGGTGTGCTTGAAGATGTGCGGATCGGCGCGCTGTTCGGCGACGGGGTTGGTGTAGGTGACGGCGGGCGAGGCGGGGGCGGCGGCCTCGGCGATGCCGGAGGCCAGCGCGGCCAGGATGACGAACAGGGCCGTCATCGCCCTTGCGATCGTACGTCTCACGGTGTTCCTCCCGGGATGGGTTCACTCACGTGGTGGCTCGGACGCCGGGCTCATATCGTCACCGCATGGGGGCTCCGCCCCCTCGCCCCCCTTTGCCCAGTTCCCCGCGCCCCTGGGTACCTGGGCGCGCGGGGAACTGCGCGGCCCGCCCCCACGGGGCGAAAAGCCCCTACGCCTTGCGTCGGGACGTCATCGTCCGTTGGATCAGGATGAACGCGCAGAGCAGTACACCCGTCGCGATCTTCGTCCACCACGAACTCAACGTGCCCTCGAACTGGATCAGACTCTTGATCAGGCCCAGTACCAGGACACCGAACAGCGTGCCCACCACATAGCCCGACCCGCCCGTCAGCAACGTGCCGCCGATGACGACCGCCGCGATCGCGTCCAGTTCGAGCCCGGTCGCGTGCAGCGGGTCCCCGGACTGGATGTACAGCGTGAACAGGAGCCCCGCGAGCGCGGAGCAGAACCCGCTCATCGTGTACACCGCGATCTTCGTACCGCCCTGCGGAAGCCCCATCAGCAGCGCGGACTGCTCGTTGCCGCCGATGGCGTACACCCGGCGGCCGAACCGCGTGTAGTGCAGGACGTAGAAGGCCGCGGCCAGTACCACCAGCGAGACGATGGCCCCGATCGAGAGGAACCCGCCCCCCAGGGACACCTGGGCCTGGGCCATGCTGCTCACCGAGGAGTCACCGATCGAGATCGACTCCTTGCTGATGACCAGGCACAGGCCACGGAAGAGGAACAGGCCGGCAAGGGTGACGATGAAGGGCTGGATCTCGAAGTTCTGGATCACGTAGCCCATCAGGAAGCCGCCGAAGGCTCCCACGGCCAGGGCCATGGGGATGACGACCAGGAGCGGCAGGCCCTGACGCTCCACCAGCCAAGCCGTGAACATGGTGGTGAAGCCGATGACCGAGCCGACCGAGAGGTCGATGCCGCCGGAGAGGATCACGAAGGTGGCACCGACGGCCGCGACCAGCAGGTAACTGTTGTCGATGAACAGGTTCAGGAACACCTGCGTCTCGGCGAACCCGTAGTTCTGGTATCGGCTGAGGCCGACGGCGTACATCACGAGGAAGAGCCCGGCCGTCACCAGGACGGGCAGGCGCCGGTCGGCGAGGACGCGTGCGGCTCTGCCCGGCGCACGGCTGTCCGGCGCCGCGGGCTTCCGGGTGGTCGTGGTCATCACGACACCTCCATTTTGCGTACGGTCTCGGGCGTCGCGGCGGCGTCCGCCGGGGCCGCGGCCTGCTTGGCGTCCCCTTTGCCGCCGAAGCGACCGCCGCCGAACACCTTGGCGCGGAACTTCGGGGACTGCATCAGGCAGACGATGATGACGACGGCGGCCTTGAAGACCAGGTTGGTCTGGGTGGGCACGCCGATGGTGTAGATCGTGGTGGTGAGGGTCTGGATGACGAGCGCGCCGACGACCGTGCCACCGATGGAGAACCGGCCGCCGAGCAGCGACGTACCGCCGATGACGACGGCGAGGATCGCGTCCAGCTCGATCCACAGACCGGCGTTGTTGCCGTCCGCGGCCGAGGTGTTGGAACTGATCATCAGGCCCGCGATCCCGGCGCACAGCGCGCAGAACACGTACACCATGATCTTGATGCGGCGGGAGCGGATGCCGACCAGGCGGCTGGCCTCGGCGTTGCCGCCGACCGACTCGACGAGCAGGCCCAGCGCCGTGCGGCGGGTCAGTGCCACGGTGACGGCGACCACGGCTGCCACCACGAAGATGGAGAAGGGCAGCGTCAGCCAGTAACCGCCGCCGATCAGCTTGTACGGCTCGCTGTTGACGGTGATGATCTGGCCGTCGGTGATCAGCTGGGCGACACCGCGGCCGGCGACCATGATGATCAGGGTGGCGATGATCGGCTGGATGCCCATCCTGGCGACCAGGAAGCCGTTCCAGAGGCCGCAGACGACCGCGGCCACCAGGCCGATGCCCATCGCGAGCAGCACTCCGGAGAGTGCCTCCTGGTCGGCCTGGTCACTGATGTACGAACAGGTCAGGGCGCCGGTGATGGCGACCACCGCGCCGACGGACAGGTCGATGCCCCCGGTGGCGATGACCAGGGTCATGCCGACGGCGACCAGGATCAGGGGCGAGCCGAAGAGCACGATCGAGACGAGGCTGCCGTAGAGGTGGCCGTCCGTCATCCTGATCGAGAAGAAGTCGGGTGTGAAGGGGACGTTGACGAGCAGCAGGATGACCAGCACGGCGACCGGCCAGAACAGGTGATGACGGGTCAGCGCTCGCCATCGGGGTGTGGTGGTCACTGGTGCTCTCCGCTCGCGATGGTCTCCAGGATCCGGGTGGGGGTGATCTCGGGCCCGTTGGCCAGCTGGGCCACGAGCTTGCGGTCGCGCAGCACGCCGATGGTGTGGCTGAGCCGCAGGACCTCCTCCAGTTCGGCCGCGATGTACAGCACGGCCATGCCTTCCTCGGAGAGGGAGACCACCAGCTTCTGGATCTCCGCCTTGGCGCCGATGTCGATGCCGCGCGTCGGCTCGTCCAGGATCAGCAGCTTCGGCCGGGTGATCAGCCAGCGGGCGAGCAGCACCTTCTGCTGGTTGCCGCCGCTGAGTTGGCCCACCCTCGCCTCGGGGTTGGCCGGCCGGATGTCCAGGGCCTTGATGTACTTGGCGACGAGTTCGTCGCGCTGGGCGACCGGGATGGGCCGGGTCCAGCCGCGGGTGGCCTGCAGCGCGAGGATGATGTTCTCCCGCACGGTCAGGTCCGGTACGAGGCCTTCGGTCTTGCGGTTCTCCGAGCAGAAGGCGACGCCCGCGGCGATGGCGTCGTTCGGGGCGCTCATCGAGACCTGCTTGCCGCCGATGGTCACCTTGCCGGTGTCCGGCTGGTCGGCGCCGAAGAGCAGCCGGGCCAGCTCGGTGCGGCCCGAGCCGAGCAGTCCGGCGAGTCCGATGACCTCGCCCTTCTTGATCTCCAGGTCGAAGGGGGCGATGCCGCCGGCCCTGCCGACGCCGTCCGCCGTGAGCAGCGACTCCCCGACGTCCGCGTGGAGTTGGTGGTCGTGCAGCTCCTCCAGCTGGTCCAGGGCCTTGCCGATCATCAGCTGGACGAGGCCGACCTGGTCGAGGTCGCGGACCATGTGCTCGCCCACGAGGGCGCCGTTGCGCAGGACGGTCATCCGGTCGCAGACCTCGTAGATCTGGTCGAGGAAGTGCGAGACGAACAGGATCGCCACGCCCTCGCCCTTCAACCGCCGCATCAGGGCGAAGAGTTCGAGCACCTCGTCGCGGTCGAGGCTGGAGGTCGGCTCGTCGAGGATCAGCACCTTGGTGCCCGACCCCGAACCGTCGCTGTCCCCGGTCCCCACCGCCCGTACGATCGCGACCAGTTGCTGCACTGCTAGGGGGTACGAGGACAGCGGGGCCTCGACGTCGATGTCGAGGCCGAGCCGGTCGACCAGCTCGGCGGCCTCGCGGCGCAGCCGCTTCCACTGGATGCGGCCGAAGCGGGTGGGTTCGCGGCCGATGAAGATGTTCTCCGCCACCGACAGGTTGGGGCAGAGGTTGACCTCCTGGTAGACCGTGCTGATCCCGGCCTGCTGGGCCTGCGACGGGCTGTGGAACCGTACGGACGTGCCGTTCAGGGTGACGGTGCCGCCGTCCAGGGAGTAGACCCCGGTCAGCACCTTGATGAGGGTGGACTTGCCGGCGCCGTTCTCGCCGAGCAGGGCGTGGATCTCGCCGGGGAAGAGCCGGAAGTCGACACCCGACAGAGCCCGTACCCCCGGAAACTCTTTGACTATGCCCGTCATCTCCAGGACGGGCAGCGGCTCTGCCATGGCAGCGCTCCTCATGGATATTCGTTCAGGCCCGCAGGGAGCCCCCTTGGACGGAGGCTCCCTGGCGGTAGGTGCGGTCGGTCGGTGTACGCCGGTCAGTACTTGCGGGTCGGGAGGGCTTCCTTGGCCTGCTCCTGCAGGAAGTCGCCCTCCTTGGTCTTGATCCGGCGCTCGACCGTCTCGCCGTCGTTGACCTTCTTCACGAGGTCCATCAGCTGCGGGCCGAGCAGCGGGTTGCACTCGACGATGCCGTTGATCTTGCCCTCGGACATCGCGACGAAGCCGTCCTTCACGCCGTCGACCGAGACGATCAGGATGTCCTTGCCGGGCTTCTTGCCGGCCGCCTCGATGGACTGGATGGCGCCCAGGGCCATGTCGTCGTTGTGCGCGTAGAGCACGTTGATGTCCGGGTTGGACTGCAGGAAGGCCGCCATGACCTGCTTGCCGCCGGCCCTGGTGAAGTCGCCGGTCTGGCTGACGACGACCTTCCAGTCGTCCTTGTGCTCGGCGTCCATGATCTCTTTGAAGCCCTTGGCGCGTTCGATCGCGGGGGCGGCGCCGGTGGTGCCCTCCAGCTGTGCGATCTTCACCGCGCCCTTGTGGCCGGCCTTCTCCAGGACCTTCTCCAGCATCTTGGCCGCGCGGCGGCCCTCGTCGATGAAGTCGGAGCCGATGAAGGAGACGTACAGGGAGTCGTCGGCGGTCTCGATGGAACGGTCGGTGAGGATGACCGGGATCTTCGCGGTCTTGGCCTCCTTGAGCACCGCGTCCCAGCCCGTGACGACCACCGGCGAGAAGGCTATGACGTTGACCTTCTGGGCGATGTAGCTGCGGATCGCCGAGATCTGGTTCTCCTGCTTCTGCTGGGCGTCGGAGAACTTGAGGGTGTAACCGGAGTCCTTGGCCGCTGCCTTGACCGACTTGGTGTTGGCGGTGCGCCAGCCGCTCTCGGAGCCGACCTGGGCAAAGCCGAGAGTGATCTTCTTGCCGCCGCCGCTGCCGGAGTCGGAGCCGGAGGAGCCCTCGTCCTCCTTGGCACAGGCCGCCAGGCCGCCCGCGGCCGCCACGCCGACCGCCGCGGTGAGGAAGTTCCTTCTGTTGAGCATGTTCTTCTCCTTTGAAGAGCCGGCCCTGAAGGGCCTGCTGGTACTCGTGCTGCTCGCCGGAACACGTCCCACCATGTCCAGCATGTCGATCATCGTTCGAAATATCGGTCATACAGGGGCGGGTGGGAAATGGCCTTCGAGGTGGTGCGTCACGCGGGCAGGGCTTCAGACAGGTGGGGCGCCCTGGTCGGAGGTGTACGGGAAAGTGCTGGCGCGGACGACGAGTTGGGGCTCGATGGCGATCCGGAGTGCCCCTGACGGCTCCCGGCCCTCGATCAGGTCCAGGAGCAGGGCGATGCTGCGCTTTCCGACCGCCGCGAAGTCCTGCCGGACGGTGGTGAGCGGTGGCGCGAAGAACTCCGACTCCGGAATGTCGTCGAAGCCCGCCACCGCCACGTCCTGCGGAGTGCGCACCCCCGCTTCCCGCAGGGCGCGCAACACCCCCAGCGCCATCTGGTCGTTCGCGACGAAGACCGCGGTCAGCCCCCGGCCCAGCCAGCCGGCCAGTTCCTGTCCCGCCCGGTAGCCCGACAGCGGACTCCAGTCCCCGCGCAGGACCAACGGCGGTTCCACGTCCGCCGCTTCGAGGGTGTCCCGCCAGCCCGCGGCCCGGTCGGCGGCCTCCTGCCAGTCCTCGGGTCCGGCGAGGTGCCAGACCGTACGGTGGCCGGCGGCCAGCAGGTGACGGGTGGCAAGGCGGGCACCCTGATGCTGATCCACGTTCACGCTGGGGATCCCCACGCCTGGCCCGCTGCCCACGGTCACCACCGGGAACGGGTGACGCAGTCCCGCGAGGGCCTCGACCGCCGACCGCTGCGGGGCGATGGCGACGACTCCCTCCACCCCGCCCTCGCTGAGGTGGTCCAGCGCCTCGGCCAGTTTCTCGACGGTCAGCTCGCGCAGGCTGACCGTGGAGACGAGGTAGCCCTCGGCCCGTGCCGCCTCCTCAAGTGCGAAGAGGGTGCTGGCCGGACCGTAGAGCGTGGTGTCCGAGGCGACCACACCCAGGGTCCGGGTGCGGCGGGTGACCAGGGCTCGTGCGGAGGAGTTCCGGCGGTAGCCCATCTCCTCGATCGCGTGCAGCACCTTGGCCCGAGTCTCGTCCCGCACATGGGGGTGATCCCCCAGCACACGGGAAACGGTCTGATGGGACACGCCCGCCAGTCGCGCGACATCGGCCATGGTGGGCGGCCGAAGCTGGGATTGTGCCATGCCGCACCTCCTTGGCGGTCGTGTACCGAGAATTTCCTGTGCCGGACCTGTGTCGGGCCCCGGATGTCGGCCGGTGATTGCGGAGGTCATTGTGAGCGCTAACAATTCATGCCGGTCAAGGGGGCCGACAGCAGGAGGCACGTCACGTTTGAGTAACGCACCGGAAGCGCACGGTTGCGGAGCGGTGGCGGTCCCGCACAGATGCGGCGAAGGTATTGACGGGCTGTGACCGCGGGCCTAGATTTCGGCACCGAAACCTCGAACTCCGAACGAAATACCGGACGTTGGCGCATCGGCGCCGCTGACGGGCCGACAGCCGACTCGACATGCCGACATCACCAACTCACCTGAGGGGCAAGGCGGTCAGTGTGCTCGGGTGATACAGATCAGCGTCGTCGACGACGGCCCGGACACCGAGCGGCACGGACACCGGGCGGCACGCCCGGCGACTGAACGGGCCGCCGGACCCCCGAACACGAGAAAGGGGCCACCCGAAGGTGACCCCTGCCTGCGACGTTTCCGTCGGGACGACAGGATTTGAACCTGCGACCCCTTGACCCCCAGTCAAGTGCGCTACCAAGCTGCGCCACGTCCCGATGCGCCTCGCCGCGGTGAACCGCGTGAAGACGCAGGTGAACCTTACCGCACGCCGGCCGGCCGACGCCCGGGCCTGCCAGGTCGCCCCCGGGCCGTCGGGGCTGATCGCGCCGTCCAGGTCCAGGCTGATCGGGCCACTCGGTCCGTCGGTCGGTCAGTCAGTCGATGAACAGACCCCGCGCCGCGGCCCGCGCGTCGAACTCCTCCAGGCGGGCCTGGGCGTCGGGAATGGCGTCGCACATCACCTGCAGGAGGACCTGCCCCAGGAGCATGGGGGCGCTCACCGTGTCGAAGACCAGGCCGGTGCCCACGGCGGCCGGCAGCAGCAAATCACTGTGGGCGGCCACCGGGGCGAACGTGCCGTCGGCGATCGTCACCACGGTCAGCCCGGCGTCCCGGGCATGGTCGAGCGCGGCCAGGAGCTCCGCCGGGTGGCGCGGCAGCGCGAAGCACAGGAGCGCGCTCGCCCCCGCGTGACGGGCCGCGTCGAGCCGGTCGGCCAGCAGCGATCCGCCCTCGTCGAGCAGGCGCACGTCGGGGTGCACCTTCGCCGCGAAGTAGGCGAAGCCGCGCGCCTGGGCGGCCGAGGCGCGCAGCCCCAGCACCGGCAGCGGCCGGGAGGCGGCGAGCAGCCGGCCCGCGTCCTCCACCGGCCCGGGGTCGGCCAGCAGGGACGCCAGCTGGAGCAGATGGTCGACCTCGGCCCGTACCGCCTGCTGGTAGGGGTTGGCCGGCCGTGTGTCCACGGCCGGCCCGGCGGGTACGACGTCCCGCAGATGTCTGCGCAGCGCCGGATATCCGTCGAAGCCGAGGGCGACCGCGAACCGGGTCACCGACGGCTGGCTCACCCCGGCCAGCTGGGCCAGCTCCACGCTCGACAGGAACGGCGCGGCTGCCGTCCGGCGGACCAGACAGTGGGCGATACGCCGTTGGGTGGGCGTCAGGCGGCGCCCCTCGAAGAGCTGGTGCAGCCGCGTGGGCGCCACCGCCCCGAAGGACGCGCCGCCGTAGGCGCCCGCACCCACTCCCTCCGTGTCGCTCACCCCGGTCCCCGTGCGGGTCAGCCCGCGAGACCGGCCGACGTCAGCCACTCCTTCGCGACGTCCGCGGAGTCCTCCTTGTCGTTGCTGATCTTCTTCATCATGTCCAGCAGGTCATCGGTGGTGAGCTTGGCCGAGATGGCGTTGAGCGCCGACTTGGCCTTGTCGTTCACCGCGGACTTGTAGACGAGGGGGGTGACGTTCTGCGAGGAGAAGAGGTTCTTCGGGTCCTCCAGGACCACCAGCTTGTCCTCGACGATGGCGGGGTCGGTCGTGTACAGGTTGGCGGCCTGCACCTTGTCGTCCTTCAGCAGCTTCAGCAGGGTGCTTTGGGCGCCCGCGTCCAGCGGCTGGAACTTGCCGAACTCGACGCCGTAGACGTCCTTGAGACCGACCCCGCCCTGGGTGCGGGTCTTGAACTCGGAACCGGCGCCGATGGTCAGGTCCTTCGCGACCGGCTTGAGGTCGGCCAGGGTCTTCAGCTTGTACTTGGCGGCGGTCTCGGCGGTGACCGTGACCGAGTCCTTGTCCTCGGCCGCGGCGGAGTCGAGTATTTCCACCGACTTGGGGAGCTTCGCCTTCAGCTCGGCGTTGACCTCCTCCGTACCGGTGGCGGTGCTCTTCTTGTCGACCGCCGTGGACAGCAGGGCGCCGTTGTACTCGGGGAAGACGGTGATGCCTCCCTTGACGACCTGGTCGTAGTAGACCTCGCGGGCGCCGATGTCGAACTTGCGGGTCACCTTCAGCCCCTTGTCCTCCAGGGCCTGGGCGTAGATCTCGGCGAGCAGCTGGTTCTCGGGGAAGTTGGCCGAGCCGACGACGATGGCCTTGCCGCCTCCGCTGTCGCCGCTGCTGCCCGTCAGCGGATTGTCGTCGCTGTCGTCACTGCCTCCGCAGGCGGTGAGGGTCAGGGAGAGCGCGGCGACAAGGCTGAAGGCGGCGGTGCGGTACGTGGCTTTCATGGATGTTCCCTTTCTCAGGTACGACTCAGGTACGGCTCGGGCTCGGGTCTTTGGTGGAACTCGGGTGCGGCCTGCGCGCGGTCCGGGTGCGCGGGAGGCCCGTGGGTCATGACTTGGCCGCCGCGGGCCTCAGCCCCGGCGAGACGACGGCGCGCCGCAGCGCGGTGAAGACGGCCTGGACGACGAGCGCCAGCGCCACGACGACGGCGGAGCCGCCGATGACCAGTTGGTAGTCGTTGCGGGAGAGCCCGTCGACGATGTAGCGGCCCAGACCGCCGAGACCGGGGTACGCGGCCACGGTCGCCGTGGCCACCACCTGGATGGCGGCGACGCGCAGGCCGAGCAGGATCAGCGGCATCGCCATCGGCACCTCGACCTTCAGCAGGACCTCCCAGCCGGTCATGCCCATGCCTTTCGCGGCGTCCCGGGCGTCGGGGTCGACACCGCGGACCCCCTCGAAGGTGTTGATGAGGATCGGCGGGACGGCCAGTGCCACCAGGGCGACCAGCACCGGAGCGGTACTGAGTCCGGCGAGGGTGACCACGAGGACGACCAGGCCGAAGGTGGGGATCGCGCGGGCCAGGTTGGCGACGGTGGCGACGGCGAACGCGCCGCGGCCGGTGTGACCGACCAGCAGGCCGAACGCCAGCCCGATCAGTGTCGCGAAGAGCAGCGACAGACCGCTGTAGGTCAGGTGCTCCGCGAGCCGGTGCGGGATGCCGTCGTCGCCGTGCCACTGCGCGGACGACGTAAGCCACTCACCGACGAGCTGGATCTGGTTCAGGAGATCGTTCACGCCTTCGCCCCCTTGCCGCGGGCCCACGGTGTGAGCAGCCGCTGCGCCAGGACGAGAGTTGCGTCGGTGACGAGGGCCAGCAGCATGATCAGTACGGTCGCGGTGATGATCGGGGTCGGGAAGTCGAGCTGGAGGCCCCGGGTGATGTAGTAGCCGAGGCCGCCCTGGCCGATCAGCTGCCCCACGGCGACGAGGCTGATGGAGGAGACCGCGGCGACCCGTACACCGGCGACGACGACGGGCACGGCGATCGGCAGTTCCACCTGCACGACCCGGCGGACCGTGCTGAATCCCATCGCGGTGGCCGCCTGCCGTACCGGATCGGGCACCGAGGCCAGTCCGTCCACGACGTTGGGGATGAGCACCGACAGTGTGTACAGGGTCAGCGGGATCATGACCGTGCGTTCGGTGAGCCCCGTATAGCGGACGAAGATCATGAACAGGGCCAGCGACGGGATGGAGTACAGGACGTTGGCCGCGGTCAGGGTGGGCGGGTAGACCCAGCGGTAGCGGTGGCAGAGCATGCCGAGCGGCACGGAGATGATCAGTCCGAACAGCACCGGCAGGAGGCCCAGCCGCAGATGGACCCCGGTGTAGTGGGCCAGCTCACCGACGTGGTCGCCGATCCAGACCCACCGTATGAGCGGCTCCCCGTCCCTCATCGGTCCCCACCGCCCGTGCTGTCCTTCTCCACCGGGCCACCCTCGTCGGCGTCGCTCTTGGTGAGCTTCGTCGCCGAGGCGGCTGGTGCGGCCGGTGCCGCTGGTGCCACTGGTGCCACTGGTGCCACTGGTGTGACCGCTTCGGCTGCTGCCTCGCCCTCGCCCTCGGCCGGGGCACCGGCTTCGGCAGCCGTAGCCTCAACCGTGCCGGCAGTCGGTCCGGCAGCCGTGCCGTCAGACGCGCCGGCAGCCGTACCTTCAGCGGTGCCGGCTGTCGTGGCGGCGCGCGTCGAGGCCCCCGCTATCGCGGCGGACAACTCATACGCGTCCGCGACCCCCGCGACCGCGCCCTGCGCGTCCACTCCCACCGCCAGGCGGGAGGGGGACAGCAGGGCCGCGTCGAGGGCGGCCCGTGCGGAGTCGCCGACCAGGGCGAACGTGTGGCCGAGCGGGGCGAGCGCCGCGTCCGCCAGCGTGCCGCCGGGCGGCAGGTCGGCGACGGCGGCCCAGCCGAGGGGCCGCCGGGCGGCGTCGACGGCGAGCACCCACGGCTCGCCCAGGGAGCGGGCGTCGGCGACGGGAGCCGTCACCGGCAGCACCGGGCCCTCGCGCAGCGGCAGACCGGAGGCCTGCACGAAGGAGAGCCGGCGGATACCGCGGTCCTGTCCGACGAAGTCGGCCACGAAGTCGTCGGCGGGGTGCGCGAGCAGCCGCTCAGGGGTGTCGAACTGCGCGAGCTTGCCGCCCGTGCGGAACACCGCGATGTGGTCGCCCAGCTTGATGGCCTCGTCGATGTCGTGGGTGACGAAGACGATCGTCTTGTGCAGCTCCTTCTGCAGCCGCAGGAACTCCGCCTGCAGCTCGCCGCGCACGATGGGGTCGACCGCGCTGAACGGCTCGTCCATGAGCAGTACGGGCGGGTCCGCGCCCAGCGCCCTGGCCACCCCGACGCGCTGCTGCTGCCCGCCGGAGAGCTGGTACGGGTAGCGCTTGGCCATCGTTGCCGGCAGCCCCACCAGTTCCAGCAGCTCGGCCGCGCGCGAGCGGGCCTTCTTCTTGCCCCAGCCGAGCAGCAGCGGCACGGTCGCGACGTTGTCCAGGATGGTTCGGTGCGGGAAGAGGCCGGCGTGCTGGATCACGTAACCGATGCCCCTGCGCAGTTCGGGGGCGGCCACCTCCCGTATGTCCTGGCCGTGCAGGCTGACCGTGCCCGCCGACGGCTCCACCATGCGGTTGACCATCCGCAGCGTCGTGGTCTTGCCGCAGCCCGAGGGGCCGACCAGGACCGTGAGGCCGCCCTCGGCCAGCTCCAGGGACAGTGCGTCCACGGCTGTGGTGCCGTTGGGATAGTTTTTGCTCACCGCGTCGAATCTGATCAAAGCTGCCCCTTACCCGACTGCATATCGTCATGCAGAGTTGTTCGTGACTGAATTTCAGTCAATCCCCTTTTGTGAACGGGGCGTTACGTTCGTCCGAAGAAAGCGAGAGGACGCCCGGAATGACCGCTCTTGACCCCGTTTGGTTCACGTTCCTGAACGGTTCCGACATCGAACAGCTGGAACTGAGCGACATCGAAGTACTCGATGCCGTCGAACAGGGACTGCTCGCCCAGGGTCACGGCGAGACGGTTATCGAACCACGGGTGCATCTCACGCCCGACCCCGCCTTCAACGGCCACTTCAACGTCCTGCGTGGTTATGTCGCCCCGCTCGGCATGGCCGGAGTCAAGATCGTGGGCGACTACGTCGACAATTACAAATCCGGTCTGCCCTCCGAGATGGCTCTGCTGAACCTCTTCGACCCGCGTACGGGCATGCCGCTGGCCGTGCTGGACGCGACCACGATCACCGAGATGCGGACCGGCGCGCTCACCGCGCTCGGCGCACGGCACCTGGCGAGAAGTGACTCCAAGGTGCTCGGTCACATCGGTGCCCGCGCCACCTCGTACTGGAACGTCCGGCTGCTCGACCAGATCTTCGATCTCGACGAGATCCGCGTGCACTCGCGCCGCCCGGAGAGCCGCGAGGCCTTCGCGAAGCGGCTGGAGGACGACCTCGGCAAGCCCGTGATCGTCACCGACGACTGGAAGTCGTGCGTCGAGGGCGCGGACATCGTCGTGGAGGCCTCCCGGCTGGAGCGGCCCGAGCCCCTGCTGAGGACGGAGTGGATCGCGCCGGGCGCGCTCGTCGTCCCCTACGGAACGATGAGCGCGGTCGAGCTCTCGCTCACCGACATCATGGACAAGGTCGTCGTCGACGACTGGGGCCAGTGCCGGTCCGGGCCCTTCGGTGCTCTGCGCGCGCACGTCGAGTCGGGCCGGCTCAGCGAGGCGACCCTGCACGGCGAACTGTGCGAGATCGTGGCCGGCGACAGGCCCGGCCGTGAACGGTCCGACGAGACGATCCTCTTCTGGCACCGCGGCCTGTCCCTGTCCGACATCGCCCTGGGCGCGGCCGTGCTCGCGAAGGCCGGGGAGCGCGGGCTCGGACAGAAGCTGCGGTTCTCATGACGGGCCCCTACCCCGCGCGATCCGAAGCAGTGATCGAACCGGTGCCCGAATCGGAGAGCGGATCGGGGAGCGGATCGGGGAGCGGATCTGTGACCGTGGACGGACGCTCCCTGTCCTGCGCGGACGTGGCCGCCGTCGCCCTGCGCGGTGCCCGGGTCGTCCTCGCGGACGAGGTGCTCCCCCGGCTGGCGCGCGAGCGCGCGATGGTCGACGACGTGGTCGACCGCGAGGTGCCGACGTACGGACTGACGACGGGACTCGGCAGCCGTTCGTCGTACGCCCTGCCGCGTGACGAACTCGCGCGGTTCAGCGTGCGTACGGTACGCGGCCGGGCCAACGCGGTCGGGGACCCGCTGCCGGCCTCCGTCGTACGCGCCGCCCTGATCGCCCGCGTCAACGGTCTGGCGGCCGGCGGCAGCGGGATCAGCCCGCGGATCCTGCCGCTGCTGGTCGGGCTGCTCAACCGACGCGTCCACCCGCTGGTCCCCGAGACGGGGTCGATCGGCGCCTCGGACCTGTGCCAGATGGCCCATGTCGGCCTCGTGGTCATCGGCGAGGGCCGCGCCGAACTCTCCGGCAAGGTGCTCGACGGCGCTGCGGCCCTGCGTTTGGCCGGGCTGTCCCCCGCCGAGCTGGGCCCCAAGGACGGGCACGTGCTGTGCAGCGCGAGCCCGCTGGCCGCCGGCCACGGCGGGCTCGTCCTGCACGAGGCGGCCACCGTCCTGCTGCTGGCCCAGACGGTCACGGCGCTCACCTTCGAGGGCTTCCGGGCGAACACCAGCCCCCTGGACGCCCGGGTCCTGGGCCTGCGTCCGGCCCCCGGACAGTCCCGGGCGGCGGAGCAGCTGCTCGCTCTCCTGGCCGACGGCGATCTCACGGATCCCCTCCACGCCCGCCGGGTCCAGGACCCGATCAGTCTGCGCTGCGCGGCCCAGGTGCACGGAGCGCTGCACTCCGCGCTCGACTTCGCCGGCGCGGCACTGGATCCCGAGCTGAACGGCTGCGGCGACAACCCGGTGGTCCTGGCCGCCGCCGACGGTGTACCCGGCGAGATCCTCTCCTCCGGCAACTTCCACACCCCGGCCCTCGCCCTGGCCTTCGACACCCTCGCGCTGGCCCTGGCCCAGACCGCGGCGGTCTCCGCCGAGCGCATGCGGCGCCTGCTCAACCCCGGGCTCAGCGGGCTGCCCGCCAACCTCTCCCCGTACGGTCCGGAGCGTTCGGGCTTCGCGCCGCTGGCGAAGACGGCGCAGGCGCTGGTCGCCGAGATCCGCTTCCTGTCGGCGCCGGTGAGCACCGACCCCCGGCACGGCGCGGACGGTGTCGAGGACGACTCGACCAACGCTTCGTTCGGGGCGCGGCGGCTGTCGACCGTGCTCGTCCGGCTGCGGCAACTGCTCGCCGTGGAGGCCGTGACCGCCGCACAGGCGGTGGACCTGGCCGCGCCCACCACGCTCGGGCGGGGCCCCGCCCTGCTCCACGGGGCGATCCGCGAGCTGGTCCCGCCCCTGGACGAGGACCGGCCCTGCGGCGTGGACGTGGACCGGGTGAACGATGACATCCTGGGGTCCGACGAGGTACGGAACGCCCTGCGTGCCCTGACGGAAGAAGCCTCGTGACCAACGTCGACGTACACCAGCATCTGTGGACCGGCTCGTTCGTCGCGGCTCTGCGGGCGCGCACCGAGCCGCCGTTCCTGGACGGCTGGACGCTGCACACGGCCGGTGAGCCGCCCTACGAGGTCTCCCCCGCCGACCACGACATGGCCCGGCGGGCCGAACGGGCGGTCGCCGACGGCCTGGGCAGAGCGCTGATCTCGCTCTCCTCCCCGCTGGGCGTGGAGTGGCTCCCCTCCGCGGAGGCGCGCCCACTGCTCGACGCGTACCACGAGGACGCGGCGGAGCTGCCCCGCCCGTTCGGCGCGTGGGCCGCCGCCGGTGTCCGCGACATCGACGAGAAGACGACGGCCGGGTACCTGGACCTGGGTTTCGCGGGCCTCCAGCTCCCGGCGAACGCCCTGACCGACGCGGCGGGTTACGCGCGCTGCGCCCCGCTGCTCGACCTGCTGGCGGACCGGAACCTCCCCCTGTTCATCCACCCGGGCCCGGCCGCCGACACCGCTCCGAGGCCGGGATGGTGGCCCGCGATGGTGCCGTACGTGCAGCAGATGCACGCGGCCTGGTTCGCGTTCCGGGCGTTCGGCCGGCCGCGTCATCCGCGGCTGCGGGTGTGCTTCGCGCTGCTGGCCGGTCTGGCGCCCCTGCACGGCGAACGCTTCGTGGCCCGCGCCGGGGCGGAGGGCCACAAGGAGATCGACCCGAACGTGTTCGTCGAGACCTCGTCGTACGGTCCGCGCGCGGTGGACTCGATCGTCCGCGCCCTCGGCACCGACGCGATCGTCCAGGGCTCGGACCGCCCGTACGCCGACCTTCCGCAATCCCCGGGCTTCGGCCTGGGCGGAGCAGCGGCCTACGCCTTCCGCATCACGAACCCCCGCCGCCTACTGACGGGCGAGGGCTGACGCCCCGCCCCGAAGGGGCACGGTGAACCGCGCGCCCAGCCCAAACGCACCCGCAGACAGACAACCGGAACCAGCGACAGCTACCCCGGCGGCGTAGGCGTGTCATGTGTGCGGTACATCGCCTGGACGTCCAGCTCCAGTTGGACCGTCGGGCCGACGACAGCGATGCCCCGCGCCAGCATGGAGCGCCAGTTGAGCGTGTAGTCCTCGCGATGCAGCTCCGCCTTCGCCAGCGCAGCGCACCGCAACTCCTCGCCGTACCCCCCGTTCACCGTGCCGAGATACGTCGTGTCCAGCGCCACCGACCGGCTCACCCCGTGCATCGTCAGTGAGCCGTGCACGGTCCACCTGCTGCCGCCGCGGTACGCGAACCGTGTGCTGTGGAAGTCGATGTGCGGGAACCGTTCGACGTCCAGGAAGTCCCCGGAGCGCAGGTGGCCGTCGCGTGTGCGGTTGCCGGTGGTGATGCTCGACGCGTCGATACGGACGTGCAGCCGGGAGTCGGCCATGTCCTCGGCGATCTGGATGCCGCCGTCGAACCGCTCGAAGCGGCCGTGCACATGGGCCATGCCGACATGCTTGGCGATGAACCGGATCGCCGTGTGGGGCGGGTCGAAGAGCCAGGTGCCGGGCGCCGGCAGCTCCAGCCGCCTGGCGGGCTGCAGGTGGATCGGTTCCCCGGGGGCGGCGGGTCCGACCTCCACGTCGACCGTCTCGTGGTGCGGGTGCAGACCCTCGGCGGCGATCATCAGGCTGTACCGGCCGGGCGGCAGCGCCGCGAGGAAGTAGCCGTACGGGTCGGTGGTGCCGCGGGCGACGACCCGGTGCGTGTCCAGCGCGGTGACCGTCACGTCGGCCGCGCCCATCGGCTGGCCCATGGGGTCGACGACCTCTCGGCCGATGGCACCCGCGCCGGTCGGGAGGGGAAGCGAGACGCCCGTCGCGCCGGCACCGGAGGCCCGCTCCCGCCGTCGGCGCCGAAGCAGTGCGAGGCCCATGGTGTTCACCTTTCTTCACCTGCGTCAGAGCTTCGGCGAAACGGCACGGAGCTCATGCCGATCCTGGACCCGGACGCGTGAAGGCGGGTGTCTCACTTCGAGACACCCGCCCTCCCGGGGCGACGGCACCACCGCCCTGGTCAGTGCGTCCGGGCCGGGACTGTCCGTCCGGGCCGGGACTGTCACACGGTGACTCCGTCGATCTCGAAGGTCTGTACCGAGCCGGCGGCGAACGGCACGCTCAGGCTCTTGCCGTTCAGATAGGTGTCCGAGCGTGCGGTGTAGAGGTCGCCGCTGCCGGAGGTGAGCGTGTTCCAGCGCCGTACGAGTCCGCCCGTCCCGCCGGTGACCGCGGAGAAGCGGGAGAGGTCGAAGGTGAGCGTCTGCGCGGCACCGGAGTTGACCGCCACGACGACCAGGCGTTTCTGCGTCGCGTCGTGGGCGGCCACCGCGTATCCGGCCCCCGTGTCGATGATGGTCATCCCGGGGCGGATGTGCCGGCTGAACTGGGCCATCACGTAGTACTTGGTCTGCACGGTCGTCGGCTGCAGCGTGCTCTGGTCGTACGCGATCATCGCCCAGCCGGTGGACGGGTCCATCACCTGCCAGTAGACCCAGGCGGTCGGGTGGAGCCAGCGGAAGTCCAGGCACAGGTTGTTCGCCAGGGTGAGGCCGGTGCCGTCGCTGTCCCCGGTCTCGGAGTTCCAGAGCTTCTTGCCCGCCGTCGTGACGACGTCCGAGTGGAGGAGGTCGCGGCGGCCGGCGGAGCCCTGGTAACCGTGCACGTTGACCTGTCCGACCAGGGCCTTCGTCGAGGCCCCGAAGGAGTTCCAGGTCGTACGGGCCAGGTCGTAGCTCGTCTCGTCGGACGCCGAGAGCCTGACGCCGGACAGTCCGCGGGAGTTCAGCTCGCTGCGCATGTACGGGAGGACGGCCGCCTGGACCGTGGCGTCCATGTGGCAGCCCTCCTGCGTGCCCGTGGCGGTCCACCAGCTGGACGAGGGCTCGTTGAACGGGTCGACGGATCCGAAGTTCACGCCCCAGTTGTTCTTCGCGTACAGGGCGACGGCGGCCAGGTGGGAGGCGTGCTGGCGGTAGTTCCAGGACTGGAGGTTGTTGCCGCCGCCGGACGCGCCGGAGGGGTTGTGGTTGAGGCACATCCACCACATGGGCGAGTTGGCGAACAGCTCGGAGACGGCGCCTCGCTGGGTCGCCTTGACCAGTGCGGCGCGCTGGTTGGCGTCGGCCGTCCAGTCCCAGGCGGTGGACGTGGGGTCCTCGTTGTTCCAGTCCTGCCAGAAGCCCTCGATCTGCTTGAACGCCGGGATGTTGGGCGAGGCGGCCATGCTCTGGCCGCCCACGCTGTTCGGGCTGCACGCGCCCAGGTTGTAGCGGGCGATGTTCATTCCGAGGCCGGGCAGGGTCCTTCCGCCGTACGCCACGGACTTGGTCGTGAAGAAGATGTCGGCGAAGTCGTCACGTGCGCCGAAGACGTTGGCCCACCAGGCGAGGGAGGTGCCCCAGCCCTCCCAACGCCCGTAGCTGGTCGCGGGGTTGACCGCGATGGTCGCGTCGGCCCGGGCGGTGCCTGTCGCCAGCGCACTGCCCAGCAGCGTGCCGCCCGCCGCCGCAAGCAGTGATCTGCGCTTGATCATGGGGTCTCCTGTCGCGCTCATGCCACAACCTGCTTGAAGAATGAGGCGGCCACAAACGGTTGTCGAGACGCATGACAGCGCTTTCTCTTTCGATAGCTTGCGGAAGCCGACGGTTGGCTTGCGGGCCACCCGTGTCCCACGGGCCACGGGCGCCCCGGCCTCACCCGCAGCCGTACGTCAAGACATGGAGGAGGTCGCAGCCGTGCGCGGTGCCCGGCCCGCGTACGCCGCCTCCAGCACGGTCAGCGCGTCCTCCGTCGTGACAGCGCGCGGATTGGCGTACGCCTGCCCCGCGACCAGCTCCGCCGCCACCCTCAGATCGGCCTCCGTCAGACCGAGACCGGCGAGGGAGCGGGGTGCGCCGAGGTCTCCGGCGAGGGTCCACAGGGCGTGCGGGGCGTCGTCGGTGTCGAGGGCACGGTTCAGGGCGACGACCGCGGCGGGCACGGCCGGGGCGTTGAACGCGAGGGCGTACGGGAGGACCACCGTGTGCGTCCCGGCGTGCGGGAGGCCGAACGTCCCGCCCAGCACATGGCAGAGCTTGTGGTGCAGGCCCATGGTGGTCGCGCCCAGACAGGAACCGCAGAGCCAGGCCCCGTACAGGGCGCGGCTGCGGGCCTCCGGGTCCGCCGGCTCGGCGGCGATCGCCGGGAGCGCCGAGGTCATCGCCCGTACGCCCTCCTCGGCCAGCAGGGCGATCAGGGGCGAGGTGTCGGGGGCGTACAGCGCCTCGACGGCGTGCGCGACGGCGTTGACTCCGCTGGTGACGGAGAGCGGTACGGGCATGGAGAGCGTGAGTTCGGGGTCGTACACGACGCTGCGCGGGAGGACCGACGGGTCGCGGCCGGTGCGTTTGGCGCCGTGCTCGGTGAGGCCCCAGACGGGGGTCATCTCGGAACCGGAGTAGGTCGAGGGGACGGCGATCAGCGGGAGGCCGGTGCGCAGCGCGATCGCCTTGCCGAGGCCGATCGCCGAGCCACCGCCGACCGCGACACAGCCGTCGGCGCCGGTCTCGCGCGCGACCTCGACGGCCCGGTCCGCGACCTCGGCCGGGACGTGCATACGGGCGTGGGCGTGCACGCCCACGCAGAGGTCGCCCAGCGAGTCCGCGACGGCCTTGGCCGTGTCCGCGCCGCGCGCGCCGGACACCACGAGCACCCGTCGCAGCCCGAGCCGTTCGGCCTCGCCGGCCGTCGCGGTCACCGAGGCGCCGGGCCGGAGGACTACCCGCATGGGCTGTGCCTCGTACGAGAAGTTCACGCGGTCCGCTCCGGGGTCAGTACGAGGTCGAAGCGGGCGTGCCTGAAGGGGTTCGGGACGCCGAACTCCCTTGCCAGGGCGGGATCGTCGGTTTCCGTGAAGTCCTGGACCAGGCTGCGCTTCACCGCGAAGACCGCGTCCGAGTCGAGGTAGTCGCTGCCCGCCACGAAGATGTGCGTGGTGACCGGGGTGTGCCCCTCGGCGCCGGCGATGAAGTGGATGTGTGCCGGGCGGTAGGGGTGGCGCCCGGTGGCACGGAGCAGGTCCCCGACCGGGCCGTCGGTCGGGATGGGGTACGGGCTCGGCACGCAGGTGCGGAAGTGGAAACGGCCCGCCGCGTCGGTGGTGAAGAGGCCGCGGCCGTTGCCCGCGGGCTGGACGCCGGGCTGCTGCACGTCGTAGAACCCGTGGGCGTCGGCCTGCCACACGTCGAGGGCCGCTCCGGGCAGCGGGGTGCCGTCCTGGGACAGCACACGGCCGCTGACCACGCACGGTTCGCCGCTGCCCACGAGGTCGATGTCAGCGCCGAGTTCGCGGACGGGGGACTCGGTCAGGTGGAAGGGCCCGAGGACGGTGGACTCCGTGGCGCCGGGGGCGCGGTCGGCGTTCAGGGTCTCCACCAGCATCGACAGCCCGAGCACGTCGGAGAGGAGGATGAACTCCTGGCGGGTGTCGGTGCACGTCTGTCCGGTCGCCGTCAGGAAGCCGATCGCCCGCTCCCACTCCTGCTGGGTGAGGCGGGTCTCGCGGGCGAAGTCGTGCACATGTCGGATGAGCGCGCTCAGCACCTCGCGCAACCGCGGATCGGTATCCGCTCCGAGGCTGCCGACAGCCTCGTCGGTGACCGTGTCCCCACCGGCATCGACACTCATGACGACTCCCACCTCGCGTTTCCAGGATCCCGCCAAGTATCGCCCCGCCCCCACCTCCCCCGAGCCCGCCGCGCCTGCCCCCACCCACTCCGCAAGGGGCGCGGGGAACTGCACGCCCAGCCACGCCACGGCGTCCGAACCCGAACCCAACCGCGCCTGCCCCGCCCCCCAAGGAGCGCGGGGAACTGCACGCCCGGCCACAGCGCACCCGCACCCGCCCACGGCCCACGCCCCGTCGCGTCGCGTCCGAGGGCAGAAGCAACCGCGCCCAGCCCCGTAAGGGGCGCGGGGAACTGCGCGCCCGGCCACAGCGCACCCGCACAGCCCCACGGCCCACACCACCCCTTGTTGTCCCTTCAACAACACCGGGTACCGTGGGCAACGCCGTGACCACCGCAAAAGACTCCCCCGCCCTCCCCACCGCTCCCGCCCTCACACCGCTCCGCCGGGCGCGCGAGCGGTTCCTGACGGGGCTCCCGCTGCCCGACGACGTACCGACCGAGGTCGCCGCCGCCTGGCGCCGCGCCCGCTTCTTCGGCGTACCGCACGATCTCACGGAGCCCGCCCGGCCCGCACCCCCGGCGGGTTCCGCCCTGCTGACCGCCGCCCGGCCGGTGCTCGAACGGCTGGAGCCCCCGCTCTCCTCCGGGCAGTCGGCCGTGGTCCTCACCGACGAGCGCCTGCGGGTGCTGTGGTCGGGCGGGAACGCCCCGCACGACGAGAGGTGCCCCGACCTGTCCGAGCGCGAGGTCGGGCACAACAGCGCGGCACTCGCCCTGCGCAGCAGGAGCCGCGCCGAGGTGCACGGTCCGGAGCACTTCCTCGACCTGTGGCAGAACGTGTCCGCCGTGAGCGTTCCGGTGCTGGCGCCGGAGAACGGCCGGATCCTGGGCACGGTGACCGTCGCGTCCGGCCTGTGCGCCGAGCGCTCGCCGCACCCCGGGGCCGCCCTCGCCGAGGCCACGGTGGCGGCCGTCGAGGCGGAACTCCTCACCCGGTCGCGCACGGCGGAACGCGTGCTGCTCGACGCCTACCAGCAGGCCGCCGCCCGGCCGGGCACGGCGGTCGTGGCGCTGGACGGGCGCAACCGCCTGCTCAACGAGACGGCGGCGGGACTGCTGCCACCGTCGGCACTGGAGGCGCTGGAGCGAAGCACCGCGCCGAACGGGCCGAACGGGCCGAACGGGCTGGACGAGCCGCACGCACCGAATGCGCTACACGAGCCGCACGGACCACCCGGACCGCACGGAACGCACGGACCACCCGATCCGGCCGCGTACGCGCTCACGCTGCCCGACGCCGCCGGTACCGCGTGGATCACGCAGGTACGCCATCGGGGTGCCGTCATCGGCGTGGTCGCCGTCGTCGAACCGCCCGTCGGACCGCCCGCACGGCCCGTCGGACCGCTACGCGTCGCGCTCGCCGGGCGTTCGGTCCCCTGGCGGCACGCGACGAGCCGCGCGGCGGAACTCGCACGCTCCCTCGAACCCCTGCTGCTGACCGGCGAGCGGGGCACCGGAAAGGCGTTCCTGGCAAGGGAGTTGCTGGCCGCGCGCGGCGGACCGGCCCCGCTCGTCGTGGACGCGGCGGCACGGCCGGCCACAGGCGCGATCGACGGCTGGGCCAATACGTCGGCCGACGGCCGGACCGTGACGTCGGTCACCGACCGCCCGCTCCTGCTGCGCCACGCCGAGCTGCTCGCGCAGGCCGATGTCGCCTCACTCAACTCCCTCCTCGACGCGCACCCGCACGCGCCTCTCCTGGTCACGTACACGCCCGGCACTCCCCCGGGCCCCTGCCTCCAGCGGCTGCTGGACAGCCTGGCCGCCCGCTCGGTGGCGCTCCCGGCGCTGCGTGAACGCCCGGACGACATCAGGGAGTTGCTGGCGGAACTGACGCCGGGCCCCGCGCCGGGCGAGCCGCCCCTGACCTGGACCCTGGAGGCGCTGCACGCCCTGGAGCGGCACCCGTGGCCCGGTAATGTCGCCGAACTCGCCCATCTGGTCCGGTCGTTGGCCGCAAGGCGGACCGTCGGACCGGTGCGCCGGGCCGAACTGCCGGACCCCGTCCGGGAAGGGCCCCCGGCACGGCCGCTGAGCCCGATGGAGCACGCCGAGCGCACCGCCGTCCTGGAGGCGCTGCGCAGTCACGGCGGCAACAAGGCGCGTGCGGCGGCGGCACTGGGCATCGCCCGCGCCACGCTGTACCGAAAGCTGCGCGCTTACCGGAGCTGAACGCGGCGGCGGCACCACCCGCCCCGCCGGCTGAACCGTCCGGGACCTCCTGGTCCCCCGACACATACCCGACCCCGACCCGCCCCGATCCGACCCGATCCGACCCCGGCTCCGACCCCTCCCCTCCGCCCTCCCGCGCTGCTAGCCTCCCGCCCGGGAACCGGTTGCCGAAAGCGTTGCCGCACTTCCCCGGGGGAGAGGCGAGCCATGACGAGGAAACCCGCCGGCGACAACGGCGGCCGGAGCACCATCCGGGACGTGGCGGCACGCGCGGGTGTGTCGGCGTCCACGGTGTCGCGCGTGCTGGGCGGCGACTACCCGGTGAGCGCCACGACCCGGACCCGCGTGATGCGGGCGGTCCGCGAACTCGACTACGTGGCCGACGCCCGCGCCAAGGCCATCGCGGGGGCGGGCACCCCGACCCTCGCCTTCGTCCTGGACGACATCACGGGCCCGTCCTTCGCGCACATGGCCCACGGTGTGGAGCGCGAGGCGACCCGGCTCGGCCATCTCTGTCTGGTCTGCAGCACGGACGGGGACGCGGACCGGCAGCTGGAGTTCATCGAGATGATGCGGGCCCAGCGCGCCGCCGCCGTGATCCTGGTCGGCGGCACCGCGGACACCGCCGAGTACCGCGCACGCATGGCGCGTATCGCCGACTCGCTGGCCGCCGCGGGCTCCCGGCTCGTACTCTGCGGCCGGCCGCCGCTGGACCCGGGCGCTCCGGTGACGGTCATCGAGTACGACAACGAGAACGGGGCGTTCGCTCTCTGCGCCCATCTGCTGTCCCAGGGCCACCGCCGTGTCCTGTTCCTGGGCGGCAAACCCTCCAACACCACCGCCCAGGGCCGTGAGCAGGGCTATCTGGCGGCCCACCGGGCCCGGGGCATCGACCCGGACCCGGCGCTGCGCCTCTTCGGCGACTTCACCCGGGATTCGGGACATCGCCTCATGCGCCAGGCCCTCGCCCGGGAACTGGACTTCACGGCGGTGATGGCGTCCACCGACATGGTGGCCTCGGGGGCCCTGACCGCCCTGCACGAGGCGGGCCTGTCCGTTCCCCAGGACGTCTCCCTCGCCGGTTACGACGACATCCCCTTCGCCCGCGACCTGAACCCGCCGCTCACCACGGTCCACGTCCCCTACGAGGAACTGGGCCGCCTGGCGGTCCGTACCGCCCTGACGCGCACCCCGGACGCCCCCGACGAACACCTGCTCCTGGGCACCCACGTGACGGTACGGGCCTCGGTGGCACCCCCGGCGCTCCATGCGTGACCGCACGCCGGACGCCGGGCGCCGGACGCCGGGAGCCGGGAGCCTAACGAGCCCAACGTCGGCTGTGAGGCGCTTACTTGGCGTAGAGCAGCGTCCCGAAGCCGAGCTGGTCGAAGCCGCCGCTGTTCCGGCCTTCATGAACCGGTTGTTGTCGTGGCCGTACAGGTCGTCGCCCTGTGACCACGCCATCTCGCAGAAGGCACCCAGTTGCCCCATGCCCATCATGGTGTGGCCCTGGTCGCGTCCGCTCTCCTGCCACTGGGCGAGGCCCTGGGCGTCGTACAGGAAGGGCACGGCGTGGGCGAGGGAGCCGTTGCCCGCGCCGCTCTTGAAGTAGGTGACGGCCTGGTCGTACTTGGCGGCGTCGCCGCGGATGACCGTGGCCGTCGGGCGGGGTGTCCAGCCGGCCGCCGAGTGGGGGTTGGCGGTCAGCCGGTTCCAGCCGGACAGTCATGGCTCGTCGCCCGCCGCGACCCGGACCTTGGCGCGGTTGAGTTCACCGTAGGCGTGCAGCATGCCCGGGTGGGTGAAGGCCGCCGGGGCCGCCGCTGCCCTGCCGCCGGTGAGGGCGGGGACGGAGGCGCCGACCGCGAGTGCGGCGGTGAGACCTCCGGCGGTCCTGAGCAGCCCGCGTCGGCTCACGTTCGTATCGGATGCACCGGATGTATCGGATGCACCGGACGTGTCGGTTGTACCGGACGTAGCGGTTGTACCGGATGCTTGGGGGAGGTGCCGGTGGGGGGATGTGCGGCTCGCCATGTGCGTCTCCAGTCCTTTCCGGTTCTTCGAGACGATGTCGGCGGGACGACGGGCCGCAGGCGGTCGCCGCCACCCGCCCCGAGATGCCGCTCTCCTCCTGCGGGCCGGTGACGGAGACCGTGTAGTAGTACGTGCGATCCACGTGGATGTCTCGACCGGTGCGGGACGAAGGACATCGGGCGCGGCCCGGTTTCTCGTCATGGGCTGTGCACGGTGAGTTCGAGGGGCTCGGTCGCGGTGCCCACGGCGTTGGTGGCCGAGACGGTGACCGTGTGGTCGCCGGGCATTTCGGGGGTGCCGGAGATCAGACCCGTCGCCCGGTCGACGGCCAGGCCTTTCGGCAGTCCTTCGGCGTCGAACGAAGTCGGCAGCGCGCTCGCGGTGATCAGATGGCAGAAGGCGTGACCGCCGACGGCCGTCGCCTCGCCCGCGCCGGTGATCGCGGGTGCCGTGGTGGCGGCGGCCGTGGACTCGTCGAGGAAGCGGAGGTCGTGCACGTGCTCGCCCGCGAACATCGGCACCATGTCCGTGGTCAGGAACCACCCCGGCTTCCTCATCGCGTCGTGGACGACCGTGCCGTTGACGGTCAGATATTGGAAGGTGACGTTTTTGACGGGCCGTTGGGCGTCGTAGCCGGTCAGGATCGCCGTGCTCGCACGTGTGCCTTCGTACGTCAGGTCGCGCACGTACACGTCCTCGACGCCCCGGCCGGGCGCGGTGGTGTAGCGGTTGGCCATGACCCGCATGTTGATCAGCTGGCCCCAGGTGAAGTCCTCCACGCGGACGTCCTGGATCCGGACGCCCCTCATCAGGTTGTTGTCGCCGGGGTTCAGGGCGAAGCAGCCCTGGTACGGGATCTGCGGTTCGCGGTGCTGGAGGACGTCGATGCCGTCGCCCCACCGCCCGGAGCTGTAGGCGTGCAGGGCGCGGACGGTGACCTGGCGGGACTGCCCGATGGCGCAGGCGTAGCCGGACCGCGGGTCGAGGACGAGAACGCCGTCGATCTCGATGTTCCTGGAGAACGCGACCTTGATGCCGCCGTCCGAGCCCGAGATGACCCCGCGGCCGGTCAGCCGGGCGTTCTCGGCGTTCACGAACTCGACGCGGGCCTTCAGTACGGATTGGCGTGCAGGTGGAGGTTGTCGTGCAGGTCGGCCTCGACGGAGAGATCGCGCGGCTCGGTGAGGACGAAGCCGACGGTGTCGCCGCTCACCTCGTACGGGATGCCGTACGAGAGGGGGCGGATCCGTGCGGAAGCGATGGCGCCCTTGGACGAGGTGACCTCGACCTGCACCGTGCCGGTGAAGTCCAGGCAGGCGACCGAGGAGCTCCTGACGACTGCGGCACCGGTCCGTTCGTCGACCGGTCCTGGTGCGGGCCCGCAGGACGGGCACCGCGTGCCAGTCGCCGCCGGGCGTATGGCCTTGACGGAGAAGGCGGCATTGCGCGGCAGTCCGTCCGGGACGGGGTGCACCACGAGCCGGTCGGTGCCGTGGACGTCGGGCATGGCGGGTCCTTGTCCGGGTGGGCGGGAGCTCGGCCGGAAGGGATGCCAACCGGTTGCCGTCAGCGAGTGGGCAGAGCTTCTTCCCTAGCTGACCTTCCGTCAAGGGCTTGCGTGGACTTTCGAAAATTACCGGCGCAACCGGTTGCCGAGGCAGCCGCCCGGTTCGACGCTCTCGTCGCACGAGCGGTGCCCCACGAAAAGGCCACAAGGCGGGACACATGAAACGTCCCGAAAAGCAACCGCACCGAACACGTGATACATCTCACCCGAATTTTGCAGTAATTCTTAGCCGTCTCCGACCGCTCGGGCGGGTGTACCTTTATGAGCGGAAAGTGGAATGACGAGAATGTGGGGGTTCAGAGGGCCCAGAGGTCCTGGTTCACGTTGGTTGACATTGCTTGAGTGTGCGCGGGGACTGAGGCCCGGGAAGAGATGCTGAGCGCGATGGAGACAGACCACCAGGAGCAGCCGGCCCTCGCGCTGTCTCCGGACGACGAGTCCGACGCCCCTGAACCCGTGCTCACGTCCGACGGAGCCTCGGTCGACCAGGTGCGCGACTACCTGAAGGTGATCAGCCGTGTCCGGCTCCTCACCGCCGCGCAGGAGGTGGATCTCGCCAGACGGATAGAGGCGGGTCTGTTCGCCCAGCGCAAGCTCGACGAGGAGCGCGGTCTGGATCCCCTGTTCCGGCGGGAGCTGACCGCGGTCGCCGAGGACGGTCTGCGGGCGAAGTCCCACCTCACCGAGGCGAACCTCCGGCTTGTCGTGTCCATAGCCAAGCGCTACACGCGGCGCGGGCTCAACTTCCTGGACCTGATCCAGGAGGGCAACACGGGCCTGATCCGGGCCGTCGAGAAGTTCGACTACGTCAAGGGATTCAAGTTCTCGACCTACGCGACCTGGTGGATCCGGCAGGCGATTTCCCGGGCGCTGGCCGATCAGAGCCGCACCATCCGCATTCCGGTCCACGCGGTGGAAGCGATCAACAAAGTCGCCAGACTGCGTCGGGAATTGCTGCAGGAACTGGGCGTCGAGCCCACGGTGGGGCAGATCGCGGAGAAATTGGATCTACCCGTCTCCAAGATCGTGGAACTCGACACCTACATCAAAGAACCGGTTTCGCTGCATATGCCACTGGGCGAGGAGGGCGGCACCGAACTCGGTGACGTGATCGAGGACAGCGAAAGCGTCTCCCCCTTCGACGCGGTGTCGTTCCGTCTCCTCAAGGACACCATCCAGACCGTCCTCTCCGCCATGACCCCGCGCGAAGCAGGCATCATCACCCTCCGTTACGGGCTGCTGGACGGCCAGGCCAAGACCCTGGAGGAGATCGGCCAGGTCTACGGGGTCACGCGTGAGCGCATCCGGCAGATCGAGTCCAAGACGATGTCGAAGCTGCGCCACCCCTCCCGCTCGCAGGCACTGCAGGACTACGTGGGCCTGGGCTGAGCCCCGGCCACCCGGCCGCCCGCCCGCGAGCCCGCCGCGGGCGAGCCGGCGCCCCCCCATCTCGGCCCGCTCACCTCGGCCCCCTCACCTCCGTCGCCACTCCTGCGCCAGCAGTTCGTACGACCTGCCCCGGTCGGCGTGGTCGTGGGTGATGGTGGTGATCAGCAGCTCGTCGGCGCCGGTGGCCTCCCCCAGCTGTTCCAGCTGACCCGCGACCCGGCTCGGGGAGCCGACGAACTGCGTGTCGACGCGGTCCTGGACCAGCGCCCGGTCCGCCTCGGTCCAGACATGGGCGCGGGCTTCCTCGGGTGTGGGGAAGGGAATCGCGCCCTCGGCCGTGCGGATGCTGCGGACCCAGGGACCGTATCCGGCGGCCAGTTCCCTGGCGCTCTCGTCGTCCTCGGCGACCACGACGTCGGCCGAGACGCTCACATACGGCTTGTCGAGTACGTCGGAGGGCTGGAACGCGGCCCGGTAGGCCTCCACCGCCTCCAGTACGGTCCCGGGGCTGACGTGGTAGTTCGCCGCGAACCGCAGACCTCTCCGGCCCGCGACCTCGGCGCTCTCGCCTCCGCTGCTGCCCAGGATCCACACCTGGACGTCGGCGCCCTCGCCCGGGACCACATGGGCCTCGACGCCGTCCGCCGACCGGTAGGTGCCCGCCAGCAGCGCGAGGATGTCGTCGATCTGCTCGCCGTACTCCTGCGACTCGGCGTTCGGCTGCTTGAGCAGCGCCAGCTGGAGGGCGACGCGGGGTGAGCCGAGCAGGTGCGCGAAGGAGAACTTCGGGGGGATCGGCAGGCCGTTGGGCGCCCGGCCGTCCACGACCGGGGTCGCGTCCGGCAGCGGCTCGACGGGTCCGCCGGGCGGCCGGCCGCCGGAGCGGCCCAGACCGAGGTCGAGGCGCCCGGGATGCAGTGCGTCGACGAGCCCGAACTCCTCCACCGTGGACAGGGCGGTGCGGTGCCCGAGTTGTACGGCTCCGGAGCCGAGCCGGATCGTCGAGGTCGCGGACGCGGTGAGCGCGAGCACGACCGCCGGGGAGGTCCCGGCCACCCCGGGGTTGAGGTGGTGCTCGGCGAACCATTGACTTGTACCTCGTGCTGAAGCACGAGGATTCTGGCCTTCTCGACTTGTTGCTGTACCGCTACGCGGCACGGGGCTCGGCCGGGAATCCGTGACTTCCTGTTTCTTCACGCTGAGCCGGGATTACTCCCGGTCTTACCGGCGCTCCGCAGGCCGATACCGCCAGTCCGGCGGCCGTCTTCACATTTTTCGCGGCGTTGATGTCCCGGTCGTGGACCGCGCCGCAGGCGGCACACGTCCACTCCCGGATGTTCAGGGGCTTGGGCCCGTCTTTGACGCCGCAGGTGGAGCAGGTCTGACTGGTCGGTGTGAACCGGCCGATCCTGACCAGAGTCCGCCCGTACCGCTCCGCCTTGTACTGGAGCATGTTCACGAACGACGACCATCCGGCGTCGTGGACACTCTTGGCCAGCCTGGTGCGCGCCAGCCCCACCACGGACAGGTCTTCCACGGCGATCCCTTGGTTCTCGGAGATCAGCTTGGTGGAGAGCTGGTGGTGGAACTCGTGGCGGGCGTCGGTGACCCTGGCGTGGGCGCGGGCGACCCTGAGGCGGGCTTTTTCGCGGTTCTTGCTGCCCTTCTGTTTGCGGGACAGTTCCCGCTGGGCCTTCTTCAGCTTCTTCTCCGCGCGGCGCAGAAACCGCGGGGAGTCGATCTTCGTGCCGTCGGACAGAACGGCGAAGTGCGTCAGGCCCAGGTCGATGCCGATCGTGTGGTCGGTGGCGGGCATCCGCCCGGCATCCGCCTGTGGGTCGGTGTCGATGACGAAGGAGGCGAAGAACCTGCCGGCCGCGTCCTTGATGACGGTCACCGAGGTGGGGGTGGTGGGCAGCGTGCGGGACCACTTCACCTTCACCGCCCCGATCTTCGGCAGGTTCAGCCGCCCACTGTCGGTGATCTTCCAGCGGGCGTTCGCGGTGAACCGGATCGACTGCCGGGCATCCTTGCGGGACTTGAAGCGGGGCGCACCGATCCTGGGCCCCTTGCGGAGGCGAAAAAGTTGCGGTACGCGGTCTCGGCGTCGCGCAGGGACTGCTGCAGGACGACCGCGGAGACCTCGCCCAGCCAGGAGCGTGCGGTGGTCTGCTTCGCCTGGGTGATCAGGCGGGTGGACAACTCGGCGGCCGTCGGGAACGCCGCGCCCGCCTTGCGTGCGTCCTCGCGGGCACGTACCGCGTCGTTGAACACGACGCGGGCGCACCCGAACGCCTGCGCCAACGCCCTCTGCTGGCCGGGGTCCGGGTACACCCTGTAGACGTACCTGAGCTGCATGCCGAACACACTAGACACGTCGAACGCACACCGTCATGACGGAACATTCGTACGAACCCTCACCGCTCCTACAGTAAAGTCCGGCTCCGCCGGAAGGACACCGCGACGCTCCGCGTCGCAACCATCAGATTCGCTTCACCACCGGGCTGAAGCCCGATGCGCTGCGAATGAATCCGGTAGCGGGAGTAGCCGAGCCGTTCGGCCCGCCGGGCCAGGTCGATGGAGTTGCGCAGCGCCTTCGCCGCGGTGGAGCCGGACGACACCGGGACCAGGTCGAGGACGCCGAGAGGGATGTCTGACATGTGTACGGGTTCTCCTCAGCGGTCGGCGGCGACGGGTACCGGCGTGGGTCCGGCCTGCACCGGGCCCCAGGGGAACGGCGGGTCGGGGATCTCGCGGCGCAGCACCGGGGCGATGGCCGACTGGAAGAGAGCGAGCGAGTCGCGGTGCTGAGTGTCCGTCAGACCGCCTGCGTCCGCGTGGAGATGGAGGACGGTGTGGCCGAACCGCTCGTGGTAGCGGTGCACCTTCTCGATGATCTGCTGCGGGCTGCCGATCAGGGCCGAACTGCGCTCCACGAAGTCCTCCAGGGTGGGGAAGACCGGTTCGAGGCCGAGCCGCTTCTGGAACGCCGACTGCCCCTCGAAGACGGGCCGGTAGGCGCTGATCGCCTCCTGTGAGGTACGGGCCGCGTAGTAGCCCGCGGTTCCGGCGCCGACGGCGATACGGGCCGGGTCATGGCCGTGGTGTTCCCAGCGTTCGCGGTAGTACCGGATCAACTCGGCGTACGGCTCGATGGGGTTGGAGACGTTCGCGGAGAAGAGCGGGTCGCCGTAGCGGGCGGCCAGGTCGACGGACTCCTTGCTCGTGGCGCTGCCGTGCCAGACGCGGACGGGCTGCTGGAGGGGTCTGGGCCACACCTCGGCGTCCACCAGTTCGGGGCGGAAGCGGGTCGCGGCGGTCACCTTGTCCTGTCTCCAGAGCTGCCGGAACACCTCGTAGCTCTCGGCGTTGCGGTCCCACTGGTCCTCGGGCGTGACGTGGAACAGGTCGCGCTGGGCGGCCCCGTTGCCCTTGCCGATGATCAGTTCGAGACGGCCGCCCGACAGGTGGTCCAGGGTCGCGTAGTCCTCGTACGCGCGGACCGGGTCGAGGAGGCTGAGGGTCGTCACCGCGGTGAACAGGCGGATCCGGGAGGTGAGGGCGGCGATGTGGCTGAGAACGACGGGCGGTGAGGAGGAGATGAAGGGGCGCTCGTGCCGCTCCCCCACGCCGAAACCGTCGAAACCCAGCTCCTCGGCCAGCAGGGCGTTGTCGAGGACCTCGCGGAAGCGGTCGCCGGTGGACTTCTGGATGCCGGTCACCGGGTCCGGCGCGTGCACGATCAGGGTGATCGCAAGGAACTTCACGAGGCGACCGCCCGCTCGCCCCGCGCCGCGGAACCGGACCGGGCGGCGGGCCGGGCCAGTCCCAGGTGGTCGCGCAGGGTCGTGCCCTCGTAGTCCGTACGGAAGACGCCGCGCTCCTGGAGCAGCGGGACGACCGTGTCGGCGAAGGCGTCGAGGCCGCCGGGGGTGATGTGCGGGACGAGGATGAAGCCGTCGCTCGCGTCGGCCTGGACGAACTCGTCGATGGTGTGCGCGACCGTCGCCGCCGAGCCGACGAAGGCCTGGCGGCTGCCGGTCTCGATGACCAGGTCGCGGATGGACCACTTGTTGGCCGCCGCCAGCTCGCGCCACTCGCGGGCGGTGGCCAGCGGGTCGCGGTACATGCGCACCTGGGCCCGGCCGCGGGCGAGGGTGTGCTCGCCGAGGTCGGGGTCGATGTCGGGCAGCGGCCCGTCCGGGTCGTACGCCGACAGGTCGCGGTTCCAGACGAATTCCAGGTGCTTGAGCGCGGTCGCCCCGCTGACCTGCTGCCGGCGCACCTCGCGGGCCAGTTCGGCGGCCTCGGCGTCCGTGTCGCCCAGGACGAAGGTCGCGGCGGGCAGGATGAGCAGCTGGTCGGGGGTGCGGCCGTGGCGGGCCAGGCGGCCCTTGACGTCCGTGTAGAAGGCCTGGCCCTCCTTGAGGGTGGCGTACCTGCTGAAGATCGCGTCGGCTCCGGCGGCGGCGAACTCGCGGCCCTCCTCGGAGTCGCCGGCCTGGAAGATCACCGGGCGGCCCTGCGGGGAGCTCGGGACGTTGAACTGCCCCTCGATGTCGAAGTGCTGTCCCTGGTGGACGAAGGCTCCCGCCCGAGCGTCGCGCAGGAACGTGCCGGACTCCTGGTCGGCGACGATCTCGTCCCCGCGCCAGGAGTCGAAGAGCTCGTTCGCGGTGGCCAGGAACTCCTTGGCCCGGGAGTAGCGCTCCTCCTGCGGCAGGAAACCACCGCGGCGGAAATTCTCGCCGGTGAAGGCGTCCCAGGAGGTGACGACGTTCCAGGCGGCGCGGCCGTCGGAGAGGTGGTCGAGGCTCGCGAACTGCCGTGCCACCTCGTAGGGCTCGTTGAAGGTGGAGTTGATGGTCCCGGTGAGGCCGAGACGTTCGGTGACGGCGGCGAGCGCGGACAGGATCGTGAAGGTGTCGGGGCGTCCGACGACGTCCAGGTCGTAGATCTTGCCGCCCTGTTCGCGCAGGCGCAGGCCCTCGGCGAGGAACAGGAAGTCGAACTTGGCGCGTTCGGCGGTGCGCGCGAAGTGCGCGAAGGAGTTGAAGTCGATGTGGCTGCCCGCCTGGGGGTCACTCCACACGGTGGTGTTGTTGACGCCGGGGAAGTGGGCCGCGAGGTGGATCTGCTTGACGGGCTTGCGGGGCTCGCTCATGTTCGTGGATCCTTCCGGCTCAGGCGGTGGTGACGGCGTCGGCTGCGGCCTCGGGGGCGATGGCCCCGGAGGCGGCTGCGTAACGGTTGGCCGGGCGTTCGAGTCCGAGCAGTCCGCGCAGGGTGTCGGCCTCGTACACGTGCCGGAACACGCCGCGGCGCTGGAGTTCGGGGACCAGGCCCCGGGTGATCGCCGGGAGGTCGTGGCCGACGACGGCGGGGCGCAGCCGGAAGCCGGTCAGCCCGACCTCGCTCAACTCCTGGAGCAGGTCCGCCAGTTGGGACGGAGTGCCGGTGAAGATCCGGGCGTCGCTCGTGTACGGATAGCCCGCGAGGGCGTCGAGCCGCTCCTTGCGGGCCACGGCCTCGGCGGGGTCGTCGTCCAGGAACACGACCAGGTCGCCGAAGAGGTGCAGGGGCTCCCCCGCCCGCCCGGCCGCGTCCTGTTCGGCGCGCACCGCGGCGACGATCGCGCCGGCCTGCCCGGCGTCGTGCGGAGTGACGAACCCGAGGTCTGCGGAGCGGCCCAGCAGCCGGAACGGCGCACCGGTCACGGTCTCGTGGGCGAGCGCTCCGACGGGCGGCTGCCCCTGCGGGGGCCGAGGCGTGATCGAGGGCCCCTTGACGCTGAAGTGCGCGCCCTCGAAGTCGATGTAGTGCAGCTTCTCCTGGTCGACGAAGCGGCCGGTGGCAACATCCCGGATCTCCGCGTCGTCCTCCCAGCTGTCCCACAGCCGCCGGACCGCTTCGACGTAGTCGGCCGCCTCGTCGAAGAGGTCGACCGTCAACTCCTGTACGGCGGGGCTCTCCAGGTCCTCGATACGGAACGACGGGACCGTACGGCGGCCGAAGTGCGCGGCCTCGTTGCAGCGGGCCGACACCTGGATCCGTACGCCTGCACGGCCGGTGCTCACATAGTCCAGCGTGGCGATGGCCTTCGATATGTGGAACGGCTCCGTGTGCGTGGCCACCACGGTAGGCAGCAGTCCTATGTGGCTGGTCAGCGGCGCGACCCGGGCGGCGATGAGGACGGCGTCGAGCCGGCCGCGGACCTGGTCGGTCCGTCCGTCGGGCTCGGTGAAGTGCGAGGACTGGAGGCCGAGGGCGTCCTCGATGGTCACGAAGTCGAGCAGACCCCGTTCGGCCTCGGTGACGAGGTCCGTCCAGTAACCGGCGGTGAGCAGGTCCCGGGGGCGGGCCACCGGGTCGCGCCACGCGGCGGGGTGCCAGCCGGCTCCGTCGAGCGCTACGGCGAGACGCAGGGCGGGGGTAGAGGGCAGGGCGGGGGAAGTGGGCAGGGCAGAAGGAGGTACTGACGACACGACGGGGGTGCCTTCCTGATCGACCGTGGAGGAAGCCGGCCCTCACCGGAGGAGGGCGGGGCCGCGGAGGTACGGGTCAGGGACGACAGAGCGCGCCGGCGACACGCAGCAGGTCGATGTGCTGCCGCGAGTACAGGCGGACGCGGCGGCGCGGAGTGAGCTTGGGGACACGGAGGCGGGGTACGGGGCGCGGTCGCACGTGCGTCACCTCCGTCCTGCGGCTCGTCTGCTCGTCGACGCTCACAACAGTACGGCTGTTCCTTTTCTTCCGGCAGTCCGAAATTGATCTCGGCGGTTCCCTGGGCGAACGGTGCGTTGTCGGGTGCGGGTCGGTGAGGGCTGAGCGCGCAGTTCCCCGCGCCCCTGGGGGGCGAGGGCGAAGCCCCGCCTTCAAGGGGCGCGGGGAACTGCGCGGCCGGCCCCCACCGACCCGCACGGGACACTGCCCACCTGTTGAGACGTCGTCTCGGCGTCTTGACGACCTCACTCAGCGCGCCGACACTTGCGGGGACGGTCACGATTGTCAGCGCCCGTCGGACGAGGTCCTCCTCCGTCCGTGCGGTCATCGGCCCCGGCCCGCTGACAGGCAACCCTTCCACCGCGACGGGGTGCCCCGGGTGACGACCGGGTTCCGCCGGTGCGGCGGGACAAGCGTGGTCTCGCCTCGTGCGAGCCCCGACCGGGACGGGTGGGAATTGCCCAGGAACGGCTTGACGAGGCGACTGCACATCGATCTGTTGCGCGTCTCCAGCGCTTACTAGTTCGCTGCCGGTTCACCCGGTCCCTGCGGTCCGCCCGATCCGGACCGTCGGCCCGTGGACCCGCCGGACGTGCACGACACAGCGCAGTCACTCCGTTTCGCCACTGGTGCCCACAAGGCGGCCAGGGCTTCCGCGATTCCCTCTGGAGAGCCATGCCCGAGACAGTTTCCCGCGGTTCGAGCACAGGTACCTTCGCGACGGCCGCACGTACGGCCGTCACCGGCACGCCCGCCTGCGGCACGGTCGCACCGAGCGCGACCGCACGTCCGCACCGCTTCCGCGGCCGCATAGGTGTCGGCCTGGCCGGCGGCTTCTACCCGGCGCCGCACCGCTATCAGCTGTATCTGTCCGAAGGCTGTCAGCGTTCGCTGCGCGTCTCGATCACCCTCGCCCTGCTGGGACTTGAGGACTCGACTGCCACCACCGTGCTGACCCGCCCCGCCGAGACGCCCGATGCCTTCGCCTCGCTGCGCCGGGCCTACGAGGCGACCTGGCACCACTACGACGGCCCGCTCACCGCGCCCGCGCTGTGCGACCGGTGGAGCGGACGCGTCGTCAGCAACCACACGCCCGACATCCTGCGCGACCTCGCCGACCTTGCCGGACTCCGGGACGAGGAGGCGTCCGGCCCGCCCGCGCTGCGTCCACCGGCCCTCGCCGCCGAGATCGACGCGCTGCGTGAACTCCTCGCCCGGGACGTCACACCGACCTCCCAGCCCCCTGCCCGGGCGGCGACACTGACCCTGCTCGATCATCAACTGGCCTCCAGCCCCTATGTATTGGGGGGTGCGATCACGGCCGCGGACGTGGATCTCTGGGTGGCGCTCACCCACCCGGACACGAATGACGGCGCCCGGTCCGCGTACCCCCACCTGGATCGGTACGTCCGGCGCCTCGGCCTGCACCCGGCCTTCCGGGGCAGTGGGCGGACGGCGCTCTAGAAGGCTGCCGGGCGTCATTGCGAACGCGGTGTTTCCGTTCTGCGAACAGGGGGCCCGAGCCGACGACACGCCTCCTCCGCCGGTGTGAGCATGTGCGCATGATCAAGGGAGAAGTCAGGGAAGAAGCCCGCAAGGAGACCGGGGAAGAGACTCGGGCCGCCCGGCGGGCACCGGTGGTCCGCTGGGTGACCGAGGAGTGGGACGCCCCGGCCCCGGCCCGGCTGCGGGAGCAGATGTCCGCCGAACTGGCCCCGCGCTACGCGCCGGTCGAGCACCGGCGCGTACGTGCGCCGCAGCCCGCCGCCGAGGAGATCGTCGTCACCTGGGTCGCCTACGCCGACGACGTGCCCGTGGCCACCGCCTCGCTGCGCAGGCTGCCCGACCGGCACGAGGTGAAGCGGGTGTTCGTGCACGGCGACCACCGCGGCCGGGGTCTGGCGCGAGCGGCCCTCGCGGCGGTGGAGTCGACCGCGCTGAGTCTCGGCGTCGACCGGCTGTGGCTGCAGACGGGCGCGCTCCAGCCGGAGGCCCGGGCACTCTATGCGCGGGAGGGCTGGCAGGAGGTGCGGCCGTACGCCCCGTACGACCGCAATCCGTTCAGCGTCTGCTTCACCAAGGCACTCACGAAGCCGGCGGAGACGCCACAATCACGCTGACTGCTGGCTCCTGGCTCCTGACCTTGGATGGGCCCGCAACGGCCCCTCAGGCAGGGCGGATCACACTGTGGATCGCCGCCTCGCCGGCCCAGTAGATCGACTCTTCGCGGATGGCGACGCCCGGGCTCGGTGCGTGGATCATCATGCCGTTGCCCGTGGCGATGCCGACGTGTCCGACCTGTCCGCTGAAGAGAACCAGGTCACCGGGTCGGATGTCCGCGACGGGGACCATCGTGCCGGCGGTCGCCTGGTCCTGGACGGAACGCGGGAGCACGACTCCGGCGACCTTCCAGGCGGCCTGCGTGAGACTGGAGCAGTCGTACGAGCCCGGTCCCATCGCGCCCCATACGCACGGCTTGCCGATCTGAGCGCGTGCGAAGTCGACGGCCCTGGCGCCCTGTCCGCCGTACCCGGGGTCGGGCGCGGCATAGGTGGGCGTGCCATAGGCGGGCGTCGCATAGGCGGGGGCGGGCGCTCCGTATGCGGGGTTGGCCGCATTCTGCATGTCGAGGGCGACTCCCGTGGCGATGGGCGTGCTCGCGTCGACGTACATGCTTGTGTCGGTCTGCTGGGCACCGGTGTACGGGGCACCGGCGTACTGGTCGACCCCGAGGTACACGCCGTTGCCGATGCTCTGGTCGGCGACGGCACCCGCTCCCGCGGCGGGTATGCCGGGTATGCCGGCGTAGGTAGCCGTTCCGGCGTACATGTCCGTGCCGGCGCGCATGTCCGTACCGACGGCCGGCTGCTGCCACGCGTCCAGGCCGGTCGCGGGCGCGCGATAGTTCTGCGTCTGGGCGGCAGGGCCCCAGGCGCCCTCGATCGCCTGGAAGGGCTGCAGTTCCGCGACGGGTGCGCTGCGCCGGGCCGTATGTCCGGCCAGCAGGTCACGGGCCTGTCCGAGCTTCCGCTGGTTCCGCCGTTTCGAAGTCCGCAGCGTTTCCTGCGACGGTCCGCCGGACGGTCCGGGCAAGGCATTCTCGGCCGCCTGGCGCTGCGCCGGTACGGCCGGCAGCGCCGTGCCGGGGCCGGCGGTCAGCTCGGCGACGGGCCTCGCGGTCAGTTCCGCGACGGGGCCTGCGGCACCGGGGCCGGCGCTCGGGCCGGCGGTCAGCTCCAGGACGGGCCGGTCGGAACCCTCGCGCCCGCCGCGCCCCTCACGGCCGCCGCCGCTCGGACGGCCGCCCGAATCGGCGGGCCGGGACGCGGCGGAACCCCGGTCCGGCATCCTGTCGGGCGGCAGCACCGCCGGGAAGACGGGGCCCAGCTGCGAGCGGCCCACGTCGAACCACTGCTTCGCGACGTCCGGCAGCGGGGCGGCGGCATCGGCGGCTCCGCCCCGGCCGCCCCTGTCCCCGGACGCCGGCTTGACGGTGTCGCGCGTCGCGGTGCTCATCGCACGGGTCGCGTTGAAGTTGCCTGTGGCGTTCTCGACCCGGTCGTAGAGGTTGGTGATCCGCTGCTGCACTTCCTCGCGACTGGGTTCGTCGCTCCGCTGGGCGGGAATGCCCGCAGGGGTGAACTGGTCCACGGATGCGGGGGCCGCCTTCACGAGGGCGGAGCGGGACATGCCGGGGAGGCCGGTGCCTCCGGGGCGCTGCGTTCGTTCCGGCGCGATGGGAGACGACTCCTTCCGTGCACCGCCTGCCGGGTCGACCGTCGGGTTCGGGCGGGCGGTTCCGAAACGCATGCCCTACGGCCTCTGTCCGCTGGACAGTTGGGCCGATTCACCCTGGAAGTCGACTGGACCTCCGGCTCCGGCCGCCACGAGGGCCGGTCGGATTCGGCGGAGACCGCGCGACCCGGCGAGGTTCACCGGAGGGAGTCGTACGGCCCAGCCGTCAACTTAGCCAACTTGTGTGTCTCGCGTGAAGATTGAAGTGCGAAGTGTCCGATATGTAATTGTGACCTTCGTCGTACCCGAAGGTGACCTTGGACCTTTGACCACCTCACCGCGACCGCCCTGTCACTCGCGGTTCACCCGGGCACTCGCCTCGCAGAAGCCGCTCCTCAAGACCGAGGCGTTCAACTCGTGAAGTGCGACCGCTGGTTACGCGTACGGCGTGAGGAACTCGTGGACGGACAAGGCCCGGTTCACGATGCGGGTGTCGCCCATCCAGCCGTAGAAGCCCTGCCCGAAGCTCTCGTCGAACTGGGTGGCTCCGAGCACGAACGGCTTGCCGAGGGTGGCGATGCCGGTGGACGGCTGCGATGGATTGCGGGCGATCTTCGAGCCGTCCACGTACATCACCGTACTGCGGCCGTCGTTGACGAGGGCGATGTGCATCCAGCGGCCCACGGGCACCGCGTGGCTCCACGACGTGGGGTCGGCGTCCTGGCGCTGCGGATAGACCACGAACTGGAGGAACCGCTCGGGTGACAGGTTGAGGCTGCAGGTGGGTTCCAGCGGCGACCAGCCCGTGGTCTTGCCCGCGTCCCCGTTGCGGCCCTCCCAGCTGAGGATGCCCATCCAGGAGTGGTCGCCCTCGAAGGGCTCGGGCAGCCTGATGAAGGTCTCGATGGTGTAGCCGCGGAGGAACTTCTCGCTGTTCAGGGCGGCTCGGGCGGCGGTCGTCAGGATGGCGCCGCGGTCCGGGCTCTTGCCGCCGTCGAAGCGGAGACTGGCGTGCGCGGGCTGGCCGGGGTGGTGGTCGGCCGACCAGGTGAGCGCGTCGGACCCGGTCGAAGCCAGCCGGCTGACGGCCAGGTCGTTCCCATTGCCGGTGAGGTCGCGTACGAGGGCGCCGTCCGCGACGGGCTTGCCCGCGGTGCCGCCCGCCGAGGTCCCGGCGGCGTCGAAGCGCCAGTACGCGACCGTGCCGCGCGGCATCACCGCGGAGGCGGGCCGCGGCTTAGGCACCACGACGGGGGCGAAGCCCTCGAACCGCTCGTCGAAGTCGATGTCCAGGCTGAACCGGTCGGCGTCACCGGTCAGTTCGATGGTCTCGGCCTCCAGCGGCGACCGCTTCCCGGGGTCCCTGGCCAGGAGCCACGGCGAGAAGGTCTCGACGTCGATGACACCGCGGACCAGGTCGAAGCCGTACGTACGGATCATGCCGGCGCCGCCGTAGTAGCGGTCCTGGTAGTTGGTGATGTGGACGTGGACATCGTTGTCGGAGTCGTTGCGCAGGACCGTGCGGCCCGGCGGCCAGTAGTGGCCGCCCAGCGCCAGGAAGATCTGGTCGTTCGCGCGGATGAGGCCGTCCCACAGGCGCTTGCCGTTGTCCGACAGCTGCGCCTTGCCGTCGTCCTCGGACCAGGCGATGTCATGGGTGGTGAGGACGGCGGGCAGCGTGGGGTGCGCGTCGAGGACGCCCTGCGCCCAGGCCAGGCCCTTGTCCGAGATCCGCCAGTCGAGGGCGAGGACCAGCCAGGACCGGTCCGCGGCCTTCAGCACGTGGTACGTGTTGTAGCCGTCCGGCGAGGCGCCGCGGTAGGTCGGCATGGACTGGTAGCGGGCGGGCCCGAAGGCGGCGAGGTACGCGGAGTCGCCCCGCTGGTCGTCCCCGGAGGCGATGTCGTGGTTGCCCGCCAGGACGCTGTAGGGCACCTTGCCGTGGATGGTCCTGAAGGTGTCGGCGGCGCGTTCGATCTCGTCCTCGGTGCCGTGCTCCGTGACATCGCCGAGGTGCGTCATGAAGGCGATGTTCGCCTCGCCCCGCTCGGCGACCAGGTGGCGGAAGGCCTCCCGCAGCGGGGCGGGGTCGGTGCTGTCGGCGTCGAAGAGGTACTGCGTGTCGGGCAGGACGGCCAGGACGAACCGCGGGCTCTGCGGGTCGAAGCGGGCGCCGTGCCCGGCGGAGGCCGAGGCCTGGGCGTCGGCGGAAGCCGAGCCGGCGGCGGCCTGCGCGGACGCATCGAAGGCGGCGACAGCCGCGCCGGCCACGGGAAGGGCTGCCGCGACGCGCAGCAGCGCGCGTCTGTGCAGGGGATTCTGGGGTTCTGCCGCAGTCATGGACACTCCGTAGGACAGGACCGGACGGGGACCGGTCGGCAGCCCGTACGTTCCTCACCCGCCACAGCCGGGCGATGGCGGGAAGTTGAACGTCCGCCGCCCGCCGTCCGGACGTTTGGCGCAGGTCAGCGTGAGGTCCAGGCCCGGGGTGTCCGGTAGGCCCGGGTCTGCGCCCAGCGCGGGCTCCCGGCTGTGCGGGCCGGCTCGTCGGGAGCGGCGCGGTCGGCGCGTCCGTGCACCACGGCGAGCACGGCCGCCACCTCCTCGTCGGTGGGCGTTCCGCGTACGAAGGTCAGCAGCGGGATCTCGGGAGTGTCCATGGTCTTCTCCGCCGTCACATCGGGAGGTTGCCGTGTTTGCGGGAGGGGAGCCGCGCGTCCTTGGAGCGCAGCATCGCCAGCGCGTCCACCAGCACCGCGCGGGTCTCGGCGGGGTCGATCACGTCGTCGACGAGCCCGCGCTGCGCCGCGTAGTAGGGGTGCATGAGCTCCTGCCGGTACTCCTTGATGCGCTGGGCCCGGACCGCCTCGGGGTCGGGGGCGGCGGCGATCTCACGCCGGAACACCACGTTCGCCGCGCCCTCGGCGCCCATCACGGCGATCTCGTTGGTCGGCCAGGCGAACGACAGGTCGGCGCCGATGGATCGTGAGTCCATCACGATGTAGGCGCCGCCGTACGCCTTGCGCAGGATCACCTGGACGCGCGGCACCGTCGCGTTGCAGTACGCGTAGAGCAGTTTCGCGCCGTGCCGGATGATGCCGTCGTGTTCCTGGTCCGTGCCCGGGAGGAAGCCGGGTACGTCGACCAGTGTCACCAGCGGAATGTTGAACGCGTCGCAGGTCTGCACGAATCGCGCCGCTTTTTCCGAGGCGTGGATGTCGAGTACTCCGGCCATGGCCGCGGGCTGGTTTCCGACGATTCCGACGACATGCCCCTCGAAGCGCGCGAATGCGCAGATGATGTTCGTGGCCCAGCGGGAATGCGTCTCGAAGAATTCACCGTGATCGACGATCTCCTCGATCACGGCACGCATGTCGTACGACCTTTTCGGGTCCGGTGGAACGATGTCGAGCAGCGCTTCGGAACGCCGTTCCGGCGGGTCGTCCGCGAGAGCGACCGGCGGCAGTTCGCGGTTGTTGGACGGCAGCAGGGAAAGCAGGTACCGGACCTCTTCGAGGCATTCCCTCTCGCTGTCGCAGACATGGGTGGCGGCTCCGGAGACCGAGCCGTGCACCTGCGCGCCGCCGAGCTGCTCGTGGGTGACGTCCTCGCCCGTGACCGCTCTCACGACGTCCGGGCCGGTGATGTACATCTGCGAGGTGTCGCGGACCATGAACACGAAGTCGGTGAGCGCCGGGGCGTAGGTGGCGCCTCCGGCGCACGGCCCGAGGATCACGCTGATCTGCGGTATCACTCCCGACGCGCGAACGATCCGGCGGAAGATCCCGCCGTAGCCGGCGAGCGCGGTGACGCCTTCCTGGATGCGTGCCCCGGCACCGTCGTTCAGGCTGACCAGGGGTGCGCCGGCCGCCTCGGCCAGGTCCATCACCTTGTGGATCTTCTCCGCGTGCGCCTCGCCGAGGGAGCCGCCGAAGATGCGGAAGTCATGGGCGTAGACGAACACGGTCCGGCCCGTCACCTTGCCCCAGCCGGTGACCACGCCGTCGGTCGACGGGCGCCGGTCCTGCAGGCCGAACCCGGTGGCGCGGTGTCTGCGCAGCTGCTCGATCTCGCGGAAGGTGCCCGGGTCGAAGAGCAGGTCCAGCCGTTCACGGACCGTCAGTTTGCCGCGGGCGTGCTGCTGCCCGGTCGCGCCCGGCGAAGGGCCCCGCTCGGCCTCCGCCCGGGCCTGCAGCAGTTCGGCGACGCCCGAGCGCATGTCGGGCGGCCCTTCGTCCGCCCCGGCGGCCGGGCCCGGAACGTCCTCCGTGCCCTTCACATCCGCCGATTCCCCCGCGACCATGGTCATACAGTTTCTCCTCGCCGGTTACCGAGGCCGAAAGCGGCCAGGAAAAGATCCGGACAGCCTCAAGGTCTCCCAGCCTTCGGCGCCGGTTCAAGAACTCCCGGCTTTCTTAGGGGAGGTTAGGGGTTGGGTTGAATTGCCGGTGACGGCATCATGATCGAATGCCCGCTCTGCAGCCCGCAGGAGAGATGAACGCCATGACGCACTCGCTCGTCGACAGCAACGCATGGGTCCGGCGCTTCCGGCCGGCCCCGGACGCCGGAGCCCGGCTGGTGTGTTTTCCGCACGCCGGTGGCGCGGCGAGCTTCTATTTCCCCGTGGCCCGGACACTGCATCCGCGGGTGGATGTGCTCGCCGTCCAGTATCCGGGGCGCCAGGAGCGGCGTTCCGAGAAGCCTCTCACCGACATCGCGACCCTGGCGGACCTGAGTTTCGCGGCGCTGCGGCCCGTGCTCACCGGGCGGCCCGTCCTGTTCGGACACAGCATGGGAGCGGTCGTCGCGTTCGAGGTGGCCCGGCGGATGGAGCGCGAGGACGGTGTCTCACCCGCCGCGCTGGTGGTGTCGGGACGGCGGGCACCCTCGCGCCGCCGGGAGGAGTCGGTCCATCTGCGCTCCGACGAGGGCGTGATCGCCGAACTGAAACTGCTGAACGGCACCGACAACTCCCTCCTGGACGACGAGGAGTTGCTGCGGATGTTCCTCCCCGCCCTGCGCGCCGACTACCGCGCCGTCGAGACCTACGCGTACACGCCCGGTCCCCCGCTCGGCTGCCCGGTCACCGTGTTCACCGGCGACCGGGACCCGCAGGTGACGATGGACGAGGCGCTGTCGTGGCGGGAGCACACCACCGGGCCGTTCGATCTGGAGGTCTTCGAGGGCGGCCACTTCTACCTGAGCTCCGATCCCGCCACGACCCTGGACCGGCTGGAGTCGGTGCTGCGCGCGCACGGCACGGGCCCCGCGGCGTCATGACCGTCGAGGAGGGCGAGCCGATCGCGATCGTCGGCATGGCGTGCCGGCTCCCCGGGGCGCCTTCCCCGGCCGCGTTCTGGACACTGCTGCGGGACGGCGCGAGCGCGATCACCGAGGTCCCGGACGGCCGCTGGGACCCGGCCGCCCCGGGGCTGGACCGGCCCGGTCTGCGCCACGGCGGTTTCCTCGACGACATCGACGGGTTCGACGCCGGCTTCTTCGGGATCTCACCGCGCGAGGCCACGACGACCGACCCCCAGCAGCGGCTCATGCTGGAGCTGGCCTGGGAGGCGCTGGAGGACGCCGGGATCGTACCGGCGAAGCTGCGGGAGAGCCGCACGGCGGTGTTCGTCGGCGCGATGTCGAGCGACTTCGCCGCCCTCGTCCAGGATCCCGTCGACATCACCCGGCACACCCTCACCGGTGTCCAGCGCGGCATCATCGCCAACCGCGTCTCCTACACGCTGGGGCTGCGCGGTCCGAGTATGACGGTGGACTCCGCGCAGGCGTCCGCGCTGGTCGCCGTGCATATGGCCGCCGAGAGTCTGCGCACCGGCCAGGCGGAGTTCGCGCTCGCCGGCGGGGTGAACCTCAACCTCGTCCCCGAGAGCGCCGCCGCGGTCGCCGGGTTCGGCGGGCTGTCCCCCGACGGCCGCTGCTTCACCTTCGACGCGCGGGCCAACGGTTATGTGCGGGGCGAGGGCGGCGGAGCTGTCCTGCTCAAGCCGCTGGCGCGGGCGCTGGCCGACGGCGACCCCGTGCACGCGGTGATCCGGGGCAGCGCCGTCAACAACGACGGAGCCACCGACGGGCTGACCGTGCCGAGTCCCGCCGCGCAGTCCGAGGTGATCCGGCTGGCCTGCCGCCGGGCGGGCGTGGCCCCCGAGGCGCTCCAGTACGTCGAACTGCACGGCACCGGCACCCGGGTCGGTGATCCGCTGGAGGCCGCGGGCATCGCGGGCGCGCTCGGTGACGCCGCGTCCAGAGCGCCGGTGCACGTCGGTTCGGCCAAGACGAACGTGGGCCACCTGGAGGGGGCCGCGGGCATCGTCGGCCTGATCAAGGCGGCGCTGAGCGTCACGCACGGGGAGATCCCCGCCAGTCTCAACTTCGAGACTCCCCACCCCCGTATCGACCTGGACCGGCTGGGGCTGCGCGTGCAGCGCGAGCGCGGTCCCTGGCCCCGGCCCGGCGAGCCGCCGCTGGCCGGGGTGAGTTCGTTCGGGATAGGCGGGACGAACTGTCATGTCGTGCTCGGCGCCGCCCCGGACGGACCGGCGGGCGCCGTGCGGGCCGAGCGGACCGAACCCGGTGCCCGTCCCGTCCTGTGGACACTCTCCGGCCGGACGCCCGGGGCCCTGCGCGCGCAGGCCGCGCGGCTCAAGGCGCAGCTGGTGGGCGGGCCGCGGTCCCCCGGCGACGTCGGCTGGTCGCTGGCCACCGGCCGCACGCACTTCGAGCACCGCGCGGCCGTCCTCGGCACCGGCGAGGACGCGCTCCTGGACGGCCTGGACGCCGTCGCCACCGGCCGTGACGCCCCCGGTGTGTTCAGGGCGACGGCCGGGAACCCCGGCGGCGTCGTGCTGGTCTTCCCGGGCGGGAGTCCGGTGGAGACCGGGACGACACGCGAACTGATGGCCCTGTCACCGGCGTTCCGCACGGCGGTGGACGTCTGTGCCGCCGCGCTCGACACCCGTACCGGCTGGTCCCTGACGGACGTCCTGGACGGAGCCCCGGGGGCCCCGCGGCCGGACCGCGACGACGTCGCCGGGCCGGTCCGGTTCGCCGTCGCCGTCGCGCTCGCCCGGCTGTGGGAGTCCCTGGGGATTCGTCCGGAGGCCGTCGTGGGCGACGCCGAGGGGGAGGTCGCCGCCGCACATGTCGTCGGGGCACTGACCGTCGAGGACGCCGCCCGGATCGTCACGGCCCGCGCGCAGGGCGCGGCGCCCGGCCCGGTCGCGCCCCGGCCGTCCGCGGTCGCGTTCCACTCGTCCGTCACCGGCGGTGTCCTGGACACGGCCGCTCTCGACACGGCCTACTGGTCGCGCCGCCTCCACTCGCCCTCGCGGACCGACGACGTGATCCGTGCGCTGGCGCGGACCGGGCACCCCACGTTCCTGGAGGTGAGCCCGCGGGCCGTGCGCGGCGCGGACGACTGGCGGACGCTGCTGGGCGGTGACGGCCCCGCGGCCGTCGTCCGTGCGCCGCTGCATGGCGAGGCCGTTCGGTCCTCGCTCCTCGAAGCGGTCGCCGCACTGCATGTGCGCGGTCACGTGGTGTCCTGGTCCGGTGTGTTCGCCGCGCGCGACCCCCGCCGTGTGCCCCTTCCCACCTACGCCTTCCAGCGGGAACGGCACTGGCCGTCGCGGGAGCGGACCGTGCCCGCGACGCCGCCCGCCGAGCCGCGCGCCGAGTCGCCCGCCCGGGAGCGGCAGGGCGATCTGCTGGACCTCGTCCGGGCCCACTCGGCCGCCGTGCTCGGGCACATCGGCGCGGAGGCGGTCGACGCGGAGAAGACGTTCAAGGACCTCGGCGTCGACTCGATGCTGGCGGTCGAGCTGAGCGAACGGCTCGCCGCCGCGACCGGTCTCCCGGTCCCCGCGACCATCGTCTACGACCACCCCACGCCCGCCGGGCTCGCCGTCCACCTCACGGAGCGCCGGGGCCCTGGCAGAAGCACCGACAGCCGGCCCCTCGCGGCGACGGCGGACGGCGACCCGGTCGCGATCGTGGCGATGGGCTGCCGCTACCCCGGCGGCGTCGGCTCCCCGGGCGAGCTGTGGAACCTGGTGACCACGGGCACGGACGCCATCTCCGACTTCCCCGCCGACCGCGACTGGGACCTCGACGCCCTGTACGCCCCCGAACCGGGCACCCCCGGCCGGACCTATGTGCGGCGCGGCGGTTTCCTCGACGGGGCCGACGGGTTCGACGCGGCGTTCTTCGGGATCAGCCCGCGGGAGGCGACCTCGATGGACCCGCAGCAGCGGGTGCTGCTGGAGGTCGCCTGGGAGACGCTGGAGCGGGCCGGAATCGATCCGGGCACGCTGCGCGGCAGCGGCACCGGCGTGTTCGTGGGCGCGACGGCCCAGGAGTACGGGCCCCGGCTCCAGGACTCCTCCGAGGGCCTCGGCGGTTATCTGCTCACCGGTGGCTCACCGAGCCTGGTCTCCGGGCGCATCGCCTTCACCCTGGGCCTTGAGGGGCCGGCGGTGACGATCGACACGGCCTGCTCGTCCTCGCTCGTCGCGCTGCACCAGGCGGCCCAGTCGCTGCGGCAGGGCGAGTGCTCGATGGCGCTGGCGGGCGGCGTCGCCGTGATGGCCACCCCCGGCATGTTCGTGGAGTTCAGCCAGCAGCGCGGCCTGGCTCCCGACGGCCGGTGCAAGCCCTTCTCGGCCGACGCGGACGGCACGGCGTGGAGCGAGGGCGCCGGCCTGCTGCTGCTGGAACGGCTGTCGGACGCCGAGCGCAACGGTCATCCCGTGCTCGCGGTGCTGCGCGGCAGCGCGGTGAACCAGGACGGCGCCAGCAACGGGCTGACCGCGCCCAGCGGCCCGGCCCAGCAGCGGGTGATCCGTCGGGCGCTCGCCGCCGCCGGGCTGGACGCCGCCGACGTGGACGCGGTCGAGGCGCACGGCACCGGCACCGCGCTCGGCGACCCGATCGAGGCCCAGGCCCTCATCGCGACGTACGGACAGGGCCGGGACCGGCCGCTGTGGCTGGGGTCGCTGAAGTCCAACATCGGGCACGCGCAGGCCGCCGCCGGGGTGGGGGGCGTCATCAAGATGGTGCTGGCGATGCGGCACGGCCTGCTCCCCCGCACGCTGCACGCCGGCACCCCGTCCCCGCACGTCGACTGGTCGCGGGGGAAGGTGGCCCTGCTCGACCGGGCGACGCCGTGGCCGGAGACCGGGCGGGCGCGCCGGACGGCGGTCTCGTCGTTCGGCATCTCGGGCACCAACGCGCACGTCGTCCTCGAACAGGCTCCGGTGCGCCCGCAGACACCGCGCACCGGCACGACGCCCCTGCCGTGGCCGCTCTCGGCCAGGTCCGAGGAGGCGCTGCGCGTCCACGCGGCACGGCTCCACCGGTTCATCAGCGGGCGGCCCGGTCTGGACGCGGCCGACATCGGTTACACCCTCGCCGGCCGCACCGGGTTCGAACACCGTGCGACGGTGTTCGGCGAGAGCCGCGACGAACTGCTCGCCGGTCTGCGCGCCCTGGCCGACGGCCGGCCGTCCGAGGCGGTCGGCGAGGCCGCGGACGGTGGGCCACCCGCCTTCCTGTTCACCGGCCAGGGCTCCCAGCGCCCGGGCATGGGCCGCGAGCTGTACGCGACGTATCCGGCGTTCGCGGAGGCGTTCGACCAGGTCTGCGCACACATCGACCCTCATCTGGAGCGCCCGCTCAAGAGCGTGGTGTTCGCCGAGCCCGGCACTCCCGAGGCGGCGGCCCTGCACCGGACGCAGTACACCCAGCCGGGACTGTTCGCGCTCCAGGTCGCCCTGTTCCGGCTGCTGGAGTCGCTGGACGTCACACCGGGCCATCTGCTCGGCCACTCGCTCGGCGAGGTGAGCGCGGCCCATCTCGCCGGTGTGTTCCCGCTGTCCGACGCGTGCGTCCTCGTCGCGGCGCGGGCCCGCCTCATGCAGGAGGCGCCCGCGGGCGGCGCGATGGTCTCGATCCAGGCCGGTGAGGACGAGGTGGCCGCCTCGCTGCCGGGCGGGGTGTCGGTCGCGGCGGTGAACGGGCCGAGGGCGACCGTCGTCTCCGGCGACGAGGACGCGGTCCTGGCCGTCGCCGCCCACTGGGAGGAACGCGGCGTCAGGACACGGCGGCTGACGGTCAGTCACGCTTTCCACTCCGCCCACATGGACGGGATGCTGGAGGAGTTCCGGCGCGTCGCCGAGACACTCACGTTCCGGCCGCCGGCGATCCCGGTCGTGTCCAACCTCACCGGTGCCGTCGCCGGACCCGAGATCACGACGCCCGACTACTGGGTCCGGCAGGTCCGCGGGGCTGTCCGGTTCGGGCAGGGGGTGCAGACGCTGCGGGCCGAGGGCGTGAGCACCTGTCTGGAGCTCGGGCCCAGCGGGGTGCTCTCCGCCCTGGCGCAGACCGTGCCGGCCGGACCCGGGGGAGAGGCGGCCGTCGCGGTCCTGCTTCCGCTGCTGCGCCCGGGCCGCTCCGAGGCCCACACACTCACGGCCGCCCTCGCCCGGGCCCGGGCGAGCGGGGTGAACTGGGGCGCCGCGGGAGACGTACGGCTGGTGGAGCTGCCGACCTATCCGTTCGAGCGGCGGCGGTACTGGCTCCGGGCCCCTGCGCCGGCGGGCAGCGCGGCCGGGCTCGGTCTCGACGACGCGGGGCACGCGCTGCTGTCGACCGCGACCGAACTGCCCGACGGGAGCCACCTGTTCACCGGACGCATCTCGCTGGCGGCCCAGCCGTGGCTGGCCGACCACATGATCCTCGGCACGGTGCTGCTGCCCGGTACGGCGCTGGTGGAACTGGCGATGCACGCGGCGGGGGCGACCGGCTGCGACGAGATCGAGGAACTGGTGCTGCACACCCCGGTCACGTTCGCCCCGGAGGGCGCGGTCCTGCTGCAGCTGGTGACCGGCGCGGCGGACGGAACGGGCCGGCGGCCGGTCGTCGTCCGCTCGCGCCGCCAGGAGGAACCCGCGTGGACACGCAACGCGGAAGGAACGCTCGCGGGCGCGCTAGTGGGCGCCGACTCCGTCCCCGCGTACGGGTGAGAACGGCCGGACGGTGTCGGGGAGTTCACCGCCGGACAGCACCGCGGCGAGCGCGTCCGCGGTCACCGCGCACAGTTGCACCCCGATGCGGAAGTGCCCGGTGGCGAGCAGCAGGTCCGGGACGGACGTGGCGCCGATCAGCGGGCGGTCGTCCGGCGAGCCGGGCCGCAGCGCGGCGCTCACCTCGGCGAACGCCAGACCGGTGACCCCGGGCAGTACCGCGCGGGCCTTGTCGAGGAGTTCGGCGAGGCCGCCCGCGGTGACGGTGGTGTCGTAGCCCAGCTCCTCGTAGGTCGCGCCCACGACCAGTTCGCCGTCGGCGCGCGGCACCAGGTACACCGCCGAGCCGCCGCCGAGGCCCCGGGTGGTGCGGTTGAGGAACGGCTCGTCGGAGCGCAGACGCAGGATCTGTCCCTTGACCGGCCGGATCTCCGGGACGACACCGGGCGGCAGGCCGCCGAGCAGATGGGTCCAGCAGCCGGCCGCGAGGACGGTACGGTCACCGGTCACCGTGCCGCCCCCGGCGAGCCGTACGCCGGTGGCGCGGCCCTCGATCAGCACGTCGGTGACCCGGTCGGTGACGAGCGTGCCGCCGAGCCGCTCGATCGCGGCCAGGAGCGCCGCGGTCAGCCGCCGGGGATCGATCGCCCCGTCGTCGGGGGCGAGGAGACCGCCGCGCACCGACGGGGCGAACCTCGGTTCGTACGCGCGGCATTCCTCGGCGGTGAGGACCTCGGTCCTGATTCCGTGCGCCTGATGGAAGCGGTGCGCGCGGTCGAGGTCCGCCAGGGCGTCCGTGTCGAGGGCAACGTCCAGGACGCCGTCGCGGCGGTGTCCGGTGGACCGGCCGGACACCTCCTCCAGTTCCGCGACGAACGAGGGATAGCGGTCGCGGGAGGCCAGGTACAGCCGCCGGAGGGGTTCGTCGTCGTAGAGCTGTTCGTTGGCGGGCGGGAGCATGCCCGCCGAGGCGTACGACGCCCGGCTCGCGGGCTCGGGGTCCACGACGGTGACGGCCAGTCCCCGGGCGAGCGCCCGCCATGCCGTGGCGAGGCCGATCACTCCGCCGCCGACGATCACTGTGTGCATGTCCGGTCCCTTCGTCGGGTGGGCGGCCCGCCCCGCGGGCCGCCGGTCAGGCGAGCCGCCGCGCGAGGTGCCCGGCCAGCTCGGCGGGGCTCGGGTAGTCGAAGGACAGGGTGACCGGCAGGCGCAGTCCGGTCGCGGTCGCCAGTCGGCGGTTCAGCTCCAGGTTGGTGAGCGAGTCCAGGCCGATCTCCCGGAACTCCAGGCCCGGGTCCACTCCGTCGGGTGCCCGGTGGCCGAGGACGGCGGCGACCTCCGCGCGGACGAACTCCAGGACGGCGGCGTCACGTTCGGCCCCGGGCAGTCCCGCGAGCCGCTCGCGCAGCGCCTCGGCCTCGGCGGGCCGCCCGGCCGGGGTCCCACCGGGTGCCGGGGCGGCCAGGTCCCGGAGCATCTCTGGGAGGAACCCGGCGCCTCGGCGCAGCGCCTCGTCGTCCAGCCTGACAGGGGCGAGCGCGGGCTCCGTCCGGGAGAGGGCCGCGTCCAGCAGGGCGAGGCCCTGGGCGGCGGACAGGGGCGCCAGTCCGTTGCGGCGCATCCGGGCGAGGTCGGCGGTGCCCAGTTCCGCGCCCATGCCGTCCGCCCACAGGCCCCAGGCGAGCGAGACGCCGGGGAGGCCGATGGCGCGGCGGCGGTGCGCGAGGGCGTCCAGGAAGGTGTTGGCGGCGGCGTAGGCGGCCTGGCCCGCGCTGCCGATCAGCCCGGACACCGACGAGAACAGGATCAGGTCGCAGTGGGTCAGCTCGTGCAGGTTCAGCGCCGCGTTGGTCTTGGGGCGCAGTACGCGTTCGACCTTGCGCGGAGTGAGTTCGGCGACGGTGCCGTCGTCGACGGCACCCGCGGCGTGCACGACGGTGGTGAGCGGATGCAGGTCGGGGACGCTCGCCAGGACGCGCTCCAGGGCGGCGCGGTCGGCCGCGTCGCAGGCCACGACCCGTACGTCCGCTCCGAGTCCGGTCAGTTCCGCCGCCAGCTCACCGGCCCCGGGGGTGGCGGGGCCCCGGCGGCCGAGCAGCATGAGGCGGCGGACACCGTGGCGGCGTACGAGGTGGCGGGCCACGAGGGCGCCCAGGGCGCCCAGGCCGCCGGTGACGAGGACGGTCCCCCCGGTGTCGGGGCGGCGCGCGGGTGTCGCGGGCGGGCAGCGGACCAGGCGCGGGCGCGACAGACCGCCGTCACGGACGGCGAGCTGGGGCTCCCCCGCCTCCACGCCGGACACCAGGGCGCCGCCGAAGGACTCGACGTCGTCCACGTCCACCAGGTGGAATCTGCCCGGGTGTTCGGACTGGGCGGCGCGCACCAGGCCCCACACGGCGGCGCCGGCGAGATCGGGCACGTCCTCTCCGGTACGTGCCGCGGCGGCGCCCCGGGTGACGAAGACCAGGCGGGCGCCGCCCAGCCGTTCGTCGTCGAGCCACTCCTGCACCAGGACGAGCGCTCGCTGTGTCGCGGCACGCGCCTCGGCGCTCTCGTCGGTGCAGGAGACCACGACGATGTCGGGGACGGTGTCGCCGTCGCGCAGTCCGGCGTCCAGGTCGCGCAGCGAAGGGTAGCTCCCGGGCTGTCGGCCGGCTGCCTTCAGGGCGCCGGTCACGCCGAGGTGGTCGGTGCCGAGGAAGGCCCAGTGCGCTGCCGTCGCCGCTTCGTCGGACGGCACCCGCACGGTGTTCCAGGTGACGCGCAGGAGGGTGCCGCCCTGGCCCTCGCGGTCGAGCTGCTCGGCGGTGACCGGGCGGAACGCGAGGGAGCGGACCGCGGCCACCTCCCGCCCCTCGGTGTCGGTGAGGGTCAGCGACACCGCGTCCTCGCCGCTCGGCACCAGGTGCAGACGGACGTGGCGGGCGCCGGAGTTCCGTATCCGCACCCCTCGCCAGATGAACGGCAGCAGCAGTGTGTCCCGCCGGTCCTCGGACGGCAGCAGCGCTCCGTGCAGGGCGCCGTCGAAGAGAGCGGGGTGCAGAAGGTAGGAGGCGGCGGCGCCGGTCGCACCGTCCAGCGCGATGTCGGCGAAGATCTCGTCGCCCCGCCGCCAGGCCGCGCGCAGCCCACGGAACGCGGGGCCGTACTGGTATCCGCGTGCGGCGAGCAGGGCGTACAGGTCGTCGGTGCGGACCGGGACGGCCCCGGCGGGCGGCCAGGGTCCGGCGGCGGAGGGGACGTGGTCGGCCGGGTCGTTCATCGCATCTCCCGCGTGCTGGTCAGGGACCGCTCTGCGGCGGATTGAGGATCGCGACGGTGACCTCGCCGTGGCTGTCGCCGCCCCGGTCGTCCCAGTAGCGGCACTTGGTGCGGATCACCACGAGGGCGTCGCGGATGTCGCTGCCGTCCCACTCGGCGACGTCGGCTATCTCGATCTCGCCGTGGAACAGGCGTGCGCCCATCGGCCGGCGGAACGTGCTGCGGAAGTCGGTGATGAGGATGTCGCCGAGCTGGCGGGCCCAGAAGTCGTCCATCGTCCAGCGCGCGAACGGTTCCAGCACGTTCTCCCGGACGGATTTCGCGATGAGGTAATAGAACATCTGGTTGTAACAGATGTTGAACTCGACCGAGTTGAAGTGTCCGGTGTCGTCGATGTAGCACGACTCGGGGATCTGGAAGGTGCAGACGGCGCCGACCCTGTGCTGGCCGTCGGGGCCGGTGTCCACGCCGACCACGGCCGACTTCAGGTATTCGCAGTTCTTCGCCCGGTAGGGGCGCAGCACCTGGGACAGCAGATCCTCGTCGGTGGGGTGGCGCAGCCCCGGGTCGGCCGTGCGGTCCATCGTTTCCGCCATTGCCGGTCTCTCCCTAGGTCGGTGTGGTGCGGCGGGCGGCCCGGAGCAGGTCCTCGACGCCCATGCCCCTGATCTCCTCGGCCCTGTCGTCGTCGTGGTCCGGCGCCGGCCGGGGCAGCGAGATGCTTCCGGCTTCCGGCGGGCCGGTCTCCGTGAGGCCCAGCAGGGTGTCCAGCAGCCCGGACTCGCGCAGCCGGGCGAGCGGGATCGTGGCGAGTGCCGACCGGACCGAGTCCTCGTCCGGGGCGGGCAGCGCCCCCTCGGGGAGCAGTTCGGACAGCAGGAACCTCGCCAGTCCGGCGGGCGTGGGGTGGTCGAAGGTGAGTGTCGCGGACAGCCGCAGCCCGGACGCGGTGCCCAGCCGGTTGCGGAGTTCGATCGAGGCGAGCGAGTCGAGTCCGAGCGCCGTGAACGGGGCCCCGGGGTCGATGGCGGCGGGATCGTCGTGCCGGACGGCCGCGACCTCGGCGCGGACCAGGCCGAGCAGGAGCGACTCCCGCTCGTCCTCGCCCGCGAGAGCGGCGAGCCGCCGTTCGAGGTCGGGTCCCGCGGCGGGACGGGCGGCTGCGGCGGGTGCGGGTGCGGGTGGTACGAGGCCGCGCAGCAGCGCCGGTATGTCGTCGCGGGCGGCACGCAGCGCCGCCGGGTCGAGCCGGATCGGCACCGGCAGCGTCTCGCGGGCCGCCAGCGCGTCGTCGAACAGCGCCAGCCCCTCGGCCGGTGACAGGGGCGGGACTCCCGAGGCGCGGACGCGACCGCGGTCGGCCTCGCCGAGGCGTCCGCCCATGCCGGCGGTCTCGTCCCACAGCCCCCACGCGAGGGACGCCGCGGGCAGGCCGAGCGAGCGGCGGTGTACCGCGAGCGCGTCCAGGAAGGTGTTGGCGGCGGCGTAGTTGCCCTGGCCGGCGCCCATCATCAGGCCGCTGACCGAGGAGAACAGCACGAACGCCGACAGGTCCGCCTCCCGTGTCAGTTCGTGCAGGTTCCAGGCGGCGTCGGCCTTGGCGCGCAGTACCCCGTCCAGCCGGGCGGGGGTCAGCGAGCCGATCAGCCCGTCGTCCAGGACGCCCGCCAGGTGCAGCACCGCGGTGAGGGGCCGGTCCGCCGGGATGCCGGCCAAGAGGGCGGCCAGTGCGTCGCGGTCGGCCGTGTCGCAGGCGGCCACCTCGGTCTCGGCGCCGAGAGCGGTCAGTTCGGCGGCCAGGGCTGTGGCGCCCGGCGCCGCCGGGCCGCGGCGGCCTGCCAGCACCAGTCGGCGGACACCGTGCGCCGTGACCAGGTGGCGTGCCACGAGTGCGCCGAGCCCGCCGGTCCCGCCGGTGATCAGGACGGTGCCGTCGGGATCCCAGGCCGTGGGGGCCGTGGGTCCGGCGGCCTTCACCAGCCGGGGTACCAGAGCCCTGCCGCCGCGTACCGCGATCTCGGGTTCGCTGACGGGGAGCGGCGGTGCCGTGCCGCCGGGGCCGTCCAGGTCCAGCAGGACGAACCGGCCGGGGTTCTCCGCCTGCGCCGCCCGGACCAGGCCCCACACCGGCGCCTGCCGCATCTCGATCCGGCCGTCGCCGGTGTCCACCGCGCCGCCGGTCACGACGGCCAGCCGGGAGTCGGCGAACCGCTCGTCGGCCGGCCAGTCCCGCAGGATCTCCAGCACCGCGGTCGTGGTCGCGCGCACGCCGAGGGGAACGTCACCGTCACCGGAAGGCGCCGGGCAGGGGAACAGTACGAGTGGGGGCACGGGTGCCGTCGCGTCCGCCAACGCGGCGAGATCGGCGTACCGGGGCGCGTCGTCGGCCCAGGGGGCGAGCGGGCCGATCGGGCCGGTGCCCACGACGGCGAACCGGCCGGCGGTGTCGGCGGGGCCGGGTGGCAGCGGGGTCCAGCCGACGCGGAACAGCGGACCGCGCCGGGTGCTCGTGAGCCCTTCCGCCGACAGGGGCCGGGTGACCAGGGACTTCACCGTCGCCACCGGTCGGCCGGACTCGTCGGCGAGCAGTATCGACGTGCCGTCGCCGTCCGTGGCCCGGCGGGTGAGCACGCGCAGGGCGGACGCGCCCGTGGCGTGCAGCGTCACGCGTTCCCAGGAGAAGGGGACGCTCGTCACGCCGTCGTCGTCCAGGGCGTCCGCGTGCAGCGCCGCGTCCAGCAGGGCGGGATGCAGTCCGAACCGCGCCGCGTCGTCGCGGGCCGCGTCCGGCAGGGCGATGTCGGCGAAGACCTCGTCACCGCGGCGCCACGCGGCCCGCAGGCCCCGGAAGGCCGGGCCGTAGCCGTAACCCCGGGCGGCGAGCAGTTCGTAGGCGTCGGTGACGTCCAGGGAGTCGGCCCCGGCCGGGGGCCAGGCGGTGAGGTCGAACGCGGGCTCCTCGGCTTCGGCCGCCAGTACGCCGGTGGCGTGCCGGGTCCAGGGCAGGTCGGGCTCGCCCTCGGGGCGTGCGTGGACGGCGACCGTCCGGGCGCGGGTGCCGTCCGGCTCGTCCACGGTGACCCGCAGGGCCACCGCGCCCCGGTCGGGCAGCACGAGCGGTGCCTCCAGCGTGAGTTCGGTGAGCGTGCCACAGCCGACGTGGACGCCCGCCGTGAGGACCAGGTCCACGAAACCGGTGCCGGGCAGCAGCACCGAACCCAGCACGGCGTGGTCGGCCAGCCAGGTCTGGACGTCCGCCGACAGACGGCCGGTGAGCACGACCCGGCCCGAGCCCGGGGTGTCCAGCGCGGCGCGCAGGATCGGATGGTCGACCGGTTCCAGCCCGGCGAGGCCGACGTCGCCGGGGGCCGGATCGCCCGCGTCGAGCCAGAAGCGGCGCCGCTGGAAGGCGTACGTAGGGAGGTCGATCGAGGCGTCACGGGGCCGCCCCGCGAAGAAGGCGTCCCAGTCCACGTGCCGGCCGCGGGCGTGGACCGCGGCCACCCCGGACACCACCTCGTGCTCCTCGGGCCGGTCGCGGCGCAGCAACGGGACGAACGCGATGCCGCTGCCGCTGCCGCTGCCGCTGCCGCTGCCGGCGCCGGTGTCGCTCTCGCTGTCGACGCACTCCCTGCCCATCGCCGACAGGACCGCGTCGGGGCCGGTCTCGACGAACGTGGTCACGCCGAGGCCCGACAGGAACCTCACGCCGTCGGCGAACCGGACCGGTGCCCGGACGTGACGCACCCAGTGGTCCGCCGAGCCCTGATCGGTGATCCCGCCGGTCAGGTTGGACACGACCGGGATGTGCGGACGGTGGTACGTGAGTGTCTCGGCGACGCGGCGGAAGTCGTCCAGCATCGGTTCCATCAGCGGGGAGTGGAAGGCGTGGGAGACCCGGAGGCGGGTGGTCCGCACGCCGCCGGCGGCGAGCCGGGCGGCCGTGTCGAGCACCGCGTCCGTCTCGCCCGAGATCACCACCGAGGACGGACCGTTCACCGCCGCGATCGCCACTCCGTCGCCCAGCAGGGGTTCGACCTCCGCCTCGGCGGCCCGGACCGCGACCATGGCCCCGGTGCGCGGCAGTGCCTGCATCAGCCTGCCGCGTGCCGCGACCAGCGTCGTGGCGTCCTTCAGCGACAGCACACCCGCGACGTGCGCCGCCACGATCTCACCGATCGAGTGACCGAGCAGGTGGTCGGGCCGCACTCCCCAGGATTCCAGCAGCCGGAACAGCGCCACCTCGACCGCGAACAGCCCGGCCTGCGCCCAGACGGTCTCGTCGAGCAGTCGGGGTTCGTCCCGGGCGGGTCCGTCCAGTCCGGGTTCGCTCAGTCCGGGTTCGCTCAGTTCGGGTTGGCTCAGTTCGGGTTCGTCCACTGGGGGTTCGTCCCACAGCACCTCGCGCAGGGGGCGCTCCAGATGCTTGTCCAGCAGGGCAGCGACCGCGTCGAACGCCTCGGCGAACGCGGTGAACCGCTCGTACAACTCCCTTCCCATGCCGGGCCGTTGCGCGCCCTGGCCGGTGAACAGGAACGCGAGGCCGCCGCCGGCCGCCGGTCCCTGGAGCACACTGAGCGGCGGGTCCTGTCGGACGAGGGCGTCCAGTTCGCGTGCCAGGGCCTCGTGGCCGGACCCGACGAGCACCGCGCGGTGTTCCAGGGCGGCACGGGAGGTCGCCAGCGCGTGTCCGACGGCGGCGGGGTCCCGGGTGCCGAGGTCGTCCAGTCGCTCCCGCAGCCGGACGGCCTGGGCCCGCAGGGCCTCCGGTGTGCTGCCCGCGAGCACCCACGGGACCGTACCGCCCACGGTGGGCGCGGGTCCGGGGTCCGGCAGCGGGGCGGGTTCGGGTGCGGGTGCCGCTTCGATGATGACGTGGGCGTTGGTGCCGCTGATCCCGAACGAGGAGATCCCCGCGCGGCGCGGACGGCCCTCCGCCTCCGGCCACTCCCGTGCCTCCGTCAGCAGTTCCACCCGCCCCGCCGACCAGTCCACCTGCGGAGACGGCGCATCCACGTGCAGTGTGCGCGGCAGTACGCCGTGCTCCATCGCCTTGACCATCTTGATGATCCCCGCGACACCCGCCGCCGCCTGCGCATGCCCGATGTTCGACTTGACCGACCCCAGCCACAACGGGCTGCCCTCAGGCCGGTCCTGCCCGTACGTCGCCAGCAACGCCTGCGCCTCGATCGGATCACCCAGCGTCGTCCCCGTACCGTGCCCCTCCACCACATCCACCTGATCCGACGACACCTGCGCACTCGCCAACGCCGCCACGATCACCCGCTGCTGCGACGGACCGTTCGGAGCCGTCAACCCATTCGACGCACCATCCTGATTCACCGCCGAACCACGCACCACCGCCAACACCGGATGACCATGACGCCGGGCATCCGACAACCGCTCCACCAACAGCATCCCGACACCCTCACCCCACCCCGTACCATCCGCCCCAGCCGCAAACGACCTGCACCGCCCATCACGCGACAGACCACGCTGCAGACTGAAGTCCACGAACGTGTCGGGGGTGGCCATCACGGTCACACCGCCGGCCAGTGCCAGGGAGCACTCGCCGCGCCGCAGCGACTGCATGGCCCAGTGCAGGGCCACCAGCGAGGACGAGCACGCGGTGTCCACGCTCACCGCGGGGCCCTCCAGGCCGAGCGTGTAGGCGACGCGCCCGGTGGCGACGCTGCTCGCGCTGCCGTTGCCCAGGTAACCTGCCAGGTCCTCGGGCACCTTCGCCAACCGGGTCGCCCAGTCGTGGTACATGATCCCGGCGAACACACCGGTCGTGGTGCCGCGCATCGACAGCGGATCGATCCCGGCGCGTTCCAGCGCCTCCCACGACGCCTCCAGCAGCAGGCGCTGCTGCGGATCCGTTGCCAGGGCCTCGCGGGGGCTGATCCCGAAGAGGCCGGCGTCGAAGTCGGCGGCGTCGTGCAGGAACCCTCCCTCGCGGATGTAGCTCTTGCCCGGCCTGCCCGGCTCGGGGTCGTAGAGGTCCGCCACGTTCCAGCCGCGGTCCTCGGGGAAGGCCGAGACACCGTCCCGGCCCTCGGCCACCAGCCGCCACAGGTCCTCGGGGGACTCCACCCCGCCGGGATAGCGGCAGGCCATCGCGACGATCGCGATGGCGTCCTCCCCGGAACCGGAACCGGAACCGGAGTCCGAGCCGGAGCCGGTGAGCGCGGCGGGCGGCGGTACGGCGGGGGCCTTACGTGTCCCGGACGCCCTGGCCAGTACGTGGGCGGCGAGGGCGGCGGGGTTCGGGTAGTCGAAGACCAGGGTCGAGGGCAGCCTCAGTCCGGTCACCGCGTTGAGCCCGTTGCGCAGTTCCACGGCGGCGAGCGAGTCGAAGCCGATCTCGCTGAAGGCCCGGCGCGGCTCGATCGCGTCCCCGCCCTCGTGTCCGAGCACCTGGGCGACCCGGGTCAGGACCAGATCCAGGACGACGCGGTCGCGTTCGGCCTCGGGCAGTTCGGCCAGCCGGGCCGTGAGGGGCGCTCCGCCGGCGGACGGGGTGCCCGCGGAGGCGGTCCGGCGCACCGGGCCGCGGACCAGGCCGCGCAGGACGGACGGCACACCGTCGGCGCGGTCCCGCAGCGCGGCGGCGTCCACCCTGACGGGGACGGCCACGGCCTCCCCCGCGTACAGGGCCAGGTCGAACAGGGCGAGGTTCTCGGCGGGTGTGAGGGCCACCAGGCCGGAGCGGCCCGCCCTGCGCAGGGCGGCCTCGTCCAGGCGTGCGCCCATGCCGTCTCCGGACCACAGCCCCCAGGCCAGTGAGGTCGCGGGCAGGTTCGCGGCGCGGCGGTGCTCTGCGAGCGCGTCGAGGAAGACGTTCGCGGCGGCGTAGTTGCCCTGTCCTGGGCCGTCCACGATCCCCGCGACGGAGGAGTACAGCACGAACGCCGACAGATCCAGGTGCCGGGTCAGCTCGTGCAGGTGCCAGGCCGCGTCCGCCTTGGGGCGCAGCACCTCGTCGACCCGCTCGGGTGTGAGCGACCCGAGCAGGCCGTCGGCGACGACGCCCGCGGTGTGCACGACGCCCGACAGGGGGTGCTCCGCGGGGATCGCGGCCAGCAGCGCCGTGAGCGCCTGCCGGTCCGAGGCGTCGCAGGCGGCCACGGTGACAAAGGCGCCGAGTTCCGTCAGTTCCGCGGCGAGGTCGGCGGCACCGGGCGCGTCCGTGCCCCGGCGGCCGGCCAGCAGCAGGTGCCGGACGCCGTGCTCGACGACCAGGTGGCGGGCGAGGTGGCCGCCCAGCCCGCCGGTGCCTCCGGTGATGAGCACCGTGCCCGTGGAGTCCCAGGGACTGTCCGGGGCGGTGTCGGGTGCGGTGTCGGGTGCGGGGACCTCGGCCAGGCGGGGCACGAGGACCGTGTCGCCGCGGACCGCGACCTGCGGTTCACCGGTGGCCAGCGCCGCGCGCAGCCCTCGCGCGGTGCCGGCGCCGAGGTCCGCGAGGACGTACCGGCCGGGATGCTCGGCCTGGGCCGAGCGGGTCAGGCCCCACAGGGGGGCGCTGCCGAGATCGGGGGTCTCCCCCGGTCGCGCGGCCACCGCGCCCGTGGTGACGACCACCAGCCGGGAGGAGGCCAGTTGTTCCTCGGCCTGCCAGCGCTGGAGCAGGTCGAGGAGGCGGTGGGTCGCGGCGCGGGCGGCCCGGTGGGGTTCGCCCTGGGTCGGCGGGAACGGGACCAGTACCGCTTCGGGTACGGCCGCGCCGGACGCGATGGCCGTGCGCAGGGCGCCGAGGTCGGCGTGCACCGTGGCGTCCGGTCCGAACTCCTCGGTGCCCAGCGCGGCCCAGCCGCCTCGCGCGGGAGCCGTGTGCGCCGGCGCGGGTTCCCAGCGCAGCCTGAGCAGCGACGGACTCGGCGCCGTACCGGTGAGGCGTTCGACGGGGACGGGGCGTTCCACGATCGAGGCCACCGACACGACAGGGGCGCCGGAGGTGTCGGTGATCTCCAGGGACACCCCGTCGGGGCCCGCCGGTGAGATCCGTATCCGCAGTGCCGTGGCGCCGGAGGCGTGCAGGGTCACCCCGGTCCAGACGAACGGGAGCCAGACCTCCTCGCTCCCCCGGACGCGGTCGCCCACGAGGTCGGCGGGGCGCAGCGCGGAGTCCAGGAGCGCCGGGTGCAGTCCGTACCGTACGGCCTGGGCGCGGGCCTCCTCGGGCAGCCGGGCCTCGGCGAAGACCTCGGTCCCGCGGCGCCACGCCGCGCGCAGGTTCCGGAACATGGGGCCGAACTCGTAGGCGGAGCCCGCCCGGTTGAGCAGGTCGACGTCGACGGGCTCGGCGTCCGGTGGCGGCCACTGGGCGGTGGCGGGCATCGGCGACGTCGTGTCCACGGGGCCGGGCGGTGCCAGGACCGCGCTCGCGTGCCGTGTCCAGGGGCCGTCGCCCTCCGGGCGGGCGTGGACGTCGGCGGAGCGGCGGCCCGAGGCGTCGGGCCGGCCGACGACGACCTGCACGCTCACGCCGCCCTCGGCCGGCAGCGCCAGCGGCACCTCCAGCGTGAGCTCCTCCACGGTGCCGCAGCCGACCTCGTCGCCGGCCCGGATCACCATGTCGACGAACGCGGTTCCCGGCAGCAGTACGGTGCCGGCGATGACGTGGTCGGCGAGCCAGGGCTGGGAGCGCACCGACAGCCGTCCGGACAGCACCGTCCCGCCGGTGTCCGCGAGGCCGATCGCCGTGTCCAGCAGCGGATGGCCGGTGCCGTCCCGTCCCGGCGTCGCCGCGGTGTCGTCCAGCCAGTAGCGGCGTCGCTGGAACGGGTAGGTCGGCAGGTCCACCCGTCGTGCGCCGCGTCCGGCGAAGAAGTTCTCCCAGTTCACGCCGGTGCCCCGGGTGTGCGCGAGTGCCACGGCCGCGACCAGCTCGCGTTCCTCCGGTCGCCCGGCCCGCAGGAGGGGTACGAAGGCCGCGTCGGTGTCGTCGCCGAGGCAGTCGGGGCCCATCGACGACAGCACGGCGTCGGGGCCGAGTTCGAGGAACGTGGTGACGCCCTCGGACTCCATCCACCGGACGCCGTCGTGGAAGCGGACCGCCTCGCGGACGTGCCGCACCCAGTAGTCGGCGTCGGGTACGACGGGCCGCCCCGTCAGGTTCGACACGATCGGGATCCGCGGCGGCGCGTGGTCCATGACCTGGGCGATACGCCGGAACTCCTTGAGCATCGGTTCCATGAGCGGTGAGTGGAACGCGTGCGAGACCCGCAGCCGCCCGGTCCTGCGCCCCTCGGCGGCGAAGCGGTCCGCGATCCGCGCCACCGCGTCCTCGTCGCCGGACACCACGACCGACGCGGGCCCGTTCACGGCGGCGATCCCGGCGTTCCCGGTGAGGCGCGGCAGTACGTCCTCCTCGGAGGCGCCCAGCGCGACCATGGCGCCGCCCGGCGGCAGTTCCTGCATGAGACGGCCGCGGGCGGCGACGAGCAGTGCGGCGTCCTCCAGGGACAGGGCGCCGGCCACGTGGGCCGCGGTGAGTTCGCCGACCGAGTGGCCGGCGACGTGGTCGGGGACGATGCCCCAGGACTCCACCAGGCGGAACAGCGCCACCTCGACCGCGAACAGGCCGGGCTGGGCGTAGGCGGTCTGCTGCAGGAGCGCGGCGCGCGCCGGGTCGGCGGCGAACAGCACGTCGAGCAGCGGTATGTCGAGCTGTACGTCCAGATGGGCGGCGGCCTCGTCCAGGGCACTCGCGAACACCGGGAACGTCTCGTACAACTGCCGTCCCATGCCGGGACGTTGGCTGCCCTGGCCGGTGAACAGGAACGCGGTGCGGGGGTCGGTGACCGGGCCGAGGGACGGCGGTCCGGCGTCGGCGAGGGCGGCCAGGGCGCGCAGCGCCTCCTCGCGGTCGGTGGCGACGACCGCCGAGCGGTGGCCCAGGGCGGCCCTGGTCGTGGCCGCGGAGTACGCAACGTCGGCCAGCGACGGGGCGTCGGGCGCGGCCAGCAGCGACCTCAGCCGCTCCACCTGGGCCCGCAACGCGGGCTCACCGCGCGCCGACAGCACGAGGGGGGTCACCCGGGCCGCGGCGGGCCCGGCCTTCGCGCGGTGGGAGTTGGCGGTGCCGGGGTCGGTGGCGCCGGAGGTGACGAGGCCGGCGGCGCCGGAGCCGTGGGGCTCAGAGGCGTCGAGGCCAGCGGCGTCGAGGCCAGCGGCGTCGAGGTCGGTGGCGCCGGGGTGGTGGACGTCGGCGGTGTCGAGGGCGGCGGTGTCGAGATCCGGTGCCTGCTCGATGATCACGTGGGCGTTGGTGCCGCTCGCGCCGAACGAGGAGACGCCCGCGCGGCGCGGCTCCTCGCCGGACTCCCACGGCACCGGCCCGGTCAGCAGCCGCACGGTACCGGCCGACCAGTCGACGTGCGGGGACGGTGTGTCCACGTGCAGGGTCGGCGGCAGCGTGCCGTGCCGCATCGACATGATCATCTTGATCAGGCCGGCGGCCCCGGCGGCGGCACCCGTGTGCCCGATGTTCGATTTGACCGAGCCCAGCCACAGGGGCCGGTCGGCGGTGTGGTGGGGCCCGTAGGCGGCGATCAGGGCGCGTGCCTCGATCGGGTCGCCGAGGCGGGTGCCGGTGCCGTGCGCCTCGACGGCGTCCACCTGCCCGGCGGTCATCCCCGCGTCGGCCAGCGCACGGTGGACGACCCGCTGCTGCGCGAGTCCGTTCGGCGCGGTCAGGCCGTTGCTCGCGCCGTCCTGGTTGATCGCGCTGCCGCGCACCACCGCGAGAACGGGGTGCCCGGCGCGGCGCGCGTCCGACAGCCGCGTCAGCACGAACACGCCGGAGCCCTCGGCGAAGCCGGTGCCGTCCGCGGCTGCGGCGAAGGCCTTGCACCGGCCGTCCGGGGCGAGGCCGCGCTGCCTGCTGAACATGGTGAACGTCCCGGGGCTCGACATCACCGTCACACCACCGGCCAGGGCGAGTTCGCACTCACCGCCGCGCAGCGAGCGCACGGCCAGGTGCAGCGCGGTGAGCGACCCCGAGCAGGCGGTGTCCACGGTCAGCGTCGGCCCCTCAAGCCCGAGGGTGTAGGCGACGCGGCCGGACACCACGCTGGGCAGGTTGCCGAGCATCAGGTGCCCGTCCAGCCCGTCGGGCGCCTGATGGGTCTTCGGGCCGTACTCGTGCGGCTCCACGCCGATGAACACGCCCGCCTCGGTGCCGCGCAGCCGGCCGGGGTCGATGCCGGCCCGTTCCAGCGCCTCCCAGCAGGTTTCCAGCAGCAGCCGCTGCTGCGGGTCCATCGCCAGGGCCTCCTTGGGGCTGATGCCGAAGAAGGCCGCGTCGAAGTCGGCGGCGCCGTCCAGGAATCCGCCCTGGCGGACGTAGCTGGTACGGGGGACGTCCGGGTCGGGGTCGTACAGGGCGTCCAGGTCCCAGCCCCGGTCGGCCGGGAAGCCGGAGATCACATGGGTGCCGTCCACGACGAGCCGCCACAGGTCCTCGGGCGAGGTGACACCGCCCGGGAAACGGCACCCGATGCCGATGACGGCGATCGGCTCGTCGCCGGCGGCGGCCGGCCGCGCCGGGACGGGCGGCCGGACGGCGGGGAGCCCCAGCGCTTCCGCACGCAGGTACTCGGCCAGTTCCGCCGGGCTCGGGTAATCGAATCCGATGGTGACCGGCAGTGGGAGGCCGGTCGCCGCCGTCAGCCTGGAATGCAATTCGACGAGGCCTATGGAGTCGATTCCGATATCCCGGAAGGGCCGTTCCGCGTCGATTCTCTCCGACGTCCCAGGATCGGCCCTCCGCAGTACGGCGAGCGTTTCGGCACGCACCAGGTCGAGCAGCAGGTGAAGCTGCTCCGAGGCAGATCCGGCGGCCCTCATGGCGGCGAATCCTCCGCCGTCCGGGCCACCGGGTTCACCGAATTCACTCATGCGCGCACTCCACGATCGTGACACCGTTCACCGACGTCTTCCACGGCCCCGTGACGCGGGGTCAGGCCGCCTTCCAGGCCTGCGCCGTCTCCTCGGCGAACTCGGTGAAGGAGCGCGGCGGGCGACCGAGCAGCTTGGTCACGGCCTCGATGTCCTCGGCCGCCGCGACGTAGCCGTTGTGGTCGTAGTGCTCGTACATCATCCAGAGGTCGCGGGCGAGGTGCTGCGGCATCATCTGGTTGAGGATCAGCGAGCAGGACTCCAGGTCACCGCCGACGTAGGCGATCTCGACGCCGAGCACGCGCTTCCAGGTGTCGGTGACGAACTGCCCGGTGACGGGCTCGGGGCCCGTGACGGTGTAGGTGCGGCCCTCGTGACCGGGCGAGGTGAGGACGACCGCGGCCGCCTCGGCGACGTCACGGACGTCCACCCGGGACACACCGATCTCGCCGAGCGGGATGCCGTACACGCCCATGAACAGCATGTCCTTGGCCCCGATGTCGTTCTGCATCAGCTCGCTGCGGCGCAGGATCGTGTAGGGGACGCCGGAGGCCTTCAGGGCCTTCTCCACGGCGACCTTCACACCGCAGTGCGGCGGGGTGAACAGGTTCTCCAGGTCCTGGGTGGAGACGTACACCAGATGTCCGACGGCGCTGCGCCTGGCGGCGTCCACCGCGAGGAGCCCCTGGTAGGTCTCGGCCTCGCCGACGGGCAGGTTGAGGAACACCGCGTCGGCGTCGGCGAACTCCTCCATCAGCAGTTTGTGGTCCAGGAGGTCGCCGACGACGCCGCGTACGCCCTCGGGAAGCGCCTCGGCGTTCTCGGTGCTGCGGGTCAGCACCGAGACCTCGACGTCACGGGACCGCAGCTCGCTCACCAGAGCCGTCCCCACGACGCCCGTTCCAGCAGTGACGAAAACCTTCATCTCATTTCTCCGTGTCTTGTCCGCGTTCGGAATGGGAAATGTGGCATCACAGTCGGCCACGGGAATGAGCGAGGCGCGCCCCGCGAAGCCAAGTGGCGGGAATACGGCGGCAATTCGTTGAGCAAATGCACCGTTCGCGCCGAACGCTACCCGGGGCCCCGACGGCCACCAACCCTTATCGGCCCCTAAAGGACGTCGGGGTGGTGAGCCGTGCGGCCAGTACCGCGTGATCGACTTTGCCGTTCTCGGTGACGGGCAGTTCCTCCAGGACCTGGAGTTCCTGCGGCACCATGTAGTCGGGCAGCGCCTCCGCGCAGTGGGCGCGCAGTTCCCTGCGGTCGGGCTCCGGAGCGCCGCGTTCCATGACGGCGAAGGCGCTCAGCACCGGGTCGGCACCGGAGCCGGGCACCACCATGGCGACCGCGGCGGCGACGCCGGGGAAGTCCATGAGCCGGCGCTGCACCTCGGCGAGTTCGACGCGGTTCCCGCGGATCTGGACCTGGGAGTCGGCGCGGGAGCGGAAGTACATCGCCCCGTCCGGACCCTGGTGCGCCAGATCGCCGGTGCGGAACACGATCTGGCCCGAGGCCGGGTTCAGCGGGTCGGGCACGAGCGCCGCGCGCGTTGCTTCGGGGTCGTTCCAGTAGCCGCTGAACAGCGAGGGGCCGCGCAGGTGGATCTCCCCGACGACACCGGGCCGGGTGATCGGCCGGCCGCGTTCGTCGGCGAGCATCATCTCGGCACCCGGATGCGCGAAGCCGATCGACAGCCGTTCCAGGTCCGCGGGCAGCGGGGCGGGCACATCGGTGAACGAGCACGCCATCGACTCGGTGGCTCCGTAGCAGTTGACGATCCGCGTCGACGGCGACAGGGCCTGGAACCGGCGCAGTTCGGCCAGCGGGAACTCCTCGCCGCAGAAGAGCACTCCCCGCAGGCCGAGTTCCGCCAGCGCGTGGGGCTCGGTGCGCAGTACCGGCCGCCAGATCGACGGCACCCCGTGCACATGGGTCGCGCCCGCGTCGCGGAGGAAGCCGAGGAAGCGCCGCGGCCAGCGCAGCCGGTCGCGGGGCACCGCGACCACGGTCGCCCCGGCACCGAGCGCCATGCCGATGTCGAGCAGCGAGAAGTCGAACTGGAGCGGTGACGTGGTGGCGACGCGGTCGTCCGGCGCGATGAGGCCGAGCTCCAGGACCGCACGGAAGAACGCGGTGTTGGCGCGGTGGCTCATCACCACACCCTTGGGACGGCCGGTCGTGCCGGAGGTGAAGATGATGTACGCCGGGTCCGTGGGGACGACTTCGCGCCGGTGCCGGGTCCTGGGCTGTGGGGCTCGTCCGACCGTCAGCCCGTCGGGGCCGAACCGGGCGGTGCCGACCTCGGGCGGGATGCCGTCGCGGCCCCCGCGCCCGGTCTGCAGGTACAGGGCGGGGCGCGCGCTGTCGATGATCGACAGCAGCCGCTTGGTCGGGGTCTCGGGGCTGACCGGCACGAACGGCAGGCCGAGCAGGCAGCAGGCCATGTACAGCGCGATCGCCGACGCCGAGGTGTCGGACTCCAGGACCACCCGGTCGCCGACGTCCAGGCCCAGGTCGCCGAGCGCGTCGGCGTAGGTCCCGGTGCGTTCCCGCAACTGCGCGTAGCTGGTCGTCGCGACGCCGTCGCCGGTGTCCGCGAGCTCGATCACGGCGGGTTTGTCGGGCGTGGCCTCGCAGGCTCCCATCAGGTGGCGATAAAGGTTGTCGACCGTGTTCTGTACACGGGCCGGCCATTTGTTGTTCACACTCATCCGGGTCACCTCTACTGGCGAGCAAAGCGCGCGAATCGGCAATTAAGAGGCCTCCCTATCATGGCGCGATCGGGCCCTACAAGGCGCACCGGGCAGTGGTCCTTCGCTTAGGGGGTATTAGGGGTACTACAGCTGCCGGGGTGACGTGCAGACTTGGGAATCCACACTACCAACGGCACTTCCTACATTCGAGGAGAGAAAGACATATGGATACCGGCCTCCGTACGGAAGCCGCGATGATCTTTCCCGCAATCAGTCCTGCGAGTTTCTCGAACGTCGGGAAATTCATGCTCATGAACCCGGCCGCCCGCCGACTGTCGGCAGAGGCGGACGAAGTGCTCGGATATTCACTTGTCGACCGTTTCCGTGCCGCCGAGAGCGATTACGAGGAGTCCGCGCGGATAGCGTTCCTGGTGAACTGTCTGGCCATGGCGGAATGGGCGACCGAGACGCTCGGGGCCGATCCGGTGGTCTACGCCGGGCCGAGCTTCGGCGGGACGCCCGCCGCGGTGCACTCGGGCGCGCTCGACTTCGCCGAGGCGGTACGGCTGACCGCCGGGACGGGCCGGCGCATCGAGGAGTACTTCACCCGTGAGTACCGCGACGTGGTCACCCAGTCGTTCGCCCGCACCCCCGAGGACAGACTGGCCGAGCTGCTCGGCGAGTTGGACGAGCGGGGCGACTGGTACGACGTCTCCTGCTATGTCGACCACGACTTCTACATGCTCTCGGTGCGTGAGCACCGCCTCGAATGGCTGAACGCGCGGCTTCGCGCACTGGGCGGGCTGCCCCTGTCCACGATGCGTCCGCCCATGCACTCCAGCGCCTTCCGCGCTCTCCGGGAGACGCTGGAGAGCGAGGTGTACGCGAACGTCGGCTTCGGCGACCCGGCGCTTCCGGTCGTGTCGGACCACGACGGATCGCTGCTGAGGTCGGGCGGGGAGCTGCGCACGCTGCTGCTGGACGCGGCGGTGCGGCCGGTGCGGTGGCCGGCGGTGATGCGGACCCTGCGGGACCTCGGCGTCGGCACGCTCCATGTGTGCGGTCCCGACAATCTGTGGGGCCGGGTGCGGTGCGTGACCGACCATTTCGAGGTCGTCGCACTCAAACCGGAGGTGGCCATGCGGCCGCGCCGCCGGGACGTCGCCGTATGATCATCGCGAAAATAGCCGATGAAGAGGGCGCGCACATCCCGTCGGCGTTTCGGCCGGCCTCGTTCCGGAGGGTTCTCCTTCCGGACGGTTCTCGTTCTGTGCGGTTTTTTCAGGCGGCTGTTTCCCGCATCCGGGAGAGTGCCGTCCACAGCGTGCCGGGTGTGGCGAAGGTGGCCATGTCGAGCGCTTCGTCCACGAACCGCACCTGGAACGTGTTCTCCAACGATGCCAGCAGTTCGACCGCGCCCATGGAATCCAGGCCGAAATCACGCAGGCTGCTGTCCCCGGCCAGCGAGTCGCCTGCCGGGAGAAAAGGCAGCCGTTGCCGCAGAAGATCCTCGAATCGGGAATCCCACATATTCACTCCTGAAAGGTGTCGGGCCATGATTTCGGGCCGAGAAAATGACGTGTTCCGTGGACCACGCTAAGCATCCGCCCGCGTGGCGGACAACCCTTATCAACCCCTTTCCACGGATGACGGAATGACTGGGATTCCCGAGCACGCGCTGCACGCGCGATTCCTGCGCGGTCTGGCCGCCTCCCCCACACGTCCCGCGTTCCGTGCCGACGCCGGGGCCGTGACGTACGGGGCCCTGCACGAGCAGGCACTCGCGTGGGCGGGCGCGCTGCTGGCCGCCCCGGCGGGACCGCCCCGGGCCGTCGGCGTACTGGCGGAGAAGGGCCGGACGTCCTTCGCCGGGCTGCTCGCGACGCTGTACGCCGGTGCGGCCGCCGTACCGCTCGCCCCGGACTTTCCCGCGGTCCGCACACGCCGGATGCTGGCGGCGGCCGGGGTCTCGGCGGTGATCGCCGACCGCGCCGGGCTGGCCGCTCTGGAGGCGGCCCACCTGGACGCGCCGGGCCCGGACGCGCTCGGTCTGGGCGCGCCCGCTCTGGATGCGCCCGGTCTGGACGCGCCCAGCCCTGACATTCCGGTGCTGACGGACGAACCCGGGGCCGCCGGCCGGTTCCCGGTCCTTCCCGTCCGTGCGCGCGACGCCCTGAGCGCGCCGCGCCCGGTCGCGCCCGGGGACCTCGCCTACATGCTCTTCACCTCGGGTTCGACCGGCCGCCCCAAGGGTGTGCCGATCACGCACGCGAGCACGCACCACTACTTCTCGCTGCTGGACGCCCGCTACGACTTCGGCCCCGACGACGTCTTCTCCCAGACCTTCGGGCTGAACTTCGACTGCGCGATGTTCGACCTCTTCTGTGCCTGGGGGGCCGGCGCGAGCGTGCACACGGTGCCGGTGCGCGCCTACACCGATCTGCCCGCGTTCCTCGCCGAGCGCGGGACGAGCGTGTGGTTCTCCACGCCGAGCGCCATCGCCCTCGTCCGGCGGATGGGGGGCCTGACGCCCGCGGCGATGCCGTCACTGCGCTGGAGCCTGTTCGCCGGTGAGGCGCTGCGCTGCGCGGACGCCGCCGACTGGCAGGGCGCCGCGTCCCGTTCGACCGTGGAGAACCTGTACGGCCCCACCGAACTCACCGTCACCGTCACCGGACACCGCTGGTCGCCGCGGCTCTCGCCCGCTCTCGGGGTGAACGGCCAGGTGCCGATCGGGACGGTGCACGAGGGTCACGACCATCTGCTGCTCGGCCCCGACGGCGCTCCCGCCGGGACCGAGGGCGAACTGTGCGTCACCGGCCCGCAGATGACGGCCGGTTACCTGGACCCCGCGGACGACGAGGGCCGCTTCCTCCGGTACGGGGGCCGGACCTGGTACCGCACCGGTGACCGCGTCCGCCGGCTGGCCGACGGTGAACTGGTCTACCTCGGCAGGCTGGACGCCCAGGTGCAGGTCCAGGGCTGGCGGGTCGAGCTCGCAGAGGTCGACGACGCCGTCCGCGCGTGCGCCGGAGTCGAGGACGCGGTGACCGTGACCCGCCCCGCGGGCGGCGGCGGACTGGAACTGGTGGTGTTCTACACCGGTGTCCCCGTCTCCCCCGTCGTGCTCGCCGGACAGCTGCGGCGGGTACTACCCGAGGGGATGCTGCCGCGGGCGTTCCGCCACGTCGAGTCCTTCCCGCTCAACGCCAACCGGAAGATCGACCGATCCCTGCTCGCGGCGACGGCCGGAACGCCCGGCGGGCCCTGAGCGCACCACACCGGGCCGCCCAGGGCGGCCCGGCTCCGACCGACCATGTCTCCCGACGGAGGATCAATGTCCACCACCGCATCACCCCAGCTGGCCGGGCGGCGAGAGTGGGTGGGGCTCGCCGTCCTGGTCCTGGCCAATCTGCTCATCTCGATGGACATCTCGGTCCTCTACCTCGCCGTCCCGTTCATCACCGCGTCGCTGGAGCCGAGCAGCGTCCAGCAGCTGTGGATCCTCGACATCTACGGGTTCCTGCTCGCCGGCCTGCTGATCACGATGGGCGTGCTCGGGGACCGGTTCGGGCGCCGCCGGCTGCTGATGATCGGCGCCGCGCTGTTCGGCGCCGCGTCCGTCGCCGCCGCCTACGCGGGCAGCGCCGAGGCGCTCATCGGCACCCGCGCACTGCTGGGTGTGGCGGGGGCGATCCTCGCGCCGTCCACGCTGGCGCTCATCCGCAACATGTTCCAGGACATCGCCCAGCGACGTACCGCGATCGCGATCTGGACGGCCGGGTTCGCCGGCGGCGCCGCGCTCGGACCGCTGGTGTCCGGGGTGCTCCTCGACCACTTCTGGTGGGGCTCGGTGTTCCTCATCAACGTCCCCGCGATGGTGCTGCTGCTGGCACTCGCCCCGGCGCTGATCCCCGAGTACCGCGATCCACGGCCCGGCGGGTTCGACCTGCTCAGCGCGGTGCTGTCGCTCGGCGCGGTGCTTCCGGTGATCTACGGGATCAAGTCGCTGGCGCAGGACGGCGTGAGCGCGCTCGCGGTGACGGCCCTGCTCGCCGGACCACTGATCGGAGCGGCGTTCGTCCAGCGGCAGCGCACGGTGCGCCATCCCCTGATCGACCTGAACCTGTTCCGCGTACGTGCCTTCTCGGCGCCGATGGCGGTGAACGTGGTGGCGTTCTTCGCGCTGGTCGGATTCGCGCTGTTCTCCACGCAGTGGCTGCAACTCGTGCGCGGCATGGGCCCGTTGGAGGCCGCGCTGTGGTCGCTGCCCGCGCCGGTGGCGGTGGCCTTCGCCACCACGGTCGCGACCGGGGTCGCCCGCACGGTGCGCCCGGTGTACATCGTGTCCACCGGGCTGCTGATCACGGCCGTCGGGTTTCTCGTGCTGACCCAGGTCGGTGTGCACTCCCACCTCGCCGTCCTGGTGGGTGGGGTCGTCGGGGTCGCCGCCGGGCTCGGTGTCGCGCTGACGCTGACCGCCGACATGATCCTCGGCGCGGCTCCGCCGGAGCGCGCCGGAGCGGCGTCGGCCCTGTCGGAGACCGCCAACCAGCTCGGTGCCGCGCTGGGTGTCGCGATCCTGGGCAGCATCGGCGCCGCGATCTACCGGACCGACGTACAGGACACCGTGCCGTCGGGGATGTCGCCCGAGGCGGTGCACGCCGCTCGCGAGACGCTCGGCGGTGCCTCCGAGGTGGCCCAGCAGCTGCCGGAGCCCGCACGGTCCGGGCTGCTGGACGGGGCCCGGGAGGCGTTCGTCCACGGGCTGAACCTCAACGCCGCCATCGCCGCCGCGGTGATGGTGGCCGCCGCCGTGGCGGCCACGCTGCTGCTGAGGCGGCAGGCCGTGGCCCCGGTGACCTCCGCCGTGCCCGACGCGTCGAGCGACGTGCCGGGTGACACGCCGGGTGACACGCCCCTCGACGTGCCGAGCGGCGCGTCACTCGACGCGCCGCTCGGCAAGAGTGTCCCTGGGTCCGCCGGCAGCTGACCCCGGGCCGATCCCGGCTCAGGCGGGCGTCTCCAGCTCGCCGTCCAGGATGTCGAACATCTCCTTCGCCGACACCGTCGCCAGGCTCGTCCCGGCGGCGGTGTCGTCGTCGGGCCGGGAGGACACGGCCCATGCCGCGGTGATCGCGCGCAGCCGGGCGGTGACCCTGGCGCGCTCGGCCTCGTCCGGCTCGGCCGCCTCCAGCGCCAGTTCCAGGTTCCGCAGTTCGGAGTCCAGCGCGGGCCCGGTCTCGTCCTCCGGAGCCAGCTCGGTCAGCAGCAGTTCGGCGACCGCGCGGGACGTCGGATGGTCGAAGACGAGCGAGGTGGGCAGCCTGAGCCCGGTGACGGCGTTGAGGGCGTTGCGCAGCTGGACCGCGGTGAGCGAGCTGAAGCCGAGCTCGGTGAACGCCCGGTCCGGCTCGACGGAACCGCCGTCCTCGTGGCCGAGTACCGCGGCGACCTGACCGCGGACGACCTCCAGCAGGAACCGGTCCCGGTCGGGGCCGGTCCGGCCGGCGAGACGCAGCGTCGGCGGGGCGACCCCCGCGTTGCGGGCGGTCTGCCGGGCCGGGACCCTGACCAGGCCGTGCAGCATGGCCGGGAGCGCCGCGGACCCGGCATGGGAGCGCAGGACGCCGATGTCGAACCGGACGGGCAGCAGGACGCTCGCACCGTGCTCCAGCGCCCGGTCGAACAGCGCCAGGCCGTCGGCGGTGGACAGCGCCGGTATCCCGGAGCGCTCGTGCCGCCGGACGTCCTCGCCGAGCCGCTCGGCCATCCCGGCCTCGGCCCACGGGCCCCACGCCAGCGACACCGCCGGCAGGCGCAGGCCGCGCCGGTGTTCGGCGAGCGCGTCCAGATAGGCGTTCGCCATCGCGTAGTTGCCCTGCCCGGGGGCGCCCAGGGTGCCGGAGACGGACGAGAACAGCACGAACGCCGTCAGGTCCTGCTCGCGGGTCAGCTCGTGCAGGTTCCAGGCCGCGTCCACCTTGGGGCGCAGGACGGCGGCCACGCGCTCGGGCGTCAGGGCGGAGATCACCCCGTCGTCCAGGACACCCGCTGCGTGGACGACGCCGGTGAGCGCACGCCCGTCCAGCAGGGCGGTCGCGGCCCGCCGGTCGGCCAGGTCGCACGCGGCGATCTCGACCCGCGCGCCCAGTGCGGTGAGTTCCTCGCGCAGTTCCGCCGCGCCGGGGGCGTCGAGGCCGCGCCTGCTGGTCAGCAGCAGCCGCCGGACTCCGTGCGCGGACACCAGGTGCCGGGCGATCAGGGTGCCGAGGCCGCCCGTCCCGCCGGTGATCAGTACGGTGCCGTCGGGGTCCCAGGGCGCGGGACGCACGGGTGCCCGGCCCGCGCCGGTCAGCCGGGGGATCCACGGTTCGCCGGCGCGCAGGGCGACCTGGGGTTCGGTCAGGGAGGCCGCCGCGGGCAGGGCTCGCGCCGACTCGGGGGTGCCGTCGGTGTCGAGCAGGACGAACCGGTCGGGGTGTTCGGCCTGGGCGACGCGGACGAGGCCCCACAGCGCGGCTCCGGTGAGGTCACCGACGCGTTCGTGGGGGGCCGCGGCGACGGCGCCCCCGGTCACCACGGCCAGCCGGGACGCGGCGAACCGGTCGTCGGCGAGCCACGTCTGGACCAGCTCCAGCATGCCGCGCGAGGCGGCGTGCACGTCTTCGGGGGTGCCGTGGGCATCACCGGTGCCGCCAGTGGGTGGCGCGACGAGGACCACCTCCGGTACGCCCGTCTCGGCGAGGGCCGCCAGGTCGGCGAACACGGGGGCCCCGTCGGCCGGACCGAACCCGCCCGCGCCGACGACGGCGCAGGTCGCGCGCGGCGCTTCGAGGGGGGTACGCGTCCAGCCGACCCGGAACAGAGAGTCGTGCCACTCGCCGCCCGCCGAGTTCAGCCGCTCGGCGGAGACGGTGGTCGTCGTCAGGGTGCCGGACAGCACCGGCCGGCCCGTCGCGTCCGCGAGTCGCAGGGCGCGCCCACCACCGTCGGCCGGTGAGATCCGTACCCGCAGGGCTTTCGCGCCCGTCGTGTGCAGGCTCACCCGGCTCCAGCCGGTCGCCAGCAGGGCCCCGGTTCCGTCGGCCCGGCCGGTCCTGTCGTCGAGGAGGCCGATGTGGGTCGCGGCGTCCAGCAGCGCCGGGTGGATGCAGAACCCGGCGGCCCCGGTGGAGTCGTTCTCGGGGAGTTCGACCTCGGCGAACAGTTCCGCGCCGCGCCGCCAGGCCGCGCGCAGTCCCCGGAACACCGGTCCGTAGCCGTGGCCCCGTACGAGCAGCTTCTCGTAGACGTCGTCGATGTCGACGGGGTCGGCGTCGCGCGGCGGCCACTCGGCCAGGTCGAAGGTGGCGGGTTCGTGGCCCTGGGAGAGCAGGCCGGAGGCGTTGCGCGTCCACGGCAGGTCCGCGGGAGCGTCCGCGGGCCGGGAGTGGACGCTGACCTGCCTGGTGCCGGCCTTTGCCGGGCCCACCGCCACCTGGAGCGCGAGGGCGCCGCGCGCCGGGAGCACCAGCGGGTCGTGGACGGTGAGTTCCTCGATCGTCCCGCAGCCGACCTCGTCGGCGGCGCGCACCAGCAGGTCCACGTACGCGGCGCCCGGCAGCGGTGTACTGCCGAGCAGGTCGTGGTCCGCCAGCCACGGCTGTGTGCCGAGCGCGAGCCGTCCGGTGAGGACGACACCGCCGGAGTCGGGCAGGGCGAGGACGGCACCGAGCAGCGGATGCCCGGCCGGCTCCAGCCCCGCGGTGCCGACGTCGTCGACCCGGCCCGCGGCGGCGCCCGTCGCGTCGGGCCAGTACCGCCTGCGCTGGAACGCGTAGGTCGGCAGGTCCACCCGCCGGGCGCCGCGTCCGGCGAACACCGCGTGCCAGTCGACCCGGGCGCCGCCGACGTGGAGCCGGCCGACCGCGGTGAGCAGGGCGGCGGGCTCGGGGTGCTCGCGGCGCAGTACCGGTACGGCGAGCGCCGCCGTGTCCTGGGCGCGGTCCAGGATGTCCTCGGTCAACGCGGTGAGTACGCCGTCGGGGCCCAGCTCCACGAACCGGGTGACGCCCTCGGACCGCAGGTACGCGACACCGTCGGCGAAGCGGACCGCCTCACGGACGTGCCGTACCCAGTGGTCGGGCGATCCGAGGTCCCCCGCCGCGGTGCCGGTCACGTGGGAGACGACGGGGATGACGGGCTCCGCGTAGGTGAGCCCTTCGGCGACGCGACGGAACTCCTCCAGCATGGGCTCCATCAGCGGCGAGTGGAACGCGTGCGACACCTTCAGCCGGGTCGTCCTGCGGCCCAGGGCGGCGAAGTGCGCGGTGATCCGGTCCACTTCGTGCGCGGCGCCGGAGACGACGACCGAGCCGGGGCCGTTGACCGCCGCCACCGCGGCCGGCCCGAGGACGGGTACGGCCTCGTCCTCGGTGGCCTCGACGGCGGCCATCGCCCCGCCCGCAGGCAGCGCCTGCATCAGGCGTCCGCGCGCGGCGACGAGCGTGGCGGCGTCCTGCAGCGACCACACCCCGGCGACGTGCGCGGCGACCAGTTCACCGATGGAGTGGCCCGCGACGAAGTCGGGCACCACCCCCCAGGATTCGAGGAGCCGGTGGAGCGCGACCTCCACGGCGAACAGCCCGGCCTGGGTGTGGACGGTCTGGTCCAGGGGCCCGTCCACGGACCAGATCACGTCCTTGAGCGGCTGGTCCAGATGCCGGTCCAGCTCGGCGCAGACCGCGTCGAGCGCATCGGCGAAGACCGGGAACTCCTCGTACAGTTCGCGGCCCATGCCGAAGCGCTGCGCGCCCTGGCCGGAGAACAGGAAGGCCGTCAGGCCGCCGCCCGCGGAGCCGACGAGCACGTCGGGGTGCGGCTCGCCGTCGGCGACGGCGGCCAGCCCGCGCAGTCCTTCCTCCGTGTCGCCCGCCAGCACGACGGCACGGTGCTGCAGCGCGGCCCGGCCGGTCGCCAGGGAGTATCCGACGTCGAGCACGTCGGCCGGTCCGCCGCTCGTCACGTGCGCCAGGGCGCGCCTCGCCTGGGCGCGCAGCGCGGCGGGGTCCCACCCGGACACCGGCCACGGCACCGGGACGCGGGCCGGCCGGTCCGCGGGGGCCGGCCGTTCGGGTGTCCCGTCCGCGGGCTCGTCCGGCGCCTGCTCGATGATCATGTGGGCGTTGGTCCCGCTGACCCCGAAGGAGGAGACGCCCGCCCGGCGCGGCCGTCCGCTGTCGGGCCACGGGATCGTCTCGGTCAGCAGGCGCACGGCGCCCTCGGACCAGTCGACGTGCGACGAGGGCTCCGTCACGTGCAGCGTCTTGGGCAGCAGTCCGTGGCGCAGCGCCATCACCATCTTGATGACGCCGCCGGCGCCCGCGGCGGCCTGCGCGTGACCGATGTTCGACTTGATCGACCCCAGCCACAGCGGACGGCCCTCCGGCCGGTCCTGCCCGTACGTCGCCAGCAGGGCCTGTGCCTCGATCGGGTCACCCAGCGTGGTGCCGGTGCCGTGCCCTTCGACGGCGTCGACGTCGGCGGCGGACAGCCGCGACTCGGCCAGTGCCTGGCGGATCAGCCGCTGCTGCGAGGGGCCGTTGGGCGCGGTCAGGCCGTTGGACGCGCCGTCCTGGTTGACCGCCGAACCCTGTACGACCGCCAGCACGGGGTGACCGTTGCGGCGGGCGTCGGACAGCCGTTCCAGGAGCAGGATTCCGGCGCCCTCGGCCCAGCCGGTGCCGTCGGCGGTGTCGGAGAACGCCTTGCAGCGCCCGTCGGGTGCCAGGCCGCGCTGGCGGCTGAACGCGATGAACGGCGCGGGCAGCGACATGATCAGGACACCGCCGGCGAGCGCGAGGTCGCACTCGCGCCGCCGCAGTGCCTGCGCGGCCAGGTGCAGTGCGACCAGCGAGGACGAGCACGCGGTGTCGACGGTCAGCGCGGGGCCCTCAAGTCCGAGCGTGTAGGAGATCCGGCCGGAGATGACCGAGGCCGCGTTGGCGGTGCTCAGATACGCCTCCTCCGCCTCGGGCATCGCGTCGAGCGCGTACGCGTAGTCCTGGCCGCCGGAGCCGACGAAGACGCCGACCTGCTTCTCGCGCAGGGCCGACGGGTCGATGCCCGCGCGTTCGCACGCCTCCCAGGAGAGTTCCAGCGCGATCCGCTGCTGCGGGTCCATGGTGAGGGCCTCGCGCGGGGAGATCCCGAAGAAGGCGGCGTCGAACTCGCCCGCGTCGTGGACGAAGCCGCCCTCGCGGACGTAGCTGGTACGGGGCCGGTCGGGGTCGCTGTCGAACAGCTGCTCGGTGTCCCAGCCGCGGTCGTCGGGGAACGCCCCGATCGCGTCGGTCTCCTTCTCGACCAGCCGCCACAGGTCCTCCGGCGAGCGGACCCCGCCCGGGTAGCGGCAGCTCATCGCGACGACGGCGACCGGCTCCCGCTCCCGGGTCTGGACCTCCTGCAACCGCTGACGGGTCTGGTGCAGTTCAGCGGTCACCCGCTTGAGGTAGCCGAGAAGCTTCTCGTCGTTCGCCATTGCGCCTCCGTCAGGCCATGCCAAGGTCTTTGTCGATGAAGTCGAAGATGTCGTCGGCCGTCGCGTTCTCCAGCCGGTCGGCGACGGCGGTGCCGTCCTGCGCGCCGAGGGATTCGTTGAGCGTCGCCAGCAGTGTCTGCAGCCGCTCGGTGAGCCGGGTGCGTTCGATCTCCTGGGGCAAGAGCCCGGCGACGGCCGCCTCCAGCCGGTCCAGCTCGGCGGTGACGGGCACCTCGACGGCGCCGTCCGGACGCATGAGGGTCTGCAGGTACGTGGCGAGCGCGGCCGGTGAGGCGTGGTCGAACGCCACCGTCGCGGGCAGCTTCCGGCCGGTGGCCGCGCTCAGCCGGGTCCGCAGCTCCACGGCGGCGACCGAGTCGAACCCGAGTTCCTTGAACGCGCGTGACGGGTCGAGTTCGGTGCTGTCGTCGTAGCCGAGGAGCACGGCCACGTGGTTGTGCACCAGGTCGAGCAGGGCCCGGCCGCGTTCCGCCCCGGTCATCGCGGCGAGCCCGGCCGCGAACGCCGGCTCGGCGGACTTCTCCTCGTCCTCTTCGCCCGCGAGGGCCGCACGGACCTCGGGGAGGTCGTCCAGCAGCGGTCGGGGCCGCGCGAGGGTGTAGGCGCCGGCGAAGCGGGCCCAGTCGATGTCGGCCACCACTAGGGTGCCGTCGTCGTGGTCCAGCGCTTTCTGGAGCGCGGCGATCGCGAGCCGCGGCTCCATCGCGCCCAGTCCGATCCGCCGGGTCGCGGCGCCGGTCTCGGCGTCGATCATCCCGGCGTCCCACGCTCCCCAGGCGACGGCGGTCGCGGTACGTCCCCGGGCCCGGCGCCGGTGTGCGAGCGCGTCCAGGTAGGCGTTGGCGGCGGCGTAGGCGGACTGGCCCGCGCCGCCCCAGGCGGCGGATCCGGACGAGAACAGCACGAAGGCGTCCAGCGGGCGGTCGGCGAGCAGTTCGTCCAGGTGTGCCGCTCCGGCGGTCTTGGCGCGTCCGACGGCGGCGAACTCCGCCGGCGTGAGGTCTTCCAGAGGCGCGTCGGTGCCGAGCACACCGGCGGCGTGCATGACCGCCGTCAGTTCTCCCGGCACGGAGTCGAGCAGGGCGCCGAGGGCGTCCCGGTCGGCGACGTCGCAGGCCGCGACGGTCACCCGGGTGCCCAGCGCCGTCAGTTCGGCCGTCAGTTCCGTGACGCCCTCGGCCGCCGGGCCGCGGCGGCTGGTGAGGACGAGGTGCTCGGCGCCGTTGCCGGCGAGCCACCGGGCCACGTGGGCGCCGATCCCGCCGGTGCCGCCGGTGACCAGGACCGTCCCGCGTGGCCGCCAGCGCCGTTCGGCGGGTGTGTCGCCGAGGGCGGCGCGCACCATGCGGCGGGCCGCGGTCCTGGCGGGCCGGATCGCGATCTGGTCCCCGTCCGCGCCGCCCAGCGCGGCGCACAGGCGCCGGACGGTGTCCGGGTCGAGGTCCGCGTGGGCGTCGGCGTCCGTGTCGGCATCGGCATCGGCGTCCGTGTCGGCATCGGCATCGGCATCGGCATCGGCATCGGCGGGAAGGTCGGCGTCGGCGGGGAGGTCGACCATGCCGCCCCAGGTACCCGGGCGTTCCAGGCCGAGCACCGTACCGAGGCCCCAGAGCGACGCCTGGGCCGGATCGGCCGGTTCGCCCGCGCCGTCCACGGCGACGGCGCCCCGGGTGACGCACCACAGCGGGGCCGTGAGCCCGGCGTCGCCGTGTGCCTGCGCCAGCGCGATCGTGGCGACGGCGCCCCGGGTGAGCGTCGGGTGGTCGGGGTGCGGCCGGGTGTCGAACGCGAGCAGCGACAGGACGCCGTCGGCCGTCCCCGCACGCAACCGCTCCGTGAGCGCGGCCCGGTCGTCCCCGTCGGTCTCCAGGAGCACGACGTGCGCGCCCTGTCCGGCGAGGCCGTCGGTGATCGCGGCGACCGTTGCCTGTCGCGGCAGCCCGGACGGGATCGCGACGAGCCAGGTGCCGTTGAGCGGGGCGGCGGGGCGCTCGGCCAGGGATTTCCACACGATCCGGTAGCGCCAGGAGTCCACGGTGGCGTCCTCGTGGTGCCGTCGGCGCCAGGTGGACAGGGCGGGGACGATGTCTCCCAGTGCCTCGGGAGCGAGATCGAGACGGTCCGCCAGGGAGGCCAGGTCCTCGCGTTCCACCGCGTCCCAGAACGCGGCGTCGGCGGGGTCGGCGCCCGGGGCGGCGGCGACGGCGTCGGTCCAGTGCCGGCGGCGTTGGAAGGCGTAGGTGGGCAGCTCGACGCGCCGGGGCCGCTGCTCTTCGAAGGCGGCGCTCCAGTCGACGTGCACACCGCCCGCCCAGGCCTCGGCGACCGAGGCGAGGAGCCGTCGCGCGCCGCCCTCGCCCCGGCGGAGCGAGCCGACGGTCACGGCGGTGGAGCCGTGCGCCTCCAGGGTCTCCCCCAGGCCGACAAGGAGGCCGGGGTGGGGGCTGGACTCCACGAACGCGGTGAAGCCGTCGTCCAGCAGCGCGCGCGTGGCCTGTTCGAAGCGGACGGTCTGCCGCAGGTTGGCGTACCAGTACGCGGCGTCCAGCGTGGACGTGTCGGCCAGGCCACCGGTCACCGTCGAGTAGAACCCGATCCGGGACGGCCGGGGGGCCAGTCCGTCCAGCTCGGCGAGGATCCGGTCGCGGACGCCCTCGACGAACATGGCGTGGGAGGCGTAGTTGACGGGGACGAGGCGGACGCGGACGTTCCGGCTCTTCAGTGTCTTCTCAAGTTCCGCCAGCGCCTCCGTCTCGCCGGACACGACGACCGAGGCGGGGCCGTTGACCACGGCGAGTTCCAGGCGTCCGTCCCGGTCCGCCAGCAGTTCGGCGACGGCTTCGGCGGACAGGGCCACCGAGAGCATGCCGCCCTGGCCGGCGAGGTCCTCCGCGATGATGCGGCTGCGCACCGCGACGACACGGGCCCCGTCCTCCAGCGTCAGCGCACCCGCCACACAGGCAGCCGCGATCTCACCCTGGGAATGCCCGACGACAGCGGCAGGCTCCACCCCGAAACCACGCCACACCTCACTCAGCGACACCATCACCGCCCACAGGACCGGCTGGACCACGTCCACCCGCACCAAAGGCCCACCGTCACCACGCAACACCTCCAACAGGTCCCACTCCACGAACGGCCCGAGGGCCTTGGCGCATTCGTCCATGCGGGCGGCGAAACGGGGTGAGCTGTCGAGGAGTTCGACCGCCATACCGACCCACTGCGAACCCTGCCCGGGGAAGACGAACACCGGCGGCCGGGCGTCTCCCGCGGCCACGCCCTGTACGACGTTCCCGTCCACGGCGTCGGTCGCGAGCGCGTCCAGAGCGGCCAGGCCGGCGTCACGGTCCTTCGCCGTCACCACCGCGCGATGGTCGAACACCGACCGGGAGGTCGCCAGCGAGTACCCCACGTCCACCGCGGAGAGGTCTGCCCCGGTCCGGAGGAAGGTTGCGAGCCGTTCCGCCTGGCCGCGCAGCCCTTCGGCGGACTTGCCGGAGAGCACCCATGGCACAGGTCCGGGCACGACTTCGCGGAACTCGGCGCCGACGGGCACGGGTGCACCGGACTCGGTCCCGACGGGCGCAGGGCCACCGGACCCGGACCCGGACCCGGACTCGACCCCGTGCTCGGCAGGCTCGACTTCGCCGAACACGGAACCAGTACCGGTTCCGGCGGGCTCCGGTCGATCCGGTCGATCCGGTCGATCCGGTCGGCCGGGCTCGGACGGGTCGGACCAGGCGGCGTCCGGGGCCTGCTCGACGATGACGTGGGCGTTGGTGCCGCTGATCCCGAACGAGGAGATCCCCGCTCGCCGCGGACGACCGTCCACCTCCGGCCACTCCCGCGCCTCGGTCAGCAGCTCCACCCGCCCCGCCGACCAGTCGACGTGCGGGGTCGGTTCGTCGACGTGGAGTGTCCTGGGCAGGATGCCGTGGCGTATCGCCTGGACCATCTTGATGATGCCCGCGACTCCGGCGGCGGCCTGGGCGTGTCCCATGTTCGACTTGATGGACCCCAGCCACAGCGGGCTGGCCTGCGGACGGTCCTGCCCGTACGTCGCCAGCAGGGCCTGCGCCTCGATCGGATCGCCCAGCGTGGTGCCGGTGCCGTGCGCCTCCACCGCGTCGACCTGGTCGGACGACAGGCGTGCGTTGGCGAGCGCCTGCCGGATCACCCGCTGCTGCGACGGACCGTTCGGCGCCGTCAACCCGTTCGAGGCACCGTCCTGGTTCACCGCGGAACCACGCACCACGGCCAGCACCGGATGCCCGTTGCGCCGGGCGTCCGACAACCGCTCCACCAAGAGCATCCCGACGCCTTCGGCCCAGCCGGTGCCGTCCGCGGACGCCGAGAACGACTTGCTGCGGCCGTCCGCGGCCAGGCCCCGCTGCCGGTTGAACTCCACGAACATGCCGGGGGTGGCCATCACCGTCACGCCGCCTGCCAGTGCCAGGGAGCACTCACCGGAGCGCAGTGCCTGCGCGGCCAGGTGCAGTGCCACCAGCGAGGACGAACAGGCCGTGTCGATGGTCACCGCCGGCCCCTCCAGGCCGAACACATAGGAGACCCGGCCGGAGGCGAGGCTCCCGCCGTTGGTGCTGGCGGCGTCCATGTCCAGCGCGTAGTCGTGGTACATGAGTCCGGTGAAGACGCCGGTCCGGCTGCCACGCATCGTGTGCGGATCGATCCCCGCACGCTCGAACGCCTCCCACGACGCCTCCAGCAGCAACCGCTGCTGCGGATCAGTGTCCGCCGCCTCCCTCGGCGAAATGGCGAAGAAATCAGCGTCGAACTCCGCCGCGTCATAAAGGAACCCACCCTCCCGCGCGATGGTCTTCCCCGGCTTCCCCGGCTCAGGATGATAAATACCCTCCACATCCCAGCCCCGGTCCACCGGAAACGCCGACACCGCGTCAACACCGTCCGCCACCAACCGCCACAGATCATCAGGCGACGCCACACCACCCGGATAACGGCACGCCATCCCCACGATCACCACCGGATCGTCGTCAGCGACCGACCGCACCGCCACCGGTGCCGCCGTGTCGCCGGCCGTCCCCGCGAGTTCCGCGTCGAGGTAGGCGGCCACGGCCCGGGCCGTCGGGTGGTCGAACACCAACGTCGCCGGAAGAGCCAGACCGGTCTCCGCCCGCAACGCGTTCCGCAACTCCACCGCCGACAGGGAATCGAAACCCAGCTCCCTGAAAGCCCGATCCGCCTCGACAGCCTTCGGCGAAGCATGACCGAGCACCCCCGCCACCTGGGTCCGGACCAGTTCCAGCAGGACGACGAGGCGGTCGGCCCGGTCCAGGCCTGCGAGCCGCCGCGGCAGCTCCCGGCTTCCCGGTCCCTCGGCCCGGGCGCGGGCGCGGACGGCACGGCGGGTTCCACCGGTCAGCCCGCGCAGCAGAGCCGGAACGTCGTCGCCCCGGGCCCGCAACGCCGCCCGGTCCAGATGCAGCGGTACGACCGCCGCGTCCTTCGCGGACAGGGCGGCGTCGAACAGGGCCAGCGCCGCGTCCACCGGTATCGCGGGCATACCCAGGCGTCGCAGCCTGTCGGCGTCCGCTTCGGTGAGGTCACCTGCCATGCCTGTGTCGACGTCCCAGAGGCCGAACGCCAACGACGTCCCCACCAACCCCTCACCACGCCGATACACGGCCAACGCGTCCAAGAACACATTCGCCGCCGCATAACCACCCTGCCCCGCCGCCAGCAACGACCCACCCACCGACGAGAACAACACAAACGCCGACAACCCCATATCCCGCGTCAACTCATGCAAAAACCAGGCCCCATCAACCTTCGCACCCAACACCCCATCCACCCGACCCGCAGACAACGAACCCACCAACCCGTTGTCCACCACACCCGCCGCATGCACCACACCCGACCACACACGACCCGACACCAGCGCCACCACCGCACCCCGGTCCGACACATCACAGGCCACCACCTCGACCTCAGCACCCAACCCCGTCAACTCCGCACACAACTCAGAAGCACCCGGCGCCCCCACACCCCGACGACCCACCAACACAAGACGCCGCACACCATGCACAACAACAAGATGCCGAGCCACCAACGCACCCAACCCACCCGTACCACCCGTCACCAACACCCACCCCGAACCCCACCCACCCCACACCGACGACACCACCGACGACACCACCGGCTCGACGCCGACCAGTCGGGGCACGTGGATCTCTCCGGCGCGGACCGCCGCCTCGGGTTCGCCCGAGGCGGCCACGGCGGCCAGGGCGGTGGACGGCACCGGTCCGTCGTCCAGGTCCACCAGGACGAACCGCCCGGGGTTCTCCGCCTGGGCGGCCCGGATCAGGCCCCAAGCGGGTGCCTGCGCGAGCTGTCCGGCGCCGCCCGCCGTCGTGGCCCCCCGGGTGACCACCACGAGGCGGGACGCGGCGAACCGCTCGTCGGCCAGCCATCCCTGGACGACGTCCAACACGCGGTGCGTCACGGACCGGACGCCCGCGGGGACGTCGCCGGCACCGGACGGGCACGCCCACACCACGACCTCGGGGCAGCCGGCCCCGGCCAGCTCGGCCAGATCCGCGAACGCGGGCACGGCGTCGTCCAGACCGCAGCGGTCGGACCCCAGCACCGCCGGCTTCACGTCGGGCCGTACGACCATGTCGGGCGCGGGTGTCCAGGCCACGGTGAAGAGCGAGTCGTCCGGGCCGCTCCGCACGGTGAGCTGCTCGGGCGACATGGGCCGCGAGACCAGCGACTCCACGGTGAGCACGGGCTGTCCCGCCTCGTCGGTGGCCGCCAGTTCCAGCGCGGTGCCACCCAGCGGCGACACCCGGACGCGGAGCACCGGGGCGCCCGCGGCATGCAGGTTCACCCCGCTCCACTCGAACGGGAGCAGGGCCCCCTCGCCTGCCCCCTCGCCTGTCTCCTCGCCGTCGTCGAGCAGGATCACGTGCAGGGCGGCGTCGAGCAGTGCCGGGTGGATCCCGTACGCGGCGGCCTCGGCACGCTCGTCCTCCGGCAACGCGACCTCGGCGAACAGGTCGTCACCGGCCCGCCACGCGGCGCGCAGCCCCTGGAACGTCGGCCCGTAACCGAAACCCCGCTGGGCGAGACGGTCGTAGACGCCGTCCAGGTCGATCGGGGTCGCCCCGGCGGGCGGCCACTGCTCCGGCCTCGGCGACGTCGTCCGGTGGTCCGGATCATCAGAAGGCTGCTGTCCGGTGCCCGCGGCCAGCATGCCTTCGGCGTGCCGGGTCCATGCCTCCTGACCGGTTGTGCCGTTGCCGTCGTCGTGCCGGGAGTGGACGCTCACCGTGCGGCGGCCCAGCTCGTCGGGCTCGCCGACGGACACATGGAGCGCGACTCCGTCCTGGGGCAGGATCAGCGGTGCTTCCAGGGTGAGTTGCTCCAGTACGTCGCAGCCGACCTGGTCCCCGGCCCGTACGGCCAGTTCCACGAAGGCGGTGCCCGGCAGCAGTACCGAGCCGAACACCTCGTGGTCGGCCAGCCAGGGCAGGTCCCCGGCCGACAGCCTGCCGGTCAGCGCCACCCCGTCGGAGCCGGGCAGGTCGACCACGGCGCCGAGCAGCGGATGCCCGGCCGGGCCGAGCCCTACCGCGGCGGGGCCGTCGCCCGCCGGGACGTCCACCAGCCAGTACCGGTCCCGTTGGAAGGCATAGGTGGGCAGTTCGACCAGCTGGGCTCCCCGCCCGGCGAACATCGCGTGCCAGTCGACAGCGGCCCCCGCGGTGTGGAGCTGTCCGAGCGCGGTGAGGAGGGCGGTCGGCTCGGCTTGGTTCGTACGCGACACCGGCACGAACGCGAGAGGTACGGACCGTTCGTCGTCCAGGCAGTTCTGGGCCATCGCGGCGAGGACGGCATCAGGTCCCAGTTCGACGAAGCGGGTGACTCCCTCGTCCCGCAGCGCCTGGACTCCGTCGGCGAACCGCACTGCCTCACGGACGTGACGGACCCAGTAGTCGGCCGAACCGAGGTCTTCCGCCTCCGATCCCCTTGTGAGGTTGGAGACGATCGGGATGGCGGGCGTGCTGTACGTGATGCTCTCGGCGACTGCACGGAAGTCGTCCAGCATCGGATCCATGAGCGGGGAATGGAAGGCGTGCGAGACCCGCAGACGGCTCGTCTTTCGCCCCAGCGCGGTGAAGTGGGCTTGGATGGCGCCGACTTGGGCGTCCGCACCGGACACCACGACCGACGCCGGGCCATTGACCGCCGCGATCGCCACGGCCGCGTCGTCCAGCAGCGGAACGACCTCGTCCTCACTGGCCTGGATGGCGGCCATCGCCCCGCCCGACGGGAGCGCCTGCATCGACCGGCCGCGCGCAGCGACCAGTCTTGCCGCGTCGCTGAGCGAGAACACCCCGGCCACATGCGCCGCCGCCAACTCACCAATCGAATGACCCGCCACGAAGTCAGGCCGTACACCCCATGCTTCGAGCAGCCGGAACAACGCCACCTCGACCGCGAACAGACCCGCCTGCGTGAACACCGTCCGATCCAGCAGCTCCGGCTCGGACCACATCACCTCGCGGATCGGCCGATCGAGATGAGGGTCGAGGGCAGCACAGACCTCGTCCAGCGCCGACGCGAACACCGGGAACGCCTCGCACAACTCCCGCCCCATACCCACCCGTTGCGCACCCTGACCCGAGAACAGGAACGCCGTCGCGCCCTCCGTTCGGCTTTGGCCGGAGTGGTGGTGGTCGCCTGCGGCCAGCCTGCCGAGTCCGGCGAGGAGTTCCGCGCGGTCCTCTCCCACCACCACGGTGCGGTGCTCCAGCGCGGCCCGCGAGGTGGCTAGGGAGAAGCCCACGTCCACCGTGTCCAGCTCCGGGTGTTCCTGGAGGAACTGCAGAAGCCGGGCGGCCTGGGCCGTCGCCGCCTCCCGGTCACGTCCGGACACCAGCCAGGGCACCGGCGGCGTCGTCCCGGTCAGCCGTTCGTCGCCCCCGGCCGAAGCCGGAGCCGGAGCGGGAGCCGGTGCGCGTGCGGGTGCCGGAACCGGTGCGGGAGCCGCTTCGATGATGACATGGGCGTTGGTACCGCTGATCCCGAACGACGAGATCCCCGCCCGCCGCGGACGCCCCTCCGCCTCCAGCCACTCCCGCGCCTCCGTCAACAGTTCGACCTCGCCCACGGTCCAGTCCACGTGAGGCGTCGGCTCGTCGACGTGCAGCGTGCGCGGCAGGAGACCGTGGTCCATGGCCTTGACCATCTTGATGATCCCCGCCACGCCCGCGGCAGCCTGCGTATGCCCGATGTTCGACTTGATCGAGCCGAGCCACAGCGGACTGCCCTCCGGACGATCCTGCCCGTACGTCGCCAGCAGCGCCTGCGCCTCGATCGGATCGCCGAGTGTCGTCCCCGTGCCGTGCGCCTCCACCGCGTCCACATCGCCGGTACCGAGGTCGGCGGCGGCCAACGCCTGCCGGATCACCCGCTGTTGGGACGGACCGTTCGGCGCGGTCAAGCCGTTGGAAGCCCCGTCTTGGTTGACCGCCGTGCCCCGCACCACCGCCAGGACCGGGTGACCGTTGGCACGGGCATCCGACAGCCGCTCCACCAGCAACATGCCCGCGCCCTCGCCCCAGGACGTCCCGTCGGCCCCGGCGGCGAACGACTTCGCCCGCCCATCCGGAGCCAACCCCCGCTGACGACTGAACTCGACGAAGGTGTCCGGCGTCGCCATCACCGCGACACCGCCCGCGAGAGCCAAGGAGCATTCGCCCGAGCGGAGTGCCTGTACCGCGAGGTGCAGTGCGACCAGCGACGACGAGCACGCGGTGTCGACGGTGACCGCCGGGCCCTCAAGACCCAACGTGTACGAGATACGGCCTGAAGCGACCGAGCCGGTGTTACTGCTCGACGCGTAGTCGTGGTACATCGCCCCGGCGAAGACACCGGTCCGGCTCCCGCCCAGGGACGAGGGATCGATCCCCGCCCGCTCCAGGGCCTCCCAGGACGTCTCCAGCAGGAGCCTCTGCTGGGGGTCCATGGCGAGGGCCTCACGCGGTGAGATCCCGAAGAAGGCCGCGTCGAACTCGGACGCGTCGTGCAGGAACCCGCCGGCATCGACGTAACTGGTGTCCTGCCGGGTGCCTTCGGGGTCGTAGAGGCGCCCGATGTCCCAGCCACGGTCCCGGGGGAACTCCGACACGGCGTCCACGCCGTCGGCCACCAGCCGCCACAGGTCGTCCGGCGACGCGACACCACCCGGGAAACGGCAGGCCATGCCCACGATCGCTATCGGCTCGTCAACCCGGCCAACGGTGGGAAGCGGGGTGTCCACGGTGTTGCCGGTCACCGTGTCCTGGAGGTGGCGGGCGAGGACGGTCGGCGTCGGGTAGTCGAAGACGAGCGTCGGCGACAGGCGCAGCCCGGTCGCCTCGTTCAGCGCGTTGCGGAACTCCACCGCCGACAGCGAGTCGAACCCGAGCTCGCCGAAGGCGCGGGCGGGATCGATGGCCGAGGGACCCGGATGCCCTAGGACGGCCGCGGCGCCGCCGCGCACGATCTCCAGCAGCAGGGCTTCCCTCTCGTTCTCGGACAGGTCGGCCAGCCGCCGTCCGAGGTCCGATGTCCCGCCGGTTGCGCTGCCGGCGACCCGGCGTGCCGGGCGCCGGACCAGACCGCGCAGCAGATGCGGCACTTCGCCACCGGCGGCGCCAAGTGCCTTGAGGTCCAGGCTCATCGGGACGAGGACGGCCGCGTCCACCGTCGCGGCCGTGTCGAGGAGTGCGAGCCCCTGTTCCGCGGACAGCGCCTTCAGGCCGGTGCGGGCGAGGCGGCGGAGGTCGGCGTCGTCGACCTGCCCCGCCATTCCTCCGCTCCACAGACCCCAGGCGAGCGACTGGGCGGGCAGCCCGTTCGCCCGGCGGTGCGCTGCCAGGGCGTCCAGGAACCCGTTCGCCGCCGCGTAGTTGCCCTGGCCGGGAGACCCGAGTACACCCGCCGCCGAGGAGAACATGACGAACGCCGAGAGGTCCATGTCCCGCGTCAACTCATGCAGATGCCAGGCCGCGTCCGCCTTCGGACGCAACACCGCATCCACCCGCTCCGGCGTCAACGACGAGATCACCCCGTCGTCCAACACCCCGGCAACATGCACCACACCCGACAGCTCACGGTCCGCGACCAGCGCCACCACCGCATCCCGGTCCGACACATCACAGGCCACGGCCTCGACCTCGGCACCCAGCCCGGCCAGCTCGGCACACAACTCCGCCGCTCCCGGTGTCTCCGCACCCCGCCGACCCACCAACACCAGCCGCCGCACCCCGTGCCCAGCAACGAGATGCCGCGCCACCAGGCCGCCCAACGCACCGAACGCACCCGTCACCAGAACCGCACCATCACCGGAGAACACCGAGGCCGGCTCCTCCCCCACCTCCAGCGCTTCCACGGCGACACGGCCCAACCGAGGGGCGTGCACCACGCCCCCGCGGACCACCACCTGCGGCTCACCCAGAACAGCAGCCGCCACCACCTCAGCCAACCCGGCACCCGCATCAAGGTCGGCCAGCACGAACCGCCCCGGATTCTCCGACTGCGCCGACCGCACCAGACCCCACACCGCCGCACCCGCCAGATCGGTGACATCCTCACCCACCGAAGACACCGCACCACGAGTCGCCACGACCAACGTCGCCTCGGCGAACCGCTCCCCCGCCAGCCACGACCGCACGACATCAAGGGCGCGTCCGACGCTCGGACGTACGGCGGTCGCGTCACCGGCCGGGAGCTCCAGCAGTACGACCTCGGGTACGGGGGCGTCGAGGGTCAGCGTGTCCCAGTGCGCCCAGGACGGCCGGTCGGCGACGGGCCGGGTTTCGAGCGGGGACCAGACGACGTGGAACAGCGACTCGTGGAACGCGGCGCGGGCCGAGGCGAGTTGGGCGGCGGACGTCTCACGCAGCGTCAGTGACTCCACCGACGCCACCGGCCGGCCGGTCGGGTCGGCGAGCCGGAGGGACACGCTCGCCGTACCGGTTCGGGTCAGCTTGACGCGCAGCGACGTGGCACCGGAGGCGAAGAGCTCCACCCCCGACCAGGCGAACGGCAGGGCTGTGCCCCGGTCGTCGTCGCTCGACGCGATCGCGTGCAGGGCGGCATCCAGGAGCGCCGGATGCAGGCCGAAGCCGTCCGCCGCCTCGGAGTCGGGGAGCGCGACCTCGGCGAACACCTCGTCGCCGCGCCGCCACACCGCACGCAATCCCCGGAAGGCCGGACCGTACTCCAGCCCTGCCTCCGCCAGGTCGTCGTACAGCCCGGTGATGTCCACCGCGGTCGCTTGCGCCGGCGGCCACTGCCCAAGTTCGAAGGCGGGCGCGGTGCCCGCCGTTGAGACATGACCCGAGACATGACCCGAGGCAGGGCCGGAAGAATGGCCAGACATTTGGCCTGAGACCTGGCCCGAGGCATGGCGGGTCCAGGGCGCGTCGATGTCGGTGCGTGAGTGGACGGCGACCGTACGCCCCGTCGACTCACCCGTGTCCCCGACCACGACCTGCACCGAGATCGAGCCCTCGGCCGGAAGCATCAGAGGTGCTTCCAGTGTCAGTTCGTCCAGTGTTCCGCAGCCGACCTGGTCGCCGGCGCGAATCGCCAGTTCCATGAGCCCGCTGCCAGGGAACACGACGTTGCCGAACACCTCGTGGTCGCGCAGCCAGGGCTGGTCGTGGACCGACAGCCGGCCCGTCAGAACGACACCGTCCGAGTCGGGTGAGGAGATGACCGCCCCCAGCAGCGGGTGCCCCGATGCCTCCAGCCCCGCGGAGGCGAGGTCGTTGCCATCGATAGCCGAGCCGGCCCATGCCTCGCGCCAGTAACTTCGCACGTCGAGCCAGTACTGCTCGCGTTGGAACGCGTAGGTGGGAAGGTCGACGCGCCGGGCACCACGACCGTCGAACAACCTGGCCCGGTCGATGGCAACACCAGCCGCGTGCAGTCGGCCGACCGCCGTCAGCAACGTCCTGGACTCACCGTGCTCCCGCCGTAGCGTCGGCACCACCAGCACTCCGTCGTCCACCACGGCTCGCACCATCGCGGACAGGACACCGTCGGGGCCCAGTTCCACGAAGCGGGTGACGCCCTCGTCGTGCAGGGTCCGTACGCCGTCGGCGAAGCGGACGGCCTGGCGCACGTGCCCGACCCAGTAGTCGGCCGACCCGAGGTCCTCCGCCAGCGCGCCCGTCACGTTCGAGACGACCGGGACGGCGGGGCTGCCGTAGGTGATGCTCTCGGCCACCTCGCGGAAGGCGTCGAGCATCGGATCCATGAGCGGGGAGTGGAACGCGTGCGACACCCGCAGCCGGGACACCTTGCGCCCGATGGCGGTGAAGTGGGCGACGACCCGCGCGACTTCGGCCTCCGTACCGGAGACCACCACCGCGTCCGGTCCGTTGAGCGCCGCGACAGCCACCTCGCCGCCCAGCAGCGGAGCGACCTCGTCCTCGGTCGCCTGAACCGCAGCCATCGCCCCACCCGACGGCAGCGCCTGCATCAACCGCCCCCGCGCGGCCACCAGCCGCGCCGCGTCATCGAGAGAGAACACCCCGGCGACATGCGCCGCCGCCAACTCACCGATCGAGTGACCCGCCAGGAAGTCAGGGCGTACGCCCCACGACTCCAGCAGCCGGAACAGCGCCACCTCGACCGCGAACAGACCCGCCTGCGTGAAGACCGTCTGCCCGAGCAGCTCCGGCTCGGACCACATCACCTCACGTACCGAGCGGTCCAGGTGCGGATCCAGGGCGGCACACACTTCGTCCAGCGCCGACGCGAACACCGGGAACGCCTCGTACAACTCCCGGCCCATACCGGCGCGTTGCGCACCCTGACCCGAGAACAGGAACGCGGTCGCACCAGGCGTCGCCGTATCGCGTACCACGCCTGGCCGCAGTTCCCCGGCTGCGAGGGCCGCGAGGCCGTCGAGTGCCGCCTCACGGTCGTCCGGGATCACCACCGCGCGGTGTTCCATGGCGGGACGGGACGTCGCCAGGGAGAACGCGATGTCGGCGGAGCCCACGTCCGGGTGAGCCACGAGGTAGGACCTGAGCTTCTCGGCCTGGCCGCGCAGCCCCTCGGCGGACCGGCCCGACAGCATCCAGGGGATGCCGTCTGCCGGTGCTTCCCCGACCGACGCCGGATCCGTCGACGCCGGAACCGCAGACGCCGGAACCTGCTCGATGATGACGTGGGCGTTGGTCCCGCTGATCCCGAACGAGGAGACGCCCGCCCGGCGCGGACGGCCGTTCCGCGGCCACTCGCGCGCCTCGGTCAGCAACTCGACATCCCCCGAGGCCCAGTCCACTTCCGGCGTCGGCGCATCCACGTGCAGTGTGCGCGGCAGTACGCCGTGCTCCATCGCCTTGACCATCTTGATGATCCCCGCGACACCGGCCGCCGCCTGGGTATGGCCCATGTTCGACTTGATGGACCCGAGCCACAGCGGGCTGTCCTGCGGACGGTCCTGCCCGTACGTCGCCAGCAGGGCCTGCGCCTCGATCGGGTCGCCCAGCGTGGTGCCCGTGCCGTGTGCCTCCACCGCGTCCACATCGCCGGTGCCGAGGCCCGCGTTGGCGAGCGCCTGCCGGATCACGCGGCGCTGCGAGGGGCCGTTGGGCGCGGTCAGGCCGTTCGACGCGCCGTCCTGATTGGTCGCGGTGCCACGGACGATCGCCAGGACGGGATGACCGTTGCGCCGGGCGTCCGACAGCCGCTCCACCAGGAGCATGCCGACGCCTTCGCTCCAGCCGGTGCCGTCGGCCGACGCGGCGAACGACTTGCTCCGGCCGTCGGCCGCGAGACCGCGCTGTTTGCTGAACTCCACGAACGCCTCGGGGGTGGCCATGACCGCGACACCGCCGGCCAGCGCCAGCGTGCACTCCCCCGAGCGGAGGGCCTGGGCGGCCCAGTGCAGTGCCACCAGTGAGGAGGAGCACGCGGTGTCGACGGTGACCGCCGGGCCCTCGAAGCCGAAGTTGTAGGCCACGCGGCCGGAGGCGATCGCGCCCGTGCTGCTGTTCGCCGCGTAGTCGTGGTACATCATTCCGGCGAACACTCCGGTCGCACTGCCCCGCAGTGCGGCGGGGTCGATGCCAGCGCGTTCCAGCGCCTCCCACGACGTCTCCAACAACAGGCGCTGCTGCGGATCCATCGTCAACGCCTCGTTCGGACTGATCCCGAAGAACTCCGCATCGAAACCGGCCGCGTCATGCAGGAACCCACCGGCATTCACATAACTGGTGTTGGGCCGCTCACCCGTCGGATCGAACAACTCCGCGACATCCCAGCCCCGGTCCGACGGGAACTCCGACACCACGTCCACACCACCGGCCACCACCCGCCACAGATCCTCGGGAGAAGCCACCCCACCCGGATACCGGCACGCCATCCCGATGATCGCGATCGGCTCGTCGTCGGAAGCGACGGACGCGACGGCGCCGAGGCCGTCGTCCACGGAGCCGGACACCTCGCTCAGCAGGTACCGCGCGAGTACCTCCGGGGTCGGGTAGTCGAAGACCAGCGTGGCGGGCAGCCGCAGGCCGGTCGCCTCCCCCAGCCCGTTGCGCAGTTCCACCGCCGACAGCGAGTCCACGCCGAGGTCGCGGAACGCGCGCTCTGGGTCGATCGCCGCCGGACCGGCGTGCCCGAGCACGACAGCCGCCTGGGTACGGACCATGCCGAGCAGGACCTCGTGCCACTCCGACTCGGGCCGGGTCGCCAACTGCCTGCGCAGGGATCCCGTGTCCGCCCGGGCGCCCGTGGCCGAGCGGCGCATCCTCGGTACGAGCCCCTGGAACAGGTGGGGCACCTCGCCGGCGCCGGCGGCGGCCAGAACCCTGGGATCGAGGCGGATGGGCACCAGCGCGGCCGTACCCAGCGCGACCGCGGTGTCCAGGAGGGCGAGGCCCTGGTCGGCGGAGAGTCCCTCCACGCCGGACCGGGCCATCCGCTGGGTATCGGAACCGGCTAGCCCGCCCGCCATGCCACCCACGCCCGCCGACCACGGCCCCCATGCCAGCGAAAGACCCGGCAGTCCGGACGCGCGGCGATGCTCCGCCAGACCGTCCAGATACGCGTTGGCCGCCGCGTAACTCCCCTGGCCCGACGTCCCCAGCACACCAGCGGCCGAGGAGAACAGCACGAACGCCGACAGGTCGAGGTGCCGGGTCAGCTCATGCAGATGCCACGCCGCGTCCACCTTGGGACGCAACACCGCGTCCACCCGCTCCGGAGTCAACGACGAGATCACCCCGTCGTCCAACACCCCGGCAACATGCACCACACCCGACAGCTCACGGTCCGCGACCAGCGCCGCCACCGCATCCCGGTCCGAGACATCACAGGCCACGGCCTCGACCTCGGCACCCAGCCCCGTCAGCTCCGCACACAACTCCCCGGCCCCCGGGGCCTCCCCGCCCCGCCGACCCACCAGGACGAGACGACGCACCCCGTGCTCGACGACGAGATGCCGCGCCACGAGGTTGCCCAGCGCACCGAACGCACCCGTCACCAGAACCGCACCATCATGGGAGAACACCGAGGCCGGCTCCTCGTGCGCTTCCCGCACCTCGACGGCGACACGTGCCAAGCGCGCCACGTGCACGACGCCCTCGCGGATCGCCACCTGCGGCTCACCCAGAGCGGCTGCCGCCACCACCTCGGCAAGACCGGCACCCACGTCGAGGTCGGCCAGCACGAACCGCCCCGGATTCTCCGACTGCGCCGACCGCACCAGACCCCACACCGCCGCACCCGCGAGGTCTGTGACATCCTCACCGTTCGAGGACACCGCGCCACGGGTGGCCACGACCAACGTCGCGTCGGCGAACCGCTCTTCGGCCTGCCAGGACCGTACGGCGTCCAGAACCCGGTGCACTGCCGACCGGACGGAGGCCGGGTCCGTTCCCGCGGTGGTCGGCAGCACCACGATCGCGGGGACATCATCGTCGGGTCCCAGTTCGTCCCACGTGGCCCAGTCGGCCGAGGCGCCGGGGAGCGCTGCAGCGTCGGAGAGTGCTGAGGCGTCGGGGAGTGCTGCGGCCTCGGAGAGTGCTGCCGGAACCGGCGACCAGTCCACGCGGAAGAGCGACTCGTGGAACACCGACCGGGCGGCCGAGAGCTGGTCGGCGGAGATCTCCCGCAGCACCAGCGACTCCACCGTGGCCACCGCGCGTCCCGAGGCGTCCGCGACCTGCAGAGAGACCGCTCCGCCGGCCGACGGAACGACGTGGACGCGCAGCGCTTCGGCGCCGGAGGCGAACAGTTCCACGCCCGACCAGGCGAACGGCAGCACCACCCCGTCACCGACCACCGCACCACTCAACGCCACCGCATGCAGAGCCGCGTCCAGCAACGCCGGATGCAACCCGAACCCGGCCCCCTCCACCTGATCAGGAAGCGCGACCTCCGCGAACACCTCCTCACCCCGCCGCCACGCCGCCCCCAACCCCCGGAACACCGGCCCGTACTCCAGACCGGATTCCGCGAGTCCTTCGTAGAACCGGTCCAGTTCCACGGGGGTGGCGCCCACGGGCGGCCACTGCTCCAGGTCGCGGCCGTCGTGCGCGCCGGGCGTCAGCGTTCCGGCGGCGTGCTGCGTCCACACCGACATGCCTTCGTCGCGGGAGTGGACGCTGACCCGACGGCCCCCCAGGGCGTCCGCCTCTCCCACCAGGACCTGCACCTGCACGCCACCGCGCTGCGGCAGGGCGAGCGGTGTCCGGAGGGTCAGCTCTTCGATGCGTCCGCAGCCGACCTGGTCTCCGGCGCGGATCGCCAGTTCCACGAAGCCCGTTCCGGGGAAGAGCACGACACCGCCGACGACGTGGTCGGCGAGCCACGGCTGGGCGGCCACCGCCAGTCGGCCGGTGAGTACCGCCTTGCCCGAGTCGGCCAGGGAGATCGTCGCGCCGAGCAGCGGGTGGCCGGTGCGATCCAGGCCGACGGAGGTCACATCGACGGTTCCGCCGGATGCCTCCAGCCAGTAACGCCGGTGCTGGAACGCGTACGTGGGCAGGTCCACGTTCCGTGCGCCGCGTCCGGTGAAGAGCGGGTGCCAGTCCGGCCCGGCACCGTTCACATGGAGCTGGGCGACGGCGGTGAGCAGCGTCGCGACCTCGGCCTCGCTCGCCCGCAGGGCAGGCACGACGAGTGTCGCCGCGGACGGCTCGTCCAGGCAGTTACGGGTCATCGCGGCCAGCACGCCGTCGGGGCCCAGTTCCACGAAGCGGGTCACGCCGGCAGAACGAAGGTGCGCGACACCGTCGGCGAACCGGACCGCCTCGCGGACATGCCGGACCCAGTAGTCGGCCGAGCCGAGGTCTTCCGCCGGCCCGCCCGTCACGTTGGAGACGATCGGGATGGCGGGCGCGCTGTACGTGACGCTCTCGGCAACTGCACGGAAGTCGTCCAGCATCGGGTCCATGAGCGGGGAATGGAAGGCGTGCGAGACCCGCAGACGGCTCGTCTTACGACCCAGTGCGGTGAAGTGGGCTTCGATGGCACCGACTTGGGCGTTCGCACCGGACACTACGACCGAGGTCGGGCCGTTGACCGCCGCGATCGCCACGGCCGCGTCATCCAGCAGCGGAACGACCTCGTCCTCACTCGCCTGGATGGCGGCCATCGCCCCACCCGACGGCAGCGCCTGCATCAACCGGCCCCGCGCAGCCACCAACCTGGCCGCATCACCGAGCGAGAACACCCCGGCCACATGCGCCGCCGCCAACTCACCGATCGAATGACCCGCCAGGAAATCGGGCCGTACGCCCCATGCTTCGAGCAGCCGGAACAACGCCACCTCGACCGCGAACAGACCCGCCTGCGTGAACACCGTCTGCCCTAGCAGCTCCGGCTCGGACCACATCACCTCACGCAACGGCCGATCGAGATGAGGGTCGAGGGCAGCACAGACCTCGTCCAGCGCCGACGCGAACACCGGGAACGCCTCGTACAACTCCCGTCCCATGCCGACCCGTTGCGCACCCTGACCCGAGAGCAGGAACGCCGTCGCAGCAGGGGTGGTGCGGACCGAACCTCGTACGACTGCGGTGTCGGGCTCGTCCGACGCCAGTGCGGCGAGCCCTCGGAGCAGGTCCTCGCGCTCATGGCCGACGACGGCGGCGCGGTGTTCGAGTGCCGCCCGCGATGTCGCCAGGGAGAAGCCGACGTCGACCGGGTTCAGATCCGCCCGCTCCTCGGCGTAGGCGAGCAGGCGCGCGGCCTGTGCGGCCAGTCCCTCGCGGCTGCGGGCGGACAGCACCCACGGCACGACCGAAGTCCGTACGGCCTGCGCGTCGCCGTCCGATCCGGGCTCGGCGACGGCTTCCTCGGTTTGCGGGGCGGTTTCGGCCGCTTCGATGATGACGTGGGCGTTCGTGCCGCTGATCCCGAACGAGGAGATACCCGCGCGGCGCGGACGGCCCTCGGCCTCCGGCCACCCGCGCGCCTCCGTCAGCAACTCCACCCGCCCCGCCGACCAGTCCACCTGCGGAGAAGGCGCATCCACATGCAACGTGCGCGGCAGCACACCGTGCTCCATCGCCTTGACCATCTTGATGATCCCCGCGACACCGGCCGCCGCCTGCGCATGCCCGATGTTCGACTTGACCGACCCCAGCCACAACGGACTACCCGCCGGCCGGTCCTGCCCGTACGTCGCCAGCAACGCCTGCGCCTCGATCGGATCACCCAGCGTCGTCCCCGTACCGTGCCCCTCCACCACATCCACCTGGTCCGACGACACCTGCGCACTCGCCAACGCAGCCACAATCACCCGCTGCTGCGACGGACCGTTCGGAGCCGTCAACCCATTCGACGCACCATCCTGATTCACCGCCGAACCACGCACCACCGCCAACACCGGATGACCATGACGCCGGGCATCCGACAAACGCTCCACCAACAGCATCCCGACACCCTCGCCCCACCCCGTACCATCCGCCCCAGCCGCAAACGACCTGCACCGCCCATCACGCGACAGACCACGCTGCAGACTGAACTCGACGAAGGTCTCCGGGGTCGCCATGACCGCGGCGCCGCCCGCGAGCGCCAGTGAGCATTCGCCCGAGCGGAGCGACTGCGCCGCGAGATGCAGCGCGACGAGCGAGGAGGAGCACGCGGTGTCAACGGTGACCGCCGGGCCCTCAAGACCCAGTGCGTACGAGACCCGTCCCGAGGCGATGGCGCCGGTATTGGTGTTGGCCACATAGTCGTGGTAGACGAGGCCGGCGAAGACTCCGGTCGCGCTTCCCCGCAGTGCGGCGGGGTCGATGCCGGCGCGTTCCAGCGCCTCCCACGACGTCTCCAGCAGCAGGCGCTGCTGCGGATCCATCGTCAACGCCTCGTTCGGACTGATCCCGAAGAACTCCGCGTCAAAACCGGCCGCGTCATGCAGAAACCCACCGGCATTCACGTAACTGGTGTTGGGCCGCTCACCCGTCGGATCGAACAACTCCGCGACATCCCAGCCCCGGTCCGACGGGAACTCCGACACCACGTCCACACCACCGGCCACCACCCGCCACAGATCCTCGGGAGAAGCCACCCCACCCGGATACCGGCACGCCATCCCGATGATCGCGATCGGCTCGCGTTCCCGGTCCTCCATGTCGCGAAGGCGCCGCCGGGTCTGCTGCAGTTCGGTCGTGGCGCGCTTGAGGTAGCCGCGCAGTTTCTCGTCGTTCGCCATCGGACGTGAGCCAATCTCGCAGAGAAACGCGAATCAGGTGTCAGGAGATGCCGAGTTCGTTGTCCAGGGCCTCGAAGAGTTCGTTGTCGGTGGCCCATTCGGGGTCGCTGTTCGTCTCTGCCTCGGCGGGCCGGTCGTGGCCGTCCCGCCAGGACCGCAGGAGCGCTTCGAGGCGCGCGGTGACCCGGGAGCGCGCGCCGTCGGCCTCCGACGAGGTCAGTGCCGACGACGTGAGCGCGGCTTCGAGTCGTTCGATCTCCGTGAGGACGGGCCGCGCCGGGTCGTCCTCCTTGGGACCGGCCGTACTGCCGATCCGCCGGGCCACCGCGCGGGCCGTGGGATGGTCGAACAGCAGCGTGGCGGGCAGCCGCAGGCCCGTCGCGGCGTTGAGCGTGTTGCGCAACTCCAGTGCGGTGAGCGAGTCGAAGCCGAGCTCGCGGAACGCCCGGTCCGGCTCGACGTCACTCGCGGAGTCGCGCCGCAGCACCGTGGCTACGCGTTCCCGTACCAGGTCGAGGAGCAGTTCGTCGCGTTCGGAAGCGGCCAGAGCGGCGAGCTTCCGGGCGAGTGCCTCGCCACCGTCGGACCGGGCCCGTACGGTCCGACGTGCGGCGCCCCCGAACAGGCCGTGCAGTTTGCGTGGCAGTTCGTCGGGGTTCGCGCGGGCGGCGTACTCGTTCAGCTTGATCGGGACGAGTATCGGCTCGTCCACGGTCGCGGCGGTGTCGAACAGCTCCAGTCCTACGGCGGCGGACATGCCGACGATGCCTATCCGGTCCATCCGCGACCGGTCGACCTCGCTGAGCTGCGCGGTCATCTCGCTGGCGTCGGCCCACAGGCTCCACGCCAGGGACTGGGCGGCGAGTCCGGCGGCGCGGCGGTGGGCGGCCAGCCCGTCCAGGAAGGTGTTCGCCGCCGCGTAGTTCGCCTGTCCGCCGTTGCCGAAGACGCCGGAGTCGGACGAGAACAGCACGAACGCCGACAGATCCAGGTGCCGGGTCAGCTCGTGCAGGTGGAAGGCCGCGTCCACCTTCGGGCGCATCACCGCGTCGATCCGTTCCGGGGTCAGCGACTCGATGACACCGTCGTCGAGGACGCCCGCCGCGTGCACGACGCCGACGAGCGGGTACGCGGTGTCGATTCCGTCGAGCATCCTGGCGACGGAGTCCTTGTCGGAGACGTCGCAGGCGGCGATGGTGACGGTCGCACCGAGGGCCGTCAGTTCGTCGTGGAGCTCCGAGGAGCCCGCGCCTTCCATGCCGCGGCGGCCTGCCAGCAGCAGGTGGCCGACTCCGTGGGCGGTCACCAGGTGACGGGCCACGTGGCGCCCCATCATGCCCATCGCTCCCGTGATCAGCACGGTGCCTTCGTGACCGAAGACAGTGCCTTCGTGGCCGGCGAGGGTGCCTTCGTGGGGGCCGAGGGTGCCTTCGTGGTCCACGAGGGTGCCCTCGTGGGGGCCGAAGACGGAGGCGGGGCGGGCGGGTTCGCGCTGCTCGGACACCGGCACCCGGGCCAGCCGCGCCCGGTAGGTCACCCCCGCGCGGACGGCCAGTTCCGGCTCGTCCGTCGCGACGACTGCCGGGACGAGTGCGGCGAGTGCAGCGCTGTCGACGGGCTCGTCCACGTCGGCCAGGACGATCGCGCCTGGGTGTTCCAGCTGGGCCGCCCTGATCAGGCCCCAGACCGCGGCGCCCGCGAGGTCCGTCACGTCCTCGCCGTGCAGGGACACGGCACCTCGTGTCACGACCAGGAGCCGGGAGGCGAAGAGCCGCTCGTCGGCCATCCAGTCCTGAAGGACGCCCAAGGTCCGTCGTGTGGAGCTGTGGACGCTCTCGGCGTCGTCGCCGGGTTCCGGTGACACCACGAGGATGCCAGGGGCTCCGCCCGCGAGGTCGTCGACGTCGCCGATGTCCTCCCAGGGCAGCCAGGACACCTCGTCCGCGCCGGTCGCGGGAGCCGCGTCGACCGGGTTCCAGTCCATACGGAACAGTGAGTCCAGGAACCCTTCGGGGCCTGGGCCGGCGTCGAGTTGTGCGGGTGACACCGGGCTCGATGTGAGCGACCGCGCCGACAGGACGGGCCTGCCCGCCTCGTCGGCCGCGAGCAGGGACATGCCGTCCTGCTCCGTGCGCGCCAGTCGGACGCGGAGGGACGTGGCGCCCGCGGCGTGCAGGACGACACGGTTCCAAGCGGTCGGCAGCCTCGGCCCACCGCGGTCCCCGTCCTGCCCCTCTTCGTCGTGGAACGTCCGCAGGTGTGTCGCCGCGTCGAGGAGTGCCGGGTGAACACCGAAGTTGTCGTCGGTCTCCTCGGTCAGGGCGACCTCGGCGAACAGTTCGTCGCCCCGGCGCCAGGCGGCCCGCAACCCCCGGAAGGCAGGTCCGTAGTCATGGCCCTGGTCCGCGAGTCGATCGTAGAGGTCGTCGACGTCCATCGCGTCCGCGCCGGCGGGGGGCCATGCGGCGAGGTCGAAGTCGGGTGCCGGGGCACCTGTGGCGAGGACACCGGTGGCGTTGCGGGTCCAGGGCCCGTCCTCACGGCGGGAGTGGATCGTCACCGACCGTTCCCCCGACTCGCCGGGTTCGGCGACCACGACCTGGACGTCGACACCGCCGTTGGCGGGCAGGGTCAACATCCCGTCGATGGTCAGGTCCGCCAGGACGTCGCATCCCGCCTGGTCCCCGGCACGGATCGCCAGTTCCACGAAGCCCGAGGCGGGGAACACGACGGTGCCGAGCAGCTGGTGCCCGGCCAGCCATGGCTGGGCGGCGGTCGACAGCCTGCCCGTCAGGACCAGGCCGTCGGAGTCGGGCGAGACGACCACGGCGCCGAGCAGGGGATGCCGGGCGGCCACCTGTCCGAGGCCCGACGCGTCACCGGAGACCGTCTGGGTGTCCAGCCAGTGCCGCCTGCGCTGGAAGGCGTAGGTGGGCAGTTCCACACGACGGGCACCGCGTCCGGCGAACACTCCACGCCAGTCGACGAAGGCACCGGTCACATGCAGTCGGGCGACGGCGGCGAGCAGCGCGGGCCCCTCGGCCCGGTCTTTGCGCAGCGCGGGAACGGTGACCGCCTCGTCCGGGTCCCGCAGACAGGCTTGGGCCATCGCGGTCAGTACGCCGTCGGGCCCCAGCTCCACGTACCGGGTGACACCCTCCGACTCCAAGTGCCGTACGCAGTCGGCGAATCGAACCGC